>NZ_JAFBFH010000013.1 GCF_016909185.1 Siminovitchia thermophila | reverse complement strand
AGCTATTAGTAGCTTAACCACACCGAAACTCTTTGTTAATTTCAATATTAGAAGTTTTGCAAGCAAAAAAGTACGTTTGAGTGCTGAAAATTGAACATTTGTTAGACAGTCTGACATGCGGTTGAGTTATATGAAAAACTCAAAATGCTCCATGAACAATATAAAATGACCATTTTGGTTATTGAACATCACACTGAATTCATAGCGAACTACTGCAAAGAAGTCATTTTGCTGGAAAATGGGGCGGTGAGATGGAAAAAGCCGGTGCGGGAGGCGTTAAACAGTGTCGATGAGTTAATGGCTATGCAAATATATCCGCCACAAGTGACCATTGCCGCGGCGAATTCAAAACGGGATGAGGAGGGACTTTTGCCTGTGACGGTCGAAGAAGCGGCACTGTTTTTCAACGAATGCAAGCAACGTACAACACAACCGCGACCTATCGCTCTTACAAAAAATGGGGAGCCGATGATTGAATTTCAAAACGTTCATTACGGGTATAAGACTTTATCAAGAAAACGAGTGCCCGTCATTAAGGAACTGGATTTAACGATTCGTTCTGGTGAACGCATTGCTTTGGTTGGCAGTAATGGGGCAGGAAAGTCGACCATTCTGAAGCTCATCTCGGGCTTGATGAAACCGTTGGAAGGAGACCTGTTCGTCAACGGTGAATCAACGGCACGTGTATCGCCTGAAAAACTTGCGGAAAAAGTTGCTTATATTTACCAAAATCCTGAGGAAATGTTTATTGAAGACGACATCGAGAAGGATGTGTCGTTTTACTTGAGGGCACGGAAGCGGGCAGAGCTTGAAACTATTTTGGATAAGGTGATGCAGCAATTTTATTTACAGTACATTAAAAGCCGGGATGGCCGTTTATTAAGCGGTGGACAACAACGCCGCGCTTCCTTGGCAATCGGGCTGGCGATGTTGCCAGAAATTGTGTTACTGGATGAACCGACAGCGAGTCTTGATATTGCGACGAAAAAAGAAATGATTGCGATGCTCCATCAGTTAGACGAACAAGTCCAGGCAACGATCGTCGCAACGCATGATATGCAATTAGTGGCGGAATGGGCGTCACGGGTAATCGTACTGAATAAAGGGCGCGTTATCGCGGATACGACACCGTTTGACTTATTTTCTGATGAAGCACTGTTACGGACGGCATCCTTAGTCGAACCACAAATTGTCACGTTATGCCATTGTTTAAAGTTAAACCCGGTTGAGTTGACGATTGATGGCTTTCTCGGCCGCTTTCAGTTGGAGGAGATTGTAAGTGAACGCATTTCAGAAGCTTTTTAATAAGGCCACGATTGAAAACATTAAAATTGAGCTGATGCGAACGGCTTACGGCAATGAGCAAACACCACTTGCGAAGCTCGATCCGCGTGTGTTAATCATATGGATGCTTGTCTTTTCTATCATTCCTTGGCTGACACATAATCTCACCATTTTAATCGGCTTTACTCTTTTCACAGTAGCTCTTGCTTACGTATCAAGAGTAAGTCCGCTGCTTATCTTTTTATTAATCGTCGGGATTATTTCACAATTTACGTACTTAGTGTTTGCAGCAATATTTTTAGGTAATAGTTTTATGGCGCTTGTTGCGATTATCCCGGTTACGTTAAAGGTTGCTTGTGTTTCTTTAGCGACGATGGCTGTTGTGACAAGTATGGATCCTGAAAAGTTCAGTGACGCTCTTTTGAAATTGGGAGTGCCGGGAAAGTTCAGCTTCGGTGTGTCCTATGGTTATCGCATGCTTCCGATTTTAATTGAAGAATATCAAAATATTATTCATTCATTTCGATTGCGGGGAAAGCTGCCATGTAAGCCAGGTTTTTTATACAGGCGTTATATTTTTTATTACATCAAAATGAGTGTGTTGGCATTTTATCCGATGATGCTTAATACAGCGAAGCGCACAAGGACAACAGTGGAAGCACTGGAGGTAAGAGGGTTTAGCTACACGTTGGAAAACAATATCGCGAAGAAATTAAAACTGGATTATTTAAAATTGACGAAGTATGATGGGCAATTTATTGCACTGACGTTTGGCATTACACTTTCCATTTATGTCATCGGTTATTGGATGCCTCTTTGAAAGAAGACTTTTATTTTTTTGGCTGTTGAATCAATCGGGCTGCAAATTGGAGATGTTCGAAGTTTCATTACCAGTTGGCGCGGAATATTAGAAAGGGCGGGTTTTGTTGAATATTGATTTTCATACACATGTGAAATTAGCAAAACGGGTTGATTTTGATCTTTCATTTTTTTATGAGATGGTCTTGAATGCGAAGGACGCGGGCTTAACAGCATTTGCGATGACCGAGCATTTTAATACGAAACACTTTTACGATCTGTATGAGCAGCTTGATCGCCAGTTTGACTACAAAGGCCATTATTTTGATGTCGATGGTTTTAAAGTCTTTACAGGAATGGAAATCGATGTAAAGGAAGTTGGGCATATTTTATTTATCGGACATAGAGCGGATTTGTTAGACATCCGCCATCATCTTGAGCACCATACGAAGAAGGATGCATTTATATCGTTTCCAACACTGCTCGACATGGGGGAATCCTATGATCTTTTGATGATTGGCGCACATCCATTACGGAAATCGACGCCATTGCACCATCATGATCCAGCGTTGCTAAAACGATTGCACGCTTTTGATTTAAACGGGAAAGATATGTTCGAATTCGGTGTTGACAAGATGCAATTGGAAGTGCGGGCATTTGCCGATCAGATTGGTCTTCCAGTCGTTTGTGGCAGTGACTCGCATCATCCGATTCAAATGGGCGTTGTGGAAAATATGCTTCAAAGAGATTGTGAAACGGCGGGTGAATTGCGGGATGTGATTATGAAAAAGCAATATAAGCGCCAGATTTCCCCCATTCTTCAAACGAAAGTGAATGCGGCGAAAATTGTGAAGAGAAAAATGAAAGATGAATATATGGCCTTACAGCAATAATGGTTAAAAGCGGCAGGTAACAAAAATGGGATGTTTTTTGTTATCTGCACTTTTTGTTCCGCCTGAACAGACTGACTGGCCAATATGGCTCTGTATGTTATGTTGTTAAATGAATGGTAGTTTTTCTAATACAATATTGTTTTCAAACCAACCAAAACATGTCGATTCTCCCCCTAAGGAAATAATCGACATGAATTGTCACGGACCTCTGCTTATCTCGATTGTAGAGACGTATATTGCGGGCGTCCGGAAAAACTCAACGTTTCAAGATCGAAAGCGGAACAGTATATGATCTCCCATTTTCATTTTTGATTGATTACCTTTAAAACAGGACAAACTGCCCGCGATTCAACTGTATAAAAAAAGCATTTTTCATCACAACCCGATGTGCGCGTGTTGTGTGCGCAAGCAATTTTTACCGATGTTAACGCACGCCTTTCATATACTTTTGAATCAAAGGAGTAACGATGAACAGAATGATACTTAATAGAATGGCCATTCCGCCAATGACTCCAAAGTACAGCATTTCTGTTTCGGGTTGATAGAATTTTACGATCTGGGCGTTCAGCCCTTGTGCGGCCGCATTGGAAAGAAACCATAGACTCATTGTTTGGGCTGAAAAAGCAGCCGGCGCCAGCTTGGTTGTGGCAGATAAACCAACAGGCGACAAGCATAATTCACCAATGACAACGATCAAATAACTGAGTACGAGCCACATGGGATGGACCAAAGAATGTTCACCGCCAAAATGAGCCGGCAATAAAATGACAAGGAAGGAAAGACCCGCGAACAATAATCCCAAAGAAAATTTTTGGGGGATGGAAGGCTGGCGTTTTCCCAGCTTCACCCATAACCAGGCAAAGACAGGCGCTAACAGTATGATAAATAACGGATTCAATGATTGAAACCATGCGGGAGAAAGATGGATTCCCGCAATCTCCAATTGGGTCCGTTTATCCGCAAAGTTGGCAAGAATGGTTGAGCCTTGCTCTTGGATGGACCAAAACATGACTGAAGCCAGGAACAGCGGGATAAAGGCCAGAACACGGGAACGCTCCACTTCCGTTGTTTTCGGACTGCGGTACATGACAATAAAATAGATGGCTGGAATAAGGAATCCCAATAAACCTACAAGAGCGATAAAAGATTCAATCGTAAGCAAACCCGCCGGGATTGTTACCGCTAACATAATCCCCAATAGAACGACAGCCCCGCCAATTACCATATAGACCTTTCGCTTCTCGGCTGGGGATAGAGGATTGGCGACATATGTGCCTGCCAGCCCCAAGCTTCTCTTTTTCGTGACCAGAAAGATGATAAGCCCAATCAACATTCCGATTGCGGCAAACCCAAATCCTAGGTGAAAACTATAGTTCATAACAGAACCAACAATTAATGGCGACAAGAAACCGCCTAAGTTAATTCCCATGTAAAAAAGACTAAATCCAGCATCACGGCGATCATCCTTTTCACTATAAATATCACCGACCATTGCTGATACATTCGGCTTGAGCAATCCGGTCCCGATCACGATCAGAATCATGGAAACAAAGAACATTGTTATATTTCCCGGAATCGCCAATACAATATGGCCAAACATAATCAATATTCCACCGTAAAATACAGCTTGGGACGTACCGAATATTCGATCAGCTAGCCAACCACCGATAACACCTGACATATAAACGAGCGAACCATAGATGGACATGATGGCAAGAGCTGTCTGTTCATCAAGACCTAGACCGCCTTTGGATACTTCATAGTACATATAAAAAACAAGGATGGCCCTCATCCCGTAATAGGAAAAGCGCTCCCAAAACTCTGTAAAAAAGAGAGTAAAAAGACCTTTAGGATGTCCAAAAAACCCCGTTTGAGGGACGCTTGAAACAATTTTTTGTTTGTCGACTACAGACATTTCTACACCCTCCATTATTGAGTAGGAATAAACAATAGGCGAGATTAACTCAAGATTGTTGATAGAAGGTATTTGTTCCTAATTATACAAATGAATTTACTTAACCTAATTGTAATATCGATAAAATGCGCGTTTGTTTATTTTTTTGCCACTAGAGGTAGCGGAAACTGGATGCACTCCACTGCGAATAGAAGGATTCTTAAAGTCAAAAAAAGCAGGATTTCCTCTATTCATTTCAATTTTTCCTTGATTCCTCAGCCAAAGAGCTTCCGAAACATGTATTTGTCTATCTTGAAGTGGAAAATAGGCAAATTCTTTTGTTTGTTCGTTCATTCATGCAACCACCTAATAAATCAATATTTTTTATTTGGATTCTTTTTTAGAAGTTATGTCCTTTCATCTTTGCCTCTTTAAGATAGGGTACAAAATCTGTTAGTATAGTTACCTTCTTTTCTATCATACTAAATTAGTTTTATCTAGCAAAGTTATTAATTTATTAACACAATGGAAATTGCAAACGGACTTAAGCATATTAAATGGATTCAAATATTATCCGGTTTTATTATGGATTTTTAAAAGGTTCTAGGGGTTGGGCGACGATTCTTCACTTCTACTAGTAAAAAAGAGTAGCATAAATTAATAATAATTTATCACTAGCGTTGCATTAAATAGCTTAAAATAATTTAAATAATATTCTGAATCACACTTTCTTTAAATTCTGCCAAAAGGACAAATCTCAAGCAAAGGTGACGCTGTCCACTTATGTAGGTTGAAGAACTTCCAATAGTTCCTCAAAATCAGAGAAAAGCAAGGCTCTCAACTTTGTGAACAATTGATATAAGGTAAGCCTTGTTTTGGTTTCCAGCCGCAGAAGTAACAGTAAACTATAAGCAATCATGGCGATGTAAAGCTGTTTCCACGCAGCCTGTTCTGTCCGGCTGTGAATATGATTCACCTGCAAATGCTGCTTCATCCATTTGAACATCAGTTCAATTTGCCAACGCGATGCGGGCAGGTCAAATCGGTTGGTTACGATTTGATACAGTTTTCCGGTATCGTTATAAAATTCAACCAGCCTCAAGTGATTTTCCATTTTCTTTTGGGCTGAGCCTATAATAACCAGGGATTCACGGAAACCGTTTTGTTGCAGGTCCTCATAGATGAAGTCCCTGATATCCACCACAGTATTGGATTTTATCCTGGTCGCAAAGAAAATACCATCCTTGCACCACTGGTCAAACAAACGGAAGTCATAATATCCTCGGTCTATCACATAGGTTACACCCGGTTCTGTGATAAAACGTGGCGCTTCAAGCACATCGGACCGTTCCGCAGGTGTCACTGTAAGCTTCTCAGGATGGATATCCTGTTCACTTATAAACTCAACCAGTAAATAAAGCTTGAGTCCGGACTTAGTTGAACGAAACGCGGCCCATTCATACAGGTTGAGGCTGAGTGGAATAGTTGATGAATCCAGAAGCTTTACATTCGGAATATGTCTCTTTCGGCCGACGGAAGCCATGCGAACACGTTGCGTCAGGGATTGCCAGATGTGCAAAAGGCAACCTGCCTGTTTTTTCTCGAAAGTTGCGAGGCGCTGATTGAATCTAAACCCAATTCCTTTTGAAAGGTTTTCATTAATAGATCATCGCTGATTGCCCTTAATCCCTCGCGCTTTTGCATCTGGGCATATAGGAATAAAAGCAAGTACTTTGTGGTAGTCAGTTTCTTTGTATACAGATCTTGTGGGGCATGAAAAGCACCATCGCCAAATAATTGGTCGGTGATGGGCTTCACCCATTTACCAAATGACGTGAATAGTGTATGCTTGTCCATAGGGATATTTCCTTTGTAATGGATTTGGACAGGCTTTCACCTCTCCATCTATTATAAAGGATTTTTTTATTTTTTCGTGTCAAAATTCTGAAACAATAGTATGCAACACTAGTGGATTGAAAGCCGGAGGTAAATGGAAAGAGCGCATGAAAAGATGTCTTGGTTGTGTTTCTTGGCGAGCGTGTGTTCTGTCATTTTCAATGCTTGTAAACTTGTGCAGATTGCTTTAATCCATTGCTTGTACGTTTGTCTGGTTTGTGGAGGAGCTATTAATAGAGATGCCGAATACGTGTCTCAGGGGCAGGAAGACCAAAAGAGTGTCCGGTAAAATAATTAGGAATACTGAACAACCTATATTTTTGACTAAAAAATAGCCATTTTGAGTTTATAGGATAAAAATAGCCGCCCAATAAACAAATGGAACATGGCAACAAGGTATCCGGCAAAACCTTTTCAAGACGTTCCTAGACGATGAGCTCTTCAAGTGCCAGCCGGATAAAAAAAGTCCGGCTTCCCTGTGCGACATCTCCCAATTATTTAATAAGTTATCCTCTGCTTTCGACCAAGAAATGAGATTGTCAAGAATACCAAAAACGATTATTTGGATTTAATCGTCTGCCAAACGGCAAGAAAAATTCATGCGACAAGACAAGTTGATGTGAATGTATTTACGTAGTAGTTTTTAACCATACTAACCCGAATTAAAGCAGTCCAAAAGATTTATTATTTTGTTTTTTTAGAAAAATCACTTTACAAAAAATGCAGAAAATGAGAAAATATCCATATTATCTATAATGGAGGTGGTATCATTGTCTATCTTCAAACCATTTGAAAGTGAGTACGATCAACGTATCAATGCAGAGTACGGTGAAACATCTCCTGAGAATTAAGCAAAATACCAATGGTTGGCATCAATATTCTGCCAGCCATTGGTTCCTTTTTACAGTTAATTAAGTTAGGAGGATGGAAATGTTACTAAAGGTTAACAGTAATATGGCCTTTTTTTGGAAAAACGGGCATTTTATTAGTGATGATTTTATACATCATCAGCAAAGAAGCCTAGATTTTTCAATCTATCCTATTCTTGAATTGTTTTCTAAGTGGAAAGAGGAAAATGAAATTTTTACTTTATTAAATCATACAAACAATTTTTCCGAAGAATTTTTGAAAGATGCTCTTTTTCAGTTAAAAGAGTCAAAAATTTTAATTAAAAGAGATTCCGAAGAACATAAACAGGAAAAAGAACTGGAGTTTTGGGAAAACTGGGGTTTTTCTTGCAAATATTTTCATTATAATACTCGGCTTTTACATAAAGATCAATATACTGATATAAATGACCAATATAAACGATTAAGTGTTAAAAGGAAAAAAGAGAATCCACCTAGTATCTATAAAAATATAGATGGAGCAGAAAAAATCAAATTGCCGTTGCCTTCTTACAAAAGAGAAGCGGGATTTTTAGAAACGTTACTTGGTCGTCAAACAGTACGTTCTTTTAATGAGGAACCTATTACTTTAAATAACCTTTCTACCATGTTATATCTAACTTATGGAGCACAGAGTTGCAAATATGAGATTGGAATAGATAACCTTCTTTTTAAGACTAGCCCTTCAGGAGGATGTAGACACCCAATTGAAGTTTATCCAGTCATATTAAATGTTAATGGTTTAGAAAACGGGCTATATCATTACTCAGTAGAAAATCACGAACTCGAAGTTATACATAAACATGATATGATTGATAAAGTTGTTGATATGGTTGCGGGACAGAATTATGTTAAACGTGCTTCTGTATTATTTTTTTATACAGCTTGTGTTGAACGATCTATGTGGAAATATCAAAGTCCTAGAACATATAGAGTGCTAATGATGGACATGGGACATTTAAGTCAAACCTGTTTTCTAGTAGCAAATTGGTTGGGGCTGGGATGCTTTTTTTCAGGTCACTTAAATGATCAATATGTCGAAGAAGAACTAAAAATCAATTTTGATCAAGAAATTGTACTAGGAGTTTCAGGAATTGGATATAGATCAAATGAATCTCTAGAAATGGGACGGGATTTAAGGTTTGTGAAGGAGTTAAGTAATGAAATTTAAAAAAACAATACTTAACAACAGCAATTTAGTAATAGTACTGACGAGTCAATTACTATTTCAATTAGCATTATGGATTGGACTGATTGGGAATCTACAATTTTTACAAAAAAATGTGGAATCACATCTTTTACAATCTATATTTTTGGTGGCAGGCAGTGTATTTAGCGTAATAATTGGTCCTTATGCTGGCAGATTAATAGATGGTGTAGCCAAAAAACATATTTTATTAACAGTCGGTATATTGAGAATGATTTCTGTTGGATTTATGTTTATTGCGTTAATGACGGAATCCGTTTGGTGGATGTTGGCCTATAGTATTGGTGTAAGCTGTTCAGCTTCATTTTTTGAACCCGCATTACAAGCTATTATAGTTGAAATCACTGAAGAAAAAGAGCTGATTATAGCGAATTCATTGAATTTGAATATTGTAACTCTATCAAGAATTTTTGGAGCAACTATGGGTGGATTATTATTAACTGTTGCTTCATTATATTTACTCTATGCTATTTCATTTGGAGCTTTCTTATTTGTTTTCATGATCACATTTTTATTAAAAATTGAAGATGCTGGCTTTATAAGGGAGAAAAAGAAAAAGGTTGAATTCAAAGAAGTATTTTCAGTAATATCAAAAAGATTTGATATTAAAATGATGCTACTTTTATCTATAATTCCTACCATTTTTATTGCGGGTTTTAATTTATTTATAGTTGAAATTAGTTCTATTCAAAACAATCCTTCTATTAAAGGTGTATTATACGCTGTTGAAGGCATTTCTCTCATCCTTTCCAGCACTTTTATAAGTAAGAAAATTAATCATAAAACCCGTATTTATAGTTTGTTGGTTACTAGTTTTTTTATCGTAATCGTTCAGTTTTTACTTTCATTTTCTAATATTTTGTTATTTCCAATTATCGCTTTTGTATTATTTGGTTTTTCTTATGGGATCTTTAATCCTGTTTTTAATACTCTAAGCCAAGAAACGATTGATAATGAGTTCCATGGGCGTTTTTTTTCGTTTAAATCTATGATTGATAGAACATTATTACAAATATCAATGGTGTCCATAGGTTTATTACTCGATATGATAGGGTTTGAAAAGGTCGTCATTACATTTGGATTTCTTTCCCTTTTTCTATTGTTAACAGTCACAGTTCTCTATTTTAGAAAAGAGCACACCAAGAATAGGAGAGAAAATATTACTTTTCATCATAACTGGAATAAAAAATTGTAGAAGCCGAGAATTTTTGACATAGGAAAAATCGGCTTTAATTAATAACGAAAATTATTTGTGGATGTTTTCCGTATTTTTGGTGTAAATTCCATATATTGAACCAAATTACGAAAGTATGTTTACCGAACATTCATTCAGGGCAGACTTGGAAAAATGTTGTAAAGTTGGATGCCAAAAACCCTATAATCCGGCAAAGTGGATATAACTCCCCCTCCCAAAAATGAAGGGGCAAACATCTCTCATTTATAATGATGAGATGTATTGCATCGCCGGCGAAGGCCCCAATTGGTGCATCATTATGATCGTAAAAATGATGTCAATGCAAAAAGCTGGTGAAATACAGTCTCACAATAAATGTCGACAGTCCAACTTCAAAGAGGAAACCTGACCATATATTGAGGGAGGAATATTTTTAACGGGTGAGTCCCGTTTCGCCCATTTTTCAGCCACCTGCTTTCCAGCTCTCATCATATTTTCCCGGGAAGCGTGTGCTTAAATAAAAGGATGGATCAACGAAACATTTTTTTCGCTGTCCATCCCTTTTTTCGACTATGAATATGTAGTTCTTAATGTGATACCGGGTATACGTCTATAACACTTCCAGTGTACGCGTCAGCGATGAACTCAAACTGTTGTGAATTCCCATTTTGCTTATGGGAAACGCCGCCGCGGTACACCTTTGTTTTAATTCCGTGTTTTTCAAACTCTTCTGGTTTAAACTTAATCCATGATCCGTCCACTTCACCTGTTTGTTTAAAAGCGTTTTTCACATCTGCCAATACTTTTCCTTCTGGTACAAGACAATTTTTTCTTACGGCTTCACTTGCAAAATAGCCCGCAATGACCCCGGCGCCAGCTCCAAGTACAAATGTTTTCCAGTTCATATTCTGCACCTCCAAAATATCACCATACATTAAGTATACAGGAAGAAGACAGGCAGTTCGACCATAAATCACAGGATTCCTATTTCTGACAAAAACGATTTAATGGTAAAATGAAATAAATATCCGAAAAGGGGTTGAAGAATTGGAGAAAGATACACTCGCTCTTTTTCAAACGCTGACGGAGCTTCCGGGCGCACCGGGAAATGAGCACCAAGTCAGGGAATTTATGCGCAAACAGCTTGAGAAATATGCTGATGAGGTAGTACAAGACAGGCTGGGCAGTATTTTTGGGATCAAAACCGGCGACAAATCGGGTCCTAACATAATGGTCGCGGGTCATATGGATGAAGTTGGCTTTATGGTGACACAAATTACAAAAAACGGGATGATCCGTTTTCAGCCTCTGGGTGGGTGGTGGAATCAGGCAATGCTTGCCCAGCGGGTTCGGGTCATCACTGACGACGGGCCGGTAATGGGAGTTATCGGGTCTATTCCGCCGCACTTGCTTACCGAGGAACAAAGGAAAAAACCAATGGAGATCAAAAATATGATCATTGACATTGGGGCGGATGATCGTGAGGATGCCGAAAAGATAGGGATTAAACCGGGACAACAAGTTATTCCAGTCTGTCCATTTATGCCGCTGGCCAACTCGAAGAAAGTGATGGCCAAGGCGTGGGATAATCGTTACGGATGCGGGCTGGCCATCGAGCTGTTAAAAGAACTGCAAAATGAAAAACTGCCAAATATTGTCTACTCCGGTGCTACGGTTCAGGAAGAAGTTGGTCTTCGTGGCGCGGCATCAAGCGCGAATATGATTAAGCCTGATCTCTTCTTTGCACTTGACGCGAGTCCGGCCAACGACATGACGGGAGATGAGAAAGAATTCGGCCACATTGGAAAAGGGGCATTGCTTAGAATTTTTGACCGCTCAATGGTTATGCTTAAAGGGATGAGGGAGTTTGTTTTGGACATGGCCGAAACACATGACATTCCGTACCAATATTTTGTCTCCCCGGGAGGAACAGATGCGGGCCGTGTACATACTTCCAACGAAGGGGTGCCTAGTGCGGTGATCGGGATTTGCGCACGTTATATCCACACACATGCGTCGATCGTTCATGTTGATGACTATGCGGCGGCGAAAGAACTGCTCGTTCGTCTTGTAAAAGCAAGTGATTGGTCGGCAGTGAAGACGATTCGACAACAATAATCGCATTTAGAAAAGATCAGTAGAGTAGGAGTGGCTTTATGATTGTTGCTGTTGGCTCACAAAACAAGGCGAAATTAAAAGCTGTACAGAGAGCTTTTCAAGAACTGGAAATAGAAGCCGAAATTGTGCCGGTCGATGCGCCATCGCATGTAAGTGCCATGCCTTTTTCCGATGAAGAAACGATACACGGGGCCATCCATCGTGCCGAATTTTGTTTGGAAAATAGTAAAGCTGATGTGGCAATTGGCTTGGAAGGCGGTGTTACGGAAGCTACTTTTGGGTTATTTTTGTGCAATTGGGGAGCATTGGCTGAAAAAGGAAAAAAGCCGCTGCTTGCTGGAGGAGCCCGAATTTTGCTGCCGGAGGAAATTGCGGGTCGCCTGCGCATGGGAGAAGAGTTGGGGCCCGTGATGGACGATTATAGCAAACGGAGTGGGATCAGTTCCAATGAAGGAGCAATCGGCATTTTCACGAATGGGCGAATTGAACGGGCTGAAATGTTCAAACATATTATAAAGCTGCTGATCGGGCAAAGAGAAAAGAAACATTACGTCAAGAAGTAGAGAAACGCGCGGGACACAGTTTGTAACTGCTCCCTGCGCGTTTCATATTTTCCGTTAATTATGTCCATGTCCTAAGGATAAGTACAATGTGGACAACCGTTTGTATTCTCATTTCTATTGTCTATTTGCTATCGGTTCTATTCAACAAATTTCAGGTGATAGGGACCTATTCAATAATATATGAGAGCGCTTTTATTGCTTGGTTCACTGTTTCCACTGTTGCGTTAGCTTTTCGGGACAACTCTTTTAACGGATGGTGGAGATTTTCCGGACGGATTAAGATGAGCGGTTTTCCCAATGCGACGGCAGCGCTCGCGTCCATGGCCGTATTCCACTGCTTGTACTTCTCTCCAAACAGGGCAATAACGAGGTCTGATTTGTGCATGAGGACTTGTGTTCTTAGATTGTTAAAGCTGGAAGCTGCCGCGTCCCGGTAGATGGCATTGGGCTGCTCTCCAAGAATTTCTTCACCAATGGCGTCTGAGCGGTCATGATCTTCCATTGGCCCGACAAAGTCGATCGGCAGCTTGAGGGCTTGTGCTTTTTCTTTGATTTCCTCGCGCCATGTGCTGTGGATTTCTCCAGCCAAATATACGGTTAATCTCACGATATTCTCTCCTCCTTTGCATTTACATTTATCATACCATCAACTACGCCTTTTTTCTTGCAAACTCTATTTGCTTTTTTTGAATAAATAGGATATATATATAGGGGCAGGAATGTTAATTACATACGGGAAACACTAGGGGTGCCAAAAGCTGAGAGAGGATTTCCTCAACCCTTTTAACCTGATCTAGGTAATGCTAGCGCAGGGAAGTGGAGAAGATGCGTATTCATATTCTCATGTTTGTTTACGCATGCCTTTTATTAGATGGGTCAGAGCCACTTCTTTTTAAGAAGGGCTCTTTTTTCATGCATGGTGCCTTGTATTTCTCGAAAAAAAAGAAAGGAGGGCTCATAAGCAACCATTTCAAGAAAGGAGTTTTTAAGATGGGTGAAGCTCTTGTTTTTCAACAAGTATCTTTTGCTTATGACTCGAATGTACACCAGGCTGTACTTCAAGATGTCAGCTTTTCAGTGAAAAAAGGCGAGTTTGTAAGTGTTGTTGGTCCAAGCGGTGCGGGGAAAAGTACACTGTTCCGACTTGTATCAGGGCTTGAGAAGCAAAACAGCGGACGCATTTTGGTGAATGGAAAGGAGCTTGCCGACAGGCAAGGGCACGTCGGATATATGTCTCAAAAGGATGGGCTGCTCCCATGGCTTTCAGTCGTTGATAATGCCGCCTTGCCACTTATATTAAAAGGGTTCAGCAAAAAAGAAGTGTGGCCCGAGGTCATTAAAAAGCTGGAAGCATTTGGTTTGAAGGATGTTGAGCATCGCTATCCCGATGAATTGTCCGGAGGGATGCGGCAGCGTGTTTCGTTTCTGCGTGCCTTGTTGGGCGGGTCTGACTTATTACTACTTGACGAGCCATTCAGCGCACTTGATGCCGTTACAAAAACGGTCATGCATGAATGGCTGCTTGATCAATGGGCTGAATCGGGGAGAACCATTTTGTTTATTACTCATGATGTTGAGGAAGCGCTGTTTCTTTCCGACCGCGTACTATTATTCAGCGAAAAGCCGGTAAGTCATTTGGAAGAAATTCTGGTTCCGCTTGACAGGCCGAGGATGGTCGAGGATTTAAAAGATCCTGCTTTCACCGAATTAAAAGAAAAATTATTGCTTGATTTAAGAAAATTGGTGACGTTATGACTTTTTTAAAAAAATACGGCTTATCGATCCTGCTCGTATTATTGCTTTTAGTTGTATGGGAGATTGGCGCCCGCTTATATGGAAAGCCTTTTATCCTGCCATCACCTTTACAAATTGTGGACAGACTGTGGGAACTCAGAAGCGTTCTTTTTGTTGGACATTTGCCGTCCACAAGTCTGATCATGCTGATTGGCCTCTTATTGTCACTGGTGTTTGGTGTCGGCTTATCCATCTGGATGCATAAGAGTGATATTGTAAGGAAGGCGTTTTTCCCTTTGCTTATCGCTTCGCAAACGATACCCATTATTGCGCTTGCGCCGATATTCGTCCTTTGGTTTGGCTATTCCCTTTGGAGCAAAATCGTTGTGACCGTGCTCATCACTTTTTTTCCGATTACGGTTAATACGTTTGACGGGCTGCGGTCGGCCGATATTCACTTAAAAGAAACACTTCAAGCGATGGGGGCCACAAAACGACAGATATTTTATAAGGTGGAGCTTCCGTCGGCATTACCCCATTTCTATTCGGGATTAAAAGTAGCCGTTACATTGAGCGTCATCGGAGCGGCCATCGGGGAGTGGCTGGGAGCTGACAAGGGGCTTGGATACTTTAGTCGAAGAATGATGACACAATTTGATGGAGCCGGAGTGTTTGCGCCAATCGTTCTTTTATCGCTGACGGGCATTATGTTGTTTTTGCTTGTCGCTTGGCTTGAAAAAATAACGATGAAATGGAGAAATATAAAATGAGAAAGAGAATTGTATTCTATTGCGCATTATTCGCTGTAATGCTGCTTTCGGCATGTGGGGGAGAACAGGGGGAAACTGCTTCCAGCCCAGATAAAACGAAGGAAACGGATAAAGAATTACAATCTTTTGACATTATGCTGGACTGGTATCCCAACGCCGTCCATAGTTATTTATATGCTGCAAAGGAAAAAGGTTTTTTTGAAGAGGAAGGACTGGATGTGAACATCCGTTTTCCTGCCAATCCAACGGACCCTATTAATCTGGCAGCTACAGGAGATATTGAACTTGGCATCGGTTATCAATCTGATGTGATAACGGCAAGGGCTGATGGGGTACAGGTAAAATCGGTCGCTGCGATTGTCAGAAGTCCGCTCAATCATATTATTTATTTGAAAGACAGTGATATAAAGAGACCGAAAGATTTGGAAGGAAGAACAGTCGGCTGGCCGGGAACGCCGCATAATGAACCGCTCGTACAAACAATCGTGGAGTCTGATGGCGGAGATATGAGCAAGGTGAAGATGACGGACGTCGGTTTTGAGCTGAATGCGGCGATTGCGACAAAGCGGGTGGATGCGGTTACCGGTGCTTTTATCAATCATGAAGTCCCTATGCTTGCCAACCAAGGAGTAGAAACGGAGCATTTTAATCCAGTAGATTATGGTGTTCCAAGTTACTACGAGCTGGTGTTTGTCACAAATGATGATACATGGAAAGAAAAAGAAGATTCAATCCGTTCTTTTTGGAAGGCAGCTTCAAAAGGGTATGAGTTTATGAAAGAAAACCCGGAAGAAGCGCTGGAAATTTTATTAAACAATCAGGACGATGAAAACTTTCCTCTCAACAAAGAAGTAGAACAGGAAAGCTTGAATATTTTGCTTCCAAAAATGGAAAAGGAAAACGAAGCGTTTGGAAGTCAGTCGGAAGATTTATGGAATGAAGTCATCCAGTGGCTGGAAGATACGGATTATGTGGAAAAAGCTCCTCCAGCAGAGGAGATGTATATCAATATTGTTGAATCATAATCTTTCTATTGGCACCTCCCATTGTGTGGGGGTGTTTTCTTTGTTTATGGGGAAAAATATGAAATAAAAGATAGACAAAAAATACAGTTGTCTTTACACTAGTTAAGTGGACTTGTATTTATTTTTTTACAGGAGGATTTGGCGTTGAAACAATTTCTCGACAGGAAAGGTGTCCATTTAACTGCAAAAGCTTATGTAATTGATGCGTTAAGTTATATGGCGCTCGGACTTTTTTCTTCTTTGATAATCGGTTTGATTATGAAAACGGTTGGTGAACAACTCGGATGGCCATTTTTCGTTGAAATGGGCGAAATGGCGATGGGATTAATGGGGCCGGCAATCGGAGTGGCGATTGCCTTTGGGCTTGGCGCGCCACCTTTAGTCATTTTTGCGGCAGTGGCAACTGGTGCGGCCGGTGCTGAATTTGGCGGTCCCGCAGGAAGTTATGTGGCCGCGTTAATGTCAACGGAAATTGGAAAAATGGTTAGCAAGGAGACGAAAGTTGATATTATTGTTACTCCACTTGTTACTATTTTTACCGGATTTGCCGTGGCAAAGTTCGTGGGAGCGCCCATTTCGACATTTATGACGGTCTTCGGAAGCTGGATCATGTGGGCTACAGACCAGCGTCCGATCGTCATGGGGATAGTGGTCGCCACATTGATGGGACTTGCTCTCACGGCTCCCATTTCCAGTGCGGCTATCGCTTTGATGCTTGATTTGAATGGACTTGCCGCCGGCGTTGCCACGATTGGCTGCAGTGCACAGATGGTCGGATTTGCGGTGGCAAGCTACAGGGAAAATAAAGTGGGAGGTTTGCTTGCTATCGGGATTGGGACTTCCATGTTGCAGGTTCCGAATATTATTCGCTATCCGCTTATATTAATTCCACCGACAGTTGCCGGCATCCTATTGGCTCCAATTGGGGCGACCGTATGGAGAATGACCAGCAATGCCGCTGGAGCCGGTATGGGAACGAGCGGTTTTGTCGGGCAGATCATGACATTTACAACGATGGGATTTTCAACAAGTGTTCTGATCCAAGTCATTGTACTCCATGTTATTGGTCCGGCTGTGATAAGCTTAATCATATCAGAATATATGAGAAAGCGCGGCTGGATTAAACCTGGCCAGATGCTTATAAATGCTGGAGGGAAGTAATATGGAAAAACTGCAATCAAAAGAACAATTTGAGCAATTGAAGAATGAAGAACGTGCCATCTTTATGTTTTCCGCCGACTGGTGTCCGGACTGTAAGGTGCTTGAACCTGTATTGCCGCGGTTAATAGCGGATTATCCGGAATATCATTTCGTATACGTCGATCGGGATGAATTTCTTGAACTATGCCAAGAAATGGATATCTTTGGTATTCCAAGTTTTGTCGCATACCATGACGGGAAAGAAGCAGGAAGGTTTGTAAGCAAAGACAGAAAAACGCTGGAAGAAATCGAGGACTTTATAAACGGCCTGTCTGAGTAAGTGTGAAGGAGCGCTTTTTCGCTCAGCTTTCAGCGAAAGTCGGCAAGAATTCGCCGGAGCTGTTAAACGCTGGACAGTTTTTTTCAAAAGCTTGCGGTTGGAAGGAAGCGTGCTTCACTTTTTTATGTATCGCAATCTCTTTCGATGGCCGAGCGCTTTGTGATCGTTCATGCTTCAATGCGCGGCGCCTTCCGGTATTGTGTACAATCAGTAATATTATGATAAGATAGATGATGATAGAAGAATATTGGAAATATTTTCTGCTGGGGGAGCCTTGACGGCTGAGAAGTAAACCCTTTGAACCTGATCCGGTTTATGCTGGCGTAGGGAAGCAGGCTGCTTTGTCATTGTTTTAAAAGCCGCTGCCTTCCTGCGTGAAGAGCGGCTTTTTTCACGTTTGGAACGTAATAAAGTGTCAGGGATGGAAGTAGCTCTATGTAGTTGACATGCCAGTTGTGACGGGGAATCATCGGCCTAAGGCGCACTCGCCAGGGATTTTCACCATATATAGAAAGGAAGAATCATCATGCTAAGTATACAAAATGATTTGAGCGCAAGTGTTGATCAGAGGCAAAGTGAATTGCTGGATATTTTAAAGGATTTAGTTCGTTATCCAACGGTTAGTCCTCCTGCGAGGAATACGAGGGAAGTCCAACAATATATTGAATCGTTTTTACAGCGGGTACACTTCGAAACAGATAGCTGGGACGTTTACGAGAATGATCCGAATGTGGTTGGGATCAAAAAGGGAACCGAGGGGGAGCGTTACAACAGTTTGATTATCAATGGCCATATTGATGTAGCGGAAGTAGGGGATCAAAGTGAATGGACTGTCCCTGTTTTTGACATGATAACCAAGAACGGTTTTGCTTATGGCCGGGGCGTTGCGGACATGAAAGGAGCAATGGCGGCAGCGCTTTTTGCTTTTAAATTGTTGAATGAGCATGGTATTGAGCTGAAAGGCGATTTGCAATTCCAGTCGGTAATTGGGGAAGAAGTGGGAGAAGCCGGAACACTTTCTTGTATTGAACGGGGATACTCAGGTGATTTTGCCCTTGTCATGGATGTGAGCGATAGTGAAATCCATGGGCAGGGAGGAGTGATAACTGGCTGGATCACCGTGAAAAGCCGTGAGGTTTTCCACGATGCTATGCGTCTACATATGATTCATGCCGGCGGTGGGGTATATGGAGCGAGCGCCATAGAAAAAATGATGAAAATCATTGCCGGGTTGCAGGAATTAGAACGCCATTGGGCGATAACCAAGCACTATCCGGGCTTTCCGGCTGGGGCGAACACCATTAATCCAGCCGTAATTGAAGGAGGAAGGCATCCCGCATTTATAGCAGATGAATGCCGTTTGTGGGTGACCGTTCATTATTATCCGAATGAAACATATGAGTCTGTTACTGCTGAGATCGAAAGCCATATTCGCCGTGTCGCTGAGGCTGACCCTTGGCTAAAAGACAATCCTCCGCAGTTCCGCTGGGGTGGCCGATCCATGATTGAGGAAAAGGGTGAAATTTTTCCGGCTCTGGAGCTGAACGAAAGTCATCCCGCGATTAAGAGGCTGCAGCAGTCTCATCAACACGTATGGCAAACGGCTGCAAAAACAGGGATGTCCAAAACAGTTACGGATGGAGGCTGGTTCCAGGAAGCGGGAATCCCTTCAGCTATTTACGGGCCGGGAACAGTGGAAGAAGCTCATTCCGTGGATGAAAAAATAAACATTGAACAGTTATGCAAGTTTACGAAGACTTTGTTGCATTTCATGGTTGAGTGGTGTAATACGAAAAAAGAGTAAAGCGTTCATTCTTTTAGCCCGTGTCATTTTGATGTATGATGGATGGTAGCGTATTTTACCCAGGGAGGGTCTTTCATTGAAAATGAATGAGCGAAAACTAAAAGAAGAGCTTGAGGCGCGGCTAAGCAAAGAAGGCCGGACGATTACATATGATCGAAAAAAAGAATTATTGCGTGTTGAAAATGCGGAAAATGGCAAAGGGATTGATATTTCCTTGCCGGGAATCGTTGCCAAATGGCATGAGCGCAAGGAAAAAGCGATTGATGAAGTCGTTTATTACGCCGAAGAAGCGCTTGGTGTCATGGATCGGGAACAAGTTGTTGCCGGAAGTGAAAAAAATATTTTTCCCGTGATTCGCTCCACCTCATTTCCCGTTGAATCCGAAGACGGCAATAAGTTTCTTACCGATGAGCATACGGCAGAGACAAGAGTGTATTATGCGCTCGACCTTGGAAAAACATATCGCCTGATTGATGATGAGTTTATACAGAAAGAGGGTCTCGATCCGCACGAAATCCGGGAAATGGCACGATTCAATGTCCGCTCGCTTCCGACGGCCATGAAAAAAGACGAGGTGGCCGGAAACGAGTTCTACTTTCTGAATACAAATGACGGATACGACGCAAGCCGAATATTAAACGAAAAGTTTTTAGAAGAAACGGCAACAAATATAAAAGGGGAAATGGCTGTGGCGGTTCCTCATCAAGATGTTCTCATCATCGCCGACTTGCGGAATGAGACCGGCTACGATGTACTGGCGCAAATGACGATGAGCTTTTTTACAAATGGCCTTGTACCCATTACGGCGCTCTCATTTATATATGAAAAAGGCAAACTTGAGCCGATATTTATTATGGGTAAAAATAGAAGAGTAGACAATGGAAAGGGGAACAATACATGAATGTATTTTATAACCGTGAAGGAATTGGCGATACGTTAATGATCGTGTTGAAGGATGTAGACCGGGAAAAGTTTCAATTTGAACGAAAAAGGGATGCGGTCCGGATCTTTGACGGGGAAACGAATGTAACAGGAGGGTTCAACCTTTTTCACGCATCCAAATACATAGATATTGATGCAAATGGAAAAGTGGAACTGACCGAGCAATTGGTGAAGAACATCGAGAAGGCGCTGGCAGAAAACGGAATGGAAGAGAAGTTGGAAGCAGATCTTTCACCAAAGTTTGTTGTCGGGTTCGTTAAACAGAAAGAAAAGCATCCGAATGCAGATAAACTAAGTGTCTGTCTCGTCGATGTCGGGTCGGAAGAACTGCAAATCGTTTGTGGGGCTCCCAACGTGGAAGCAGGCCAAAAGGTTGTCGTGGCCAAAGTGGGTGCCGTCATGCCAAGCGGCATGGTTATCAAGGATGCGGAGTTAAGGGGAGTGGCTTCCAGCGGAATGATTTGCTCGGCACGTGAGCTCGGTCTCCCAAATGCACCTGAGAAAAAAGGCATTCTCGTATTAGAAGACGATCAATATGAAACGGGTCAAGCCTTTGCATGATTGATAAAATGTGAACAAACAACGAACCCCGTTTGAAATAAAGCGGGGTTTTTTTCATGGGTGATGAAATGTAGAGCGCTGTATGTTATGATGTTAACCGTTGGTAAAAGTTTTCCAAATGGATGATAGAATAGTATATCGTTTTTCTTGTGATGTTTCTAAATCAACTGAGGATGGCTTACATAGAATGATCACGATATACTAGAATCCCGAAATTGGCAATCATCCACATTGGCTGGTTTTGATATACCGGCCGCCTCCAAAAAACTGGCAAATCGCATGGTTGGTAAAGGCCATGAATAGACAAAGGCAGGAGATCAACATGTTAAAAAGGTTAATAGTTGCTGCTGATGGATCCAATAATTCGCTCCGTGCAGCAGAGAAAGCGGCACTACTTGCGCAAATGTCCGAAGGTATTGAAGTAGAAATTATTTACGTAGTAGACTTTTCAAAAGCGAAAAGTGAGGTGCTTCAGAGCCAAAATATTGAAGAATTGGAAGCGGAACGCAGGAAAAAATTGATTCCTGTAGAAGAAGTTTTCAAGAATGCCAACATTTCCCATACACTCACCATGCTCCATGGCGATCCAGGACCGGCGATCGTGGAATATGCCAATAAAAGCTCATGTGATATGGTGATTGTCGGTAGCCGCGGGCTCAATACACTCCAGGAAATGGTGCTTGGCAGCGTCAGCCATAAAGTCGCCAAAAGAGTGAAGGCACCTGTTTTAATCGTAAAATAAATATATAACTTAAAAAGCTGATTTCCCTTAAAGCGGAAATCAGCTTTTTTTGAGTCGCGCTGATTACATTTGTTGCATTTTTTTTCTTCTGGTCAAACCTAACTCGGCCCGCTCTTTGCGCAGAGCCTTGTAAATCGAGAGCATCATTAAAATCATGATTATTGAAAAAGGCAAGGCCGCTATGATAAGCGCGTTTTGCAACGCATCCAGACCGCCGCTGTAAAGGAGAATGGCAGCCATGGCAGCCAGCATGATACCCCAGACGATCTTCACACTGTTTGGCGGTGTTAAAGAACCGTAGGATGTCTGCATTCCAAGTACGAAGGTTGCCGAATCCGCCGAAGTGATGAAAAAGGTTCCGATCAAAATGAGAGCCACTATTGAAAGAATGGCGGAAAAAGGCATTTGATTAAATACAGCAAATAAAACTTCCTCCGTGGCGTATTCTGTTAAATCAATAGCGCCGGCCTGTTGAACATCAATTGCTGTGGAACCAAAGGCCGCGAACCAAATAAAGCTGACAATGACCGGAAGGATTAACACACCAATCATAAACTCCCGAATTGTCCGGCCCTTTGATACACGGGCAATAAAAATGCCGACGAACGGCGACCAAGATATCCACCATGCCCAATAGAAAATGGTCCAGTCGTTTATCCACTCGCGGGAGCCGGGTTCAAGTGGAGCAATTCGCAAGCTCATTTGAATAATGTTTTGGATATAGGCTCCAACGGTATCCGTAAACATGTTTAAAATAAACAGGCTGGGGCCAAGGATAAAGATGAGTACTAATAACACGACCGCCAGTACCATGTTCGTATTGCTCAAATACTTAATTCCTTTACTTAAACCGGACCAGGCAGACATTAAAAACAATGCCGTGACGATGACAATAATGATCAGTTGTATGAGAAAGTTGTTTGGAATGCCCAGCAAATATGAAAGACCACCATTGATTTGCGCAGCGCCAAAACCGAGTGTCGTCGCCACTCCCACAACGGTGACTGTCACCGCAATAATATCTATCAACATGGGAAGTCGACCTCGGGCATATTTGCCTAAAACGGGACTGAGCGTTGCGCTAATCAAGCCTGGTGTTCCTTTGCGGAAATTAAAATAGGCCAGGCAAAGGCCCACCAGGGCATATATGGACCATGCGTGAATTCCCCAATGAAAGAAAGTAAATCTCATTGATTCTTTAATGGCGGCGTCTGTTCCAGGATCAGACATGGGTGGGACATCAGCGTAGTGGGATATAGGTTCGGCAGTTCCCCAAAAAACGAGGCCGATACCCATTCCTGCGGAAAAAAGCATGGCGAACCATGTTGGTTTGGAGTATTCGGGCTTTTCCCCTTCTTTTCCCAGCTTGATGGCACCTACGGGGCTAAAAATGAGGAAAAGACAAAACGCAACAATGACAGTAACCAAGATTAAATAATACCAGCCAAAACTAGAGGTAATCATAGATTTTATAGAAAAAGTAGCTGCTTCAAATTGACTGGGGGCAATTACCCCGAATAAAACCGCAACCAATAGTATGGCTGTTGATACCCAAAAAACACTAGAGACTTTACTCCACAAAACTTTTTCTCTCCTTCCATTTATGGAGATGCTTCGGACTGCTATCAACATGTTTTACCTTAACAATGATGGCGAGGCAATTCAAGGGATGAGAATTTTTAAGAATATTTGAAAAACAGATGCAAATCTATTAAAAAGTGCTTTATGCCATATGTTATCAACTTTAACCGGCAGTAAAGCGCCACTCCAAAAAGTCGAGATAAAATGAAAATGGTAAGTGTAGGATCAACTGCCAGTAAAAGCCCGCTTGGCTTGGATCGGCAAAACGCATCGCACGAAGAAAAAGCCGTAAGTTTTTTCGATGATGTCGCACAAGGGCGGGCGTTTTGATTTACAGGATGACGAGCGCGAGCGAAACGACAGGACAAGGACAGCTCCCTCCACATCGTCATCGCATTAAGAACAATTGTAAGTTTTTTTGATGATCTCGCTGCTTGAGCTTGCCAAAAGCCCGCTTGCGATCTCACTTTGTTCAATTGTTGTCAACGAGAATATAAGCAGATGTTGAGCGAGTTCACTTTATTAGTTTTTTCAAAAAAAGGTTTATTATGATCCGGCTGTTACATTCATCGTTTTCAAAGCGTGACGACACCGTCAAGTATAGCCAAATGCAGAGCCATTTTTTGTATTTCGCCTGCTATTGGATTTACAATAAAAAGAAAACAAAGGAAGAGGGACTATGTCAAAAATTATGATTGTCGAGGACGATCCGAAACTGGCAGATCTTTTGCGGACCCATCTTGAAAAATATGGTTATGCTGTTGTATTGATCGACCATTTTGACGCCATTTTGGAATATTTTATGAAAGAAGAACCTGATCTTGTTCTATTGGATGTGAATTTACCAAGCTTTGACGGCTTTTACTGGTGCAGACAAATTCGCAATGTGTCCACATGTCCCATTTTATTCATATCGGCACGCTCGGGTGAGATGGATCAAATAATGGCATTGGAACATGGTGCGGATGATTATATTACAAAGCCGTTCCATTATGATGTTGTTACCGCAAAAATTCGCAGCAACTTGCGAAGGGCGTATGGGGAATATGCGCCGCAAATGGAAGAACGAATTATAAAGAAGGAGGGACTCTCCCTTTATATAGAAAGAATGGAAATCCATTTTAACGGTTTGGAAGTCTCTGTAACGAAAAAAGAAGCGGTTTTGCTTGAAATGCTCCTCAAGCGATGTCCGCGAGTCGTCAGTCGTGAAACCTTATTGGAAAAGCTGTGGGATGATCAATCTTTTGTGGACGATAATACATTGAATGTGAATATAACCCGTGTCCGAAAAAAACTGAATGAGCTTGGGATTGACAATGCGATCGAGACGATACGGGGGGAAGGATACCGGATCGTTCCCACATGGGGAGGCGAAGAAGCGTAAATGAAACTGTTTATTCGGGATCATATCCCTTTCATGTTTGTCGTCATTGTTCAGCTTTTGGCTGTCTTGTTCATTATTTGGCTTGATGGTTACCGGCATATATCCGTTGCTATTTATGCGTTGTTTATCGGGCTGTTTATTTTCGGCTGTTATTTATTGTATCGCTATATCAGTCATAAGGCATTTTATGAACGATTATCTTCCAGTCTTCATTATTTGGAAGAAGTCAATCAAACATACGGAGATGCTCCTCTTCCCGTTGCCCTGGGCAATTTGTTGAAATCTCAATATGTTTATTACATCAATCGGCTCAACAGCTATGAGGAACAGCGAAATACACACGCGACATTTATCAATCAATGGGTTCATCAGATGAAAACACCGCTTTCCGTCATCGAATTATTAGTTCAGGAAGAAGATAATCCGCAATTTTCCAGTATTCGCGAAGAGGCTTACAAAATTGGAAAAGGACTTGAAATGGTATTATATGCGGCACGGCTTGATACCTTTGAACATGACTTCAAGGTAGAGCGTGTTTCATTAAAAAAGCTGGCTTTACAGTCGGTTCATGAAAATAAGCGGCTTTTTATTAAAAGCCATGTTTATCCCGAGGTGAAAATGACTGATGATTTAATAGTCGAGTCAGATCAAAAGTGGATGACCTTTATCCTGAACCAGCTCATTACCAACGCCGTGAAATATTCAGGAGAAAGCAATAAAAAAGTAATCGTTGCCGGCTTTCACTGCGATAAAGGGATTTGCCTTGAAATACGCGATCAAGGAATCGGCATCCCGAAAACAGATATTAAGCGTGTGTTCCACCCTTTTTATACCGGTGAAAATGGACGGATATATCGGGAATCGACAGGTATGGGCTTATATCTGGCCAAAGAAGTGTGTGAACGCCTCGGCCATCACATTGATATTGAGTCAGAAGTTGGGGTTGGGACAACCGTTCGCATTACGTTTTGAACAACCTTACGTCATTGTAAGGAAAATGAAAGGTGAACCGATAGATGGAGGCCCCGCTTAACGATTAAGCTTATGATAGTGCCAGTTTTAACACTTGAGTTAAGAAAGGGGTTTTTTTGCATGGAAATGTTACATGTCAAGCAGCTCAGTAAGATATATGACGGAAAAGTACCTTACAAAGCACTTGAGAATATTCATTTCACGATTAATAAAGGGGAGTTTGTCGGCATTATGGGGCCTTCGGGAAGCGGAAAAACAACGCTGCTGAATATGGTTGCCACGATCGATCAGCCGACAACAGGAGAAGTGTTGATCAATGGAAACAATCCGTTTCAACTGACAAATGAGCAATTGGCTCTTTTTCGCCGTAGGCAGCTTGGGTTTGTTTTCCAAGACTTTAATCTGCTTCACACATTAACGGTCGAAGAAAATATTGTGCTTCCGCTCACTCTTGACGGTGAAAAAGTGAAAGTCATGAAAGAAAAGTTGCAAAAAGTCGCTGAAAAACTTGGGATCAGTAAACTGCTAAAAAAGCGCATTTATGAAATTTCGGGCGGACAGGCCCAACGGACGGCGATTGCGCGTGCGATCATTCATTCACCGGATATGCTGCTTGCGGATGAACCGACGGGAAACCTTGATTCAAAATCGTCAAAAGATGTCATGGAAACAATGGAAGAGATTAATCAAAAAGATCAAACAACGATGATGATGGTGACTCATGATCCGATTGCCGCAAGTTATTGTCATCGTGTGATTTTTATTAAAGATGGCAAGCTTTATAATGAAATTCATCGCGGAGACAATCGCCAGGCTTTTTTCCAGAAAATCATTGATGTGTTATCACTATTAGGAGGGGATTCGCATGACCTTTCGACAGTTCGCGTTTAATAATGTCATGCGAAACAAACGGACGTATGCCGGCTATTTTTTAAGCAGCACGTTTGCGGTGATGGTGTTTTTCGTTTATGCCATGTTTGCCTTTCACCCCGCTTTTAATAAAGAAACGATTCATTCAAGCGTCTCGCTTGGATTGCATTTTGCGGAAGCGATCATTTATGTCTTTTCCTTTATTTTCGTGTTATTTTCTATGAGTTCGTTTTTAAAAACACGAAAAAAAGAATTTGGCTTGCTTGTCATGCATGGGATGACAAATATGCAGCTCCGCAGAATGGTGTTCCTCGAAAATGTAATCATCGGTTTTTTTGCAACAATATTGGGGATCGGCCTCGGGATTATTTTTTCAAAAATGTTGCTGTTGGCGGCGGAAAATATATTGGAATTGGAAGAGCCATTACTTTTCTACTTTCCTGTAAAAGCACTCGCTTTAACGTTTGTTTCATTTCTCTTCCTGTTTGTGATTATTTCTTTTGCGACAGTTGTTATTTTAAAAGGGAGCAAGTTGGTTGATTTAATGAAAGGAAGTTCTGTCCCGAAGGCTGAACCGAAAGGATCGTTGCTACTTTCTCTTTTAGCTGCCGTGTTGCTCATCGGTGGATATGTCGCCGCATTGCTTGTGAAAGGTTTGGGGGTGGCGGTGGCGATGATCCCGGTGACAACGGTCGTCATCATAGGGACGTATTTTTTGTTCACGCAGCTCAGTGTCTTTGTGATCCGTGCTTTAAAGAAGAGGCAATCTTTCTTTTGGAAAAAAACGAACCTTGTGCTTTTTTCAGACCTTGCCTACCGAATGAAGGATAATGCGCGTACGTTTTTCTTTGTTGCCATTGTTTCAACTGTTGCTTTTACCGCTATTGGATCGCTTGTCGGTTTTCGGTCGATGGTGACGACTTCGTTAGTGGAGGAAAGTCCCTTCGCGTTTGAATATGTATCAGGGGAAGAGAACAAAAGTGAAACAGAACATGTTTCTTTTATTCGCGATGAATTGGATCAGGAAGGAATTCCTTTTCAAGAAACGAAAGTCGTGGTGAAAGAACTGCTCGCTACAGGTGAGGAATATGATCAGTCCCTCAGTATTGTAAGGGAGTCGGATTATAATAATCTTATTCAAAGTGGTGAATTCGAGCTTAAGAAGGCAAACCTTAGCGGGAACGAAGCGATGGTCGTTTATCCGAAACGTGAATTAAATGGCAGTCAACGAAATGTAGAAAAGGAGAGCCATAAGACGATTGTTCTGAAGAAAAATGAAGTGAGTTTGGAACAAACGACTTCGCAAGAGGCCGGTATATTTCCAGACTATCAAGATTATATCATCGTTGATGATCGCTTGTTTGAAAAGCTGACAAAGATTGAAAATCAAAAAACTTTTTATGCATTTTATACAAAAGATTGGAAGGAAACGAGCGAGATTGGCAAAAAGATCAACAGTGCCATTCAGCCCGAAGGATTTGAAGAGCCCTATCAATTCTTTTCGCTTGCCGCTACGTGGAGCTTTATCAATCAAGCGTTTGGCGCGACGTTATTTATTGGTTTGTTTATAGGAGCGGTCTTTTTTGTCGCCGCAGGCAGCTTTCTATACTTCCGCCTTTACACGGATTTGGATGAGGAAAAGCGCAAGTTTGCAGCGATCGGGAAGCTGGGGCTGACTCATAAAGAGCTTTCCAAAATCGTTACGATCCAACTTGGCCTTTTGTTCTTCGCTCCCATACTAGTGGCGGTGATTCACGGAGCTGTGGCACTGACGGCATTACACAATATGTTTGATTTTTCACTTGTAAAAGAATCAACACTTGTGCTAGGCAGCTTTTTTGTCATCCAAGTCATTTATTTCCTGTTCATACGAATGGGATATATTCGCAAATTAAAGCGCGCGATCTAGCCACTGTCAGCGGAATATTTGCCGATATGCATTCGCCTTTTCAAGCAATCACTTGCGTGTCACAGTATCCAGCTCAAATGCTTCAATGAGGGGATCGAAACTTAATGAACATTTTGGTTCCCTCCATCTAATGTAGAAATTCATAAAGGGTCCTGTTTTGAATGAATGCTTCAAGACAGGATCCTTTTTGGCTTTATCCCGCATGTAAGGTGCCAAATACACCACTTCAAAATCTTGAGTGAATACAAAAGGTTCAAGTGGGAGAAAACGGCACCTACATGCCCGATTGGTTCAACTAACATTCAGTAGGAGCCCTACTGAATGAAGTTTCACTTTATAAAATATTTTTCAAAGTTTTAATGATCCCGCTATGAAGGCCTTCGTGATAGGAGGTAAACTGAACGAGCAGGTCGACTGTATCCATGTTGTTGTTAAAAAAGATGGGATCGGTTGAAAAATCATCCTCGCTCATATCCCACGCACGCTTTGAACCGCTATAACAAATGCTTCGGTTGCTTTATTTTGCAGTTTGCCGGAAAAATAATCGGTGATTCGCTGCTTCTGTTGTTCTTTCAATGCTTCTATTATGTTGGCAGGGGATGGCGGTTCTTCCGTCATCCGAAGGCCTTGTTCCGGGAGCGAAAAAGGCGCTCCATTCCGGTTGGTGAACTTCATAATGATGATCAGTTTTATTCATGAGGAACTCGCTCGTTATGTATAAATGGCCGGTATTCCAGCAAATAGTATTAGGCTGCCCCGGGTGCTGTGCATCCCATTTTGTTTCTTTCAAATCCTCCAGTACTTGGAGCGTGAGGCCGCGAAACAGTTGAAATTGACGTAATGAATTCACGAAAATCCACTCCTTGCATCATTTTGCACTACATACTACATTCTGTATCGCTGTAATCCTTTATGTCATTCCCAAAAAAATTATTTATTTTTGAACGATTTGGTCCGCATGCGCGTCATAATAAGTGAGAGAACAGCAGAAAGAAAGGAGGCTTGGCTGCGGTTGAACGTGGGCGATGATGAGAAAAGATTGATTCAAGAGGCAAAAAGCGGAAAGGACGAGGCATTCGCCACGTTATTTCAAAGGAATTATCCATTTTTATATAAATATTTAATCAAGCTGAGCCTCCGGCCGGATGTTTCTGAAGATCTGGCCCAGGAAACGATGCTAAAAGCATACGTTCACATACAAAGCTTTAAGGAAGAATCCAAGTTTTCTACTTGGCTTATTTCGATCGCTTCCCGCCTGTTTCTTGATTTACAGCGAAAAGAAAAAAGGCGAAGAAAAATATTTGAAAAGGCAAAAGCTGAAGCCCTTCGGAAAATGAAATGGCAACTTGCCATGAACGGAGAGAGATGGACAGAGAATATGGAGCTGTTCGCTGAACTCGAACCGGAAATGCGGGTACCGATATTATTAAAACATTATTACGGTTACACGTATGCAGAAATCGCTATTATACTTCGGCTGAAAGAAGGAACAGTAAAATCACGCGTGCATCATGGGTTAAAACAATTAAGAAAGGAGTGGCCGACGTGAAGGAGAACAAAGAGTGGATGAAACATTTCACCGAAGACTTGAAAAAAATTGAAAATGCCCAGGACGCCGCAACACCGAGTCGCAATCAAATCATGAATGCCTTGATGGAACGTAAAAAAGCACGCCGGCAAGCGCTGAAGCGTGAGTTGATCGTATTTATATGCACCGCTCTCGTCATTTTCATGTCTTATGTGGTGATCGCATTCAAGTTGCCGAAAGTATTTTTATGGATTCAGGGATTGGCTTTGGCAACGGTTCCGATTATTTACATGGTGGAAAGAAAACGCCGGAATGAATCGGCAGAGGTGGCTGAGATTGATGATGGAGTCTGATAAACTGCTTGTCTTATTGATTCTATCGCCGTTTATGCTGACACAAAGCATCCTTCTCTTCGTGGATGCCAGAAAAAAGGGCGCATATGCCTGGTTTTGGGGACTGTGGGGGCTCATTCAATTGCCGTTTCCAACTATCTTTTATTATTTCTTTGTCGTCAGGCCTTATCGTAAAAAACAAAAGTGAGAGGAGAGTTACACATGACCCCATCTTGGGAATTGATCATTCCACTCATTGTGTTGGATCTCGTATTAATTGTTACAGCGCTTATCAGCTGCGTAAAGGAAGAACATACAAGGGGACCCAAATGGCTGTGGATTCTCATTATTTTATTCATCAGTATACTGGGGCCGGTTTTATATTTTGTATTTGGCAGGCCAAAAAGAGGGTAGGGGTGCAAAATGATATTATCAGCGGAAAAACTGGTGAAAACGTTCAAGCTGCATACAGCAGTTGATCAAGTAAATATCACCATGAAAGAAAAGGAATGTGTCGCTTTATTGGGACCAAACGGATCGGGAAAAACAACAACACTCAAAATGCTTTCCGGCCTTTTAACACCGGATTCCGGCAGGATCATATTTTTGGGGAAGACAAACATCAATAGGCAGCACATCGGCTATTTGCCACAATATCCATCCTTCTTTCCGTGGATGACTGCCGAGCAATATTTGCATTTTTCCGGGAATCTTTCCGGCGTACCGAAAAAAATATTGAGGGAAAGAGTGGAAGAGATGCTTGCTTTTGCAGGTCTGGAAGACGCTAAAAAGAAGCAAATCGGCGGCTTTTCCGGCGGGATGAAGCAAAGGCTTGGTTTGGCACAGGCCCTACTTCATAAACCAAAATTATTAATTTTGGATGAACCTGTTTCCGCTTTGGACCCTACAGGGCGCAGAGATGTATTGATGATGATGAATGAGTTGAAAACGAAGATGTCGATCCTGTTTTCTACCCATGTTCTACATGATGCCGAACAAATTTGTGATGATATTGTCGTGTTAAAAGATGGAAAGGTCAAGTGGGCAGGTCCTCTTTCTTCTTTAAAAAGGGACCATCTGGGCAGTTCCTTTATTCTCGAAACAGAAGAAGACTTGAAGGGGTGGCTTGGGACTAGAAAATATGTAAAGGACGTTTTTTTCCCAACACCCAAAACAGCGCAATTTATGTTGGAAAAACCAAATGACCGCAACCGCCTGCTGACAGAATGTATGGAGAACGGGTTGACGATTACCCGCTTTTCCATATTGGAGCAAACATTAGAAGACGCCTATATGGAGTTGATTCAAGAATGAATATTTTTTGGACATTGTTTAAAAAAGAGTGGCGGGAGGCTTGGCACGATAAAAAACTGATCTGGATGCCGGTTGTTTTATCTTTACTGGCCATCTCACAGCCGATCACCCAGTATTATATGCCCGAAATATTGGATAAGGCGGGAAATCTGCCCGAGGGAGCCGTTATTCAAATTCCGATGCCGTCCGGGGAAGAAGTCCTGGTAGGAACGCTGTCCCAATTTGGGTTGATCGGAACAGCCATCTTTGTCCTTGGCGCTATGAACCTCATTGCCGATGAAAGAAACAGCGGCTCCCTGACACTCATCATGGCGAGGCCGGTACATGCCTTACACTATATCGGAAGCAAGTGGCTCTCCCATGCGCTGCTCTACCTTTTGTCGTTTGCGTTGAGCTACGGACTCGCCTATTATTATACAAATCTCTTATTTAAAGACGTGGCACTTATCCGTTTTATCAAAAGCTTTGCCGCTTACAGCATATGGATTTTATTTGCCTTGACGGTTACATTGTTGGCAGGAACAGTGCTGAAAAAAGCCGCCGGTATTGCTGGTGCCAGTTTGGTTACAGTTGCAGCCATCGCGCTTTCCGGCTCCCTTTTTCCAAAATATATGGGATGGAGTCCAGCCAATGCGCAAGATCAAGCGGGTAGTATGTTAATGACTGGCAAATGGGCGGACTCCTTTGAGACAATGGCAGTAACAAGCATCATTTTACTCGCTTGCATGTTTTGGGCGTCCTGCATTGTGTTTAAAACATATGAAAGCTATTGATATAGCTTGCTTCATCAAAAAACAAGTCCGGCGCTACATTTGTTTTTGGGAAAGACTGTCGAGGCCGGGACATAAGCGAATACGAAATGGGACTGCGACATAAGTTGAAAGCTGATTCATATTCGTAAAAAACGTGAGAATCAAGCCGCATGAAATCAAGGTTTTTAAACCTGATTTCATGCGGTTTATTTCATTTTTACAGGGTTTTGTCCCGTTATTTGTGTAAAAAAAATTCCTATCATCGCTACTCAACATATTTCGCTTTCCTGAGGGATCTTCAACTCGAGCTATTCCCGCAGGAGTCTACATATGTTGACTACGCTAAAAGCTTGCGCATTATACACTGAGACAATTTATCCCGCATGTAAGGTGCCGTAAGACTCCCCCTTCAAAATCTTGAGTGAATACAAAAGGTCCAAGTGTGAGAAAACGGCACCTAAATGCCCGATTGGTTCAACTAACATTCAGTAGAAGCCCTACTGAATGAAGTTTCACTTTATCCCGCATGTAAGGTGCCGTAAGACTCCCCCTTCAAAATCTGAGTGAATACAAAAGGTCCAAGTGTGAGAAAACGGCACCTAAATGCCCGATTGGTTCAACTAACATTCAGTAGGAGCCCTACTGCCGATTGGTTCAACTAACATTCAGTAGGAGCCCTACTGAATGAAGTTTCACTTTATTGTTCGTTTTTTCATCAGCTGATTTAGTTGTGTCCCAGACTTTTTTATTTTGTTTGTGATACCACTTCTGATATCGAATGACGTAAGGCCATCTTTGGAGTTATGATTCGGTTCTTTTTCTTTATTCACACATTCTTAACATACCTATCGCATAATAGGTGAAATTCTGGAAAAAGGAATGAAACTGTCATGCAACTCTTGCAATTTGGTACATTCACGATTCCCCTTCATTGGGTATTGGCACTGCTTTCGCTTGTTGGCGGGTGGCTTTTAACGAGCGTTTATGTAAAACACCATCAAATGAAGAAAGAGTCGCTGGAAATGATCATCAATGCTTTATTTGTCATCGGGGTTGTGTGGAAATTCAGCATTGTCGTGTTTGATTTTGACACTGTAAAAGCACATGTATCATCCGTTTTATATTTTACCGGCGGCACGAAAGGGTTTTTTCTTGGCCTGTTTGTAAGTTTTTTGTATCTGTATCGCCAAGCAAAAAAGAAAAAGATTTACAAACAGTTGAGTGAGACGTTATTGCTATTTGGTACAGCAGGATATGGCTTGTATTTATTTTTACACGCTATTACCCAAGGGGAAAATCTTTTCATAATCCTTTCCTTTGTATTCACAACGACATTATTCATCGTATGGCTGTGGGACAGAAACGCGCTTGATCGCTTGCCGAAAAAAGCGGGACTAATTTTCATTGTCTATGCCATGATCTTTCAACTGCCGAATGAGTTGACACTGGCGGAATGGAGTCTGGCGATTATTTTTCCATTATGCGCCATTCTTTTGAGCAACAATTTGCTCGTAAAGGAGAACGTATGAAAGAAAAGATGATTATGTCGCTTATTATGTTTAGTATTGGGCTTTTTCTCATTGGGCATTTCAGCGAGGATCGCGAAAAGCAAACATCCACAGCGCCGGAAGGAGTCGGCCATTTACCCGGACAGCGGGCACCCGATTTTCGATTGAAGACGGATGGGGGAGAAGAGCTCTCGCTTGCGGACTTGAAAGGAAAACATGTGTTTATAAATTTCTGGGCAAGCTGGTGCCCTCCGTGCCGTGCTGAAATGCCGCATATACAAAATTTTTTTGAGGAAAACAAAGAGGAAAATATCGCGCTTCTTTCAGTGAATCTCTTGCATTTGGAAAAAAATAAAGAAGCAGTCCGGACATTTTCCAAACAAAATGAGCTCTCATTCCCGATTGTTTTCGATGAGACGGGTGAAGTAAGCAATACGTATCAAGCACAGACGATTCCGACAAGTTATGTTGTTGATAAAGAAGGGGTTATTCGACATAAGATTGTAGGTCCGGTCAGTAAAGAGCGATTGCGCCGTATATTTACGGAACTTGATGAATGAGTTGGATGGGCATTTTCAAAAACGATATCACTTTACATGAAAGCCGGTCAATTTCACATGAGGTTGATTGGCTTTTATGATGCGCTAAGGAAGGAAGCCCGTTCGGCTTACCGAAGAATCACATGCGCCGAGGCTATTTAAGTTCTTCATCAAACTTTAACAATCATAACCCAGACTGTAGAAAAAGATGTGTGAGGAGTGGAAAAATGGAATCGGTTTCCATGTGGGTGGCATTTGTAGCCGGGCTGTTATCGTTTTTTTCGCCGTGTATCTTTCCGGTTCTGCCCGCTTATTTATCGCATTTAACGGGAGGAAATGTTCAGAACCAGCAGCTGCGTGTTGACAGAAGCTTGTTGCTCCAACGTTCTATCGCTTTTATTGTGGGCTTTAGCATTGTATTTATGATAATGGGCGCTTCAGCCACTTTTGTCGGACAGTTTTTTCAAGCAAACAGAAAGTTGATTGAACATATAAGCGGCATTTTAATTGTCGCTTTTGGGCTGCAAATGCTCGGGGTCTTCCAACTGAATTTTTTAATGAAAGATCGGAAATGGGAGCATAAATTGCAAAAGCCGAAAAATTGGTTCTCATCTGTCCTGGTTGGAGTCGCATTTGGAAGCGGCTGGACTCCATGTGTAGGGTTAACGTTATCAACGATCTTACTGCTGGCGAGCGCAAGCACTACTGTAGGGCAGGGAATGCTGCTTCTCGGTGTCTATTCATTGGGCATGGCTTTGCCGTTTTTGTTTATTTCTTTCATGATGACTAAATCGGTACGAATGATTCGATCCATCAATCGCTATTTAGGGAAATTTTCCATTGTGAATGGCTCGATCATGATTTTACTCGGCCTGATGATTTTTACCGGCCAGATGACAAAAATAAGTGCCTATTTTGCGCGGTTTTCCGTTTTTAACTTATAAAGGGGGCATGAGCAATGAAGTGGAGATGGCTCTTATTAGTCGGCTTAGTGGCATTCATGGGTATTTTCTTGTATAAAGAATATATCGGGAAGGACAAGTATGAAATAGCTGATGAAAGTCAAATGGATGTCCTGTTACCGGACGCTCAAGCGGAATCCGGTCAAGAAGAAAGCGGCCTTTCAGCAGGAATCCGCCCTCCGGCAATCGAACTGCCCACACTGGATGGACAACAGTTCCGGCTTGCTGATTATAAAGGAAAAATCGTCATATTAAACTTTTGGGCAACTTGGTGTCCTCCTTGTCGGGCGGAAATGCCGGATATGCAAAAGTTTTATCAGAATTACAAAGATAAGGGAGTCGAGATTGTGGCAGTCAACTTAACTGCTGCGGAAAATAACAAAGAAGTGGTACAAACATTTATTGATGAATTCAATGTTGCATTTACGATCCCCCTTGATGAAACAGGGATGGTTGGACAACAATTTGAAGCTTTCGCTATTCCGAAAAGCTTTATCATAGATCAAGAGGGTGTGATCCAGCAAGGAATCATTGGTCCAATGACGTATCAGTGGATGGAGAATGAGGTCAATAAATTGCAGTAGCGGGTGAGGAACATGTCAAAAACACTTATGGTCGTTGAGGATGACCAAATGTTGCAAAAGCTCATGGCGGCTTATTTTCAAAAAGCCGGTTTTGATGTAGTGACTGCGGCGACGGGGACGGAAGCCATCCGTCTGTTTCAAAAAGAGTCGCCTTGTTTTGTCATCCTGGATTTAATGCTGCCCGAAAAATCGGGTGAAGAGGTATGTGAGTATATTCGGGAAACGGCTGTCAGTGATGTTCCCATTATTATGGTCACGGCAAAAATCCACGAAAAAGACCGCATTCACGGGTTGAAGATGGGGGCGGATGATTACGTGACAAAGCCGTTCAGCCCGGAAGAACTGGTCACAAGAGTAGAAACGGTATTGAGGAGAGCCGGTCATTACTGTCAAAAGGTATCTTTCGGCAATCTGACCTTAAAGCCGAACAAACATGAAGTTTGGGTCGGTTCCAAACAGCTCCAATTGACAGCTTCCGAGTTTGCCATTTTAAAAAAGCTCATGCTTCATCCTGATCAAGTCATGACAAGAGAACAATTGCTACAGACGTTATATCCGCTGCATGAGAAAGATATTTTTGAGCGAACGATTGACGTTCATGTGAAAAATATTCGAGAGAAAATTAAAAAAGGGGGTGTCTCTGCACCCATGATTCAAACCGTAAGAGGGGTGGGATATAAATTTGTCACCAAATAAACCGTATATGAAAGGGATTTGGAGAACAGGGATTTTTTGGGAGTTAACGTGGGTCAATTTGGCAGTTATTGTAGTTGTCATTATCATTGCCGGTTTTTCCGTCAAAGAATATGCTTGTTTTCTTGCGAATGACATGAATATTGCCGGGCCATTCATGCAATCATCGTTCGACGAGACGATGGATTTTTACTTAATTCGGGTAAGTATTATTGCGTTCTTGGTAGCTGTTGTCATTCATTATATTTGGATCAGGAGAATCATTATTCCGATCCGAATGCTTTCTGATGTGACGAAACGTATGAGCGATGGGGAAGAAATGCGGCTCGTTCCGATTACAACGAGGAATGAAGTCGGGCTTCTCACTGAAAATTTTAATAGTCTGATTAAAAAAATCAAAAGAAGTGAAGAGCTTCGCAATAAAATGGCGGCAGATTTAGCCCATGAAGTCCGTACGCCATTATCCAATATTACAGGTTATTTGGAAGCCATCAAAAACGGTGTCATCGAGCCGGATAAAAATGTGCTGCACTCTCTACATGGCGAAGCTGAACGGCTAAGCAAGTTAATTGAGCAACTGCATCATCTTTCGGAGCGGGAATGGAATCAATATTTGGATGCCAAACCAAGCAATCCCGCAAATATCAAAACAATCGTCAATCATATGGTTTCCATTCATCAAATGAAGCTGGATCAAAAACATATTCAAATAGAAGTTGCTGTTGAAGAGGCGGCTTTCCATATAACGGAAGATACCCTGAAACAAATCGTTGGAAATTTATTGGATAATGCAATTCGCTATGGTATCGAAAATACGACTCTTCATTTAAAAGGAAAGCGGAGAAAAGATCATTATGTTTTGCAAGTGGAAGGACAAGGCCAATTCATTCCTGAAGCATCGCGCCCGCAGATTTTCGAACGTTTTTACCGCGTGGATACATCAAGAAACCGCGAATCGGGCGGAAATGGCCTGGGACTGGCCATCGTAAAGGAACTGGCAGAACGACAGGATGGAAGTGTTGCCCTGGAAACGGACGGAAATTATCATCAATTCATCGTCAAGCTGCCATCCACTGCTATGCTTTAAACCTCGAAAACAAGGTGCAGTCCGTAACAATGAAAAGGTTATTTGTTGTTGATGAGTTTAATGAAACAGAAGTATCTTGTTTAAAATTGAGAAGATATCTTCCATGTCTTCACATGTAAAACGTTGAATGGGATGTTGATGGCAAACAGAGCGGCGCAAAGTTGGTTTTTAATAAAGAAGGGCTTTAGAAAGTGTCTGTTTCACTCGAAAGAAAGCCATATACAGATTTTATTGTTGAGGCGAGTTAGAATATCACCCTGGAATAAAACCTGACCCGCTGTTTTCTCAGTGTTTAACGAGGAATCAATGCCAGTGCTTAACATGACAGAAGCGGGTAAGACATATACCCGCTACTTTATTCCTTTATTCAGTTGGTCAGCCAATTTTTTTTGAATGATATACATGAACAGCCAAATAATCACGTATATAATCATAAAAATGATGAGCATAAACATCATCTCTTCAAGTGAACGGAACCACCCTAGATAATAGCCGAAAGCGGCAAATCCAATAAGTAAAGCGAAAAGCTGTATACCAGTTTTAATAACAATGGATAATCGTTGACTTTCAAATATTAATGATAAGATTCCGCAAAATGCGCCGAAGCATATACTGCCAATCACTTGCGTCCTTAATATGTCAATATCGATTTCTGTCTGGCCAGCTGCACCCGCAAACAGAATAAAAATAAGTAAAAAAATGTTCGCGATGCCAAAGCCAATTAAAATATTTCTGATTGATTTAACGACCAGCATGTTGTGTTCACTCCTTAAATAGTGCTTTGTTTAATTCCTTTGCATATTTTCGGGAAACAATTTCCTTTTCCCCGTTTTTAAAGGCGACGACCAGACTGCCGCCGAAAGTAGCTTCAAAGTAATCCATCCACTCCACGTTTGCCAAACAATATTTTGAGATTCTCACAAAGTGATGCCGACTGTACCGCTCTTCAAATTGTTTGAGCGTATCTTTGTATCGGTATTGCTGCTTACCTCTAAATGCAAAGCATTTATTGTCTTTTGAAAAAACATGGGAAATTTCTTTCGGTTCTACAAGATAAATTCTCTCCTCCCTTTGTAGAGAAATGACCCCATTTTCTTTCTCATCATGAATGATAGATAATAGCTTTTCCACTTTGGCATTCATTTCTTTGATTACGATCATGATTTCGTCTTCTTGAATGTTTGGGTTGATATTCAAATGGACTTTCAAGCAATCCCCCCCTCTTTTATTTGAGTATACGTTCATCGAGTTTCGCTGAAAAGGAGATTTGCGGCAAGTGGTCGAAATAGTATTATAAGATGATAAAATGTAATGATATGTGGAAAGGAGATAAACAATTTGAAAGAGAACATTTACATTACGCGCAAACTCCCTTCCAGTATTATAGAAAAGCTGGAAAAGTCCTTTCATATCGACATGTGGGAAAAAGAAGAAGAAGCGATCCCAAGAGAGCTTTTGCTGGAAAAGGTAAAAGAAGCTAAAGGATTGCTTTGCATGTTGACTGAAACGATTGATGAAGAAGTAATGGAAGCCGCTCCCAATTTGAAGGTGATTAGTAATATGGCTGTAGGCTATAACAATATTAATGTTAATGAAGCGACAAAAAGAGGAATTCTCGTCACCAATACACCTGGAGTTTTAACAGAAACGACTGCTGACTTAACCTTCGCTCTTCTCATGGCAACGGCCAGGCGGCTTGTGGAAGCATCCAGTTATCTGCGCGAAGGTAACTGGCAAACTTGGTCACCTATGCAGTTGACGGGGATGGATATTTTTGGCGCGACGCTGGGCATTATCGGGTTTGGCCGCATCGGCCAGGCGGTAGCGAGGCGGGCAAAAGGGTTTCAAATGGAAGTGCTGTATTATAATCGCTCGAGAAAAAGAGAAGCCGAAGAAGAAATTGGCGCCACGTATGTCGACTTTAAAACGGTTTTAACAAAATCCGATTTTATTTGTCTTCTTTTACCATACAGCCCGGAGGTCCATCATCTTATTTCCAAAAATGAGTTGTCCTTTATGAAGAAAACAGCTGTGTTGATCAATACAGCCCGCGGGGGGATCGTGGATGAGGAAGCGCTGTATCATGCGCTCAAAAACAAAGAAATTTGGGCAGCAGGCCTTGATGTTTTTGAAAAAGAACCGGTAGATCTTTCTCATCCTTTATTGACCCTTTCAAATGTTGTCACACTCCCCCATATTGGCAGTGCGAGCATTGCCACACGGATGAAAATGGCTCAGTTGGCCGCCGACAACTTACACAATGCGTTATCAAATAGGGGGACAGTGATGAAAGTGAATGATCCGGTTCAAGCATAATTCATGTATAATGAGAAGAAAAATGATGATGTGCTGGAGGAAAAGACATGAAATATTTTGCCGTTTTTTTACCAATGAAAGATGAAGAAAAGAGCAGGGAGAACCGCCCCGCCCATTTGGAGTTTTTGGCCCGCAAACGAGAAGAAAAAAAAGCAGTCATGTTTGGCCGTTTTGTTGATGGGACTGGCGGACTTGTCATTTACCAGGGAGAAAGTCTTGAGCAAGTTGAATCTTGGGTGAAAGAAGATCCATATGTTATAACGGGAGCACGCCATTATGAAATCCACGAATGGGAAATCGCCGCGATGGATATACATAAGTAAACTGAAAAAAAACTGCCTTTTCCGCCGTTTTTTCGGATAAATTGAGAAAAAGGTCGGCTTATGTTCATCTAGGCCTGACTCTCTTGAAAGAAAGGTGTTCGTTTGAAAAAGCATACTTTACTATTTATAGTGTTGTTGTTGCTTCAGGGGTGTTCGGAGAGCGGGAAGGAGGATGCAAACATGAAGAAGGAGGAATCGCTAACGTTACAGGAACAATTGTTCCTGGCGACAGAACAAGGGGATCGTCAGCAGATTCAACAACTCCTGAAAAAAGGGGCAGATGTTAACGGACAAGATGCAAAAGGCCGGACGCCTGCCATGATTGCCACCTACAATGCTGATACAGATACTGTAAAAGTGCTAATTCATGAAGGGGCGGATGTCAACATTCAGGATGACATGAAGAATAATCCATTCCTCTATGCCGGGGCGGAAGGGTATTTGGACATATTGCAATTGACCATAAAGGCAGGCGCAGATCCATCCTTGACAAACCGATATGGAGGCACTGCCTTAATTCCGGCGGCGGAACATGGATATACGGATGTAATCAAGGAGCTTCTTGAAAAAACGGATATCGACGTCAATCATGTAAACAATCTGGGCTGGACTGCTCTTTTGGAAGCAATTATCTTAAACGATGGAGATGTAAAGCAGCAGGAAACGATTCGAATGTTGATACAACACGGTGCAGATGTTCGTATTGCTGATAAAGACGGGGTCACTCCGTTGCAGCATGCTCGTAAAAAGGGCTTTAAAGAGATTGAGGAAATCTTAATAGAAGCAGGGGCTTAGCCGGTGCCGCACAGGTGCCGGCTATTCATTTGGCTCCGGTTCAACGTGAACATGGACATCGTACACTCCGTGTTCGTTTTTCATTTTTTCCTCCACAAGTGTGGCAATGTTATGCGCTTCTTGAATATCCAACGTTTGGTCTACGAGGATTACGACATCGATCACTTCATTACTTCCGTAGTTCCTCCCTTTTACTTCTTTAATTCCTTTTACTCCATCCACTTTTCTCATTTCCTTTTTGTACAAGGAAATTTTATTCTCATCAAAGCCATCAGAAAGCTCGTGGGATGCCTGTTTAAAAATATCCCACGCCGTTTTGCATATGAGTAACCCGACAATAAAGGCGGTGATGGAATCGAGCAAGGGCATGCGAAATTGGGAACCAATGATCGCCACAACGGTTCCAATGCTGACCCAGGCATCAGAAAGATTATCTTTGGCAGCTGCCATAACCGCGGTGCTGCGTATTTTCTTTGCCAATCTTTTGTTGTACACATATACGAAGTACATGACCGCGGCTGAAAAGAGTGCAACATAGGCGGCTATCGTATCAGGAGGCTCATTTTGGCCATGGATGATCGTCTTAAAAGCGCTATTTAACACCTGAATTCCGACTCCGAGCATAATGAATGAAGCTGTCATAGAGGCGATCGTTTCACTTTTCCAATGGCCGTATCGGTGGTCTTTATCGGGTGGTTTTTGGGAAAGCTTCAATCCGATCAATACGGCGATGGATGCTGCTATATCAGTGGTATTATTCAGGCCGTCCGCTTTTAGAGCCTCTGAACCGGCCGTATAACCGAAATACAGTTTGAGAATTGAAAGAAAAATGTACGCGCCAATACTCAAAATGGCCCCACGCTCACCCATTTTGAGGTTTTCATAAGACTGCTGAGACATACATATCATTCCTTCCCGCTTGTTCATCTTATGATAGCAACCAACAGTCGAGTGGGTCTACAGCAACCTTTTTGGGCTGTTGTCAATAAGTAGGCTGGAGATTATATTGTTTACTGGAGTAAACATTTTGACTTCATGAACAATTCATTCAACGACAAACAGACAGGCAAAATCTGTTTGTCTGCAGATCGATCTATTTGGATAGTTTCTTTCTTCCAAAATTTTGAGATTTGAGTCTGATAAAAGAAAAAGCTTTCAAATGTAGCTTTCCATCATGGAAGCGGCCAGAATTGAATAAACAATAATGAGCCCTTAAAAATTGGTGCGCAAAAGCAATAAAGAAAACGAATCCCGGTGGAATGGAGGTTTGTATGAGGGTACAATTGGTGACCAACTCCGTTGTAAGGTTGACGGCAGAAGATTATCTTGCGAAGTGCTGACAAGTCAGAAGAACTGATCATTTACGGATTTGAAATGGATCGGAACCATAACTTGATCAACACCAATACACATTGTTTTATGGTGAGAAAATAATATGCTGTTAGCGCGGCATATGGTGAAAGGGGAAAAACTGATGGAAAAGACAGTTTTTAATCAGGTAGACATCAGCTCCTATATCGATGAAGTCGTTAAATGGAGAAGACATCTTCATAAATATCCTGAACTATCATATAAAGAAAAGCAAACTTCCCAATTTGTTTATAAAACGTTGAGTAACTTCAATAATCTAGAAGTTACAAGGCCAACTGAGACAAGTGTAATGGCAACATTGACTGGGGGATTACCCGGAAAAACCATTGCTTTTCGAGCAGATATGGATGCTTTGCCGATAGAAGAAGAGACTGGCTTATCATTTGCTTCTCAAAACAAGGGAGTCATGCATGCGTGTGGCCATGATGGGCATACAGCCATGTTGCTGGGCGCGGCAAAGTTTCTTTCTCATATTCAACAAGATATACCGGGAAAAATCATATTCTTGTTTCAACATGCTGAGGAGCAGTTTCCAGGCGGGGCAAAAGAATTAGTGGAGGCTGGTGTATTACATGGTGTGAGTGAAATAGTTGGGATGCATTTATTTTCTCCAATACCAACCGGAACAATATCCATTAAATCCGGAATCTTTACAGCTAATTCCGACATATTCGACTTACATATTATCGGCAAAGGGGGCCATTCGTCAGAGCCGCAGGAAACAATCGACCCGATTGCAATTGGAGCACAGGTCGTTAATAATTTGCAACATATTATTTCACGAAAGATTGACCCGGCTGAAAGAGCGGTAGTATCCATAACTGAGTTTAAGGGAGGAACAGCTAAAAACATTATCCCGGAAACTGTTCAAATTGGCGGCAGCGTGAGAACTTTTTCCAAGGGGGTTCGCGAGAAAATCGCATTGCAAATCGAGAAAATTGCGTCAGGAGTCGTAAAAGCGCATGGGGCTTCATACGATTATCATTATCAATATGGATACGATTCCGTATACAATGATCCGGATATGACGTTGAAAATAAAACAGTTGGTTCAAGAAACATTTGGTTTTTCCTCGATTTTGGAAGCGCCTCCAATAATGGGCGGGGAAGATTTTTCTGCTTATTTACAGAAAGTTCCTGGTTGCTTCATAGGCATAGGGGCCGGCCATCCTGATTATAAAGAAAATTTTCCCCATCATCATCCTAAATTTAATATAGATGAAAATGCTCTGGAGGTTGGGGTTAAGCTTTGGATTCGTATGCCATTCTGTTTACAGAATTCACTAGGTTTCAAATCAAAGGAGGAATAAAATGTTTCAGGAACCAGTCATCGCGGCGATGGTGATATTGGGTTTAATCGTATCGCCACAAGAGCGAGAATCCCGATGTTATTTACGGTGTTGCTCGGTTATTTAATCTTAATCTGGACGGGGCTTTTGCCTAACCAGTCGCAACAGGATGTTTAGCAATGATAAAGAAAAACAGCAAGAGAAAAAAGGGAGCGCTTTCTTATAGAGCGATAACAATTCACATGTACTCGTTTGGCATGATCCTTATGAACAAAAAGAAGTTTGAATCGCTTCCTGACGATACGCAACAGATTTTGCTGGATGCTTCAAAAAAAGCCGGAACCTATCAGCGTGAGTTGTCCAAAAGTTGAAAAAAGAGTATAGAATGACAGCAAAGGAAAATGGCATGGAGATCATTGAAGACATAGATCATGAACCATTCAAGGATGCGGTGGAACCGATATATGAAAAGTATGCGGACAAAGTACGGGGAACTACATAAAATCATTCGTGGAAAGTAATCAGCAAAGTGTTATTCCCAGTTTGAGTAAATAAGGGAGTCGTGTGGGTGAAAAAGTTAAAGTTCTTTCAAGTCCGAGGGCCAAAGCAGGATTATATTGGGGATGTCCGTGAAGGACTTCAGGCAAAATGGCCGCATGATGCACGAGTGGTCGTAAATATTGCCGTGAACTATGAAGAAGGCTCCGAGCAAATGAAAGCTTCAGGAAATGGAAGCATTGAACAGGACTTCCCGCATTCATAACGGGGAAGTCCTTTCCTGTTTTATCTGGCATTCGGAAAAACGCGCCTGATTGTTTCTGTAAATTCATCAAAGAAACCACTAACAGGCCGGCCATTGTTAATGTCATTTCGGTAACCTTCCATCCGGTTATAAAAATCCGGGTTTTCCGAAACGTACACATTATCAAGGCGATCGTTCGCTTTTCTTGCTTCCTTGGCGATTTTTCTTTCCGTATCCCTAGTCAACTTGTTGTTGGCACGGTCGGTTAGTTTTACAGCCACATAGGCGTTGCGGTTTGTGACAAGCACATATGCCCGCTCCACTTCATCCAGCCCTGTAATTTTGTCAGCAACATCATCGGCAACATCAACGTTTTGGTTATTATTGTTTCCGTTATTCGTGTTGTTGACGTTGGTTCGATTATCGCTGTTGTCATCAACACCGAGACCATCATCATTATCAAAAATTCCGTCACGGTTGTTTTGAGGATCATAACGAACTCCGAGCGGCTGATTATCATCACTGCCGAATCGATCGTGATTATCATTATTGGCACCGCAACCTACAAGCATTAACGAGATTAATCCTGCACCGATAATGGGCTTTAAAAATTTCATGTTGTCCCCTCCTTGTCAAATCTGTAATTCTTTTTTAATGTTCCAAACGAATCAATTTCTATGCATTATTTGTTATAATGAAGGCTGGCAGTATTTGTACAAAATAAAAAGAAAAAATCACAAATGGAAAGTGTGATCATAATTGAAGTGGTGGAAAAAATTTCTTTCAACTTTTTTTTCTGAAGAAGAAATGATTGAAGATACAAAGGAACATGTTGCTGCCAATGAACTTCACAAGAGCAAACAGCATACTGAAATGAAAACACGCGTAACGTACCAATATCCGAAGGGAGAATTTCGTTTCCCCTTAATCAAAGATCCGCCTCAAAAAAGTCGGACAGAACGTAAGGAACAAAATCAATCTAAACATCCGTCTCCTCGTTCCCCTGAGATCAAAACGGGCAGAACCGATCAAAAGCGCGTTGCCCAGTCCGTCCCAAAGGAGAGCCGGGAGCAACCATATGTAAAAGAGGGGTGGCGCAAGGTTGAACCAAAAAACAGCCGGCCTTTTGAGCCGACGAATATACCTTCGCCAGTTCACGGCTTCCATCGTCCCAAAAAACAGAGAAACAATGCCCCTGAATTTGAATTGACGGCTTCTTTTTCCCGCCAGTTTAGCGAAGAAGTGAAAGAAGAAGAATTGAAGAACGAATTTGAAACACATTCAGGCTTTAATTCCGGTTCAAATCAGGACTCGGAAGTGGAAATTTTTCCGGCTCATGAAAATATCGAGGAAGACCCTTTTGAAGAGGAAATTCCGGATATAGAATTTCCTGAAGAAGAAAAGGCTATTCAGGAAGCCGCCTCGGCATTGGAACCAGTGCCATGGCAAGAGAAGCCATTTAAAACTGATACAGAAAGCGAAGATCTACACGAATTTGCAGAGAATCATGATGAATCGGTGCTTATGAAGAATAAGTTGGAAAAAACACCAGTAGATATCAAAGTGGATGACGAAAAGGAACTTAATGCAACAACCTATAGCGAATCATCCTCTTCTGCAAAAGTTGACGAATATGTTGAGACCATGGATTCAGACACGACCCTTGATTCACCAACCGAAAAAGTTCCATCTATCGGGGACGCTGAAGATAAGATTGCGCAAACTGAATCTATAGAAGTTGAGTCCCTAATTCAAGATCAGACAGAAAAGACCCATACAGCACTGGCATTAGAAGAACAGGAGAATGCGGAAAAGCGCACTGACTTTGAAAGCGGAGTACAGCAACCAGAAGATAGCCGCTCTTCGAACCAAGAAGAAAAGAAGCGCGAAGAGCCTGCCCAAACATCCAAAAGTAAACAAAGGGCTCATTTGCCATTCAATGTATTGATGCTTTCCCAGGATAAACTCAAATGGCAGAAACAAAAAAACAAAGAAGCGGCTCATTCTCGTTCTCCTATTCCGGGCAAATCGTCAGCCGATGAGTCGAAAGAAACGAACGATGGACATTCATTGTCATATGTTTTTCCACGAATTGATTTGCTTGAGCCTCCAGTGGCCAGGACAAATGATGAGGACTGGGTAAACGAACAGTCGGCACTTTTGGATGAAACTTTGGAAAATTTTAATGTCAAGGCCCGAGTCGTCAAAGCGAGCCAAGGCCCTTCCGTAACGCGATTTGAAGTGCAGCCGGACCCGGGCGTGAAAGTGAACAAGATTACGAATTTAAGCAACGACATTAAACTGAGCATGGCGGCCAGGGATATTCGGATGGAAGCTCCGATACCAGGAACTCGTTCCATCGGGATTGAATTGCCGAATAAACAAAGCCGTCCGGTGCAAATCAGTGAAATTATCGGGAGCGACACATTCTTTCGCTCTCCGTCCCCTTTAACAGCGGCTCTTGGATTAGATATATCTGGGGCTCCTGTCGTCACGGACTTGAGAAAAATGCCGCATGGTCTCATTGCTGGCGCCACTGGATCAGGAAAAAGCGTATGCATCAACTCCATTCTTGTCAGCCTTCTGTATAAAGCAAGGCCGGATGAGTTAAAATTGCTGCTTGTTGACCCAAAAATGGTGGAACTCGCGCCGTATAACTATATTCCTCACCTAGTCAGCCCGGTGATTACTGATGTAAAAGCGGCAACCGCCGCTTTAAAATGGGCAGTGGATGAAATGGAACACCGCTATGAGTTGTTCGTCCATGCAAATGTACGGGATATAAACCGATTTAACAAAGTGGCTGAAAAGAATGGAAAATACAGCGACAAATTGCCGTATATTGTGATTATCATTGATGAGCTGGCTGATTTGATGATGGTAGCGCCAGCGGAAGTCGAAGAGTCGATATGCCGGATTGCCCAAAAAGCGCGGGCGTGCGGAATTCATCTTTTAATCGCGACACAGAGGCCTTCCGTTGACGTCATTACTGGCCTGATCAAAGCAAATGTCCCAACGAGAATCGCATTTTCCGTTTCTTCACAAGTCGATTCGCGGACTGTCATCGATGTAAGCGGAGCAGAAAAACTGTTGGGGCGTGGCGACATGTTGTTTTTAAATAACGGTTCCGTCAAACCTGTCCGCCTTCAGGGAACATTCGTATCAGATGAAGAAATCGACCGTGTCATTGAACACGTGCGAGATCAGGGGGAACCGCAATATTTGTTTAAACAGGAAGAACTGTTAAAAAAAGCCGAGCTACAGGAAAATGAAGATGAACTGTTTGTGGAGGCGTGCGAATTTGTCATCAAACAGGGCCATGCATCTACTTCATTATTGCAAAGACAATTCCGGATTGGCTATAATCGGGCTGCCAGATTAATGGAAATGATGGAGGAACGCGGGGTGATTACGGGAGCACGTGGCAGCCGTCCGCGAGATGTCCTCATCAAAGAAGAAGATTTACATTCGTTAAAAGATTCGCTAGTACAATAGTGAAGAAAATGGTATTCTATTTGTGGATCGCTCAATGCCTGTTTTTTATCCTATTGGGCAGACGATGACACAAGGAGTATTTGCGATGAAGGAAATTGATTTAAAGCTGCAGGGAAAAATCAAACGGCTTACAAATGAAACGTTTAAGTTTGATGAACGAGTGAAAGATGGGTGGTTCTCTGCAGTTTATTTTTTAAAAACGAGGGAAATTGCCAAGCGTTACAAACAAGACAATACTGTATTAATGCAGTTTTTCCAAAGAAAACATGCTGTGTTATGCGGAACGGATGAAGCGATCGCGCTCGTGAAATGCTTCGCCGATCATCCTGAAAACTTGGAAATATATTCATTGAAAGACGGAGATAAAATCACTCCCTTTGAAACAGTGTTAACAATTAAGGGACCATATCAGGATTTTGGTTTTTTAGAAGGGATCATTGACGGTATTCTTTCCAGAAGAACTTCGGTTGCGACAAACGTGTATAATGTATCAAAGGCCGCGGCCATTTCTGGAAAACAAAAACCCGTCATCTTTATGGGGGACCGTGATGATCATTTCACACAGCAGGCGGGAGACGGATATGCGGCTTATATTGGCGGATCAACAGCCCAGGCCACACCGGCCATGAATGAATGGTGGGGAAAAGAAGGAATGGGAACGATGCCACATGCCTTGATTCAGCTTTTTAACGGCGATATCGTTGCCGCCACCAAAGCATATAAAGAGACGTTTCCGGAGGATGAACTCGTTTCGCTTGTTGATTATAATAACGACGTGATAACCGATTCTTTAAAACTTGCCCGTGAATTTGGGTCGGAATTAAAAGGAGTAAGAGTCGATACGTCCCGGACTATGATTGACAAATACTTCCTGAGAAACCAACATTTACTTGGCACCTTTGATCCTCGCGGGGTTAACGCGAATCTTATTTTTGCTTTGCGAAAAGCGCTGGATGACGAGGGATTTCACCATGTGAAAATTGTTGTTTCTGGCGGATTTAATGAAGAGAGAATAGCGGAGTTTGAAAAAGCTGGTGTACCGGTTGACATGTATGGTATCGGCAGCAGTTTATTAAAAATTAACACCGGTTTTACCGGGGACTGCGTCATGTTAAATGGAAAGCCTTCCGCAAAAGCAGGAAGAAGGCACCGTCCCAATCCGCGGCTTGAAAAAGTTTGTGATTAAAAGGAAAATTTCCCCAAGCCGCTTTACCATTGGTTCCCATTTGGAAACAATGGTATAATGACACAATACAAAAACCTATCTGTTCATACATATGAATGTTGTCGGAAGCTCATAATATAATGAGCAGTCAATTCCAGAAAGACCTTTGAGCAAAAAGTTTTCCACTTCATATAATACATACAGATAGACGATCGCTGGAGGTTCTGCTATGACTGTATACCATTTCGTCGGTATTAAAGGTTCCGGAATGAGCGCTCTTGCACAAATTCTCCATCATTCGGGTTATAAAGTGCAGGGATCGGATGTGGAAAAATATTTCTTTACCCAAGAGGCTCTGGAACACCTAAAAATAAAAATATTACCTTTTCAACGTGAAAATATTAGACCGGGCATGAAAGTCATCGCCGGCAATGCTTTTCCTGATTCACATGAAGAAATAGATGAGGCGTTAAGTCAAGGGGTAGAAGTGATCCGTTATCACACATTCATTGCCGAATACATGGAACAGTTTGTGAGTATAGGCGTAACGGGATCGCATGGGAAAACCTCTACGACCGGTCTGCTTGCCCATGTTATGCAAGGTGTCAAGCCCGTTTCGTATCTGATTGGAGACGGGACCGGCAAAGGGGATAAAGAGGCTGTCTATTTTATCTTTGAAGCCTGTGAATACCGAAGACATTTTTTATCATACCATCCAGATTATGCCATCATGACCAATATTGATTTTGACCATCCAGACTATTTTTCCGATGTGGGTGATGTTTTTAGTGCGTTTCAGGAAATGGCTCTGCAGGTCAACAAAGCGATTATCGCTTACGGGGATGATGAACAACTTCAAAAGATACAAGCGAAAGTGCCGGTGCTTTTTTACGGTTTTGGCGACGGAAATGACTTCCAAGCCCGGAATATGATAAAATCGACGGCCGGAACAAAGTTTGATGTCTTCGTTCGCAATCATTTTTATGCGACATTTGAAATTCCAACATATGGTGACCATAATATTTTAAATGCTCTTGCGGTCATCGCCTTATGCCACTACGAGCAAATTGATTGTAAGATTTTGCAGAAGCAACTGAAAACGTTCAACGGTGTCAAGCGCCGTTTTACCGAAAAACAAATGGGAAGCCAGATTCTTGTAGATGACTATGCCCATCATCCAGTTGAAATTAAAGCGACGATAAATGCAGCCAGGCAGAAGTATCCTGATAAACCGATCGTTGCCGTCTTTCAACCGCATACTTTTACCAGAACACAAACGTTTTTACGTGAATTTGGGGAAAGTTTGGGTGAAGCCGATAAAGTATATTTATGCGATATCTTCGGCTCCGCCAGGGAAAACCAGGGAGAGCTTTCCATCAATGACTTAAAAGCCAAAATTGAAGGTGCCGAGATACTACAGGAAGATGATACTTCCCCGCTTTTATTGTTGGATGATTCCGTACTCCTTTTTATGGGGGCTGGAGACATTCAGAAATTCCAGATAGCATATGAAAATCTATTGCAGCAACAGTTAAAAAAAGCACAATGAAACCGCCTTTGGGGGGCGGTTTCCTTATAATATGTAAAGAGAAAAAGAACAAGCATGTTTGCATCAAGAAGATTGTTAAAAGAGTTTATCCTTGGACAAACTAGGGTAGGAAATGTTGTATACAGGAGGTGTGGAGTGAATGAGTATCATTCTTTATTTAAGCGTTGCCTTAATTGCTATTGCATTTTTCATTCTTGTCATTAGTTTGACGAAAACATTAAAGGCAATGAAAGAAACGATGGAAAGTGTTTCTACAACCTTAGATGGGCTTGAAAACCAATTAAAGGGTGTAACAGGCGAGACAACAATGCTATTACATAAGACGAACGCCCTTGCTGATGATATTCAAGTGAAAGTAGAAAAACTCGATACAGTTGTAGATGCGGTGAAAGGTGTGGGAACCGCCGTACAAGGGGTTGGCGACACTGTGGTGGACCTCAACACATCGCTGCAAAGAGTGACGAAAACGGTCTCTTCTACAGTTGTGAAAAATGAGGACAAGATTGCCCAAGCTTTACAATGGGGAGCAGTCGCAAAAGAGATTAAGGATAAATGGTTTACAAAGAAAAAAGCCAAGCAAAGTGAAGAAGCCAAGTCTGAAGTAATGATCCATACTCAACAGTTGGAAGGCGGAAGAGGATAAATCAATCATACCAATTTGAGGAAGGATGAGAAATAGATGGGTAATCATGACAATAATACTGGTAATTTTTTAACAGGTGTGATCATCGGCAGTATCGTAGGAGCTGCAACCGCATTATTGATGGCTCCAAAGTCAGGCAGGGAATTGAGAAGTGATTTGAGTGAACAAATGGATGTACTAAAGGATAAATCAAGTGGATGGAAGGAAACCGTCATGGAAAAAAGCAGTGATCTTACCACGACGGCCGTTGAAAAAACGAACCAGCTCCGCCAAGCCGCAATGGATAAAGGCAGCAATTTGGCAGACACGGTAAAGGAGAAAGCGGGTCAGTTCCGCAACACGGCGAAAGAAACAACGAATACGATGGCAGAAGCCGCTAAAGACGGAGCGAACCAAATGCAGGAAACGGCCCATCGTACAGTTGACCTTACCGCGGAAAATGCCAAAGGAGCTGCCGATCAAGCTCAAACCGCGGCAAACGAAGCCAGCGATGAAGTAGCGGAGAAGGCTGAGCAACTGGCGGAAAAAGTCAATAAATCCATGAACCCTTAAAAAATAGACAGGCGGCTTGATAAAAGTTGCCTGTCTATTTAATTGGACAAAGAAAGGCGGGGGTTGCCCTTTATGGGGATAGTTTAAGTGTTTCTCTGATATTTCGTTTCTCGATCGCCAGCGCGTGGCCAGTTTGAAAAAAATTTCTGTCAATCTAGCAACTTCCAATTCCCGTCTCGTTCAAGCCGGTTTTAAAGGTCATCTCTTTCCTGTCAAATTAATTCCTTTCCAACTATTCCGAAATCAATTTTTTCATGTTTATTTTCCTCGGTGACTTGCGACAGTAATTCTTCCAAAGACGGTTTTTCCTTTTCCATATGGAACTCCCCTTTTCGATTGTTTGTGTCCCACCCATTTTAACAGTTTTTAATTTTATACAAGATGGCGTTGTTTATCGAATTATACTTGTAAAGTGAGAAAAACGCCATTGAAAACGTAATACTATGGACAAGATAATCAATTGAATAAAAAACGCTGTTACTTTTTCCTGCTCAAAGGGTATAGCTACAATGATGTCCTGGATAAAAGCAGCAATGCTTTGATAGAGGAATTTCGTTTAGGAACATAGTGAATGGCCATAATTAAGAAACATGAATGGTTACCATTTTTAAGCTAATAATAGTACGGATCGATCAAAGGGGAAGGACTCTCACGGAATAACGACATCAATCCTGCGTTACAATAATGATTGTTCGGTGCTGATCCATAAAATAAGATTGAATTTTCTATCAGTTTTTGATAAAGTCAACGTATTAACCGAACGTTACTGGGGGAAACCTTCAAAAGGATGATGAATAGCAAATCCACTCGGAATTGATTGGAATACGCAACAGTGTCACGAAATGGATGGAGGGGTTGGCAATAATCTGATGAGGAAGTGATTGTACTCACGTTGTTACATATCAACTTTACGATTTCTCATGGATTTGTGTTGCCGACATTACAAATAACAGGGATGTTCTGCCTCGCTGTCTTCTACTTGAAACGATCGTACATCAGAGAGGTAAAAGTCGCTTTTCGCAAAGCAAAACAGTGCTCCAAAAATGGACAACAGTCGAACTTTTTTGTCAAATTCCGTTTGTGAAAGAAAAGTTATGAAAATTTATTGACGAGAGGTGAAAAGGTTTGCAACAGGATGGCTTTTTGGCGTATGATTATGAAAGAAGTGAAAAATGTATATAATAAAGGTGAAACTTCATTCAGTAGTAGTTTTCTTCCATCTCCTACTGAATGTTAGTTGAACCAATTGGGCATTTAGGTGCCGTTTTCTCCCACTTAGATCTTTTGTTACAACTCAGTTCTTGAAGTAGGAGTATTACGGTAGATTACATGCGGGATACAGTGAAACTTCATTCAGTAGTAGTTTTCTTCCATCTCCTACTGAATGTTAGTTGAACCAATCGGGCATTTAGGTGCCGTTTTCTCCCACTTAGACCTTTTGTATCAACTCAGTTCTTGAAGTGGGAGTCTTACGGAACCTTACATGCGGGATAAATGAAAATACATCGTGTGGCAAGCTTTGAACAGGAGAGTGAAGAAGATGAATGTAACAATATATGATGTGGCAAGGGAAGCAAATGTTTCAATGGCGACCGTATCAAGGGTGGTCAACGGAAATCCAAATGTGAAGCCCGCCACGAGGAAAAAAGTACTGGAAGTAATCGATAGATTGGAATACCGGCCAAATGCGGTAGCGCGTGGACTTGCGAGTAAAAAGACAACAACGGTTGGGGTAATTATACCAGATGTCGCAAATATTTTTTACGCAGAGCTTGCCCGCGGGATTGAAGACATTGCGACCATGTATAAATACAATATTATTTTGAGCAATTCAGACCAAAATGTAAACAAAGAATTGCATTTGCTAAATACGATGCTTGGAAAGCAAGTAGATGGTATTGTCGTCATGAGCCAAAATATTACAGATGAATTTGTCCAGGAGTTAAAGCGGTCTCCTGTTCCGATCGTGCTTGCGGGTTCAATCGAGTCTTCCAATTCGCTTCCTTCTGTCAATATTGACTACAGACAAGCTACGTTTGATGCGACAACGCATTTTATTGAAAAGGGGCATAAAAACATCGCATTTGTGATGGGGCCGATGCGTGATTTAATTAATCATGGGCATAAGCTTGTGGGTTATAAGGAAGCAATGGAACAAGCAGGATTGGAATTCAAAGAGGAATATGTCATTGAAGGCGAATATACGTATGATACCGGGCTTGAGGCGTGGCAAAAAATGAAGCAACTTGACCCGAGACCAACAGCGGTTGTATCGGGTGATGATGAAATGGCCCTTGGTGTCCTGCACGGTGCCCAAGATGACGGCTTATCGATACCAAATGACCTGGAAGTAATCACTTCTGATAATACAAAGCTCACATTGATGGTGCGCCCGCAATTGACAACAATCGTGCAGCCGCTCTATGATATTGGGGCTGTTTCCATGAGGCTGCTAACAAAATATATGAACAAAGAAAAAGTACAGGATAACGTTGTTGTTCTTCCACACCGTCTGGAAACAAGAGGGTCTACGAAAGAATAAACCGTTATGCTTCGATTTTTCCACTAAAATGTGCCAATCAAGAGAGATGTCCAAGGTTGAAAATTCACCTTATTGGACATCTCCTTTTTTTCTTTCCCTCTCCAACTGTTGGCGTAGGAAATATAGGGCCCGCTCGACTGTTTGTGCATTCTTTTGTGTAATTTCTTCCTTGCGCGGAATAGGCTTGTACAAATTTGGCTCATCTTCCCAATTTTTCGGCAGCTCAAAAGGAGCAAGCTTTTGCCAGCGATCCAGCCATTGTTTGGGTAGCGGACCGGAAGCATGTTTTCCTGTCATTTCCAGCCAAATAAGGGACCAAGCGCGAGGGACGACTCGCCAAATATCATAGCCGCCCCCGCCAACGGAAATCCACCTGCCCTCACAATACTCATGGGCAAGCGCATGTTCCAGCTTCGGAATTTCCCGATATGTATTCATGGTGACAGACAAATGTGTCAGTGGGTCAAAATAGTGGGCATCCGCACCGTTTTGGGAAAAAATAACATCTGGTTTGAAATATTCGACAATCTCGCGCAAAGCCGTAGAATAGGCCCAAATAAAAGATTCATCTTCTGTAAACGCATCCAGTGGGATATTGAAAGAATAGCCATATCCTTTTCCCTGGCCCCATTCATTTGTGCTACCGGTACCGGGAAACAAGTACCTTCCTGTTTCGTGAATGGAAAATGTGCATACTGTTTCATCATCATAAAAGGACCATTGTACGCCGTCTCCGTGGTGGGCATCGGTATCTATATACAAAACCCGTGCGCCATATTTCTTTTGGATATATTTGATCGCTACAGCACTATCATTATAAATGCAAAATCCGGAAGCTTTTCCCTTAAATCCGTGGTGGAGCCCCCCGCCCAAATGCAAAGCGTGGTTCGCTTTTCCTTGCATCACATAATCAACAGCTGTCAGCGTTCCGCCGACAATATAAGAGCTGGCTTCATGCATGCCTTCAAAGATGGGCGTATCTTCGGTTCCAAGCCCGAAACTCTCCGCTCTGCTTGGCGGCAAATATCCACTGCTTGCCTGCTTTACTGCATGGATAAATGCCGGATCATGATTAAGCTGAAGCTCTTCCTCCGTTGCTTTCCTGGGGGGAATGATAGCGTCGTCTGCAAGTGCCCCCATTTTTTTTAGCAAATCGTTTGTTAGAGTGAGCCGAAACTGATTAAACGGGTGATGTTCAGAAAAGCGATATTTTAAAAGTTCATCCGAATAAATAAATACTGAATCTTTTTTCATGATGATATCCCCGGCAGATTGGGCCATAGTACGTCAAATCCTTCTTCTTTCAAAGCTTCAATCATCCGGATGGGATTGATCGTGGCAATTCGGAAAACGAGGATCTGATATTGATCGTCATCTGGGTCCGGATAAACGAGTACACTATGCAAATTGACGCGATGTTTGCGAAATACTCCAGCCGCATCATATAGCACTCCGGTTTTATTTTTCACCCGAATTTCCAGTTGCGACCCTGGTTTATTGGCGCCGGTTAATTCAACCATCGTGTGCAGGAGATCAGTGCTCGTAATAATGCCGACCAGTTTCCGGTCATGAATGATCGGCAGACAGCCAATTTTATAATCGTAGAAAAGGACGGCCACTTCTTCCACAAAATCGAGAGGATGGCCTGTAATCACATTTTCCGTCATGATGGTGGACAAAGAAGCGGCGAGGTGTTCCTTTAATGCTTCTCCTTTTAAAAAAGAAGGCAGGGTGCTTTTAATATCACGTTCCGTGACAAGGCCGACAATTTCTCCATCGTTATTCACTAGCGGAAGGTGGCGTATGTTATTTTCACGCATGAGGGACAGGGCTGACTTGACATTGTCTTCCGGCGTAAGAACCAATACATTTTTCGTCATGATTTGCTCGACAATCATCCATCTCCACTCCTTTTCATTACTAAAGCTAATACATTAAACGGTTCGTAAATCGCAGACGATCAAACTGCTCTATTGAACGCTGGTCAACCCTTTTTCCGATTCGTGCCATGAGACAGTTGGCAGGGTGTGAACAAATCTCCGGATCGTCGGTCGCATACCATTCCAGGCCTCCGGCCTGCATCATTTTCTCCATCACTTTTCGATATTCCCACACATTTAGGCCAGTTCCTTTTAAATCCCAGTGCCAATAATATTCCGTTGTAATGATAATATAATCTTCCATCGCGTCATCCATCATGGAAACTTTCAATAAGCCTTTCCCAATTCCTTCTCCACGATATTCAGGTATTACTTCAATTGCTCCAAGCTCTATTAAATTATCCATTTTTCCCTCTGACCAGCGCTCAAGCGGATCGGGATATACGAATGTGACGTAACCGACCACTGTATTGTTGACACGGGCAACAATGATGCGTCCTTCGGGCAATGCGGCAATCTCAACAAGTGCTTCTTGCTGTTTCTGGGGAGGGCGGAAAGAAATGAGATCTTTATGAAACTCCATGTCTTGGAGGGATTCGCTGCTAATAGGTCCTTCGATCAGGACATTCCCTTTACGGGTTTTCAATTCCAGAGCATTGTATCTTTTTTTATGCTCCATTCAAGCACCTCCTTATAGGTCAGATATTTCCGGTCTGTCTATTTCTTTTTTCATTATACACGAATGGTGCAACGCTTACATTTGTAAACAGCAAATTTTATACATGATTTGGAAGAAATTTGAACTAATTGTGAATGTTTGGCTTTTATATTATAATGAATGAATAATTCTTAACAGGGGGGATTACTTCATGGGAACACAACGCATTCCTGCTGCCCAAGGTGTTTACAATTTGCAAGATTATGATAAAACAAGGCAAACATTTGATTGGCAAGAAGCTGAAAAGCACTTTTCTTGGGCTGAAACCGGCCAAGTTAATATGGCCTATGAAGCAATTGACCGTCATGCTGAAACCTTTCGGAAAAATAAAGTCGCCCTTTATTACCGGGACGAGTCAAGAAAGGAAACATATACGTTCGAAGAAATGAAAGAGCTTTCTAATAAAGCGGGAAATGTTTTAAAAACATACGGCGGTGTCAATAAAGGAGACCGTGTTTTTATTTTTATGCCGCGTTCGCCTGAATTATATTTTTCTATTTTGGGAGCCATTAAGCTCGGCGCGATTGTAGGCCCCCTGTTTGAGGCTTTTATGGAAGGAGCGGTCAAAGACAGGCTTGAAGACAGTGAGGCAAAAGTGCTTGTGACAACGCCTGACTTGGTTCATAGGGTTCCGGTAGATGAACTTCCTGCATTGAAAGCCATTTTTCTAGTAGGAGAAAACATTGAGGAAACCGGGCCGTTTATTAATTTTAACAAGAAAATGAAAGAAGCGGACAAGCATTTGGAGATAGAGTGGGTCGATCGCGAAGACGGCCTGATTTTGCATTATACGTCCGGGTCAACGGGAAGGCCAAAAGGTGTTTTGCACGTTCATAATGCCATGATTCAACATTATCAAACTGCCCGTTGGGTGTTGGATTTGCAGGAAGACGATATTTACTGGTGCACGGCCGATCCCGGCTGGGTAACGGGCACTTCCTACGGAATTTTCGGTCCTTGGCTTACGGGAACTTCGAATGTGATTACAGGCGGTCGTTTTAAGCCGGAAAATTGGTACCAAGCGATTGAGGACTACGGTGTGACGGTTTGGTATAGCGCTCCAACGGCATTTCGGATGTTGATGGGTGCAGGTGATGAACTTGTTGAAAAATATGACCTATCTTCACTTCGGCATATTTTGAGCGTCGGCGAACCGCTAAATCCGGAAGTGATTCGTTGGGGAATGAAAGTGTTTGGCAAACGTATTCATGATACATGGTGGATGACGGAAACAGGCGCCATTGTGGTTGCCAATTATCCTTGTATGGAGATAAAGCCTGGATCGATGGGGAAAGCGATCCCTGGGGTGGAAGTCGCCATTGTGGATGATCGGGGGAATATATTGCCACCAAACCGGATGGGCAATCTCGCCATTAAAAAAGGCTGGCCGGCGATGATGCGGGAGATATGGAAAAATCCACAAAAATATGATTCTTACTTCCTTCCAGGAGGATGGTATGTATCGGGAGATTCCGCCTTTATGGATGAAGAAGGATATGTTTGGTTCCAAGGCCGAATCGACGATGTCATTATGACATCCGGCGAGCGGGTAGGTCCGTTTGAAGTAGAGAGCAAACTGCTTGAACACCCTGCCGTGGCAGAAGCGGGTGTCATCGGGAAGCCGGATCCTGTCCGCGGGGAAATCATTAAAGCATTTGTTGCACTGATGGAAGATTACGAACCAAGTGAGGAATTGAAAGAGGATATCCGCCAATTCGTCAAAACGGGGCTGGCTGCTCATGCCGCACCTCGTGAAATCGAGTTCCGGGACAAGCTTCCAAAAACGCGCAGCGGCAAAATCATGCGCCGTGTCTTGAAATCATGGGAACTCGGACTGCCGGCAGGCGACTTGTCGACGATGGAGGACTAACCATAAAAAAGCTGTCCCAAAAGTGAAATGTTTCTGTCAAGTAGACAGTGGAAGCGGCTTGAACCCTGATTTTTTGAGGGCTTAAGCCGTTTCATCTTTATTGCTAGCGCTGATAGACCTTGAATTAATTCATGATCTGGGTCTACTGAAGTTTACAAGGTTTTCTATTTTTGGGTAGGAACGAAAGTCAAAGGGTAGGAGCGAAAATCCAATGAAGGGGGCCATGTACAAACAAAATGCTGATCAATCGCCTGAAGTTTCCCTGCCATGTAGCGTTCAATTAAATCCAACCTAGTCAAAAGCAGAGAATACATCAAATCGTTGGGACATTCAAGAATCTTGAAATGGTTCTGCGGCCATTTTTTCATTGATTCATTCAATGCGGCTTTTTGCTTAAATTCCTTCGTCTGATCTTGTCATCCACGACTTATTTACCTATTTCATTAAATTTTTTCCTGAAATTCAGGTGCTTTTTCACGAGCGCTGTCACTTCTGCTCGTTCGGAATAACTTCGCTTTAAAAAAGTAACAACGAAAACGACTTCACCAACATTTCAATGTGCTTGTGTGATTTGAAACACGATTGCTTGTTGAATGCCAGAAACTATCAGTTTTTTAAATAGCCTCTTTTAAAATGTTACTCACTCATTTGATTGATCATTTGAATATAAAAAAGCTAAGAAAAATGATATTGATAAAACAAGAGGAGTAAATAACACAATATTCATAAAAAACCCATTTACCTTTATCCATTCTATAGCTACATTGCTTTCATGAAATGCAACAAAATCAGGGTTTTCCAATGCTATGAGGAATCTGTTTAGTATGACTCATAAACAAAACATGAATAGAGAGTGAATACTCATCTTTGTTGAAATGAATTTTCATACTCCTTAATCCCTTTTTTATATGCGGTATATTCATTATATTACAATAATTGAAGATGGTCATTTGTTAAGGGAAAAAATAAAGCCCCTCAAAGAACTTCATGAGTAAAGAATTTCTTTATTTTTCATGGTCCTTCTTTTGTAAAAAGATGTAGGATATCGTAAATTTCACATATATTCTCTCAATCGCTTGAATCTGTTTGTTGTGCTCTTTTTCGGCCAAACCGACTGCCCTGCATTTATCTTTCACATTCAAGTCAATTCTTGTCATGAGGGAACATCAGCTCAAAAGCGAACCTGCTCCGCCCTGGGAGCAGGTTTCTTTTGGAATATTTTATTGATTCGGTTCCTCTTTTTTATCTGGAACCGGATTGCCGCCATTTTCGTTCCCGTTCCCGTCGTTTCCACCTTGGTTAGGCTCTTTTGGTTCTTCCTTTTTCCCGTCATCTTTCTGTTGGTCTTTTGGCTCCTCTTTTGGTTCCTCTTTTTTAGGCGGCGGTGTATTTGGAGCCGGTGGTGTTGGTGCTTGTTGTTCCTTGTTGTTATCTTTATCTTTGTTTTTATCAACTTCGGTTTGTTTCTTTTGAGTATCCTCTGTTTTTGCCGGTTTGTTTACTTGCTTGGTTTCCATTTTGTTGGACGGTGCCGATTCACGGCCGGCAATATCGACGGCCACTACATAATACGAACCGCCGCCCGCCCGGTAGGATAGAGAAGAACCGGATGCGATAGACGCGACTCTTTTGCCTGACCCGGAATAGACCCGATAACCAACGACATCATGGCTGGGAGATTCATTCCAAGTGAGCAATCCGTTAGACATGGTGGTTGAAACACTTGCCGGTGCCTTTCCATCGTCCTGCATGATCGCTCCTGCAGCCAGTAAGTTTTTCCACCTTGGATCATTGTCCGGAATCAAATAAGCCGGATTAATCGCTCGTCCAAGTGAGATTTGTTTCACGAATTCTGGACTGAGCATACCGCCTGGTTTTGTAAATTCTTGTGGTGTGGAAGGCAGAGCCATGTATTTTTTTCCTTTGATCATGACGTACCGCCCGTTTCCTAAACTATTATCGACCTTCGTCGGCACAAATTTCGCGTTAAACAGATCAGACTGTACCAAGCCTGCTGCTGAACAGGCTTTTGATGGAAGCATTCCGGAAATGCCGCAATACGAACGCCGTACAATTCCACCTGGCATCTTGAACCTTTCTTTTGGTTTGACCAGGTCGGGAGCCGCGTCATAGGCGCCATTCATTAATCTTGCCCATATGTTGAGATTGCGTCTTCCTTCACTTCCATCAGTTGAAAGTGGGGCTGGCTTCCCATATCCAATCCAGGCGCCAAGTGTGACATTTGGATTGGAAGCAACGAACCATGCATCATTCGGTCCATTCGTTGTTCCCGTTTTTCCGGCCCAATCCGCTGAAAATTTTAGCATTCCGGGGACAGCAGAAGCCGTTCCGTATCTGAGCACATCTCGCATCATGTCAATCATTAAATAAGATGTTTGTGGGCTAAATACATCGACAGGCTTGGCTTTATGTTCATAAATAATATTGCCGTCATGATCCGTAATTTTTTCAATCATATAGGCATCGATGAATTTACCGCCATTGGCGAATGTCGTGAAAGCATTCGTGTTTTCTTCCACTGTAACCCCGTCTTCAACCCCGCCGAGTGCAGCGGCTATGTTGGTATGATCCGCTTTCGTCAGTGTCGTAAATCCCATTTTTTCCAAATAAGCGGCCGGGTTGTTGTTGACCGTTTTTAAGTACGTATAAACGGCGGAGGCGTTGTACGAATGGGCAAGCGCTTTTCGGGATGAAACAAGTCCATAATACCTGCCTGAATAGTTTCTAAAAACTTTACCGCCTGTTGAGAGTGGAATATCTGCCACAACCGCGCCAGGAGCGCTGAGCCCCATTTCCATAGCAGGCGCGTAGACGAGTAGTGGTTTCATCGTTGAACCATTTTGCCGCTTTGCCTTGGTGGCATGGTTCGTTGCTTCCAGTTTATGGTCGCGGCCGCCGACAAAGCTTAATATTTTACCGGTTTTATTTTCAATTAAAATGGCTCCCACTTGGACAGGTTCTTTGATTTTCTCCAATTTTCCCGTTTCCGGATTTCTCTCCTGCCTAACTTTCGTATAACCGTAATTGTTGTATTCATCTTTTACTTTTTGATGAGTGTCATATATTTGTTTATGAATTGTCGTATGGATATGATAGCCGTTGTGCCGGATGTCCCGACGTGCCAAAGTCTCATACTTGTTGTAAAGGCCCTTGTCCTTTTGCAAGTCCTTTTCACTGTAACCATCTTTCTTGGCAAGGATTTCCATCAATATGGTAATGCCGCGTCTTTCAATTTCTTCGGTCAGATATGGATATTGCTCATAAGCCCGCGGCTGTGGCTTGATAAAATCGCCTACAATATTATAATGAATCGCTTCTTCATATTCTTTTTGGGTAATAAACTCTTCTGCGCGCATCCGGGCCAAAACGGTTTTCATCCTGTTTAAGCCGGGTTCAAGAAGCGATTCCTCTTTTAATCCGCCGCCATTGGCAAATGGCGTATATCTGAACGGGCTTTGCGGCAAGCCGGCAATAAAAGCTGCTTGCGGCAAGTTCAGCTCTTTCGCATCCACCCCGAATATTCCTCTTGCCGCGGCCTGAACCCCGCCAATATTTTGTCCAGATGAATTTCTGCCAAATGTAGAAACATTCAAATAAGCTTCTAAAATTTCATCTTTTTCAAGAAACTTTTCAAGCCTTAGGGCAAGCAGGATTTCTTTTGCTTTTCGGTCAAAAGAAACTTCGTTCGTTAAAATTTGGTTTTTAATGAGCTGTTGTGTCAAAGTACTGCCGCCTGTTTGGACAGAAGAGTTGGTTAACTCCTGAAAAACAGCCCTCATTAAAGCTTTGGGAACGACCCCTTTATGCTCGTAAAAATACTCATCCTCTGTCGCGATGACGGCTTTTTTCAAATGATCCGAAACTTCTTCAATGCTGACTTCTTCTCTGTCAATGTCAGACTGGAGTTTCCCCAAATAAATATTGTCGGCAAAATAAAGCTTGGATGTTTCTTCATAATGGAAAATCTCCTGTTTCATATTGGAAGCGGGCCGGACTTTTTCATCTTTTACAAGTGATGCAAAATAGCCGGCGCCAACTCCGCCTGCAAAGATGCCGCCCAGTACGAGAAATATCGTCAATAGAAAGGTCAAGTTCCACGCCACGCCATATGTAATCCGGAAACCTTTCATCCATTCTTTTTTCTCAATGGTAAAAGCACGCTGTTTAAGTCGCTCCCATCGTGCCTTCAAAAAACTCTTCATACAAATACCTCCTGAAATCACAACTAATTATAGCATATGGAAGGCGTTTTTTCGTGACAATTTGACATGGCGGTGCATTGTAGCTACAATATTTTCTATACAACGATATATATTGAGCTAAGAATGGATCAAGTAGTCGACTGTCCCTGTTATGAAGAGAACCGGTGGTTGGTGAAAACCGGTACAAACAGTACGATGAAATACTTCCAGGAGCTTTTGCCGTGAACTTTCATAGTAGCGGCAAACGGTAAGAACCGTTATATCGATGAGCGGGGAAATTTGATTTCCCAAGTTGGGTGGTAACGCGGTGAATAAATCGTCCCTTCGTAGACAACGAAGGGGCGTTTTCTATTTTTAAACAGAAGGCAGGGAAATATGTTGAAGCAATTATTAGATGACTTAAAGTGGCGCGGCATTATTTATCAACAAACGGATGAAGAAGGCATAAAAGAAATTCTGGATAAGGAAAAAATTTCTTTATACTGTGGAGTCGATCCCACGGCAGACAGCATGCATATTGGACATTTATTGCCGTTTCTGACAATGCGCCGCTTTCAAAAACACGGGCATCGTCCGATCGTTTTGGTCGGAGGATTTACGGGACAGATTGGTGATCCGAGCGGTAAAAAAGAAGAAAGGCAGTTACAAACGCTGGAACAGGTTGAAAAAAATGTTCAAGGCATTAAGGCCCAATTGAGGCGGATTTTTGACTTTACGGGTGAAAACCGTGCTCGTATGACAAACAACTATGAGTGGCTCGGTTCGATGGACTTAGCGACATTTTTGCGTGATTTTGGCAAGCATATCGGCGTGAATTATATGCTTGCGAAAGAAACTGTTGCTACCCGTCTGGAAACGGGCATTTCCTTTACGGAATTCACCTATACGCTTCTGCAGGCGATCGATTTTCTGCACCTCTATAAAGAATACGGCTGTAAAATGCAAATTGGCGGTAGCGATCAGTGGGGGAACATTACGACAGGACTTGAATTTATCCGCAAAATGGCGGGAGAGGATGCCAAAGCCTACGGTTTAACGATTCCGCTCGTTACGAAAGCGGACGGAACAAAGTTTGGGAAAACGGAGGGAGGCGCCATTTGGCTTGATCCTGAAAAGACGACTCCTTACGAATTTTATCAATTTTGGATTAACACAGCCGATGCAGATACGGTTCAATACTTAAAGTATTTTACGTTCCTTGAGCGGGAAGAAATCGAAGCGCTTGAAAAATCACTGAAAGAAGAGCCGCATCTTCGCAAAGCACAAAAGGCGCTTGCTGAAGAAATGACACGTTTGATTCATGGGGAAGAAGCGCTTCAGCAGGCGATCCGGATTACCGAAGCTCTCTTTAGCGGTAATATAAAAGAGCTATCTATAGAAGAAATTGAACAAGGCTTTAAAGATGTTCCTTCATATGAGCATCAAGCTGAAGAAACAAATGGACTCGTGGATTTGCTCGTAGCCGCCAAAATTTCGCCGTCTAAGAGGCAGGCGAGGGAAGATATTCAAAATGGAGCGATTTCCGTTAATGGGGACCGAATCACCGACACCGGGTATGAGCTTGGGGAAAAAGACAGGCTCGGCGGAAAATTCACGATCATCCGTCGCGGGAAGAAAAAATACCATTTAATTCAATATTAAAAGTGAAACTCGGCAGCCGTCTGGCTTGCCGGGTTTTTTCATGAAAAATATTCCCGAATTCAATCCGATTATTTTAGCCGCAAAAGAACGCGGTTTTTAATCTCATAAAGTTGTACATAAGCGCACTGGCCCGGCCTTTTTGTGTGTACGGTTCGATTTTTGGTTTTAAACAATGCATAAACTCATCATCGCATATACAGGGATGAATATTGTTCTGCAGACAGTAGTCGTGTCTCATGCAACAAGCATCCACATCATTTACGGGAGCTCCAGGGCCGCTGCAGCCGGGGCCGCACCAATTGTACCCTGGAAAAATACAAAGACCCCGGCTTCTTCTCATGGCTCTTCGCAATCACAACACCTCCTGTATTAATATATGGAGGGATTGGAATATTGGCGATGGCATACGTCTTTTACCATTTAAATTGGTTTGTCGCCACTTTTTTCCTTTGGTGCTCTTTGCTCATTGTTTTTGTTTCTGCTCAGTCTATTTCCGGAGCTATATTCATAACCAAAATGTAGTCCGCCTGTTTTATTTTCATAATCGCCTGTTGTTACTCGATACTGCTTTTTTCCTTTTTGAACCATTTCGCGCGTTCTGCCTCCTTTAATAAGATTGTTCCCGATCATCTTCTTGAATGGATGCCTGCATTTCTTCCTCGTCAGGCTTTTGAAAACCTTTCTCCGGCTTGCCGGCGTTTTCAATGTCGCCGGAAGTTTCATAACCGCCAATATTCTTATTAGATGTCGTTCCGAAAAGGCCCATGCCATCCAATTCAGCATTCACGTTCTTTTGTTCTTTCTGTTTCTTGTCCAATGTTTCCACCTCCTACTGGTAATATGTCCTGAGAGGGATGAAATATGAGGAAAGGAAAAGCCTTAGAATCGGGAGCGGGCCGCAAATCTAAAGCTTCAGGGGCTTTTTCTAAAAAGATGTAATGATATGAAATTTTAACGTTTGATAATGGGTCATATTTTCCAGGACGAATGTGATATTATTCATGGAAAGGCTGGACATGTTTCAGTTGGGGACCGACAAAACAAAAGTAAAGGATCAATTATCAGTCTAGCTTTTTTCTTTGGAAAATATGTTGATCCGAAATTGAAAACTTGCGGGGAGTGACGGAGAATGCTGTTTGAATCAGAAAGATTAAGGTTAAGACAAATGACAACAGAGGATATAGAACTTTATCATGCATGGAGAAATGATATAGAGGTCATGCGTACAACGAATCCTTTTTTAGATGTATATCCGTTAGAAGCAACGAGACAATTTGTGGAGCAAATCATTTTGGGCTCCTCATCAGCAAAAAGTTATATGATCATTGAAAAAGAATTGAATTCACCCATTGGCATTACCTCGTTAATCAACATTGATTATAAGAATAGAAACGCTGAATGCATTATAGATATTGGAGAAAAAGATTATTGGGGAAAGGGTTATGGTTCAGAAGGGTTGAAGCTTTTGCTTGACTACGCATTTCTGGAAATGAATCTGCACAGGGTATCTCTAAAGGTTTTTTCATTTAATGAAAAAGCCATAAAATTATACAAAAAGATGGGATTTCAACCTGAGGGCACCAGTCGTGAGTGTTTGTTCAGGGAAGGGTCATGGCACGATATTATTCACATGGGGATCCTTCAGCATGAATATATGAATAGAAGCTTATAGGGAAGGGATGGAAAAACTCGTTCTCATGTACATGGAGGAAGACAAGGAACTGACAGAACGTCATGATGAACATGTAGACTGCGTAAGCATAAGCTGGCTGTCATAACGTAATGGATGAACATGTAGACTGCGTAAGCACAAGTTGGCTGTCATAACGTAATGATGAACATGTAGACTGCGTAAGCATAAGCTGGCTGTCATAACGTAATGATGAACATGTAGGCTGCGTAAGCACAAGCTGGCTGTCATACGTAATGATGAACATGTAGGCTGCGTAAGCACAAGCTGGCTCTCATAACGTAATGATGAACATGTAGACTGCGTAAGCATAAGCTGGCTGTCATAACGAGTTCTATGTCAGAAGGCAAGTTTTCACCAACTTATTGCTGGGACGATGTGACATGTTATCCGAAGGGCGATAAAAAGCAGGCTGAGAAATTTCTCCGCCTGCGTCTGTCCATATTTCTTATTGAAAAATACGATCAATTTCCTGTATTTCTTCATTTGTTAATGTAACTTGCAATGTTTTTAAATTGCTTAGGACTTGTTCTTTTCGCTTCGCACCCGGAATGACGACATCAATGGCTTCCCTCGTTAAGTACCAGGCAAGCGCGACGTTTGCCGTTTCGACTCCTTTTTCATCCGCTATTGTGCGAAGCCGCTCCACTTTCTCCAGATTTTGAACAAAGGCTTCCCCTTGGAAATGAGGCATGTCAGCCCGCAAATCATTGAATGTTGATTCTTTCGTATATTTGCCAGCCAGCAGTCCGGCCGCAAGCGGAAAATACGGGATAAAGGAAAGATTCTGCTCAATCACATACGGGAAAATATCCTGTTCTGCTTCCCGGCTTAACAGATTGTAATTCCCCTGATAAACATCGACATAGCCATCTTTATTCGCTTCTTTTAACTGCTCCAGAGAAAAATTTGACAGTCCGATGCTGCGGATTTTTCCTTCATCTTTCATTTGCTTTAATGCGCCGACCGCTTCATCTTTTGGCGTGTCTTTATCGGGAAAATGAATATAAAGCAGATCAATATAATCAGTCTGCAGTCGTTTTAAGCTTTTTTCCACCTCTTTACGCAAAAATCCGGGGGAGTTGTCATATACCATTTCATCATCAACCTGCTTATGCGCCACTTTCGTCGCGATGACCACGTCCGTTCGATTGAAGTTTTCTTTCATGACCTCTCCAATCAATTCTTCCGAGCGGCCCAACCCATATATGTAGGCAGTATCCAGCATATTGATACCATTTTCAATCGCTGTCCGTACAAGTTGTTTTCCGGCTTCTTCATCTACATCACCGTATAAGTTGTGGCCGCCTACATAGTTTGTTCCCAAGGCAATCGGATTGACAAATAGGCCTGATTTCCCTAACCGCACTTTTTTCATATGAATCCCTTCTTTCTTATGGTTGATCACTCGTGGCAAATGGACTTTTCTTTAGTAAAAATACTAAAGAAGCGTGATGGTGAATTCAACTGAAATGCTTTTTTGCAAGGATGTCGCCGGCAGTTTTACTTGTATTCGACCAGGCGGGTGCCGTTTAATTTTGCAGTTTCCGTATTGCCCTTATTTTGACTTCGGACATTTTGGCGGGAAGCTACATCGACAAGAATGTGCTGGAATTTGGACAAGGAAATGAAAGCTGGGCTATCCCGGGTTCCGGTGTGGACATTGATCACTATATCCCTCGTCGGAACACTGGCATTCCTCGCTTCTTTTTTCGTGAACGCAAATGATTTGGAAGGAAGCTTGGGCATGCCCGGGTGGCGGGATATATTGTAAAAGATATGTCTCCTTACTTGAAAAAAGAAGGAGGACCCGATAAAATGAAATCAACGAATCATGAAACGGAGGTGGGGAGAGATGTTGAATCAAGCTGTTTTAGTGCACGGATTTTGGACGGAATTCTTATTGTTTAACCGTGCAAAATTTGCTGTTGCAGTTGTTAACGGGACACGTATGCCCTTTTTTAACAACTTAATAGCAAATCTAAAACGGTGAAAACATCTCTATACCCACGATATATAAGAACGGTTGAAGAGGAGCTTTCATGCTCTTTTTTTTGTGCCATTCATTATGCGTCAAAAGCCATGGGGAAAGTGTGTTTCCCATGGCTTTTTTGTGTTTATGTACTAAAGGAGGAAGTATACATGATGATTTGCAGCGTAAATAAACTTTCTAAAATGTATGGAGGAAATCTTTTATTTGACAATATATCATTTGACATTCAAGAAAGGGACCGAGTGGGGTTGGTCGGACGAAATGGAAGCGGCAAAACTACGTTATTGAAGTTGTTGGCTGGCAACGAAACGCCTGATTCGGGTCTCATTCATTGGAAAAAAGGCATTTCCATCGGTTATCTTGCACAAATTCCGGACTATCACAACCAATTGCCCGCTAGGGAAATATTAAAAACCGCTTTCACGGAACTTTTACAAATGGAAGAAAAGCTGAGGAAACTTGAAGAGAAAATGAGTCGTGAAACAAACGAAGCAACAATGGGGAAGTTAATAGACCAGTATGGCCATGTGCAAGATCAATTCTCCGTAAAGGGCGGATATGAAATAGATGCCAAAATAGAAAGAATCGTCAATGGCTTAAATATTTCCGACTTATTGGATAAGCGATACTCGGCCCTCAGCGGCGGAGAAAAGACAAAGGTAAGCTTGGCTTTTATTCTTCTCAAGAATCCTGACTTTTTATTGCTTGATGAACCGACAAATCATTTGGACTTGGCAACGGTGGAATGGTTGGGACACTTTTTGCAAGTTTATAACGGGACAGTTGTTGTCGTTTCCCATGACCGTTATTTTTTGGATGATGTCGTAGATAAAATGCTGGATTTGGAAGATGGGAAAGTTGAGCAGTACCATACAAATTATTCAGGCTTTGTGAAAGAAAAAGAAGAACGTTTACTAAGAGAATTCCGTGCCTATGAAGAACAACAAAAGAAAATAAAGAAAATGCAAGAAGCGATCAAACGCTTGCGCGATTGGGCAAACAGGGCCAATCCTCCCAATGAAGGGCTTCATAAACGAGCAAGAAATATGGAAAGGGCATTGGAAAGAATGGAAAAGTTGAATAGGCCTGTATTGCAACGCAAGAAAATGAAACTGGAAATGGCGGCAGGAGATCGAAGTGGAAAAGATGTCATACGGCTCAAAGGCGTCTCAAAGAGGTTTGGAGAAAAGCTCCTATTTAAGGATGTCAACATGCATGTGGCTTATCACAGCGAGTGGCGATTATTGGAGAAAATGGCACAGGAAAATCAACGTTGATCAAAATGATTCTTCAACAATTCGCCCCCGATGAAGGAGAAGTGAGAATAGGCAGTAATGTAAAGATTGGCTATTTGTCTCAACATATTTTTTCGGAAGTGAAAGGTGAGACCGTCTTAGAAGCATTTCGCAATGAGGTGAGGATGACGGAGGGAGAAGCGAGGCATATTTTGGCGAGATTTTTATTTTATGGACATATGGTGTTCCACAAAGTTTCACAACTGAGTGGAGGAGAAAGAATGAGGCTTCGTCTGGCTCAACTGATGCACCAAGACACGAATTTGCTCATCTTAGACGAACCAACGAACCATCTTGATATTGAATCCCGAGAAGTATTGGAAGAAGCACTTGAAGATTATGACGGCACCATTTTAGCGGTTTCTCATGATCGTTATTTTCTCAACAAGCTGTTCGACAAGATTTATTGGATTCATTCAAAAGAAATGTATTGTTTTGGAGGAAACTTTAATTGGGCCAAAGAGAAAATGGTTGAAATGGGCATGTTTCCTAAATAACGGAGAGGTCTCAACTTCATGACAAATGCGGGGGATAGAAAGTGCGTTTTTTATACGAATTTCGTGTTGTATAATAACTGTAACAAAAACTTTGGGGGAATCGTCTATGATCCATGTTGCACTTCTTCGAGGGATTAATGTGGGAGGAAAAAATAAAGTTAATATGAAAGTGCTGAAACAATCATTTGAACGGGTGGGCATGAAAGCTGTTGTGACATATATCAATACGGGCAATATCATTTTTACAAACGATAGCCTTTCAAAAGCAGAAATCTCTCACATGTTGGAAGAAGTGATACAGGAAGATTTTGGATTATCCATTAAGGTGTTGGTCCGTAGCCTTGATGATTTTTCAATGATCATGGATTCCCTCCCTGAATCATGGAAAAACGATCAACACATGAAAAGTGATGTGATGTTTTTATGGGATGATGTGGATGATGAATCAGTACTCGGCAAGTTAGTCATTAAACCGGAGATTGATACAGTTCAATATGTGCCTGGGGCTGTTTTATGGTCCATTGACAGAAAAAATGTGACCAAAAGCGGGATGACAAAACTGGTGGGCACAAATTTATACAAGAAAATGACCGTCAGAAATGTTAACACAACACGCAAAATATATGAACTTATGCTGACAACACATTCATAAATGTTTATTCGCCGGTTTTTTAATCCGCAAGTAGGAAGGGAAAATCAAAAGCGGCCTTCGTCCTATATACCAAGGATGGAGGCCGCTTTTGCTTCCGGCTTGTTACATAAAGTGAGGTTACACACTCTTTTTGTTAAAAGAAGAACGCAATACAGTTCTCATTTCTTTAGCCGCGGAGGAATGAAATGAATCTCGGCGGGCATTCTACATTTTTGCGTTAGGAATAATCCAATTTAAGAAATATCCCCAATAGACAGAAAGCCCTGATATGCGGATTTAATACATACCGCACAAATCACGGTCATAGTTTAAAGTCTTTACCCAATGTAATATATTGGAAGGGGGAGGATGTCAATGAGGACAAATTTAATGAGATTTATATTCATTGCTGTTGCACTAGCGATGGGTGTAAGTACATTGGTTTTAAGTATTTAGGGAAAATTGAAGTTAATCATGCAATCACTTTATTATCAATTTTGGCGTTGTCTGTTTAGCAATATTGAAGTTACAAGAAAAATAATCAACCTTTTAAATTGCTATTTTTTTAATGCTCAAAGACCCTCAGAAATGGAGGTGGGGGGAGCTATTGATTTGTTTGGTGCGGCGGCTGGACAAAGGAAAAACTTCGGGAGCAAAGCATTCTTTAAAAACTGCCGCCAAAAATTCCCCAAAAGGATGTTTTGCTAAGAGTGAATTCAATATTCCAACCATTTTTCATAACACTTGTATGGTGGTTTCCAACAATCTGAATTTGTGCCCTTTTTATTATAGAAGCAGATTGTGGAACAACCACTTATAACTGTCGCTTAAACACAACAGAGAGTTAAAATTATAGCATTTCCTTATAATGAAGAGTGCTTTTTGCTTTTCAATAAAATTGATGAATCGATAATTATGTATTAATAAAAAGAAAATTTTTATTGAAATTCGATAAATGGTATCTTATAATCAATTTAAAAATAATGAAGTGAGGTGCTTTTTATGAAGCGGGGATCAACACTCTTTCTAAAGACGGCTGTTATTTTTATGGGAATGCCTGCTCTTGCTTTTTGTATATATGGATTGACTTGGTTAGTTAAAAATCCGGTAAATCCAGATTATGCCCATCTACTTTATCCAATTGGGATTGGTTTGTATGTATCGGTGATTCCATTTTTCGTGGCATTGTTTCAGGCTTTTAAGCTTTTAGGATATATTGACAATCACCAATCTTTCTCTGAATTATCTGTTAAACGTCTGAAAAATATCAAATTCTCTGCAATGGTGATCAGTGGCTTGTATGTCGTAATGACGCCATTTGTTTATCTCGTGGCGGAGATGGATGATGCACCAGGTCTCATCATAATCGGAATGATCCTTATCTTTGCTTCAATGGTAATCGCAGTCTTTGCTGCTGTTCTTCAAAGACTTTTAGAAGAAGCGATTCATATAAAATCAGAAAATGACTTAACAGTCTGAGGTGAAAGCAATGGCGATTATAATCAATATTGACGTGATGCTGGCTAAAAGGAAAATGAGCGTAACAGAACTTTCGGAGAAGGTTGGAATCACAATGGCTAACCTTTCTATATTGAAAAATGGAAAGGCAAAAGCCATTAGACTTTCAACTTTAGAGGCAATTTGCAAGGCCTTGGACTGTCAGCCCGGGGATATTTTAGAATACAGAAGTGATGAAAACACTTAATTGATTCTTACTCCTGTTGAATGTTGATTTATCTTTTCATATGAATCAAATGTATAAAAAAACTGCTACTCATGAACGAACAATAATCTCCGAAAAAGCATTGAGCTTGAACAATGGAGTTGTTCCGCCTTCTCTTAAATTTTTCCAGACATATATAGGCTTTTGGTCCTGCTTACAGGAGTCCTTTTTACAACGTATTCATGTCACAAGTGTAGTAGTTATTTATGCCAGATGTGGTGAGGCTTGCAGATATCTCTTTGTGGCAGTTGTCCCCTTGCAGCTGCGCTGTATTTGAACTTTTTACCCACCAATATGTGGGGCGGTGGCGTCTGCCCGTGTTTATCAGTCGTTATTATCGTCTTTTTATGCTACTTGCACTTGCTTTTATGTATGCATAGCAGAAGAGCTCGCATCCTCTTTGGAGCTTGGGAATATCCAAATCAAACCTCTTGTTCACGTGGGTTCATGAGTTTTATTAGGATGTTGCAGTAGCGACGTTAAAGCAGGCTAAGGAGGGAAAATGTCACGAGAGTAGATGCAAACAGGTTAATGTTCAGAAGGTGAGAAACGATCATATCAGCATATTAAATAACATATAAAAATAGAAGGAAAATAGCTTTTTAAATATATAAAGGCTTCTGAATTACATCTGAAAAGGTGCTGTGTCCGCCTCTGTCTGCAGTCTTGAACTGTGTCCAGAGGGTAATTGGCAAGATTTTAACAATATCGCGGGGGACAGACAATGTCAATGAAAATTCCTTTTTTAAAAAATAAGCAATCGAAAGAACTCTTCCACTATCCAGAAGATAATATACCCGAACATATATCCATCATTATGGACGGAAACGGACGCTGGGCGCATAAGCGGGGCATGCCCAGGGTTGCTGGCCATAAAGAAGGGGTATCTGCCGTCGTAAAAATTGTCAAAGCAGCAGTCAAGTGCAAAGTGAAGGTTCTGACACTTTATACGTTTTCCACGGAAAATTGGAAACGTCCAAAGCCAGAGATAGACTTTATATTGAGACTTCCCAAGGAGTTTCTGCATATTTATCTGCCAGACCTTATAGCCAATAATGTCCGCATCGAGGTAATCGGTGACAGGGCCAATCTTCCGGCCCATACATGGGAGGCCTTACAGTATGCAATTGAACGTACGCGGCATAATGACGGTCTTCAGTTGAATTTTGCGCTCAACTATGGAAGCAGGAGCGAGATGCTGAGTGCTATGAAAGAAATGTTCGCGGATGTAAACGATGCGAAATTGTCACTGGCTGACGTTGATGAAAAGCGGTTTTCAGAATATCTGTATACAGCTGGTATGACAGACCCCGACTTGCTTATTCGCACTGGTGGGGAAAAACGCCTGAGCAATTTTCTTCTCTGGCAGCTGGCGTACACGGAATTCTGGTTTACCGATGTGCTGTGGCCGGATTTCTCCGAGAAGGAATTTTTGCGCGCGCTTGAAGAATACCGAAAACGAAAAAGAAGGTATGGCGGAATATAAGATGGTGAAGGAAACATGATGCAGTCTCTTTTTTGTTAATCTCGAAACTTTCGTCGCAGTTGATGGCGTTTGGAGCGAATCACAATCAAGGAACGACGTTAGTGTTTTACCCGGACACCCGAACTGCTGAACAAGAACTATCGAAATATATGTCCAATAGCATTCGATAAAGTCCATACTGTTCCAGTGGAAAAAGACGTTCCTCGAATAACGCAGTGATGTGGAATGATATGGAGCTAATCCGCGTCAGCATCAGCATCCGCGTTGGCTTTGAGTTACGTTTGAAAGGACGTTTGGATTTCATTAACAACGACGACGCCAAAAGGATTGAACGATAAAGCTTTTAGATAGGATACTCGGTTTTGAGCCAATCCTGCCACGCCGAACCGAGTTGGATTTTTGATGGGAAAATTTGTGGGATTGAAGCAAAGACTAAAGAAGACAGGGTTTTTTTATACAAAGAGGCTTTAGCGAAAATATGATCAAATGGACTGGAATGTGAATTGTTACATGCAATGGTGATATTGTTCCACCCCAAAAACTTTTGGGCTGGCTGAAAAAGACATTAGTGATAAAGTTGGGAATCGACATAAAAAATCTTGATAAGAATTGTTAAGCAAGATACATGAAGTGATCAATCCGGCGTCTGGCCGATCATTTTGATTAAGAACTTCCCTAAACAGCTAAATGATACTGTTACTCAAATAAAAAGCCCCAAAAACCTTTATATACCAAGGGTTTGGGGCTTTTAAATATTGTGCTATACAAAGCAATCTTATTAACGTGAGTAGAACTCAACGATAAAGGCCTCATTGATTTCGGGAGGCAATTCGGAACGCTCTGGGAGACGTACCAATGTTCCTTCAAGCTTGTCTGGATCAAAAGAAACGTATTCTGGAACAAAGTTAGTAGCCTCGACAGAGTCCTTGATAATGTCAAGGTTTCTTGACTTTTCGCGAACGCTGATGACTTGGCCAGGGATGACTTTGTAAGACGGAATGTCAACGCGACGTCCATCTACCAGGATATGTCCATGGTTTACGAGCTGGCGTGCCTGGCGGCGAGTGCGCGCAAGACCTAGACGGTAAACGATGTTGTCAAGGCGCTGTTCAAGAAGGATCATGAAGTTTTCACCATGTTTACCTTTCATTTTTCCAGCTCTGTTAAAAGTGTTTTTGAACTGGCGCTCAGTAACACCGTACATATGGCGAAGCTTTTGTTTTTCCTGAAGCTGCAATCCATATTCAGATAGTTTTTTGCGTTGGTTCGGACCATGTTGTCCTGGTGCATATGGGCGTTTTTCCAATTCTTTTCCAGTACCGCTTAAAGAAATGCCGAGTCGGCGTGATAATTTCCAGCTTGGGCCGGTATAACGAGCCATAAATGACTCCTCCTTTGGTTTTATTTTGTTGTAAAATAAAAACCGATACGAGATTTACATAGACGGATATTTTATTTTCATGCACCTTCGCCCTAGCAGCAGCGGGTTACGCGATGCACCTCAAAAGAGGAATAAAATACGGCACATCCATGCAATCTTTCAGGCTGCATTATTTTACACACAAGCTCAATTATATGGGGAATTACGTATAAAGTCAAGATTCTCTTTTTCGTTTGGTGCAGCGGCAAATCCGATTTCGCGCAGACTCTTTGGCAGCATATGATCAAGCCGCCAATTCCGGGCTGATCGCGGGGCAAGCCAAAGCCCTTACCCGCGCATAGCTGGAAATACCGGCGCATAGAAAGAAATACCCGCGCATAGAAAGAAATACCCGCGTATAGCCGGAAATACCCGCGCATAGCCGGAAATACCCGCGTATAGCCGGAAATACCCGCGCATAGCTGGAAATACCCGCGTATAGCCGGAAATACCCGCGCATAGCTGGAAATACCCGCGCATAGCTGGAAATACCCGCGTATAGCTGGAAATACCCGCGCATAGAAAGAAATACCCGCGTATAGCCGGAAATACCCGCGTATAGCTGGAAATACCCGCGTATAGCCGGAAATACCCGCGCATAGGCGAAAATCTCGGCACTAAAGCGCTGCCCGGTCCTCAAAACTAAATGTGACCATTGTTCGACTGGCCTGTGGACCCTATTCCCACTCAAAAAACATCATTTTTATCACATTTTACAAAAATATGTCGAGAAATTTTCGCAGGTGAAAGGCGTGACCGAACCGAAATGGTATATATCATGTCTTTTACGAGCTCCGGATCTTCAAGACAATGGATCAAAAGGAGGTTTCACATTGTCTGTTTCTGTAAATAATACGAAAGAATTGATCTTTGAAGCGGCGATAGAACTGTTTCATGCCAAGGGTTTCAAAGGAACAACGATCCGTGACATAGCTGCCAAGGCAAGGGTTAATCCTGCGAATATTTCTTATTATTTTCAAGGAAAGCAAGGTTTGCTTGAAGCTTGTCTGATCCGCTTTTTTGAATCTTATGTGCTGTGTCTGGAAGAAGAAGCAAAAAAGTTGGAGTGGGAAGAGCCGGAAATTTGTTTCAATAGAGCGATTAAAAAGATTTTATATTATCAAAGTGAATGCTATTTGTTAACAAGGCTTGTATGGAGGGAGATCACGATTGATTCCCAAGTGTCACGGGAAATTATTTCATCCTACTTGATGAAGGAACGATATTACCTGAAAATATTGGCTTCAGCGGTGCTTGAGGAAAAGAAAACAGTTTTGCCGTTGAGTATGTTCATTATCCAGTTGAAGGGAATGCTGACCATGCCTTATTTAAACAGCCAATATGTAAGTGAAGTGTGGGGAATCCATCTGCAAGATTCTTATTTTATAGAAAAATATTACGGATTTATCAAGGACTGGGTTGGTGCAACGATCGGGTCCCGACGAGATTCTGCCTATGTTGAGTCGCTTCAGCCTGCTGCTTTGAAGAGTGTTTAACGCCCGGCATGACAGGGCGTTTTTTTATTGTTTAAGCTCAAAAGACAGGCAGGATATGGATTGAAAAATGGGAACTCAAGAGGCGGAGCGAATTTTTTTCCTTATTCGTTATAGAAATAAATTGAGAAAAATATGCATTTATCAGTCAAAAAATGTCGCCGACATGGTATTATAGAAGGAAATAAAAAGATATACGAAAGTTGATATATATATGTTTGGGCTGAATGATGGAAGGAGCAGGGGCAGACAATGAAATACGGTGTTGAACTCGTCATCAGCGCGATCATCTTTGTCATTCTTTTGTTTGTGGTGGGTTATATCATCCGAAAAAAGTATTACAAGGACATTGATCAGCTGGAAGCGGTAAAAATGGAAATCATGAACCAGCCTGTCGCAGCAGAATTGGCAAAAGTAAAGCAGTTGAATATGACAGGAAAAACGGAGGAATTATTTGAAAAATGGCGGAAAACATGGGATGAAATTGTCACTGTCCGATTACCTCATATTGATGAGCTTCTCTTTGATGCGGAGGAATTTACGGATAAATTCCATTTTAACAAAGTGAAAGAAGTCCGTGCAAAAATTGAAACGAGCTTGTCAGAAATTGATAAAGATATTCAAGAAATTCTCGATCAATTAAAAGAGCTTGTTGAAAGTGAAGAAAAAAATAGAACTGATTTTGATCAGTTGAAAGAGACATATAACAAAACAAAGAAAAGGCTGATTACAGAAGGTCATACATATGGAAGTGCGCTGAATCGTTTGGATAGCATGTTAAAAGAAGTTGGAGAAAAAATTGCCAACTATGAGCAATTAACGGAACAAGGCGACTATCTTGGGGCGCGGAAAGTAATTCTTTCTGTAGCTGATGAGTTGAAGCTGCTGGAAGAAAAGTTGCAAAAGGTTCCGATCTTGTTGAAGGAATGCCAGACAAGTATTCCTTCCAAATTGGAAGAGTTGACAAGTGGCTATCGGGAAATGATCGAACAAGGATACGTCCTGGAACATATCCAAATGGATCAAATGATGGAAAGTATCAAAAAAGAGATGGAAACATACAAGGAGCTTTTGTCCAATACCGAAACCGAAGAAGTGGAAAAAGGGCTGGAAGAAGCGAAAGAAAAAATTGAATCACTTTATGACCTTTTGGAAAAAGAAGTATATGCAAGGCAATATATCATGCAAAAAAACGAAGAGACGGAAGCCTTTTTGCTTAAACTGGTTGAAGAAAATGCCAAACTCCTATCGGAGACTGATCAAGTTCAAGAGAGTTATCAATTAATGGAGAATCATTTGGACATCCCAGTAAATTTGGAAAAATCATTAAGCCAGCTAGTAAAGCGCAACGAGTTGCTCAAAGAAAAACTGGCAGAGGATCGATCAGCTTTTTCTTTTCTAGGTGAAGAATTAGCCGAAATAGAAAGCGAGCTGGAACAATTGGAAAAGGAGCAAAAAGCTTTTGCAGAACATCTCCAACGCTTGCGAAAAGATGAGCTGGAGGCACGGGAAAAAATTGCCGACCTCAAGAGGAAAATAAGCGAAATCGTCCGGCTTGTGCAAAAAAGCCGTATGCCGGGATTGCCAAGTGATGTCGAGTCGCTTTATGAACAGGCGGGCGAGCAAGTGGAAGATGTGTTTCGCTGTCTGCGGGAAAAACCATTGAACATGGAAATGGTTCAAAAATATTTATATGAGGCAACCGATACGGTCGATCACTTGTATAATCGGATGGAAGAGCATATCGAAAACGCAAGGTTTGCCGAACAGGTTATTCAATATGCAAATCGGTACAGGGGACAAGATAAGGAGCTTCGGGAAAGCTTGGAAACGGCTGAGCGCGCCTTTCGTAATTATGAATACCGTGCGGCATTGGAGCAAGCAGCCACAGCCGTTGAAAAAATAGAACCCGGTGCCTTAAAGCGGATTGAGCAAATGTTTAATGAAGAGCTGCATGTGTAAAAAGAGCGAACCGAAGGGGATTCGCTCTTTTTGCTTAAAATTTTGCCATCCATATTTTCATCATTCATTGTGTATGTTAATATGTATGATTGACTATCGAATTCATTAGTAGGTGTAACCATGATTTATTTGGATAATAGTGCTACTACAAAACCTTATGACGCTGTCATAAAAGCATTTACAGATGTCAGCAGACAATTTTTCGGCAATCCTTCTTCACTTCACGTAATGGGAGGAGAAGCGGAAAAGCTTTTAACAAAAGCACGTGAACAAATCGCGCATCTTGCTGCTGTAACACCCGGTGAAATTTATTTTACATCGGGGGGCTCCGAAGGAAATAACCTGGCGATCAAAGGAACGGCCATGATGTATCGAGACCGCGGCAACCATATTATTACGACAAGCGTGGAGCACCCGTCCGTAAAGGAATCTTGTGAACAATTGCGGGAATTGGGATATCAAGTGACGTACATTCCCGTAAACAAAGATGGATTTATTCATCCAGATGATATAGCACATCATATAACTGATCAAACGATTCTTGTTTCCGTCATTCATGTAAACAATGAAGTGGGAATGATACAGCCGATTGCCCAGATCGGCAAGCTTTTAAAACAATTTCCGAAAGTACTATACCATGTCGACCACGTTCAAGGTGCGGCCAAGGTGCCTTTGGATCTGTATGAATCGAACATTGACATCTGCACTTTTTCTGCCCACAAATTTCATGGATTGAAAGGGAATGGGTTTGTTTTTATAAGAGATGGCGTTAGAATCGCGCCGCTCTTATCAGGGGGAAACCAGGAGAATGGTATGAGAAGCGGGACGGAAAATACAGCCGGGATCGTGGCAATGGCGAAGGCCTACCGGATGGCGGAAGAAAAGCGGAAACGAGAAATGGAAAAGCTGTGGCAAATCCGCGCCTATTTGTTCAACGAGTTCCAAAAAATGCCGGATTTGCTTGTCAACACGCCTGAAGAAAAAGCGGCCCCCCATATCATCAATGTTTCTTGCGTGGGACTAAAAGGTGAAGTCGTTGTTCATGCTTTATCGGAAGAAGGGATGATCGTATCAACGACGAGTGCCTGCTCTTCCAAAGATAAAACACCAAGCGGTACGTTGAAGGCGATGGGGGTGTCTGATTCAATCGCAAATGGGGCGATCAGAATTAGCCTTTCGTATGAAAACACAATGGATGAAGCGGTGCAAATGGTGGCCGCGCTTGAAAAAGTGCTGGTTAGATTAACGAAAGTAATGAGGCGAAACGGATGAAATATGACAGAATATTGATCAGATACGGAGAAATGACATTAAAAGGGAGAAATCGCAAGCATTTTATCAGAATGCTGAAGAAAAACATTCAATATATTTTATATAAGTTCCGCAATGCCAAAGTAGAAGCGGCACATGACAGAATGTACATCATTTTAAATGGGGAGCCTTACGAGCAAATTATGACAAAGCTGCGTCATGTTTTTGGGATCCAATCGTTCAGCCCCGCGGTGAAAACACCAAAAGATATAGAGGAAATCAGGAACGCAGCCCTTTTTGTCGTTCAAAAAACGTACGAGCCGGGGAATACGTTCAAAATATCGGCGCGCCGGGCCGATAAAACGTTTGAATATGATACGAACGAGCTTAATCATGCTGTTGGCGCCCATATTTTGATTAACGTGGAAGGCATTCGGGTAAATGTGAAAAAACCGGATATTAATGTGGTTGTTGAAATCAGGCACGATGCCGCCTATATATCCGGAGAAATCATTCAAGGCAGAGGCGGCTTTCCCGCGCGTTCATCTGGAAAAGCGATGTTAATGCTTTCGGGCGGTATTGACAGTCCCGTTGCCGGATATTTGGCAATGAAGCGGGGAGTTGACATTGAGGCCGTTCATTTTCATAGTCCGCCGTATACGAGTGAGCGGGCCAAGCAAAAAGTGCTGGATATAGCGGCCAAGCTTGCTCCTTTTACCGGAAGGGTTAAAGTCCATATCGTTCCGTTTACGAACATTCAGGAAACGATTCATAAGGTAATTCCTGAGGGATATTCCATGACTGCCACAAGAAGAATGATGCTCAGGATTACAGATGAACTGAGAGAAAAACATGAGGCGCTTGCGATTATTAATGGAGAAAGCCTGGGACAGGTTGCCAGTCAGACAATGGAAAGCATGTTGGCTATTAATGATGTCACGAATACCCCTATACTGAGGCCGTTAATTGCGATGGACAAAAATGAAATTATCCAAATTGCAAGAGATATCGACACTCTTGACATTTCTAACAGACCCTATGAGGATTGTTGTACCATTTTTACCCCGCCAGCACCAAAAACAAGGCCAAAAAGAGAAAAAATCATTGAATATGAGAGTAAGTTTGATTGGAAACCGCTGTTATCCGAAGCCATTGACCAAACGGAGACGGTTGTCGTCAAAAGCGGCGGAATCGAACAGGAAACCGGAGAAGATCACGCCCATTTATTCTAATTGTAGAATCTTTTTTCAAAAGCAGGAACATTTACCAAGTTTTTTTTGAATGATGCCGTGTGTTTTCGCACAATCTATCCTTACAAGGAGGTGAAAACACATGGCAAACAACAACAGCAACCAAATCCTTGTTCCTGGAGCGGAGCAAGCTATCGATCAAATGAAAATGGAAATTGCTCAAGAGTTTGGTGTCAACCTTGGTGCTGACACAACTTCCCGTGCAAACGGATCTGTTGGTGGTGAAATCACCAAGCGCCTTGTATCAATGGCTCAACAACAAATGGGTGGCGGACAATTAAGATAACAATCTTATAACGTATGGCTATGGAAGCGGGCTTTGTCCCGCTTCCTTTCCTTTTATTTAGCGATAAGAAAGCGGCTGCGTTTAGTGTAATGAAATAGTTCTTTTTGATATTAAATTTTCTTATTATTTTGTATAATAATAGGCGAATAAAAAAAGGGGGAGACCATAGTGGATAAAGTGGATCGAGACAGCTTGATCGCGCCGGAAAACTATAACATCATGCTGGAAATGGAACGATTTGCAGATCAACAAAAGCGAATTGCGATTCAGTGGGAAAATGAAGAGGGAAAAGAGCAAGAAATTACGTATCCCGAGCTGTTGAAAAAGGCGAATAAAATTGGAAATGTTTTCCTCCAATCCGGATTGAAAAAAGGGGATACAATTCTCGTGATGATTCCGCGGCTAATTGAAGCATATGCTGTTTATATGGCGGCTCTTAAAGCCGGCATCATAGTGATTCCAAGCTCAGAAATGCTCAAAACGAAAGACCTGGAATATCGAATTGTCCATGGAGACGTAAAAGCAGTTGTCACATATTGTCCTTACGTTGAGCAATTAAATCAATCAGAGTATGCTGGTCGTTTGAAAAAGTTTTCTGTTGGCGGGGAAGCCCCAGGGTGGCAGCACCTTGAAAAAATGATGGAAAGCGCCGGAGACGAAATGAAAATTGCTCCTACCACAAGAGAGGATACGGCATTTTTATCCTATACTTCAGGGACGACCGGCAATCCGAAAGGCGTTGTACACACGCATGGATGGGGTTATGCCCATTTGCGGACAGCCGCGCCCAATTGGCTATGCATTGAAGAAAATGATGTTGTTTGGGCGACTGCAGGTCCAGGGTGGCAAAAGTGGATTTGGAGCCCCTTCCTTTCGGTGCTTGGAACAGGAGCCACGGGGTTCGTCTATCATGGAAAATTTGAACCGGAGAAGTACTTGGCTTTAATGGACAAATATCATGTGAATGTCCTTTGCTGTACGCCAACGGAATATAGGCTGATGGCTAAAGTGGATCAGTTGGATCAATACAAGTTGGAGCATTTACATAGTGCCGTTTCTGCGGGAGAGCCGCTAAACCGGGAAGTAATTGATGTGTTTAGGAGACATTTCAATATTGATGTCAGGGATGGATACGGGCAAACGGAAAACACGCTCCTTGTAGGAATTACGAAAGAGATGGAACTCCGTCCAGGTTCGATGGGGAAACCGACACCCGGCAATATCGTTGAAATTATTGATGAAGACGGGAGTCCATGTGTGGTTGATGAAGTCGGCGATATTGCCGTGCACCGAAATTCACCGGCTTTATTTAAAAAATATTATAAAGATCCTGAAAGAACAGCGATGCAATACCGGGGCGATTACTATATTACAGGGGACAAAGCGCGAAAAGATGCCGACGGGTATTTTTGGTTTGAAGGGCGCGGTGACGACATTATCATCAGTTCCGGCTACACGATTGGTCCGTTTGAAGTCGAAGATGCCCTCATCAAGCACCCCGCGGTCAGGGAGTGTGCGGTTGTGGCCAGCCCAGACGAAATCAGGGGAAATATCGTAAAGGCCTACGTAGTATTGAAAGAACAATATGAAGATAGTAAGGATCTGATCGGTGAATTACAAGAACATGTGAAGCAGATGACCGCTCCATACAAATATCCAAGGGAAATTGAGTTTATTGACGAACTGCCTAAGACAGTTTCAGGAAAAATACGCCGGGTTGAGCTTCGGAAACGAGATCAGGAAAAAAAGCAATTCAATAGTTAGTCTTTCAGAAAATGCATCTTATATAGCCAAATTTCTCAAAATCGGATATAATGAAAATATTTCGAGAAACTAAATATCGGGAGAAATTGGCCATGACTAAAAAAGAGCAAGGCGGCGTTTTTTATGGAACTGCCGCCTACTTTATGTGGGGGATCTTACCTGTTTATTGGAAACTGCTGGATACTATTTCGGCGCAAGAATTATTGGCGCACCGGGTCTTTTGGTCTTTTTGGTTTATGCTTTTGTTAATGGTTTTTAGCAGAAAGTGGAATTTTTTTATGAAAAATGCAAGGGAAGTGATCCGTCGTCCCAAAACGATACTTGCCTTTTTCGCTCTTTCTCTCTTGATCAGCGCCAACTGGTTTATTTTTATTTGGGCGGTCAATGTGGGAAAAGTAGTAGAAACAAGCCTGGGTTATTATATTAACCCGCTTATCAGCATCGTTTTAGGTGTTGTTGTATTAAAAGAAAGGCTGGGGAAAATACATGTCATTTCCTTTTTTCTCGCTTTGGTCGGAGTACTTATTTTGACTTTTGCCTATGGGCAATTTCCGTGGATATCATTTGCTTTGGCTTTATCGTTCGGAATATACGGATTGATTAAAAAAATGGTTGTAATGGATTCAGCTTCGGGGCTGACCATTGAAACGATGTTTGTCATGCCTGTAGCGCTTATCTATTTGGCAGTCCTTGCTGTTAAAGGGGGCGGCTCTTTTTTGTCCGGTTCCTGGAGTGTGGATCTTTTACTTGTGGGATCGGGAGCTGTCACCGCTTTGCCGTTGTTGTTTTTTGCAAAAGGGGTACAGAGGATCCCACTTTATCTAATGGGATTTTTGCAATACATTGCGCCATCCCTCATGTTGATACTCGGTGTGTTCCTGTATAAGGAACCTTTTGGAACGGTCAGGCTTGTCGCTTTTACTTTTATATGGGGAGCGCTCGTCCTATTTTCCCTGTCCTCCGTTAAGTGGACACATGTGCGACAGCGCGATAAAACGGCATAACATCCTTACAAAAAGGTTCTTTTGACTTTTTCCCAAAAAGAATTGTTTTTCAGTTTGACTGTTTTTATATAGCGGTCGCTTAATTGAATATCAACTTCTTTCACATGCTGGATGCTAAGAGCCTCATTGTCCATGCCCATTGTTGGATATTCATTTCCGCCTTGGGCTATTTTCAAGGTCAACGTCCTGTTTTTGCTTAATATGAACGGGGATCCGAGCGTTCGATAGCGATTGCTGTTAACGGAAGCCATTTCACTTACTTGGAGACAGGGCAGGAGCGGATCGACAACGGCTCCCCTGACTGACTTGTTATATGCGGTGCTCCCTGTCGGTGTAGCAATAATCATCCCGTCCCCGCGGAATGTTTCAAAATGAAAGCCGTCTATAAACACGTCCAGTACAAGTGTTTTAATGATTGTGGAGCGAATGGTAAATTCATTCAAACAATAAAAGGAGCCTTCTTCATCAATATCCACTTTAATGACAGGATATTTTCTTACCTCGATTTGCTCCATTGTCATCGCATCGATCATTCCGTGGAGATCATCTATTTGAAAGTCGCAATACAGACCGCGGAAGCGGTCGTCATCAATTCCGACATAAAGAGCATCTTGACGGAATCCTGTTTTCCGAACGGCTTGCAGGAAAGTCCCGTCTCCCCCAATACTGGCAATAATGTTGGCTTCACGAGCGTTTTCAACGATTGTAAAGCCGTGTCTTTCTGCCGTTTCATGAAGAACGGCTATTTTGGCGCTCGCTGCCTTGTCGTTTTGATAGAAAATATGCTTATAGAAAAAGTATATTTTTTTCCGGACCATTTGGTAAATTCTCCCTTCGCCCATTTCACTTTCTTCATGTTCCTTATTTTGATAAAGTTTATCATGAAAGTGAAACCCTTTAAAAGCTTTATCCGTATGTATCATTGGAAGGAGGAAGTCGAATGAATGGAAAAAGGTGGGCCGCACTTGGTATTGCGGCGGGTATATTTTTTGTGTCCATTATAATGAACATGGCCAGTGCTTTTTTCTTTGGCGATTTTAAGAAAATGTTTAAGGAAAATTTTCTGGCAACCCAGACGTTCAGCGAAGAAGTTATGGAGTCTGGAGATCCCATGAAGCGGATTGCTGTTTTAAATGTGGATGGGGTTATTCAGGATACAGGTGAAGCACCTTCCTTCATGTCGGAAGGATATTTTCACAGAGACTTTATGAAGCAATTAAATCAGGTTAAAGACGATGACAGTATCAAAGGAATCGTTCTCAATGTAAACACCCCAGGAGGCGGTACGAAAGAGTCGGCTGAAATTCATGACAAATTAGTCGAAATTCAAAAAGAGACGAAAAAGCCCGTTTATGTATCGATGGGCTCTATGGCTGCATCTGGAGGATATTATATATCAGCATCTGCTGATAAAATTTTCGCAACTCCTGAAACGATCACCGGTTCTCTCGGTGTGATCATGCAAAGCTTAAATTATAGCGAATTGGCTGATAAGGTCGGTATCGACTATAAAACGATCAAAAGCGGCAAATTTAAAGATATTATGAGTCCGTCGAGAGAAATGACAGATGAAGAAGCCCAGATCCTTCAAAGCATGATAGAAAACTCGTACAACGGCTTTGTCAAGGTCATTGCTGATGGGCGGGGCATGTCTGAGGACGAAGTCCGGAAAATCGCCGATGGCCGCATATATGACGGTTATCAGGCGAAGGAATTAAATCTGATAGACGAGTTCGGTTATAGTGAAGATGCGATTGAAAGAATGAAAAAAGACCATAAACTGCAAGGTGCCGAAGTAATTCGATTTACTTCCGACGCCGGCTTTGGATCGTTTTTCAGCGTGGCAGCCCAAAAATTATCAGGAACATCTGGGGTAAATGAGCTTCTCCACGCCTTGAATCGTCCAAATTCACCGCGGCTCATGTATTTATACACGCAATAAGGGAGGTGGCAATGAATGGATGAACTGCAACCTGACAAGACGGCAGCATGGGAATATGGCGGATTTTGGATGCGGTTTTGGGCTTATTTACTTGACTTGCTTGTGATCGCCGGTATCAATGGCATCTTAATCAAGCCGATTTTTCGCCTTCTCGATCTTTCATTAGACGCGAGTGGGATTTTTACACCCATTAATATCACAACGGCTGTCGTATTTTATGTATATTTTATTTTGATGACAAAGTTTTTTGGCCAGACACTTGGAAAAATGGTCTTTGGATTAAAAGTCGTCCCCCTCAACGATCGGGAATTAAGCTGGACAACGGTTATTTTTCGGGAATGGATCGGACGTTATATTTCTGCCACTTTTCAGATCTTGTATGTAATAGCCGCTTTCACGCCAAAGAAACAGGCACTGCATGATTTGTTTGCCGAGACAACCGTTATACACGAGCGTTCCAACACGATGAAACCTGCCTATGAGTAGGGCAAGGTTAGATTCTAACTGCATAGGAATTGCTCAAAAAGAACGAGTTAAATCGAAATATGGGCTAGATGAAAAGTGGATGGAAATTTTTTCAAGTTGCAAGTAATCGTAAAAATGGATTGTAATTCCAAAGCCGCGAGTAACTGGTAAAAGTGGCTAGTAATATCCAAAGTCTCGAGTAACTGGCAAAAGTGGCTAGTAATATCCAAAAAGTACGAGTAACTCAAAAAAAGTGGATAGTAATTCTTGCAAGTTGCAAGTAAGTCGCACAAGGTAATTCCCACAAGTTGCAAGTATAATTTGCAAAATGGATCGTAATTTCCAAAGTCTCGAGTAAGAGGATGCGCAAATCCCACAAGTAGGGCGTAACTCACAAAAGACGATCGTAACGCCCGAACGTCGATATGAAATGGGAAAAAATATAAAATCTCTCCAAAACGGCGAATGGATTTGCCGTGCTTAAGCTTTCGAGGGTTTTTCAATAACCTGCCTATAAAGAGGCAGGTTTATTTTTTTTTTCATACGGCAAAACTGATGCCGGAGGTAGCTTATGGGTACGGTTTTGATTACAGCGATGATGGTGGCAGGCTTGTTGGTCATTTTCATCCTGTTATCCAATATAAAAGTTTCATTACAGTTGAGCGCGGATGTTTCCAAGTGCATCTTATCCATTCAAATACGTTTTTTATACGGACTCATTCGGATCAATAGAAATGTTGATCTTAAAAAGCTTGCTGAAAAGTTGAAAGAAAACAAAACGGCGGAAGAGGTTTTTCGTTTCCGGGAAAAAATAAAGGATGAAGCCAATGTTGAAAAAATGAAAGGGATTAAGTCTTTTTTATGGAAGCAGTTTCCGAAGATACAAATTCACCGGTTCGTTTGGCATTCCAGCGTCGGCTTGAATGATGCTGCCGCAACAGGGGTTTTGTCCGGTGCTGTTTGGGCTTTAAAAGGGACGGCTTCCGCCTGGCTTAAAAGCTTATCCTGCATGAAATGTGAGCCGGAAATCTCCCTTGATCCTTCTTTTCAATCCTACTCAGCGAAAACGAACCTTTCATGTATGGTATCGATCCGGACAGGAAAAGCTATATGGACGATACTGCAACTATATTTACAACGGAAAAAGTTACAAAATGGGAGGACAGATGATGGAACATCCAATCAAAGGTGTAATGACAACGGCCATGGAGAATCTAAAGGAAATGATCGATGTGAACACGATCATCGGCGATCCGGTTGAAATTCCTGATGGCGGTGTGATTTTAACAGTTTCTAAAGTAGGGTTCGGGTTTGCCATGGGAGGAAGCGAATTTTCGGCAGGAAGCAAATCGGGAGGAGGTTATGATGAGGAGTCGACAGACCTGCCGTTTGGCGGTGGAAGCGGCGGGGGAGTGTCCATCACGCCTATTGCCTTTTTGGTCGTCAATTCCGATGGCGTCAATATGCTTCACCTTGAACAGAATACTCATCTGCTTGAAAAAATGATGGATATGGCTCCCGCGGCGATCGAAAAAGTCCAATGGTTTATGAAAAACAGTCAATCTGCCAAGAACAAGCATTCTTCCGATGAAAAACATGACCAAAAGGATAAAAGATTGGATTATCATATTTAGTTTTTTTCTGGCATCTTTTTCCTTGCCATTTCGAATAAAATCCATCATGATGGGAGATATAATCGACAAGGGGGAATGTTTATGCCAGCAGTGACATTTGGCGGCAATCCGGTTACACTTGATGGAAATCCAGTCAAACCGGGAGATGCAGCACCTGATTTTACCGTTTTGGCCCAAGACTTGTCAGAAGTGAAGTTGAGCGATTTTAGCGGCGTGCGCGTCATCAGTGTTGTTCCATCCGTGGATACGGGAGTATGCGCGGTACAAACAAAACGTTTTAATGAAGAAACAGCCCTTAAAAATGCGACTGTTTTAACCATTTCTGCAGACTTGCCGTTTGCCCAAAAACGATGGGCCCAGGAAAATGGCCTTGACGACGCCAAGATTTTTTCAGACCACCGTGACCTGTCTTTTGGACAAGCCTACGGGGTTGTCATAAAAGAATTCAGGCTTCTTGCCCGCAGCGTATTCGTCATCGACAGCAATAATCAAATAGCTTATGCAGAATATGTTAGTGAAGTAACCGATCATCCTGATTACGAAGCTGCCATCGAAGCAGTAAAAAATGCGAAGTAACAAGATCTAATCCCCGGTAAGGGGATTTTTTTCTTTCACGGCAATGACCTTCTAAGTCAGTGGCCAAATTGAAAATATATTAGCGAAACAGCAAATCCTTGTTAACAAGACGTTGCAAAGATAAAATAAGTAAGAGTAGTTTGTCGCGGGAGGTAGAACGTTGAAAACATTTCCAATCGAAAAACTGTTTGAAGTGATCAATGAAACAACTGAAATATTACAAGAAGAATTAAAGTGCACCTATTTGGAAGCTCTTGCTGAAACAGGGGATAACCTGTTTCACCAAAAGGTTATGCAAGCTGAACTGAGCGAGCTGACTGAAAAAAGATTGGCGAAAAAGTATTCAGAGATTCAGCTTTCAGCCTACCATAACGAAGAAATCCGCAAGGCATACCAATTTGCCATTTTAAAAGGTATGAAGAACCATGTCCAGCAAAACCATCAAATGACACCGGACACCATCGGATATTTTATCAGCTATCTGCTTCCAAAATTTATGAATGGGAAAAATGAAATTCGGCTTCTCGATCATGCCGCCGGGACAGGCAACTTACTGACAACCATTTTAAATAAAAAAGCACCGGACGTGAACATGCATGCTTATGCCGTCGAGGTAGACGATATTTTGATCAGGCTGGCATACACCGGAGCAAATCTGTTGATGCATCCGATCGAGTTATTCCATCAAGATGGGCTTGGCCCTTTGTTGATCGATCCGGTTGATGCCGTTGTCTGCGACTTGCCAGTGGGCTACTATCCAAATGATGAACGAGCTGCGGAATTTACTTTAAAAAGTGATGAAGGCCATTCTTATGCCCATCATCTCTTCATTGAGCAGGGACTTAACTATACGAAGCCGGGAGGATATTTATTTTTCCTTATTCCAAACGATTTATTTGAAACAAAAGAAGCGCCAAAACTGAAGCAATTCTTAAAAGAAACAGCTTACATTCAGGCAGTCTTGCAATTGCCGTTTTCCATGTTCGCGAATAGTCAGGCGGCAAAGAGCATTTTTATCATTCAAAAAAAGAAACCTGGGATTAAGCCGCCCCAAGAAGTGCTCTTGGCTGCTCTTCCAAAGCTGTCCAATAAAGAAGCATTGGACAAAATATTGGTTAAGATGGAAAAATGGTTTCAGGAAAACAAATAAAATAAACAGACCGCTAAAGGATGATTTTTATTGGCTAAAGTAATTGCTGTTAATGCGGGCAGCTCTTCGATTAAGTTTCAGCTTTTCGATATGCCGGAGGAGAAAGTGATAGGGAAGGGGCTGATAGAAAGAATCGGCCTGCCCAACGGTCTGGTGGCCATGACGATTGAAGGAGAAAGGCTGAAGGAAAAAGCAGATATTCCCAATCATGAAGCGGCGATAAAGCTTTTGCTTGACCGTATGATGGCGAATGGGGCGATTAACTCCCCGGAAGAGGTGGGCGGGATTGGCCACCGGGTTGTGCACGGCGGAGAAATCTTTCATGATTCAGTGCCCATAACACCAAAAACGTTAGAAAAAATGGAGCAACTGATAGAACTTGCTCCATTGCATAATCCGGCCAATATTGTCGGGATAAAAGAATGTCAAAAAGCCCTTCCCTCTGTGCCGCAGGTTGCTGTTTTTGATACGGCATTTCACCAAACTATGCCCGAAAGCTCCTATTTATACAGTCTTCCATACGAGTATTACCAAAAATATGGCATTCGAAAATATGGCTTTCATGGAACATCGCATAAGTATGTATCACAGCGGGCGGCTGAGCTTCTTGGAAGGCCCCTTGAACAGCTTCGCCTCATTTCCTGCCATCTTGGAAATGGAGCGAGCATCGCCGCCATCAAAGGAGGAAAGTCGATCGACACGTCGATGGGGTTCACGCCGCTCGCCGGGGTGACGATGGGAACAAGGTCAGGAAATATCGACCCCGCGCTAATCCCCTACTTAATGGAAAAAACAGGGAAGTCCGCAGACGAAATCTTGGATATTTTAAATAAAAAATCCGGTCTGCTTGGTGTTTCCGGTTTTTCAAGCGACCTTCGCGATATTGAATTGGAAGCAGGCAGAGGAAATCACCGCGCAGAACTGGCATTGGACATATTTGCTGACCGTATTCATAAATACTTGGGATCTTATGCCGCCCGCATGTCGGGGGTGGATGCGATCATTTTTACCGCGGGAATCGGGGAGAACAGCGATGTGATCCGCGCGAAGGTGTTAAGCGGCCTTCAATTTATGGGTGTGTATTGGGACCCGGATTTAAATAAAATCCGCGGCAAAGAGGCTTTTCTAAATTATCCGCATTCGCCGGTAAAAGTTCTTGTCATACCGACAAATGAAGAGCTCATGATTGCGCGCGATGTAATGCGTCTAGTAATTCACTGAATCTATTTTTTGTGTTTTTACTCTTACTTTTTTATACTTAAGAATAAAACGATGAAGGGATGATTGCAATGGATTGGACAAAAAGGGAAGCAGTCGTTTGGGAAGAGTTGCAAGAATGGCGGCAATCAATGTTTGAACATGAACCGACCGATTTTGAGAACGCATACGATAAATGGATAGACCAAGTCTTTTCATTATTGCCTGATTCATTGCAAATTCAATTTTTTGAAAAAGTGGATGGATGGCTTTTCCATTTAAATTCATTGCTTCGGGGATCGCAATTGCAGTCCGAAGCGCCTAAAAAAATCTTGAGTGTTGCCAGGTCAATGAGCGGAGACATCGAAACATTAGCCGATTTGAGAAGGCTTTCTGTAGACAAGCTGACGTATTTGGCAGAACAGCAGGCGGCAAGACACAGATTATACTCCCTCATCCAAGGCGGTATGACCGGATCAGGGAAAGCCATATGGGTGAGCAGCGATTTTCTGGCCATGCTCGTCATTAACCTGCGAGCCATCCAGTTGACCGCGATGTCATTCGGTTATAATGTCCAGTCCCCCGCCGGCCTCCTTGAAACATTGAAAGTATACCACACAGCCATTATGCCGAACCGCCTTAAAATGTTCGGCTGGGAAGATCTGATGAACGACTTGAAAAAAGAGGGAGAGGAATATTACTACGACATTCCCGAACGAGTGACGGACCAGTCTTGGATTGACGAGCCAATGAAACAAGTTTTAAAAACAGCGTTGATTGTCATGTTTGCCAAGAAAAAAATATCCGGCCAGCCGTTTCTTTCCATGCTGATCGGTGCGGGCATCAACTACAGGACGACTAGAAATATTACTGAATTTGCTTTAAAGTATTACCAATATAAACATTTGCTTCAAAAAGGCGGCGGAGAACTATGAGTGTCCATGAGCATAAAAAAGAAGCGCCGCGCTCAGTCCGCTGTGCTGTTATCACAGTCAGTGACACAAGAACGGAAGAGACGGATAAAAGCGGAAAGTTAATAAAAGAACTCTTACAAGCACACGGGCATTCTATTGAGTATTATGAAATGGCCAAAGATGACGGAGAGACTATTCAAGCGGCATTCGTCAATGCCATCCGGCAGCCAGAAGTACAAGCCGTCATTGTCAATGGCGGGACGGGAATAGCCAAACGAGACGTCACGATTGAAACGCTCGTTCCGTTATTTGATAAAGAAATTGTCGGTTTTGGCGAGTTGTTTCGAATGATCAGCTATACGGAGGATATTGGCTCTGCTGCCATGCTGTCAAGAGCGGCGGCAGGCGTATGCCAAGATAAAGCTGTATTTATCACCCCTGGATCAAGCGGTGCCGTCAAGCTGGCTATGAAAAAATTAATTTTGAACGAATTGGGACATATCATCAGGGAAATACAAAAATAATGGCAGGGACTACCCGATTTTTCGGTGAGTCCCTGTTATTATTTTTATACATAATGATGAATAAGTATTGTACAATAGCGAAATGTGTGTTATTATCTCTTATATTAAATGATTAATTATAAACATTCATGTATAACTATACACCCCAAACGGAGGTTTTTTGTGTGAAAAAGAAAGTTGTTCTCGCTTATTCCGGAGGGTTGGACACCTCTGTTGCAGTAAAATGGTTTATTGATCAAGGATATGAAGTTGTCGCCTGTTGCCTCGATGTCGGCGAGGGAAAAGACTTGAATTTTGTAAAAGAAAAAGCTTTGACAATGGGCGCTGTTAAAAGCTATATGATTGATGCAAAAGAAGAATTCGCCAATGAATATGTGCTTCCCGCACTTCAGGCGCATGCTTTGTACGAGAACAAATATCCGCTCGTTTCCGCTTTATCCAGACCGCTAATCGCGAAAAAGCTTGTGGAGGTGGCTGAAAAAGAAAATGCGGATGCGGTGGCTCACGGATGTACAGGAAAAGGGAACGACCAGGTCCGTTTTGAAGTTTCCATTAAAGCGTTGAACCCCAACTTGGAAGTATTGGCGCCTGTCCGTGATTGGAGCTGGTCCCGTGAAGAAGAAATTGAATATGCAAAAGAAAAAGGTGTCCCCATTCCAATTGACTTGGACAGCCCGTTCTCCATTGACCAAAACCTTTGGGGAAGAAGCAACGAATGCGGGATTTTGGAAGATCCGTGGGCCGCACCTCCAGAAAATGCGTATGAATTGACAGCAGCATTGGAAGATACGCCGGACACACCGGATGTCATTGAAATTGAGTTTGAAAAAGGCGTACCAGTTGCGGTTGACGGAAAAAAATACCCATTAAGTGAATTGATCCTTCACTTGAATACGCTGGCCGGAAAGCATGGTGTCGGCAGAATCGACCATGTTGAAAATCGACTTGTCGGCATTAAGTCCCGCGAAGTGTACGAATGCCCCGGAGCCGTTACTCTACTAACCGCCCATAAGGAATTGGAAGACTTGACCCTTGTAAAAGATATCGGCCACTTCAAACCTGTGATCGGCAAGAAGTTGACAGAACTTATTTATGATGGTCTCTGGTTCTCACCGCTCACACCGGCACTCCAAGCATTCTTGAAAGAAACACAGCAATATGTCAATGGGACGGTACGCGTCAAGCTGTTTAAAGGACATGCGATCGTTGAAGGCAGAAAATCACCGAACTCGCTTTACAATGAAAAACTTGCTACGTATACAGCGGATGATGAATTTGACCAATCTGCCTCTGTCGGTTTCATAAAGCTCTGGGGATTGCCGACGGAAGTGCACAGCACGATCCATAAAAAGGATAAAGTCCAACAATGAAAAAATTGTGGGGAGGCCGCTTTTCCAAGACGCCAGAGCAATGGATCGAGGAGTTTGGGGCCTCCATCTCCTTTGATCAGCAATTAGTTTTGGAAGACATTGACGGTTCGCTCGCACACGTGAAAATGCTCGGTAAAACAGGCATTCTTTCACAAGACGAATGTGAACAGATCCAAGCCGGCCTATTGAAACTGAAGAAAAAAGCGCAGGCAGGAGAATTGGAATATTCCGTTTCCGAAGAGGATATCCATTTAAATATTGAAAAGATGCTCATTGAAGAAATCGGGCCGGTCGGGGGCAAGCTTCATACGGGAAGAAGCCGAAACGATCAAGTGGCAACCGATATGCATTTGTACTTGAAAAAGCAAGTCAAGGTCATCATAGCGCATATAAAAGAATTGCAGGCGGCTCTAGTAACACAGGCAGAAAAAAACGTGGAGACCATTTTACCGGGTTACACGCATTTGCAAAGAGCGCAACCTGTCTCTTTCGGTCATCATTTATTAGCCTATTTCTGGATGTTGGAGCGAGATAAGCAACGGTTCGAAGAGAGCTTGAAAAGAATCGATATATCGCCGTTGGGAGCCAGTGCGTTGGCAGGGACGACTTTTCCGATTGACCGCCACTATTCGGCGGAAATGCTCGGCTTTTCCAGTGTATATGAAAACAGTATGGATGCTGTCAGCGACCGTGACTTTATCGTGGAATTTTTGAGCAATTCGGCCTTGGCCATTACTCATTTAACGAGGCTGGCCGAGGAAATGATTCTATGGTCGAGCAAAGAGTTCAGCTTTATTGAACTTGATGACACGTATGCAACGGGAAGCAGCATCATGCCGCAGAAGAAAAATCCCGATATGGCAGAACTGATCAGGGGAAAAAGCGGAAGAGTGTTCGGAAATCTTATTTCCATGCTGACGATTTTAAAAGGCTTGCCACTGACATATAACAAGGATATGCAAGAAGACAAAGAAGGCATGTTTGATACAGTCCATACAATGGTCGGTTCATTGAAAATCTTTGCCGGAATGGTTGAAACGATGGCGGTAAAGGCAGATGTTATGAAAGAAGCTGTCAATCAGGATTTCTCGAATGCGACCGAACTGGCCGACTATTTGGCGGCCAAAGGCATTCCGTTCCGTGAAGCGCATGAAATCGTTGGAAAGCTTGTTCTCTACTGCATTCATAAAAACTGTTATTTATTGGATCTTTCTTTGGAAGAGTTCAAGGACGCTTGCGATAAAATTTCCGATGATGTTTATAACGTACTGTCACCGATCGAAGCGGTAAGAAGAAGAAATTCCTATGGCGGTACGGGATTTGAGCAAGTAAAAATACAATTGGAACGAGCTAAGAAACTCATATAAAAGAGCGTTTCCCGTAAGGAAGGGATAACGCTCTTTTCCTGGAACAACCGCCTCGGCGTCTTTGCTGAGATGGTAATATGCTCTGCTTGATTGCCGTTTCCGCAATGTTTTCAATGCGGTATTCAACGTTGTTCTTTACCAGATTTCGTTGGTTGAAATGCTGTTTCTTCGCAATTTGTTAGGCATTGCCACTAAGGCTGCGCGTCTTGGTTTTTCTTATGATTGTTCAACTTCCGTTCTAACGACCAGGACATCACATTTTGCGGAACGGGTGATGTTCTCGGAGACGCTCCCGATCAACAGGCGTTCAACCGCGTTAAGGCCGGTGGCGCCACAGACGATCAGATCAATATTCAAGTCTCTTGCCACTTCTTTTGAAATAACGACTTTAGGAGACCCATGTTCAATCATCGTATGTACATTCGAAAGACCTTCGGATTCGGCTTCTTTACGATAGCCTTCGAGCAGTTCTTCGGCATAGGCCCTTGCTTTTTCCGCCATCGTTACATCATAAGCTTCGATAGCACCATATGACCGGGTATCCACAACATGGATAAGGTTCAGCTTTGCGTTATTGTTTCGTTTGGCAATTTGTACCGCTTTTTTAAATGCCCATTCTGCCTGTTTTGATCCATCAACTGCAACGAGAATGTTTTTATAAGATAATTCCATTTTGAAACGCCTCCTTTTTTATTATTTTATCATTTATATACAAATATTTCTCTTTTTTACGATATTGAAACATGAAAACTTTACGAACAAAAAAAGAAAATCCAATATGGACGTTTCTATATGCGAAATAAAAATAGGGCAATTTTAAATAATACAAATAATTGTATTGATTATAAAACGATTACAAGCTATCATTTTATAATGTGATCATACGAAATTTCATCAAGATACGACAGTATCAAGAGGAGGATCTATAGTGATGTATTCTATAAAAAAATCTTTTATGGCCGTTTTGGCCGGATCTGCCCTGCTTTTGGCAGCCTGTGGGGGAGGCGGCGGAGATACCAAATCGGGAGAATCGAAGGATGGGCAAAAATCGGGAGATAAAAAAGTGTTGAATGTTGGTACAGAAGCAACCTTTATTCCTTTTGAGTTTATGGAAAAAGGTGAGGTAACCGGATTTGATGTGGACTTGCTAAATGCGGTTGCCGAGGAAGCTGGGTATGAAGTGAAAATTGAAAATACCGGATGGGATGCCATGCTCGCGGGATTGCAGGGCGGACAGATTGACATCGGCATGGCGGGAATCACGATGACAGACGAACGTAAAAAAACATATGATTTTTCGAAACCGTACTTTGAATCCATCGGTATGATTGCTTTTAAAGAAGGAGCTGATATTAAAAGCGCTGAAGATATAAAAGGCAAGAAAATTGGCGTGCAAAATGGGACGACGGGACAATTTAACGCGGAAGAAGTTGTAGGAGAAAACTCCCCGGATATTTCCAAATACGAATCTGCGGCACTTATGTTCCAAGCATTGCAAAGTGACAATGTGGATGTCGTCGTAACCGACAAAGCCGTTGCAGAAGCATATAAGAAGAAATATCCTGATAGCAACATTCAAACAATTACTGATGACAAAGCATTTGCCATTGAGCATTATGGGATTGCCTTCCAGAAAGGAAGCGAATTGAAAGCCGAGTTTGATCAAGCACTTGATACGATATTGGATAACGGCAAGTACGCCGAAATTTATAAAAAATGGTTTGATGGTGCAGAGCCGGATATAGAAGCTCTACGTAAAGCGGCGAAAGAATGATTACATGCGGCTGTCCATTAACTGATGGATGGCCGTTTTTTCAGTTAAGTATGTAACGGCCGATTCGAATCGTAACAAAGAAAGGTGAAAACCATTGAATATTCGCTTTGACATTATTACTGAATATATTCCATTCTTTTTAAAGGGTACTTTATTAACCTTGGGTCTGACATTAGCAGGGACTTTGATCGGGCTCATTTTAGGCTTGATGATTGGATTGGGAAAAATGGCCAATTCTGCTGTCGTTCGCTTTCCTTTCGTTTGGTATATTAACTTTTTCCGGGGAACTCCTTTCCTGGTGCAAATATTTCTGATACATTTCGGGGTTGTACCACTCTTTATGACACCAGCCAATCCAATCGTATCAGCTATTATTGCCCTTTCTCTGAACTCTTCAGCGTATATTGCGGAAATCTTTCGCGCTGGAATCCAGTCGATTGACAAGGGGCAAATGGAAGCGGCGCGTTCTCTTGGCATGAGTCATAACCAAGCGATGAAGCTCGTCATTTTACCGCAGGCCATCAAGCGGATGATCCCTCCTCTTGGAAATGAATTTATTGTGTTATTAAAAGAAACATCATTGGCGGCCATTATTGCTGCGCCTGAATTGATGTATTGGGGACGAGCGGCTCAAGGTGCCCATATGACCGTATGGGAACCATATATTACAGTCGCCATCATTTACCTCATCCTCACACTTTCTTTAACACAGCTCATGAACTATATTGAAAGGAGAATGAGGACCGAATGATCTCTGTAAAAAACTTAAAAAAATCTTTTGGGGACAATGAAGTCCTCAAGGATATTTCTCTTGAAGTAAAGCCTCAAGAAGTGGTCGTTGTCATCGGGCCGTCTGGTTCAGGGAAATCTACATTTATTCGTTGTTTAAATCTGCTTGAATCTGTAACGGGAGGACAAGTGATCGTTGACGGAAAAGACTTGACAAATAAAAAAACGGACATTAATGAAGTCCGCAAAAATGTCGGTATGGTCTTCCAACACTTTAATTTGTTTCCCCACAAGACCATTTTAGAAAACATTACAATGGCCCCCATTCATGTAAAAGGACTGGCAAAACAGGAAGCCGAACAAAAAGCAGTCGATCTGCTGGCCAAAGTAGGCCTGTCCGATAAAGCTTCCGCCTATCCCGATTCACTCTCTGGCGGACAAAAACAGCGAGTGGCCATTGCCCGGGCTTTGGCCATGGAGCCAAAAATAATGTTGTTTGACGAACCAACATCGGCTCTGGACCCCGAAATGGTCGGCGAAGTCCTGGAAGTCATGAAGCGGCTTGCAAAAGACGGCATGACCATGATTGTTGTCACACATGAAATGGGCTTCGCGCGTGAAGTCGGAGATCGTGTGATTTTTATGGATAACGGCTATATTGTCGAAGAAAATGACCCCTCTGAATTGTTCAGCAATCCACAGCACGAGCGGACAAAAGCATTTTTGAGCAAAATATTATAAACATACAGGCGGAAGAAAATAAATTGTTTTCTTCCGCCTGATTTATTGTCTTGGATGCCGTTTCCCTGGACCATCATGGTATAAAATTACTTTTTATGGAAAATCCGGGCATGCCGACGCGCCCTCCAATGGACCGATTCAATGCACTCGTGGCAGCGGGGAAATTTATTGATGAGCTTCGGCAACTGCCCAAGCAGGTAAGTTCATCTGCAGTCGCAACTATTGGAATAATATCCGTCGAACCCTATGGAACAATGTGATTTACGAAGAGGTCACTCTGTTTGTGGATATTCGTGATATATTTGAAGAAAAAGAGAAATGGTAATGGAGGTAAATGTTTCATTCGTTGATAATGCCCATAAGTTAAAAAATTGACATAGAACCTTTAATTATTTAGAGTGCGACCAAAAGAAATCCTTTTACAACTCTGCTGCATGGAGATTTCAATCCACGCGCTCATATAGGTATTGTCGATCTTTTATAAAAAACATAATATTTTAAAATTTGTGCAGGTTTTTTCAATAATATGTTGAAGATACTTTAGTACAACAGGTTATCCATAAACGCTTACTTAATAAAAAAGCACAACCATATCCAGAAATTAGACATACTGCTTTTAACGGAATGGATTTGCCTATGCCTGCTAGGGCGGATTACCGTGAAGTGCCTAAAGAAAAGAGAGTGGACCCATTAACTAGTGAAGAAAGAGGGCAATATATTAAAAGATTTATTGATACTTACAAAGATCCTAAATGGGATTGGAGTAAATATGATATTCACCATGTAGTCCCAATACAATATGGAGGGGATCATAGTTTTGATAATTTATTTCCGTTACCTAGAGATATACATCAACAGGTAGTAACTCCTTGGTAGAGAGCTTACTAAAGTTCAAGGAGGGGGTCTATAAATGTTAATAAAAAAAACCTTAGATAATTTGAAACAACAACTAAAAAAAAATAACAACAGATTAGAACTTATTTTTTCCAAAGGTAAAGTCATAACCGTAGGTTGTAGTTTTAATCCTCCAGCAGATCCAGAAGCTTTAAAGCAGGTTCAGGAAAATAATGACTGGGATATACCAAAGGATTATGAAGCGTTCTTATTACAGCATAACGGGGCACAATTGCTTCAAGCGTATCTTGGTGATATGAACATTGGCGGAGGCTTAATATTGTTTTCGTTAGATGAAGTCATCCAAGCTCATCAAAATCTTTCTATGGATCACATGTTTTATCCGATTGGCATGGTAAGTGAAGAGTATCTTATGGTGAAAAATAACAAAAATACGCCAAACTATCTTTATATTGAATATTTAGACCCCGCACCATTAAACATGAATCTTGAATTATTTGTTGACCGGTATATCGTTTCGAGTGGTGATATCTTTTGGGAATGGCCGAGATTGGATGCAATCAATTACTATAAGTTTTATTCAACATTCAAATGAACAAAAGCGTCTCATCACTATTTTGACATAGCGATGATCGGGATTTTTTAACACATATAGGGGCTGGGACATAAGTTGAAAGCTGATTCATATTCGTAAAAATCGTCAGAATAAAACCGCGTGAAATCAAGGTTTTAGGGGGAACCACCCTTTTAAACGTGATTCCATGCGGTTTATTTCATTTTTACAGGGTTTTTTCACGGCCCTTTTGCTATTGTATTTGCTTCTGCCCCAGTCCCGTTGTTTTCGCCGTATTCCATCCTAGCTTTCTTGTAAAAAGAGTAAAGCTGCCCTGCGATAAATTTCCGTCATGATCACAAGGTCTTCCACTTCGACATATTCATCTATTTGATGGGGAATTTCGCGGTCGCCCGCTCCAATGGTCACAATGGGGATGCCTTCCAAGTGTAAGAATGTTCCATCCGTTGCTCCCGGAACTCCATTGTACGTGGCGGGTTTTTTTAGCACTTCTGTCACAGCTTGGGATACACTTTTGACAAGCGGATCATCGATGGGTGTTTCGGTCCAAGGACGATCTTCGATGACTTCATAGGTTGCTTTAAAATCAGGATCATCTTTTGCCAAATGGTCAAAAATGGCTTGGATCTTATGTTCCAGTTCCTTATGGTTTTGGCCAGGAATTGTTCGGATATCTAAGGTCGTCATGCATTCATCGGGCATTACATTGATTTGTGCCTCCCCGGCAACAGGAGCTTGCAAGATGGTAGGGGTGATGCTCGGATATCCCAACATGGGATGTTTTCCGAGATGCTGTTTCTCTTTTTCCTCAAGCGTATGCAGCTCACAGATGATCCGTGCCATCCGGAGATTTGGATTAATACCGCTTAAAGGCATGGCCCCGTGGGCCATTTTTCCATATGTTCGAATAATCACTCTCATGGCGCCTTTTTGGGTGATGCATACTTCCTTATCCAAAGGCTCACAAATGATGGCCCCATCAACGTCTTTGGCCCAACCTCTCTTAATAAAGTCTTTAATGCCAATCATCATGCCTTCTTCATCACAAGGAATGCACAATATGATTTTGCCGCTCCAATTTTCTTTTTCTTCATGTAGGGAAAGTCCGGCGGTCATCATGCAGGCCAGATTTCCTTTCGTGTCATTTGTGCCTCTGCCATACATTTTTCCATTGACAATCTCCGCTCCAAAAGGGTCGTATGTCCATGAACTGTTCTTACCTTCCGTTACAACATCGGTATGACCTTCGAACAATAACGTTTTGCCAGGCTTTCCAGAATCAATGATTCCTATGACATTTGGTCTCCCCGGCTCTACCTCTTCTATGTGGACTTCCACTCCGTTCTTTTTTAAATAATTGTAAACGAAGCGGGCAACCCTTTCCTCATTCCCGTCTTTTTCTCCGGGACGATAAACACTTGGAATGCGCACAAGTGCTTGTGTTAATAAGATGACTTCCTCCGTTTCACTTTTCAATATGCGGTTGGTCGTTTCTGCTTTTTTCATTTGCCCACACCCCTTTGTAAATGTTCATCGGTTTGATTTGAGGTATATTTGTTTGTCAGGAGACTGACAATGACAAATCCAATCAAAGACATGACTACAGGCAAGGTCACTGAGTGCATTCCAAGGGGTTGGGGATAAAAAGTATCAAATAAAATATAAGAGCTAATGCCAATCACCATGGAAGTCAAAGCGCCATATTTATTCGCTTTCGTCCAATATAAGCCAAGAATGAGCGGCCAAATGAAAGCTGCTTCCAATCCGCCAAATGCGAATAAGTTCAGCCAAATTAACAGGTTGGGGGGATCCAAAGCCATTAAAAATACAATGATCCCGAGAATCGCCGTAACACCAAAGCTTAATTGTTTTACCTTGGCCTTCGTTGCCTTCGGCTCTATATAGTTTAAATAAATATCCTTTACGATCGTTGAGCTGACAAGAATCAAGAGCGAGTCAACGGTCGACATGATTGCGGCCAGCGGGGCTGCCAGTACAATTCCGACGAGCCAGGGAGGCAACACTTCCATTGCCAACAGCGGCATCACTTTGTCCCCGACCTCGATTCCGGGAAGAATGGGTCTGGCAAACACACCGATCAGATGCATATTCAGCATAATAAATCCAACGACGATCGTTCCGACGATGATGGCCCTATGCATGGATTGCGTACTTTTATAGGCCATTGCCCGGACACTTATTTGCGGGAGCGCAACGACTCCCACGCCAACCAAGATCCAAAAAGACGATACATAGGCCGGTGTAAGGGAAGCTTCAGCGCCAAATGGGGTCACCAAGTTTGGATTTTCCCTCGTTAAATCAGCTATAATATTGGAAATTCCGCCGCCGGCAGCAATGGTTGCGATCAAAAGGATGAGCGTCCCAAACAACATGATGACGCCCTGAACCGCGTCGGTTAAAGCCACTGCCCGGAAACCTCCGATGATAACGTAAATAATGACCGAAGCGGCAAAAATGGCCAATGAGGTGAAGTAGCTCATTCCGGTAATCGACTCTATGAGTCTTGCGCCGCCCACCCATTGGGCAGCCATCGCGGAAAACAAAAAGATGATAATGCTGAGAGCAGAAATGATAACAACCCACGGACTTTTATATCTTTCCTTCATATAATCCACCATCGTAATGGCTTTATATTTTCGGGCCATGATAGCAAACTTTTTGCCCAAAATCATGAGGACAAAATATCCAGTAACTACTTGGGTCATCGCCAGCAACACCCAACCAAGCCCTTGGGTATAGGCCACACCGGGACCACCGATAAAACTGCTCGCGCTTCCATATGTAGCAATCATCGTCATGGCTAAGACAAAGCCGCCTAATTCCCGGCCTCCAAGAAAATACTCCTGCAAAAAATTGTTTGAAGATCTGATAGAGCGGCTGGACCATATTCCAATGGCAAATATGATGATCACAAAGCAGGCGAGAGAAACAATAATGGCCCAGTTCACTTTTGATCATCCTCCTCGACATCCAGGCTCACATCAACAAACCAAAATTTCACTACAAGGGTCACCAATACGGCCATGACAATAAAGCCCAGTACACAACTGTAAAAAAACCATGCAGGCAGGCCGAAAACATACTTGTATTCTTTTAATGGCTTACTGCCCAATCCATATGCAAAACCGTACCACCAAATAAAATTAAAAATGGCTAGCGCAACTCCGATTAGCGCTTCACGGTGGGCAATTTTGAAGCGGGGATCGGGCTTGTTTGGAGAATCTGTCCCCATTCATCACTCCTCCTTCTTTTTTGATCATGGAACGGCTTTATAAGCCTGCAAGATCATTTATTCTTTTTAAATTAAAAAAACAAAAGCATTTAGGATGAGAGAGTCACTTTATAAAGGATGATACTTTCCGCTAACCCCGTCAACCATTAATCTAAAATCGTCTTTTCCGATCTGTTTCGCATCCACAATCCAATAGGGGCGGTAAAATAATAATTGCTTTTGCAATGTGACTTTTGGAGTTAGCAGCACCTTTATTTTAGTGGACAGGGTACGAAATATATAGTCTTCGGCGATTTGGACCGCTCGATGTTTCTGAATGGTGCTGGGAAGAAGGCGTTCAGCAGAAACGGTCTTGATCTGAAATGTTGGGGCTTTATCAGCCAGTGCGGCAACGCCTGATATGCCATCAACTGTACTGCCGATTATTCCTTTCAAAGGTGATAATGGATTTTTTCTGGCAAATGAGTGTTCAAAAAATAAGTATGGGTAATATAATAACTCATCAAGGCTGCAAGTTCTTAAAAGACCGGATTGTATCTTCTTTCGAAATCTCTATCTCTTGTGTGTATATTTCTTTTTCCATCGTCTTATTCCTTCATCAGATTTCTTTCTGCGAGAAAATCGGAAACATTTTTTGTTTCCGGGCTTAGATCACGGGCAATGTTTTTCTCAATATTAAGCGGTATTTGTCTATTTCCTTTCGCTTTTTCAAAAGCATCTTGCATGGGCTGCGAAGGTTTTCTCCCAAACTGACTGCCGATCACCATGCCTAAAATAGAGATGACCAATCCAGCCAAAAACGGGTGAATAGCCGTTGCTCCTTCTAACCCCATGGAAGTCCAAATGATGTTAGTTGTTCCCCCGCCGATCATGGCACATAAAGCACCTATATGGTTTGCTTTTTTAGAATATACGGAAGCTACGTATGGAACAAGGAAGCTGTTTCCAAGAGCACCAAAGGCAAATATAACGAGTGTAAAGACGGAGGGAGGTTCATATATAGCAACAACCACCCCGATTATTCCGGCTAATAAAATACATATTCTCGAAACAAGGATCATTCTCGGCTGGCTTGCCTCCCGATGAATAAACCGTTGATATATATCCCGGGAAAGGATCGTCCCGGCTTGCATTAAGATAGAGTCGGAAGTGGACATAATGGCAGCCATTACAGCTGAAAGCAAAATAGCGGCAAAGATCCCTGGGAAGTACGTATACGCAAGTGTGGGGATCACCATTTCAGGGTCTGAAAGGTTTGGCAGCATGACGATTCCAATTAACCCAAGTATATAAGGGGTAAAAATAAACATTTGATTCCATAGAGCCGACCACATGATCGCGCCTTTCACCGTCTTTGTACTTTCCATCGACATATGGCGCACAACGACATGAGGCAATCCCATATATCCGATCGAATAGATGAGTATGGCTCCCAAGACAACTCCCCATTGTCCATAATACGCCAAGTCTTTCCCCCATATGCTGAGATAAGTGGGATCTATGGCAGCCAACTTTTCGTTTAATGCCGATAACCCTCCAATATGCGCGAGAGCCACAACAAATATCGCTACAACGCCAAGCACCATAATAATTCCTTGGATAAAATCAGTCCAGACAACAGCGAGATATCCGCCGGTCACAGTATAAATAATAATAACACTTACCCCAAGAATAAGAGCAATTTCATAGGAAAGTCCCGTTAAAGTTGACAACGCCTTTCCTGAGGCGATAAATTGGGCAAATACGTATGCGAATAAAAAAACGATGGAAATAATGGAAGCCACTATTCTTACCGCCGGGCTTTCGTACCTTTTCTCCAAATATTCTACAGGTGAAAGGGCACCGAGTATTTCGGACATGCGTCTCATGCGCTTTCCCAAAACAGAGAGATTAATAATCGAACCGCCGGCATCCCCTATCGCATACCATAAGGCGTACCAGCCTTGTTGAAAAGCCAGCGCGGGGCCGCCCATAAACATATATCCGCTCATAGCAGTGCTTTGCATTGTTAAAGCTGTTACAGCAGGTCCCAATTTTCTACCGCCCAAAAGATATTCATCCACTGATTGCGCGGCTCTACGGGAAAAATACAAACCAACTCCCAGTAATCCTAACAAATAGATCATAAAAACGATCAAATCCGGTTTCATTTTTTCGCCCCCGACTCATCATTATTCACTCTTGTCTTCTGCTTCATCTTCTTTTTTTAATTTGTTATACATAAAGAAAGCCAAGCTCAACCAAATAAGCGGCCATGGCAGCAGCAACCAAAAAGTTTCAGGCGGTAAATGAAACATCCATTCTCCTCCTTGGGTGAATTTTGCGAGCGATTTCATTTTGGTTTTATACATGTATACGGATGATGATTACTGATCATTCAAAATTTCAAACGATCGGAAGTAAAAACATCACATAATATTTTATAAATTGAGATAATTTGAAAGTATAGTGAATTGTTTATAACATATCAAAAATAGCTTTAAGGAGGGGACGGGATGTGGTTTTTTACCATTAATGGCGAACGATTATACAGTCGTATAATGGAACTTGCAAAAATCGGACAAATAGGGAAAACGGGAGTACGAAGGCTGGCACATTCTCCGGAAGATAAGGAAGCAGTGCTACTTGTGAAGAGGTGGATGGAAGAAATCGGACTCAAAACGAGAATCGACCATTTTGGAAATCTGATTGGACGTCTTGGTGGCGCACATTCTGATTTGCCCGTTTTGATGGTCGGTTCCCATATCGATACACAACCATATGCCGGCAGGTTTGATGGGACTGTGGGTGTTTTAGGCGCCCTTGAAGCGCTTCAAACCATGATCGAAAATAATGTTGTTCCGGTCATGTCAATGGAAGTGGGCGCTTTTTCCGATGAAGAGGGAAACCGTTTTCATAAAGGATTGTTTGGGTCGAGTGGTATTCTTGGCCTTTTGGAAGATGGAGAGCTTGACAGGCAGGATAAGGAAGGAATGACGAGAAGAGATGCGCTAATCGAATTCGGATGCGATCCTGGAAAATTTCCTGAATGTGAATATCGGCATGATCAAATCCATGCTTTCCTTGAACTTCACATTGAACAGGGGCCCGTGCTTGAATCGAAAGGAGAGCCGATCGGAATCGTATCGGGCATTTCCGGTCCGCTTTGGTTGACGGTGGAATTGAACGGATTTGCAGGCGATTCCGGCTCCGTCTCGATGGGAATACGCCAGGATGCTCTTGCCGGGGCTGCCAAAATTATTACAGCTTTGAACGATTTGGCAAGTGAAGATCCTGAGACTTCGACGGTCGGTACAGTTGGCAGCTTACGTTTTTTTCCGAATTCTCGAAATATTATTCCTGAAAAAGTGTCCTTTACGATCGACTTGCGGGACATTGATGAAGAGCGGAGAAATGCCATAGAAACAAGATTAGTAGAAGTCATCAAGGAATCGGTGAAAAAACATCAGTTAACATATGACATTAGCGAAGATATCCGAAGTGAGCCGCGGTATTGTGTTGATTGGATCAAACAGATCATGCGGGAAGAAAGCGAGGACATGGGGTTAAACCCACCAGAGCTCATGAGCGGGGCGTTCCACGATGCCCTTGCCATGTCTACAGTGTGTGACTATGGAATGATCTTTGTCCGTTCCAAAGACGAGGTCAGTCACAATCCGAAAGAATACTCTTTTCCCCGAAGATATTTCCCTTGGGGCCGAGTTATTGTTTAAGACAATGCTGCAAATAGCGGAAAAAAAGGCAGGCGAAAATACATGAGTACAAAAAAGTTCAACCTCATTTTTTCCATTGCTTGCGTTATCCCGTTCCTATTTTTGATCTTTCCATTGTATGAAATCGGGAACAAGGCAACACCAATCATTTTAGGAATGCCATTTTCCTTCTTTTGGGTTTTGTTATGGGTTGCCGTCACTTTTATCGCGGTTGCTTTTTTATATGATGTCGATCCAAATAAAGACGAAGAGGAGGAAATGTAATGCCCCATTGGCAAATTGCGTTATTTATTATGACCGGCTATCTTGTGACAGCTCTTATTATCGGGATTCTTGCGGGGAAGGGAAGAGATCATGGATCTTTGGATGAGTTTGCGGTCGCTGGCGGCAAACTTGGCCTGATTGTCATGTGGTTTTTGATGGGTGGGGCCATTTTTAGCGCATTTGCTTTTTTAGGTTTGCCCGGGTGGGCATATGAGAGGGGAGCACCAGCATATTATATCGTTATTTATTCAGCCTTTGCCATTTTACCGTGGTATATTGTCGGTCCAAAGGTTCGAAAAATCGGCCAGAAATATACAATTTATACCGTTTCGGAATTTTTAAAAATACGATTTCAAAGCAAGGCGCTGGCGGTGATTGTCGGACTGATTACATTTCTGGCCTGCATTCAATATTTGGCGACACAGTTAACGGGAATGGCCCATATTTTCAACATGATGACAGAAGGAAGGATGCCTTTTTGGCTGGGGGCTCTTGTATCATATGGCATCGTGGTTATTTATGTAGCAACAGGTGGATTGCGGGCGGCGGCATGGTCGGACGTCTTTCAAGGCTTTCTCATGATTGTCATTTCCTGGGTTGTTGGCTTGGCAATCGTCTTTCAACTTCATGGAAGCGTAGGCGAAATGTTTAACGGCATTATTCAGGAGCAACCAGCCTTTTTGCAGATTGGAAAAGAAGGATCCCATATGGGGGCCATTCCCTTCACAACGACCATTCTCGTATCAGTGATCGGGTTTCTGATGTGGCCGCATTTATTTTCGAAATCTTATGCTTCCACCCCGAACACGATTAAAAAGACTGTGTTGGTTTATCCACTATTTGCATTATTTTTGGTGCCACTTATACTCGTCGGCTTTGCGGCAAAAGGGGTCGTGGATCAGCAGAATCTTGAAAGTGCCGATCAAATATTTCCGTTTTTGATTACGACTGTTATGAATCTTCCTGGGTGGATATATGGCCTCGTTGGAGCGGGAGCGCTTGCGGCAGCGATGTCTTCGGCTGATGCCATTACCCATAGTGCGTCACTGGAAACAACGGATGGCATTGTTCGCAACATATGGACCAATCTATCCGATAGAACCGTTTTACTGATCATGCGGATTGGCGTATTTGTAATTGGTGCTCTTGCTTATCTCATTACCATTTTTGGCGGACAGGGGTTAGTCGCCCTTCTGATTGGCGCCTATGGGGCGATTGTCCAGTTTGCTCCCGCGATATATAGCGCGCTTTATTGGAAAAGGGCTACTGTATCCGGGGTAATCGCCGGGTTAATAGTGGGGACGGTCTTCAATTTTTACTTCCAGCTTGTGGCAACTTCAACGCCTTTTGAGATTCATGCAGGTATATTGGGACTAATGGCGAATATTGTGATCACAATCGTTATCAGCTATATGACAAAGCCTCAAAATCATAAGGAAGTGGATGATTATATCAATGCTGCTTAAAAAGATGTTACAAAGAATGGATGAAATGAAGGCGGATATCGTTTTTAAGAATGGCGAGGTGGTGACTGTCAATGCCGACAATGATGTAAGTGAGGCAGTTGCTGTAAAAGGAAACAAAATTGTGGCCGTTGGTACGAACGACGAGATAACGTCTTTTATAGGCCATCATACAACTGTCATTGATTTGGAAGGAAAATCGCTTCTGCCCGGATTCATAGACGCTCATCTGCATTTAACGGTTTACGGTTTAAACTTATTGGGGGTAAATTGTACGGCTCCCCATGTTCAATCTTTGCAAGATATTTTTACAGATATAAAGAAAAAGGCGAACGAAACAACAAGAGGGGAATGGGTGAGAGTTTGGGGATTTAATGAACAGAACATCACCGAGAAACGATTTCCGACAAGGGGAGAGTTGGATGCCATTTCGCTTGATCATCCCATCGTGATTACCCGATTTTGTAATCATTTCTCCATCGTCAATAGCAAAGCGTTGGAGTTGGCCGGAATCAATGAAGCAACGCCCGATCCCGAAGGCGGGATGAGGGAACGGGATTCAGATGGACGATTGACCGGAAAATTGATTGAAAATGCTCATATGGAACTTTTCCATACAGCATCTTTTACCGATCACGAGTTGGAAAGCGCACATAAGCTGGCTTCGGATACGTTCGTCAAAGCCGGAATCACAAGTGTACATGATGCCGGAGGATATGGATGTAGCCCGGACATTATAAGGATGATGCAAAAAGGAGTCAGATCCGGCGATATTAAAGTAAGAGTGTATGCCATGATCGGTTCCTTGACCAATTCTGAAGAATTTATTCAAACGATGCTCCGCGCAGGGGTTGTGACGGGACTCGGGGATGAGAAATTTAAAATCGGTCCTGCTAAATTGTTTACTGATGGAAGCAGCACCGGTCCGACCATTGCTACCCGCAAACCTTACACGAGTGATCCAAATGATTACGGGATTCAATATATTGAACAGGAGAAACTGAACCGGATATTGGGGGAAGCCCATGAAAAAGGGTTTCAAATTACGGCCCACGCCCAAGGAGACAAGGCGATTGAAATGGTGATTGATTGTATTGAGCAGGCCCTTGAGCGGTGCCCGCGCGCTGACCACCGCCATCGGATTGAGCATGCGGGGATTGCTGCACCAAACCTGCAAGAACGGATGAAACAGCTGAACATTATTCCGATCCCCAACCCCGTTTTTATATATATGAATGGAGAATCGTATATGCATCATTATGGAGAGCGAGTACATGTCATGTATCCGGCAAAAGATTATGTGGATAAATCTATTCCGGCAGCCTTTGCGTCTGATGCGCCGGTCGCCGATTGTAATCCGTTCCTTGGAATACATGCTGCGGTAAATCGGATGACCCAATCAGGACAGGCGGCTGGTCCGGGCCAGGCTGTCGATGTGATGGAAGCTGTCAGGGCATATACGTATAATGGAGCATATGCAAGCTTTGAGGAACATCTCAAAGGTAGTATTGAAGAGGGAAAACTGGCTGATCTTGTTGTATTGGATCGCAGCCTTCTGCAAACAAATAAGGAAGACATGAAACACATTTCCGTGGAAATGACGATGCTTGACGGTGAAATTTTGTATCAAAAGAATGCAATATACTAACATTGGCAGCACAGACCAAGATCATGTTTTAGGGGCTGGCACACAACTAAATCAGCTGATGAAAAAACGAACAATAAAGTGAAACTTCATTCAGTAGCCGTTTTCTTGCATCTCCTACTGAATGTTAGTTGAACCAATCGGGCATTTAGGTGCCGTTATCTTCCACTTAGCCCTTTTGTATTCACTCATGTTTTGAAGTAGGAGCGTCTTACGGCACCTTACATCAGACTGTCTAACAAATAAAACCAAAAAAAGGTATAATATAGGTAACTTATAAGCAGAGGAGATTCTTTAGAATGGGCAATGTTCACGGTTTTTCAGGAAATCAAATAAGTTTTCAATTACTGTGTTTAGATGAAATGATTGATAAGGAAAACCCTGTTCGAGCAATTGATGCTTTCGTAGAATCACTCTGCTTGGTCGATATGGGAATTAAAGAATATAAAAAACATAATCCTGGACAACAACCTTATGAGAGAAAAGATTTATTAAAGTTGTTCATCTATGGATACTTTAACAAGATCAGATCTTCTCGTTGAGTATGAATATAATATATCAGGATTCTGGATCAATTTAGAACAAATTGCTGATTATCTCGTGTATATTCAAAACGGCAAAATTATCTTTGATGATAGTAAGGAGGTGCTTAAAGAGCGTTACTATTGTTAAAGGTGCCACAGATTTATTAAATAAAGACCTGCGTAAATACTTTATCCAAACTCGAGAAACATTAACGGGTTTTGAAGGTCTTGTTGATCAACCAGGGATGGTAAGAAAGTTAATGGGCAGCCAGCATCATTGGAAGATATAATGTTTTATACAGCGAGAAGCTAAATAGACGTTATCTCTTAAATCAAGTAATCATGAGGAGGATTTATATTGGCCGTTATCTTAGAAGTAAGTAATTTAAGGAAAAGCTATGCCGATTCTGATTTTGCTTTAGATGATGTTTCTTTTTCAATTAATTATGGTGATATCGTCGGATTTATTGGAGAAAACGGAGCTGGTAAATCAACAACAATGAGTTCAATACTAGGAACTTTATATAAAGACAGTGGGACTATTCATATTTTCGGTGAAGAAATAGACCCAAAAGATCCAGACCTAAAGAATGATATCGGTGTTGTATTTGATGACATGAAGTTACCTGGAGACTTAACCATCCTAAACTTAAAAAAAGTTTTTAGAGGTATTTATAAAAACTGGAATGATGATCAATTTGATTATTACGTAAAAATGTTCTCTTTACCTCTAAAAAAGAAGGTTAAGGACTTTTCAAGAGGGATGTCAATGAAGCTATCAGTTGCGATTGCTTTGTCTCACAACGCAAAGTTATTAATCTTGGATGAGGCTACGGCAGGACTAGATCCAACGGGAAGAGATGAATTGCTAGATGTATTACAGGATTTTGTTCAAGATCAAGATCGAGGGATTCTCCTTTCCTCTCACATAACAAGTGATATCGAAAAAATCGCAAATAATCTCATTTTTATAAAGGGCGGAAAAATACTATTAAAGATTCAAAAAGATGAACTTTTAAAAAACTATGCAATTCTTACGTGCAACGAGCATGAATTTAAAGAAATTAATCAGGACTTGGTAGTAGCTTATAAACAAAACGGAGATGATACAGATGTTCTGGTTTCTGATCGTGAAAAAGTAAGACATCTAATAAAGAAAGAATCTTTCTCTATAGATGAAATCACTCTACTTTTAATGCGAGGTGAGAAAGTTTGAAATTCATTAGTTGTAGGAGTTAGCCTTGGAGTTCTTGAAAAAGACAATACGAAATAAAAAAAATTGCAAAAAAATACGCTATCTTAAAACCGTGACCTTTTGCAAATTGTATGGCCTCTTATATAAAAAGCTCCTTATCTGGAGAAATATAGCTAGTCACATGATATAAATCCGCATTATAAGGCTCTTTATTGAAAAGGACATGATAAATTGCCACTAACAAACGGTGGGCAATCGCAATATTGAGTAAACCCTTGATCATCCGTAATTGCGATGACAGCAACAACAAAGGTCTTGTGAACGTCAATTCCGCAGCAATTCGGATAAACGATTTTTAGCATGCTAGCTACCTCCTATCCATTTGATTGAAGAAGAACTATATATTGACTGCAAGGCTCTCTATAAACGAGACGCTTATGCAAAGATACGTTTACGTTCTCTATGTCATAGTTAGTTGTTCTTGAAAAGCCAAGCTACACATATAAAAATGCGAGGTCGTGTAGTGAAACCATGCACTTATTCACCTCCCCGTGATTTGTAGTGTATATAGGCTCCTTCAAAAATAGGTTACTACTTTAAAACGAAAGATAAAAGGCATAACCTTCATTTTCATGCGGTGTTGTGCCTTGAGCGAAGCGAAAGGAATGATTATAAAAATGAGAGGACTATTTTTGAATCAATATTTTACAGTTGAAAAGAGTCTTAGAAATTACGTGTTTATAAGTGTTGTTATAGTCTGCCTTCTCATAATAAGTAATAATGAGATGATGTTGTCTTTCGCCACATGGTTGCCTATCTTATTTATGATCACTCCAGCTTTTGAAGCTTTAAAACACGAATCCTCATCTGGTTGGAATAAATTTGTGTTAGCATTACCAATCAAAAGAAGTCAAGTTGTACAAAGTCATTATATTTTCTATTCACTAATCATGCTTTCAGGGATTATTTTGACTTTTGTATTATTTGTTTTAACAGATCTAATAATGGGACAAAATCAAACAACAACAGCCGTTTATTCAATAATGAATGGGGTTGGATTAGCACTGATTATAGGTTTTGTTACTTATCCTTTAACCTATCATTACGGTACAGAGAAATCTGATATGATTCTGATGATGGGTGTACTTGCAGCTATAGGATTATTTTTCTTGAGTGAATGGATATATAAAGGGATTTTAGAAAATTTTGGTGCGCCACTTAGTCCAAACACAAACCACGATCTACTTTTTTCTTCAAGCTTTTTATTGATTAACTTGTTTCTTTTCATCATTTCATACTTTGTGACGCTTCAAATTTACAAACGCAAGGAGTTCTAAGCATAATCGAGTAAATAACTTTTCGCCCCTCTCACACCACCTTACATGCCGGATAAAGTGAAACTTCATTATAAGGCGACTGTCAAAGAGAAGGCAGTCCCAGCCCACATTAATTGACAGCCTTTATCAAGTCGTACGCTTTCAGAGCTGTTTCGATTGCAATTCTTTTATCCGGATTCATGAAGTCTGCGCCCAACAACTGCTCGATTTTTGCAAGCCGATGATAGAGGGTTTGTCTGACGATAAACAGTTTTTCGGCAGCTTCCTTTTTTGCCCCGCCACACTCCAGATATACTTTTAAGGTTTGGAAAAGTCCGCTTTCTGTTGTTCGGTCGTATTCCAGTATGGGACCTAGATAATCCAATACATATGCTTCCAGTTCGCCGGTATTTTTTAAAGGAAGAAATAGCCTGTAAACGCCCATTTCATCATATAAATGGATGTTTGCCTGAATGCCGATCACTTCTTTTGCTTCTTTGTAGCTTTTTGTTAATTGCTTAATACGGGTATATTCCCGGCCAATTCCGATGGTGAATGTTTTTCCGAACAAACCTTTTTTCTCATTATTTTCGTCGATATAGTGGATAATTCTTTTTAAATGTTCCACTGCCTTTTCTTTTTCTTCAACTGTAATCGCTGCAATCACGGCAATTTCATCTCTTGTAGCTGATACAGAGGGGAGAAATCCATGTCTTTTAAAAAGGGTGCGTATAAGCATTGCCCTTTGCAAGTTAATGTCTTCCCATTCTTCTTCGCTGATTTCTTGATCGTGTGGCTGAAATTGAAGGACAAATACCCGGTAGCACATGTCCATATGGATGAAGGGCAGATGGGTGTGCATTTCGTTTATATCAAACTCGCGTCCTTGTAAAATATTTCGTACGAACTTATCTTCTGAATGCTGCTTTCTTTCCTCAATCGTTCGATTTCTTAACATGATTTGCGCAATTGAAAGGGCAGCCCGGTCAAGAATGAGATAATGAAATTCTTCCGGTGCGGAACTTGCGGTATGGAGGAAAAGGCATCCCCATGTGTGTCCAAGGCCTTTGACCGGCATGACGACGAAGCGCTCATGTTCAATGTTGATGATCTGTTGTTGCCGAATGTCATTTCTCTCCATTTCGACATATTGTACTGCTATGTCAAGAAGTTCCTTTTGGTCTGCGGGAAAGTAAAAGTTCCTGCCTTCAGCCGGTAAAAACATAACCGTGTGATGGAAATATTGATAGAGCTCTTGCAAAATTTTCTGGATTCCATTGGATGACATTGACAGCTCAATAAACTTTCGGGAAGACGTATCGAGGTATTTTAAAAGGTCATGATGTCTGTTGATGATTAAACTGTGAAGGTCTTGCGTAATGTCTACAAATTTTACAGTCTCTTCAAACAAGATAATGGGAAAGTGATGTTTGTTGGCCAGTTGCAATATATCTTCGTGAATTTCCTGAAAGTAGGGTCCTTTTTCAATACAAATACCGGCAGCATTTGATTGAATCAATTTCCGTACAAATGTAAGCTGGGTAAGAAAATCTGTTTGAAGACCGACGCCTGTTGTCAGAATCAATTCGCCGCCGTGAATGAGCGACTCGAAATCGACAACTTCCAATACATGGACCCAGCGAATAATCCGATTCAGTCCCTCTGAACCAGCTAAAACTTTTGCATGGTGAAAATGTTCCCTTGAAAGAATGTCTCCCACTTTTAACGTAAATTCGTTCATCATATCGTTGGCCTCCAATATGTAAAATGAATCGCGCGATGATTTTACACTTTGTATAATGTATTGCCTAAGATTTATTTGTAAAATTGATTATGAAGGGAATATAAATTTGAGTCAACCATTAATATGGTAAAGATAAGGAGGAGAAAAATTGAGTACAGTTGCAGAAAATACGAAAACGCTTGCAAATTTCATAAATGGACAATGGGTAAAATCTAAGACTGAAAAGTATGAAGATGTACCGAACCCCGCCACCGGGGAACTGCTTGCCAAAGTTCCGATCTCAACAAAAGAGGATTTGGATGAGGCGGTCAAGGCTGCTAAAGAAGCCTATAAAACTTGGAAACAAACACCTGTTCCCCAGCGCGCCAGAGTTTTATTCAAATACCACCAGCTGCTTGTCGATGAGTGGGACGAGTTGGCGCGGCTCATTACGGTTGAGAATGGAAAAAATTTCAACGAGGCGTATGGTGAGGTTCAAAGAGGGATAGAGTGTGTCGAGTTTGCGGCCGGAGCACCTTCCTTGATGATGGGGATGCAGCTTCCTGACATCGCTACAAATATCGAATCGGGAATGTACCGCTATCCTTTGGGCGTCATTGGCGGTATTACGCCGTTCAACTTTCCGATGATGGTTCCTTGCTGGATGTTCCCGCTCGCGATTGCGTGCGGCAACACGTTTGTGCTAAAACCGTCAGAAAGAACGCCGCTTCTTGCCAATCGTTTGGCGGAATTGCTTCAGGAAGCAGGGATTCCAAAAGGGGTATTCAACATTGTTCACGGCGCCCACGATGTCGTAAACGGGATGTTAAGCCATCCTGATGTTCCGGCTGTCTCTTTTGTAGGTTCACAACCGGTTGCTGAATATGTGTATAAAACGGGAACCGCCCACGGAAAGAGGGTTCAGGCGCTTGCCGGAGCGAAAAACCATACGATCGTCCTTCCGGATGCCGATTTGGAATCCGCCGCAACAAACATTTTTAATGCTGCCTTCGGATCAGCGGGTGAACGTTGCATGGCCTGCTCCGTCGTAGTAGCTGTTGAAGAAATCGCAGATGAATTGGTTCAAAAGCTTGTGGAAAAAGCCGACAGTATCAAAATGGGAGACGGGCTTCAAGAAGACGTGTTCCTCGGTCCGGTCATCCGCGATTCCCATAAAGAGAAAACACTCGGCTACATCAAATCCGGGATCGAAGAAGGGGCCAAGCTTGTGCGTGATGGCCGGAAAGATGAATCTTTAGCAAAAGGCGGCTACTTCGTAGGACCAACCATTTTTGAAAATGTGACACAAGACATGAAAATTTGGAAGGAAGAAATTTTTGCTCCGGTCTTATCAGTTGTACGTGTGAAGAATTTGGATGAAGCGATTGAGTTTGCAAACAAGTCCGAATTCGCAAATGGAGCTTGCTTGTTTACGGACAGCGCGAAAGCGATTCGCAAATTCAGAGAAGAAATCGACTCGGGGATGCTTGGTATTAACTTGGGCGTGCCTGCCCCGATGGCATTTTTCCCATTCTCGGGCTACAAAAAATCTTTCTATGGTGACTTGCATGCCAACGGCCGTGATGGCATCGAATTTTACACGCGCAAGAAAATGGTGACACAGAGACACGCCTATTGATCTTGGAAAATGGGATGCGGCGCCTAGTCTGGGAAATTGCCGGATGAAAATGTGTAGGTGGACCAATTTACCAAGGTCAGAGCTTTGGATCAGTCTGCCACATGGAGGAAGGGAGAACTCCTCTGAAATGAAGCCAAAGCTCACGCATCACGCTTTCTATCAGGCGTTGCATTTTTTCTAGTCCTGGTGTTCGCATCTTGTTTGTTATCGGACGGTAGAAAAATAGAATACGAAAATAATCGTTCGGCCATCCCGCAATTTATGCGGGATGCTTCTGGCCTTGAACAAGAAAGGGGTTTCATATGTCAACAACCCAAACAGATCCATTGATTGAAAAAGATCGCAAACATGTTTGGCATCATATTTCTCCTTATAAGGAAACAAGTCCCCCGACAATTTTTACTGAAGCAAAAGGGGCTTGGATGATTGATCATAAGGGGAACAAAGTGTTGGACGGCATGTCGGGGTTGTGGTGTGTCAATGTCGGATACGGAAGAGAAGAGCTTGCCAAAGCGGCCTATGACCAAATGATTAAAATGACGTATACACCGATGACGCAAAGTCACCAGCCGGCAATTGACCTTGCTGAAAAATTAAATGAATACCTGGATGACGATTATATGATTTTTTACTCGAATAGCGGTTCGGACGCAAACGAGGTTGCTTTTAAGATTGCAAGACAATACCATCAACAAAATGGGGAGCCTTCCCGTTACAAATTTATTTCCCGGTATCGCGCCTATCACGGAAGTTCAATGGGAGCGCTGTCTGCAACAGGGCAGGCTTTGAGAAAGTATAAGTATGAACCGCTCGTGCCCGGCTTTTTGCATGTGGCGCCGCCGGACAGTTATAGAAGGCCGGCAGGAATGTCAGTGGAAGAATTCAATATTCAAAAAGCCCGGGAATTTGAGAAGAAAATCATTTGGGAACAAAAGGAAACGATTGCCGGCATTATTATGGAACCGCTCATCACCGGCGGCGGAGTCATTATCCCACATCCGGTTTATATGGAAAGAGTCCAGGAAATTTGCAGGAAATATGGGGTTCTTCTCATCATTGACGAGGTGATTTGCGGCTTTGGAAGAACAGGTAAAATGTTTGGCCATATGCATTTCAATATAAAGCCCGATATGATTTCCATGGCAAAAGGTCTGACAAGTGCCTATTTGCCTCTTTCAGTCACAGCGGTCAGAAAGGACATTTACGAAATATTCAAGAAAAGTGAAGAAAACAGCCATTTCCGCCATGTCAATACATTTGGCGGAAATCCCGCGGCTTGTGCATTGGCGTTGAAAAATTTGGAGATTATGGAAAGAGAAAATCTCGTAGCCCGTTCTTCAGAATTGGGAGAGCGCTTAAAAAACGAGCTGGCTGTATTGAAGGATCACCCTTATGTCGGTGACATTCGGGGTATGGGGTTTCTGATGGGGATAGAAATGGTGGAGGATAAAGAAACGAAGGAACCAGCAAAAAATGAGCGGGTTGCGAAAATCATGTCCGAATGCAGAGATAAAGGACTCATTATTGGTAAAAACGGAGACACGGTAGCGGACTATAACAATATTTTAACATTATCTCCACCACTTTCCTGTACAGATGAAGATGTCGATTTCATTATTTCAACCCTAAAAGAAGTTTTTCATCAAAATAAAAATTGACCATTAAGCGCAAATGGAGCGGGGATGTTTCAAAGCATCCCCGTTTGTTCACGAAAAAAATAAAAATGTTTTTCGGGAAAGCTTTCGTTTATAGAATGAAAGTGATATATTCAAATTGTGGCTAGTAAGAACAGTTAGGAGGAAATATGATGATTATTGGTGTGCCAAAGGAAATTAAAAGTAATGAGAATCGCGTAGCCATGACACCTGCCGGTGCTTATACATTAACCCAAGCAGGACATGAAGTACATATCGAAACAGGGGCGGGGCTTGGATCAAGCTTCACTGACGAAGAATATGTACAAGCTGGTGCAAAAATCGTAAATAGCGCCAAAGAAGCATGGGATGCGGAAATGGTCATGAAAGTGAAGGAGCCTCTTGAGGAAGAGTTCGGTTACTTCCGCGAAGGATTGATCCTTTTCACATACTTGCATCTTGCTGCAGAACCTGCATTGACGAAGGCGCTTATAGAAAGCAAAGTGGTTGCCATTGCGTACGAAACTGTACAGCTTCCAAACCGCTCACTTCCGTTGCTATCTCCAATGAGTGAGGTTGCAGGAAGGATGGCTACTCAAATCGGTGCGCAATTCCTATCCAAAACTTATGGAGGAAAAGGAAAGCTTTTAGCAGGTGTACCGGGTGTTGAACGTGGGAAAGTCACGGTCATTGGCGGCGGCCAGGCTGGTACGAACGCTGCAAAAATGGCAGTAGGCCTTGGAGCCGACGTAACGATCATCGACTTAAGCGTAGACCGTTTACGCCAGCTTGATGATATTTTTGGAAACGACGTTAAAACATTAATGTCCAATCCATTCAACATTGCCAATGCCGTGAAAGATTCTGACTTGGTGATTGGCGCAGTTCTTATTCCTGGAGCAAAAGCCCCTAAACTGGTTTCCGAAGAAATGGTGAAATCCATGTCTCCGGGCTCTGTTCTTGTGGACATTGCCATTGACCAAGGCGGTATTTTCGCGACAAGCGACAGAGTAACAACTCATGACAACCCAACATATGAAAAACACGGTGTTGTTCACTATGCTGTTGCCAACATGCCTGGTGCTGTTCCGCAAACATCCACGATGGCTTTGACGAACGTAACAGTGCCATATGCACTGCAAATCGCCAACAAAGGCTACAAACAAGCTTGCTTAGATAACGAACCTCTATCAAAAGGAATCAACGTCCTAGACGGAAAAGTGACATTCAAAGCTGTCGCAGATGACCTTGGATACGAGTTTGTTGACGCAAAAGAATTGCTATAATACTAATAACAATCGCCCGGGTTCTTCCGGGCGTTTTTTTTAGAAGACTCGCTTTCTTGTTTCACCATGAGGCGAGCGAAAGCAACCTCGTGCCACTACTGCGGACTAAATAGGGCGGTAACGGCGAAAATCCCGGTGGATCAACAGGAGTACCCGCGCAAGGGAGCAGCTTACCCGCGTATGGGGGCAACTTACCCGCGCATAGAGACGCATAGAGAAAAATACCCGCGTATAGGAGCAACTTACCCGCGTATAGGGGAAAATACCCGCATATGGAGCAGGTTACCCGCGTATGAGAGCAACTTACCCGCGTATAGAGGGAAATACCCGCGAAAATCAAAAAATCGCGCACAATGTAAATCCCCGCTTGTCATCTGAAACTCTACTCTACGAAATCCGGACTTAGTCTGCCACAGCGGTTGCTCTGCCTTTCAATTATTCTACTATTTGCAACGTTTTGGGATATGTTGTCATGACCCGGACGCCGTTTTCTGTCACGAGCACGTCATCCTCAATCCGGACTCCGGTAAAGCCGGGTATATAAATTCCCGGTTCGATTGTAAAAACCATCCCTGTTTTTAAAGGCATATCATTTCGTTCATGTACCGACGGATATTCATGGACGCCGATGCCAAGGCCGTGTCCCAGCCGGTGGGTGAAATAATGGCCGTATCCCGCCTCAGAAATAATATTGCGGGCTGCAATGTCCAGTTCTTTTGCCGGTACTCCCGGTTTTGTAAGTTGCACGGCTGTTTCCTGTGCTTTCAGAACCGTTTCGTATATTTTTTTCTGTTCATCGCTTACTTCGCCAAAGGCAATGGTTCTTGTAATATCTGAACAATATCCATTAAAAGAGACGCCCAGATCAAATAGAACAAAATCTCCTTTTCGTATTTTCGTATCTCCCGGTACGCCATGTGGAGAAGCGGTGTTTGCCCCGGCAAGAACGAGTGGAGAAAAGGCCATCCCGGCTCCTTTTTTCGTTATTTCATATTCGATTGTTGCGATGAGGTCAACCTCTGTTCTTCCTTCGGCTATTTCATTCACGCCAACTTTTACTGCAAAATCAACGAGTTCGCATGCCTGTTCCAATAGCTCAATTTCTTTACTGTCTTTGATGAGGCGCAACTCATTAAGAAAAGGTTCGGCAGGGAGAAATGAAGCATCCTGATACAATTTCCGAAGCTGTTCAAACTTTGTAATATTCAAATGGTCTTTTTCGATCGCCCATAAGCGGATCTTGTTCAGACGGGCACTCATGCGTTTTTGAATCAAGTCCCAAGGTTTGTCCGTGTCGCTGTATCCGATAATTTCTTCATTCCATCCGGCCCGTCTCGCCTCTTCCGCCTCCATTCCCGGACAGACAAGGATAGGCTCTTTCTCTTGAAAAACGATGAGGGCAAGGAGTCGTTCATGAGGTTCACATCTAAAGCCTGTAATATAAAGGCTCTATACTAAATGTTGGGGTTTCCACATAATTTGCACATAAAAATATACACGCAAACATCCAATTCTTTTATACTTGAATTGCCTAGAA
>NZ_JAFBFH010000012.1 GCF_016909185.1 Siminovitchia thermophila | reverse complement strand
AGATCCCTGAAAGATGATCAGGTAGATAGGTCCGGTGTGGAAGTGTGGCGACACATGGAGCTGACGGATACTAATCGATCGAGGACTTAATCAAACGAAAAAGCGTAGGACGCTCGTCCATAGCTGGAGCTTCTGGCGGAAAAGTCAATCGACTTTGCCAGAAGAAGCGAAGTGACGCAAAGCGATAGCGTCCGGAGCTGGATTGAACAAAAACGGTTCTCGGACTTCTTCTCATGTATCCCGGTTTTGAGAGAATGAAAAAACTCTTGAAATATACATAAAACCTATTATAATAAAAGATGTCGTTGTTTTTGTCTGGTGGCGATAGCGAAGAGGCAACACCCGTTCCCATCCCGAACACGGAAGTTAAGTTCTTCAGCGCCGATGGTAATGAGGGGCTTCCCCTTGTGAGAGCAGGACGCTGCCGGGCAAAACAATATTATTCCGCAGTAGCTCAGTGGTAGAGCTATCGGCTGTTAACCGATCGGTCGTAGGTTCGAATCCTACCTGCGGAGCCATACGGAGAGCTGTCCGAGCTGGCCGAAGGAGCACGATTGGAAATCGTGTAGGCGGCTACCGCCGTCTCAAGGGTTCAAATCCCTTGCTCTCCGCCATATAAGCTCTTTATATATACGGCCCCTTGGTCAAGCGGTTAAGACACCGCCCTTTCACGGCGGTAACACGGGTTCGAATCCCGTAGGGGTCACCATATTTTATTTTCATTGTCGCGGGGTGGAGCAGTTCGGTAGCTCGTCGGGCTCATAACCCGAAGGTCGCAGGTTCAAATCCTGCCCCCGCAATCAACAGGTCCCGTAGTGTAGCGGTTAACATGCCTGCCTGTCACGCAGGAGATCGCGGGTTCGATTCCCGTCGGGACCGCCATTTTTAATACCATCCACTTATTGCATAGATACTGATGATGAACGTTTTTAAAAAATTTCATCGTTTAAATGATATATGGCTCAGTAGCTCAGTCGGTAGAGCAAAGGACTGAAAATCCTTGTGTCGGCGGTTCGATTCCGTCCTGAGCCACCTTCTAAAACTAACTAACCAGATAATTACTTTCTCGGTGGGGTAGCGAAGTGGCTAAACGCGGCGGACTGTAAATCCGCTCCCTCAGGGTTCGGCGGTTCGAATCCGTCCCCCACCACCATGATAGGGGTATAGTTTAACGGTAGAACAGAGGTCTCCAAAACCTCCAGTGTGGGTTCGATTCCTACTACCCCTGCCAAAGTGGCGGCTATGGCGAAGTGGTTAACGCATCGGATTGTGGCTCCGACACTCGTGGGTTCGATTCCCACTAGTCGCCCCATTTATATTTATAGTATCATTTAACTAACGATGGGCTATAGCCAAGCGGTAAGGCAACGGACTTTGACTCCGTGATTCGTTGGTTCGAATCCAGCTAGCCCAGTATATTGCGGAAGTAGTTCAGTGGTAGAACACCACCTTGCCAAGGTGGGGGTCGCGGGTTCGAACCCCGTCTTCCGCTCCAAAACCCTGGCGGCATAGCCAAGTGGTAAGGCACGGGTCTGCAACACCCTTACCACCGGTTCGAATCCGGTTGCCGCCTCCAATTTTATCACGCCTGAGTGGTGGAACTGGCATACACGTTGGACTCAAAATCCAATGCCCTCACGGGCTTGTGGGTTCGAATCCCACCTCAGGTATTTTTAAGAAAATTAAGGTCAGATAAATGAGAAAAGGCTCATAAACGTTGATATATCAATGTTTATGAGTTTTTTTCGTTTTAGGCTCTATACTAAATGTTGGGGTTTCCACACAATTTGCCCGTAAAAAAATACACGCAAACATCCAATTCTTTTATACTTGAATTGACGAGAAAGCAAGAAAAGATTGGAGTTGCGTGCAAGTGAATTTTACCATAACAATCCCGACCTTGAAGATGTATTGATCACAAAAGTGGAAGAAGTGGAAGACCGTATTGCGCTTCATATAGAAATGGATGTTAAGGTCCACAAGTGTCCAAGCTGTGGTGAAAGGACTAAGAAAGTTCATGATTATCGCATTCAAAAGATCAGCATTTGAAGTGTTTTGAACGGTTGACGTCCCTCTTCTACAAATAGCGCCACTATGCCTGTTCGTGCGGGAAGCGATTTGCGGAGGAATCCTTTTGATCATCGATATCAACGGTTCTAACGAATGTAATCGGGCAGTAGCCATCCGAACAGTGAAGGCCAAGACGTTTAAGGAAGTTGCCCAGCAGTTTGGCGTTTCCATATCAACTGTCATGCGCAGATTTGACAGTTTGGCCGTAAAGGAAATGACAGAGGTTCAAGAACTGCCCAGGGTGATCGCCATCGATGAGTACAAGGGAGATACAAAGGAAGGAAAATATCAATTGATTATTGCCGATGGGGAGACAAAGGATTAATGGATTTTTACAGGAAGGTAGAACAAGATGGTATTCCTGAATTTGAGAAGGCTATCCGTACATTCAAAAACTGGCAGACAGAAGTACTAAACAGCTTTTTACTCAAATGGTTTTTTGGAGAGAATTAATAACCTAACGAAAGTCATGAAGAGGAACGCCTTTGGATTTAGGAACTTCCTAAGGGGAAGAGCAAGAATACTTCTTTTACATAAGTATAAAAAAATTGGAAGTCATGTTGGGTAAAGTGAGATTCTATCTCACCCCACTCCAACATTTGACATAGAACCATTTTAATTAAAAAGAGAAACGTCAGTTTGTATAAAATTGAACGTAAACTTTGCTGCGGACCCCAAGCGAACATAAAATCTCCGGGGGACCCGCACCAAAAAAACCCAGTATAATACGAAAATATATGGTAAAATTGAAAAGAAGATAGGCGAAATATCCCCAAAAACAGGTTATCCTACTAGATTTAGGGAATGATTTTCCTTTTATTAGGAGATTTTCGCTGTCGCACTCTATATGAGTGCGTGTTAATGGCACAACTCTATCATACCTTAAACTACCGTCAGCTTTGCGTCGCACTCTATATGAGTGCGTGTTAATGGCACATTAAGTCGGAGCACAGTGTCGAAATCACGAAAGGTCGCACTCTATATGAGTGCGTGTTAATGGCACATTTTATGAAACTATTCGAAAGTATTATCGATGTCGTCGCACTCTATATGAGTGCGTGTTAATGGCACGTCAAACTCGCCCGTTTCCTTGCCTGCATTCGCGTCGCACTCTATATGAGTGCGTGTTAATGGCACTAAAGAAATGTCTTGCCGGGATAGTGATTACCAATTGTCGCACTCTATATGAGTGCGTGTTAATGGCACTCGCTCTTGTTTCAAATGACTCGAATCATTTTTGTCGCACTCTATATGAGTGCGTGTTAATGGCACCTCCAACATCTTTTGGCTGCATGACTGATTTTGGTCGTCGCACTCTATATGAGTGCGTGTTAATGGCACTTTGATTTAAAGGAAATGTTTGGTCGTCCATCTCGTCGCACTCTATATGAGTGCGTGTTAATGGCACGTCGCATATTCTTTGTTTGTTGTGTGTATATTTCAGTGTCTTGTATTTTGTATTGTAGCTGTCGTAACGATAGAAATAAGAACGCACAAGGACATGTTGTAGTCGCGAAATTCCATTAAGGCCGATCATTTCCTCTTACTCGTGGTTATATGGGATGACACTCTGCATGTTCTTGATCCGCCAGTTGCTGACAGATTGGCTCAATATCATAGCCGGCATTGAACAGGCCTGTTACTTGCTCATTTTTCGATATTTGGAGAGGTACTCCTTTTTCTATCCTCGAACTTTTAAGGGCAAATGGTGACATTCATTCATTTATATGAAAGGGGGATTCTTCATATACTGCTCAACATGTTAACGCTTGTTTACTCGGAGTCTCTCGGTTAGCGATCATGTAAACAATATGAATCCACGCAAATTGTTGCTAGTGTTTGAAAATCGAACTTGGCTTTCTTTATCTAAAGATTGAAGTTTTTGTTTGTCGTAAATATCATATTATTCATAACGAATATCAATTAACTGAAAGAAGAGCTGCGTGTATTCTGTAAATGATCAATGACTAGAATTTTATTCAGATGGTCTTTAATCGGTTTTCTACATGAGCTTTTTTAATGTTAATCAAATGTACTCGTTCTCCAGGACAGCCACTATGGCTCTCCCCCTCACTTGCTCACAAAAACACATTCTCGTTTCTTTCATTAATAAAACTTGAGTTTGCTGCTGATTCATAGAAGGAGAAACGATATCTCGCACTCACTTCCAACCTTTACCGCAAAAGCCGGTTACCGTACTGAAGTTGATGTCTTCGTCACATGGTAACCATCTGTTTTAACTGTTATATGCTGATTGAATTTGCAAAGATTTAATCGGCTTTTTTGTGTTTAAACACTTTTGCATGATTGACATTTTGTTTTTGAGCTTAAACGCATCCATGTGACAAAAGGCTTTGGAATATTGTTTCCAACGTTTTTTTTGGTCAAATGGTTTTGCAAAAAATTGATCACTCAAAATCGTGAATTGGGCAACGGATCATTTTTCTTCTGTTTTCGACATTTTTATACATGTTTTTCGCATTCTTTACATTTTCTTCATCATAGAAAAATAGCGTATTAATAATCCCGAACTATAATCAAAATGAACAAAAAAACACAAATAATAATATTTTTGTGCAAATGTGTGCGAAGGGAGAAAGTCTTTGTTACCTATCGAGAGAAAGATGCGGATCATCGAATATGTCCGGCAGAATCGAACGGCGACGATCGCTGCGCTTGCAAAACAGTTTGGTGTCCACGAAGCAACAATCCGCCGGGATCTGGCTGAAATTGAACGAAATGGCACACTAAAAAGAACGCATGGTGGAGTCATTATGGAACAGTGGACTCAAGAAGAGCCATCTTTTACGGAAAGGACCACTCTGAACTCGGATCAAAAAATGAGAATTGGAAAAATGGCAGCCAGTCTGGTGAAGGATGGGGAAAGCATTATAATCGATTCGGGTACGACTACTTTGCATATTGTCAAACATCTATTACACCGCAATGATATTACAATAGTGACGAATGACATAAATATCGCGGCAGAACTGCGTGATGCCCACCGAGTGAAGGTGATTTTGACTGGTGGAGAACTATATTCGTCCAGTTTTTTTCTGAATGGCATGTTCACGGATCATGTACTGAGGTCATTGCATGTTGAAAAGTCGTTTATTGGAACGCCTGCTTTGCACCCGCAATATGGCTTGATGCATCCTGATGAACGAGTGGTTCCTGCCAAGCAAGGGATGATCAAGGCGGCAAGGGAAATAATTGTGGTTGCTGATCATAGCAAAATCGGGAAACTTTCGCTCCATACGGTAGCTCCAAATAGTTCGATCCACACGCTGATTACTGGGAAGGAAGCGTCAGAGTTTGACCTTCAGCCATTTCGAGATAGTGGCATCACAGTTTATACGGTTTGAGATATCAGTCTGTTAAAGGTGGTGTAGCATGGATTTTAAAAAATGAAAATGGCATAAGTCGCCATACATTTCAATACTTACACTAACTAACGGAACACTTGGAAAAGGTGGCAACAAATAGTTCATTATGCGCTTGCGAGTATGCTGCATAAGGTATCCACTTTTTCGAAAAGATCATTATAAAGGGGCATCATGATGAGAACAAAGCTTTTTACATTAGCATTAGGTTTCGTTGTTTTGGCAGCCGTTTTTTTGACCGGGTGTAATTCATCTAAAGAAGGCAAGTCTGGCAAGGGAGATCCAGTTACTATTGAGTATTGGTATCCAAACGCAGAGACACAAGGAGGAAAAACGGTTACTGAATTAATTAATCAGTTTAATGAATCACAAGATAAAATTGTTGTTAAGGGCGTATATAACCCGGGAATGTACCAAGGCTTAATGCAAAACCTGCAATCCGCGGTCGCTGCGGGCAACTCACCAGCAGTTGTGCAAATTGGCTGGTCTTATCGAGAGTATTTTTCTAACAACTTTCAATATACAGAGCCGCAAACGATCATCGAAAAGTATTTTCCGGATGATAAAGACTATGTAAAAGAAAAGTTCTTAGACAATGTTTTGGAATTAGCTGTTAACAATGATGGTTCCCAAGTAGGATTGCCATATTCGTTAAGTGTTCCAATTCTTTATTTAAATATGGATATTTTAAATGAAGCAGGCATCAAGACAAGCGAATTAAATACATGGGAAGAAGTCGCAAAAGCTTCCGAAAAAATAACGGAAGTCACTGGGAAAAAAGGGCTGTATATAGCTGAGCCTACAGATACTTGGAACGTTCAACAAATGCTGGAAAGTAATGGCGGCAAAACAATTGCCGACGGAAAAGCGGCCTTTGCCAGTGAAGAGGGAGTCGAAACATACAAATTTTATCAAGATTTGATTAAAGGCGGCAGTGCTTTGCATATTGGCATTGACGAAGGCCAGCAGGCATTTGTTTCCGGTGATGTAGGTATGGCTCATTTGACTGTCGCCCAAAGAAAAAATGTGACTGAAAATGGAAACTTTGAAGCGATGGCAGTCCCATCTCCTACATTTGAAGGAAAGGAATTAAAAGTTCCAGCCGGAGGTTCTTTATTGGCCATTACGGCTGAAAAAGAAGAAGAACAAAAAGGGGCATGGGAATTTATGAAATTCTTATATGAACCAGATAGTGTTGCCGCCTGGACACAAGGTACCGGTTATCTTCCAGAAACGACAGACGCAACGGAAAATAAAGAACTGGTGGCTTTAATTGAAGAAGATAATATGATGGCGGCGGCTTATGCGACAATAGAAAATCTTATTCCGTGGGCCCCATTCCCGGGAAATTCAGGACTTGAAGCAGAACAAATGCTGATTGATATGAGAGACCGTATTTTGGGCGGGGGAGATGTGGAAAAGGATTTAAAAGAAACTCAAGAAGCGATTAATAAATTAACAAAATAATAGTGTATGAACTGTAGGAAAATAGGGTAATGATTTTATCCTATTTTCCTATTATTACATTGTAAGAACGAAATTGGAGGTTCATATGTACAGTCATCTTCAGAAGATACAATGGAAAACAATCCTGCTATTATCACCTGCTTTATTGATTTTTAGCTTATTTGTGCTTTGGCCGACGTTATACACCTTTTATTTAAGCTTCTTTGAATGGAATATGATCGCACCTACTAAAGAGTTTGTCGGGTTGGCCAATTATGTTGAAGTGTTAACAGATGCCACCACGTATAAAGTATTGCTGAATACTTTTTGGTATATCGTTGTTTTGTTAATGTTAAACTTTGTTGTCCCGTATATTTTTGCATTCGTCCTTCATTTATTAGTACGCAAATTTAAAAACTTTTTTAAAGCGGCGTTTTTCCTGCCTTCCTTTATATCCTTAGTGGTCGGTTCCATCTTAACAACATGGATGCTCAACCCTATTTCCGGGCCGGTAGCGCAAATCGCTAAATATGTTGGGTTATCCATTCCAAATTGGAGCCAAACAGAAGGTCTTGTTATTTTCATTATTTGTTTGATTACTTCATGGAAAGTATTTGGTTATAATTTTATCACCCTTTATGCCTCTATTTCCGGTATTTCTAGCGAAGTCATCGAAGCGGCAAAGCTTGATAATATTCCAAGTTGGAGAATTTTAAAGGACATTGTCGTGCCGATGAGCAGCGCCACGGGTGTTTATATTCTGATTATGACGATCGTAACAGGTTTACAGTATGTGTATACTCCGGTAAAAGTCATCACTCAGGGAGGCCCTGATTCGGCAAGTTCAAACTTGATTTATCAGTCGTATCACCATGCATTTGATGTTTACAGCACGGGGACTTCTGCTGCACTTTCAATGCTCACATTATTATTGTTTGTCCTGCTTCTCGTGTTGGAGTTTCGATTTGTAGAAAGAGGGGTCCACTATGAAAATTGAGAGTAGATTGCCTTCTATTATTTGGACTGGGGTATTTATTGCCATTGTGATGATCTGGCTTATGCCCATCGTATTTGCATTGGGAACATCGTTTAGAAGTTTACAGGATGTTTATGATAATGTGTTGGCGATATTTCCAACTGCGCCAACTTTTGAAAACTACAATCAATTATTTGAGCAATTACCGATGTTCAAAATCATTATGAACAATTTTACGATTGCGACCACGGTAACGATATTAAAATTAGTAACATCTTTTTTAGCAGCCTATGCGCTTGTTTTCTTCCGTTTTACAGGAAAGAAACCTTTGTATTTTCTATTCATTGCAACTATTTTTATTCCATTTACTGTAACGATGGTTCCGAATTATATCATGTTGTCTAAAGTTGGGTTAACAGATCATATCGCAGGTGTTATTTTACCCCAAGTTGCGGATGCGGTGGGAATTTTTTTGTTAACGCAAGTGATGAGATCCATCCCCTATTCGTTAATAGAATCGGCGAAGTTGGATGAGATCGGCCATTTTAGAATTATGAAAGATATTGTGTTACCACTGATAAGCCCACAAATTACTTCTGTTGGCATCTGGTTTTTCGTGAATTCTTGGAACGAATTTGTGTGGCCTTCATTGATTTTAAAATCAAAAGAAAGTTATACGCTGCCCTTGGCACTCCAGATGTTTATCAGTTCCGAAGGCGGTACGAATTTTGCGGTAGCCATGGCGGTGTCGGTGATTACAATGTCCATTCCACTATTGCTTTATCTGATTTTCCAAAAATATATAATTGGAACATTTACAGCATCTGGAATTAAATAGGAGGAATCGGTAATGGCAAATATTAAATTTGTAAATGTAAAAAAATCCTATGGAAATCATGTGATTATTAACAATTTAAACTTGGAAATTCATTCAGGTGAACGTTTAGTGTTGTTAGGGCCTTCGGGCTGTGGAAAATCAACGATATTAAGAATGATTGCCGGTCTGGAAGAGGTGACTGATGGGGACCTTTATATGAGAAATGAGCGGGTAAATGACATTCCGCCTGGAAAACGCAACGTTGGAATGGTTTTCCAAAATTATGCCTTATATCCGCATATGACGGTTAAAGAAAATATTACGTATGCGCTGAAAGTGAAGAAGGTACCGAAACATGAAATTGAAAAAAGGCTGGATGCCACTGCTGAATTTCTGCAATTAAAACAGTACTATGACAGAAAACCGAGTGAGCTTTCCGGGGGCCAAAGACAAAGGGTTGCTTTAGCAAGATCCACGGTAAAGAACAGTGATTATTTTTTACTGGATGAACCACTTTCTAATTTAGATGCCCAATTGCGAATTTCCGCCCGTGAAGCACTGATGGATATTCATCATGAATATAAACAAACAATGGTGTATGTGACACATGATCAGATTGAAGCGATGACGTTCGGTACGCGGATTGCCTTATTAAATAAAGGGGAATTGCAAATGCTCGATACCCCGGAAAATGTGTACCATCGGCCCGCCAATATTTTTACTGCTACATTTATCGGCAATCCCCCGACAAATATTTTGGAAAATGTCCATTATACGAACGGTCTCTTAACTATTGGAAAGCAATCTTTACAACTCAGTGATGATTGGAAGAATTATGTGGAAAAAAGTACCTATCATCAAATCGTGTTAGGTATCCGTCCTGAACATATTCATTTAACGAAATCACCGCAAGCAGGAAGTATACGCGCAAAAGTGAAACACTCAGAAAACCAGGGAAGCAATTTTGCGATTCATTTAGATGTGGAAGGAGAAAATATAATCGCGATAGAGGCTTTTAATATTTTCAAAGCTGGTGAAGAAGTATTCGTAAATATAACGATGGATGAAATTCATTTGTTCGATAAAGCAACAGAGAACAATTTGGGTTATCCCGAAAATATCATTCGGAAAAAGAAAGTTGCGAGTGGAACAGACGAACATTTGCTTGAAGTTTTACAATAAAAACATCTAATGAGAAAAAAGGGGATGCACATGAATCACTTATCATTTATTCAATTGTCCGATACTCATTTTAGAAATCATTATATCAATGATCCGCTGGAAGAAGTTTTTAAAGGAGTGAAAGACCCGGCAGAAAATCTGATCGAAGTACTTCAACATATTAATTTTGGAGACATTGACTTTATTACCATCACAGGTGACCTTGTACATGATGGAAGTGCGGAAGACTATAGGGGGTTAAAGTCAATTGTGGAAGATCAAATTCCGTCTGACTTCCCTGTCTTTTATTGTTTAGGAAATCATGATGATAAAGAAAATTACTATGAAGGTTTTTATCATATCGAAAATAAATCAACTTCACTGGATTATGTGGAAGAGATGAACGGCTATCGCCTCATTTTTTTAGATACGTCCGTTGATCATATGCATGGGGGATATGTAGCAGAGGCGCAGTTAGACTGGCTGGAAGCGATTTTAAAAGAAAAATCAGAAGCCGGCTCATTATTATTTATGCATCACCCATTAATATGGAATGGCGAGAAAACAACAGAAGTGTCTGATCGCTTATTTGATATTCTTAAAAACAGCGACGTTATCAGCATTCATAGTGGACATCTCCATTTACCCGGCATCAATTATATCGGAAGCATCCCTCAATTTTCCATTGAGAGTCTAGCGTTCGGTGTGCATAACTCAAAAGAAATGGTAAATTATACAAACCGGGTTTCTTATAATTACTATTCACTTCGTGACCGGGAAATTTTTTCACATCCGATCTATGTAAATCCGCAAGAGGATGTTGTTTGGGCTTTAACACATGAAGAGCATGAAAGGCATACAATCAAGCATTATGGACGATAATCAATCATTCATTTTTTTGAAGGGAAATATATGATGTATATAACTGACTATCATCATCACACAGACAATTCATTTGACTCTCAAGCATCTATGAAATCGGTATGCGAAGAAGCGATCAAGAAAGGTATTAACGAAATTTGTTTTACAGAGCATTTCTCGGTGAATCCTAAGGCGATAACCTATGGCCATATGGATTTTAAACGTTATTTTTCACAAATTGAACAATGTCGACATCTATTTGGACAGCGCCTGAAGATAAAAGTTGGACTTGAATTATGTGAGCCGCATTTATTGCAAGAAACATATTATGAGCAATTACAGGGGCTTCCGCTGGATTTCATACTGGGCTCTGTACACAATATTGATAATCAAGATATTCGATCTTATATGGTCCATAAAGAACCTGAGGCACTTTATCAAAGGTATTTTGAAGAGGTGTACCAATTAGTTTCAAATGCCGATATTGATGTAGTGGCCCATCTGGATTTGATGAAACGTTATGCGGTGGACGTGGATTATTTGGGGACATATGATTTTCACGTATGTAAGGAAGGTTTAATAGAGATTTTTAAAAAAGCGATTGAGAGAAATATCGGTATAGAGATTAATACTTCTGGATTTGCCAAAAAGACGTTAAATGAGCCCCTGCCTTCTATGAAAGTGTTAAAATTATATAAGGAGTTGGGAGGAGAAGTGTTAACGATCGGTTCAGATTCGCATGCCGCTGCCACAGTTGGCTATCATTTAGATACAGCTTTGGATATGGCGAAGGAAGCAGGATTCAAATATATTTATACATTTACCAGCCGTCAGCCGGAAACGATAAAAATCGTTTAAAAACGTATTGATGGATGAAAAATAAGTAAAAGGTGGATTGACAATGAAACTAGTTCTAATGGGAGACCTTCATTATTCGCGCATGGGGGACGGCACTGAAGAAATGTATCTAGCAAGAGAAAAAGTTTTTAGCGTCTTGATCGATGCGTTTTGGGAAATCGATGCGGATTATCATATTTCATTGGGAGATCTTACGCATGAAGGGTATCCCGAGGAGTTTCGTGATGTGCTTAATCGGATGGACAGCAGCCGCAATTTTATCCACGTGCTTGGCAACCATGATGCGTTATCTATTCCCAAAAGCGACATTTTGACAGTGACCGGACAGCAGCGTTACCAGGCGATTGATACGGATGAAGCGAATCTGATTTTTCTGGACACGACCAAAGAAATGAATCGGGATGACTGGGGCGGGGAAATTGATGCAGAACAGCTACAATGGCTACAATTTCAACTAGAAAAATTGAACGACAAGCCGGTCTTTGTTTTCGCCCATCATCCTGTTTATGATACGACTGCGCGTTCTACCATCGATAAATTATCGATTCATCCGGAGATAGGCATGAAAGAACTATTGAATAAAAGGGAAGGTGCAGGGTTTTACTTTTGTGGTCACAATCATGTAAACTCAATTGTTCAGCAAGGTGGTTGGCATTACATTCAAACCGCTGCATGCCTGGATGTTCCCGCATTCCGAGTAGTAGAAATCAAGGACGGCCAAGTGAATATCGACATGATTTCGATTGATGACGAGACGCTTATGGAGCAGATCGCGATTGTCAACACAAAAATACCAGGATTTGTCCCTATCGAGCAACCGCATGGAGAAGAATCCGACCGCAACTTGCTCGTAGAGATTCAAGAACCAGTTACAGAAACTGGGAAAGTGTTCTGAAAATCGTCTAGGAGTACTGTTGGCCAAAGAATGAGCAGCGATATATGACAAGCTTGATGTTGTATCATGAAAAAACACCCATTGTCGTCGATCCATCTCGTGACACCAAACCCGCGGGATCGACGACAAACCAACATGGGACAAAAGGCAGTAAACACAATGAAGCGAAGTTATTTGGAAATGAAGTGAAGCTATTTGTAAAAATAATTACTTTTTTTCGCGAAAGATGTGATATACAATAAGATGGTAAGAGCCATGTTGTTTGGGGGTTGACATCTTACCTAAGAGGAATTGAAACGTTTAGGGAAATTATCGGAAGAATTCGAGACGGCATTGTTGACATCTTACCTAAGAGGAATTGAAACGAGGGCGAGGAGAAATAGCGTATATCAACGGCACTTGGTTGACATCTTACCTAAGAGGAATTGAAACGCTTTGAGGGGCTGGTAAGTACGTCCGACCCCGCCCTCGTTGACATCTTACCTAAGAGGAATTGAAACATCGTCGAAATGGATGGAGAGACAGTAGGCCGTATTGGTTGACATCTTACCTAAGAGGAATTGAAACTTCCGGGAATCGCTTGAATTGGGCAGTAAAGCGTGGGTTGACATCTTACCTAAGAGGAATTGAAACAGATCATTCATTTTATTCCCGATAAAATCGGGATTTTGTTGACATCTTACCTAAGAGGAATTGAAACCGGGCTATTTTTTATGCGATTTAACAGGAATAACACGTTGACATCTTACCTAAGAGGAATTGAAACCGGGGAGCGGGTGACCGTCAAGGGTGAACAGGGCGGGTTGACATCTTACCTAAGAGGAATTGAAACAGCGAAAGAGTGGCAATATCCACTGACTGCCCATCAGCGTTGACATCTTACCTAAGAGGAATTGAAACTCGTAGGCCGTAGTGAAAGCACTAACAACACCGTCCCGTTGACATCTTACCTAAGAGGAATTGAAACTGGTGAGTTAGTTTCACTTAGTAATAGAGTGGACAATGTTGACATCTTACCTAAGAGGAATTGAAACAATGCCAATAAAAAACAGAAATCCAGCTAAATATCGTTGACATCTTACCTAAGAGGAATTGAAACCTAAAGGCGAGATTACAAACATAAGCGTGCAGCGAGTTGACATCTTACCTAAGAGGAATTGAAACCTCAACGGAGCTGGCGGTCGAACTGTCGGCTGGCATTGTTGAAATCTTACCTAAGAGGAATTGAAACCGTAAGATCCCCCAGGAAAGCGACCTTTGCTTTCCAAGGAAGCTGAGAGACCTGTGGAAAGCGAAATATGTTGACGTAGCGATGATAGGGATTTTTTTAACAAATAAACCGAACAATTATAAATGAATTGTACGGTCGTATTTGCTTATGTCCCAGCCCGTCCTTCCCCTTGGGTTTCCGTTGATCAGACGTGTATTTATAAAAATCAGGATGCTTGCCTATCATTCTATTGGAGTGATAGGTTTTTTATTGCGGAAATTTTTACTTACTCTTAACATAATTTTTATTTGGGATTTGAATTTTTGTTATATACTTTTGCTTTAAGGGATCATGATTGGATCTCGAAGCATTTTGTTTGAAACGATCATTCGTCTAAAAGGAAGGCACCATGCTATTATGCCGTATGACTAGATGCTTCAATTTTTATTTTCACTATCCTCCACGATCATGTGAGTCATTGGAAAATAGAAGAATCTTCTGTTAAAAATACTATGATAAATCATGGAGGTATCAACTTGGACGCACCTATATCAACATATTCTTTTCATTGCGTTTATATTGCTCGGCATAATTGGTATCAACTTGGACGCACCTATATCAACTTTTATTAATGATTTTAATTTAATCATGTTTGTTTTATTTACATTGTTGTATTCTTATAAATTTGTATATTTGTTTGTTGCCCTCAAGGCCAAAAAGGGTGAACATTCCGGGAATAGCAATGTATTAAACAAATACGCTGTCATTATTGCAGCGCGAAATGAAGAGCTTGTCATCGGACAGCTTATCCAAAGTATTAAAAATCAGAAATATCCCGAAAACTTCATTGATATTTTCGTAGTAGCAGATAACTGTACCGATAATACAGCCAGGGTTGCCGAGAAAGCAGGAGCTATTGTGAGGGAGCGTTTTAATAAAACGCAGGTTGGAAAGGGATATGCGCTGGATTATATGATCAAAATCATTGAAAGTGAATATGCGTCCAGAAAGTATGAAGGTTATTTTGTGTTTGATGCGGACAATCTCCTTGATGAGCATTATATAATGGAGATGAACAAAACATTTAATCAAGGATACAGGGTGATCACAAGCTATAGAAATTCTAAGAACTATGATCAGAACTGGATTTCTGCAGGCTATGCTCTTTGGTTTTTGCATGAAGCTGAATATCTTAATCTTCCCAGAATGGTCTTAAACGCTAGTTGTGCCATTTCTGGAACGGGATTTTTGGTGCATGCTGATCTGATTAAAGATAATGGTGGTTGGAATTACCATCTTCTTACAGAAGACATTGAATTTTCCATTTCGCAAATTATTAAGGGTGAAAAAATCGGATACTGTAGAAATGCCATGTTTTATGATGAGCAGCCAATAACCATTAGCCAGTCTTGGCATCAGAGATTACGTTGGGCCAAAGGATTTTATCAAGTTTTTTCGAAATATGGAAGAGCATTAATTGGTTGTATATTTAAAGGAAAGAGCAACTGGTTTTCGTGTTATGACATGACCATGACAATCATGCCGGCCATACTCTTTTCCAGCATCAGCATTATCGTTAATGTATTTTTTTACTTAGCAGGCTTATTTGAATTTGTTGATGAAAAAAGGATTGTTCAGACAACGACCATTGCAATGGTAAAATCCGCTTTCTGGTTTTATGGAATACTATTCATGATTGGTTTTATGACAACTTTGACGGAGTGGAGAAAAATTCATTGTTCTGGATGGAAAAAAATTGCTTACACGATCACTTTTCCATTGTTTATGTTCACCTATTTGCCGATTGCGGTCGTCGCCTTGTTTAAGGATGTAGAATGGAAACCGATTGCTCACACAGTTGCAAAATCTCTTGACGATGTAAGGTAATATGATTTGCCATACTGTGGTGATCTCAACTAAAGTTTGTTATGACAAACATTATGTCGCCATCTTCAGATAACCGCAGCTTTTGATCATCTGGGTGCGATCTGTCAGTGTAAAAGGGCGCCTTAATGCCATGCGGTTAGCCCTTTCGGCTTATAACATAATAATATGAAGCACGCCGATTGAAGGCGTGTTTTTTATCAAAAATACATAATGCACGTGGGAGCTGAATCCGAGTATGATCAAGCGATAATCGCCCATGTCTCATAAAATGGGCCTACACCGCAAGCTAAGAATGAATATTGTTGAGGAAAAGCGGTATGTAAATCGATTAGGAGAGAGCGGGTTTCTCCAAGAATCCACGTGACCTTCAATTATAACTAGGATATCCTTTTGAAGAGCCACCGGCGGATTTTGGATCCTAATTTCATTACATGTCAGAGCCAAAATTTTGAAACTTAAGATCCGTAATGTGAGTTAGGTGATGGGGGAAATTTCTTTTTCCAATAGCAACGATTACACCCTGCCCGCTTTAGTCCAATTGGCTCATATCGGGCGGCCAATAACATCAGTGTCAAAGAATGATCAATGATGCTCGGCGCTTTGGAGAGCAATTTGTTTAAAAATCATCGGGTATTTCGCTGGAAATCAATGCAGGATTTGAATAAATAATTGACGGCTGCTTCGTTTGAACATGACTAATTTTCTTGCTATAGTAAAAAAACCATGTAAGGGAGGATGTAATATGACCAAACATCGGATTTATACAATGAGTGTGGCAAGTGTCTATCCTCATTATATTACGAAAGCAGAGAAAAAAGGGCGTACAAAATCAGAAGTCGATGAAATCATCTGCTGGTTGACAGGGTATAGCCAGGAAGGGTTAGAAGCACAACTGGAAAAACATGCAGATTTTGAGACCTTCTTTGCGGAAGCTCCCCAATTAAATCCTTCACGTGCTTTGATCAAAGGGGTTGTCTGCGGCGTCCGAGTGGAAGAAATCGAAGAACCAACGATGCGGGAAATTCGCTATTTGGATAAGCTAATCGATGAGTTAGCAAAGGGAAAAGCGATGGAGAAGATTTTGCGAAAATAATAATGAAACATAAGAAACACTGATTCCCCATTTGAAGCTAAAAAGAATCGGTGTTTTTGTTGTTGAAACTTCAGCCAAATGAGTTTTGTTATCGGATTTATGGCTATGAGGCGATTATAAGTAATTATTTTTTTCTCCACTATTTTTCGATGATCCTAATCATGTCCAAGCTGTAACGGCTGACTTTGTTCATGCTGTGCCGGGAGTGAACGGCGGTTACGCGTCCGGAGAGATGACGTTTTATCCAGGCGAACGAAGGAAGGCGGCAGTTGTGCGAATCTCCAATTTGACTTCGCAGTAGCATCGCTTGTTAGCTGCCGAAAGGATATCGAAGGCATGTGGAACGGTTTTTCTGATGAAAAAGCTGATGGACGGCGCCGAGCAGCATACTTGCGGGAGCATACGATTCAGTCGCGGTTGCTCATTACTGTACCCTTTCAGCACAAGAAGTGATGTACTTCATATAGAACTTGTAGAATCTCAATAGGAAAATTACGTTTTATACAGTTAACGGTGATTATGCTTCTTGTTTGTTGAACTACGTAAATGGGTGATGAAAGCCTGTATAAAAATAAGCACCTTATTGGACGGAATTGACAGCTTATTTTCTGCATAAAAGTTTACGGTTTTATGGACTGAATTGAAATGGGATCTTGAAGAGTGTCAAGGGCCCCCAACAGTGTGATAGCATGGGCAAAGATATTGGAAGTTTTTAAGAATGATAACCTTTGAGGGAGCTGTCTTCATGAAAGGGCCCTCATGGAAATCTTTTTTCGTAAAATGCCTTATATCATACAAAATCGTATTCTTTTTCCATCTTTGAACTTTCTTTGAGGCTCTGTTATCGGAGTAAAATCGGCGGGAGCAAGGCCTCTTTTTAATTTGAGAGGAGAATTGACCATGAGCGGCATTCCCGGCTTTATGACAATGACAATGATGATCGCTTTTTTGACCACTATTGTTTCCCTTGTTGTATTCAAAAGAAAAAGCCTTATATTGCCATATATTGTACTAGCGTTGAGTATCATTTTATTGATTATTAGTTTTTCAATTGGAAGTTGGGAAGGAATGGGGCTCGGTGTTTTCAGTTTAGCGTTATTTATGGGGGCTTTCATTTCGTTAATTGTTTTAACGTTTTATGAGGCCTTTAAAAAGAAAAAAGGCTATTGATGATTGCCTTTTCGACCATTGATATATGAATGCTTCGAGTCGGTTTTTTAGGGAAGATAAAATGATCATTTTGTTTTAGCTCGTTTAATGGCGATTATGATTTTCTATATATCTTCGTATTACTTCATTAAAAAATTCCCGCAAAAAATATATTATTTATTGCCGGCGATCGTTCCTACGGTGGGATCGGTTTTATTTATTATCTACTCATACCTATTCATCCCGGATGGTTGGTTCATGATGGGGGTGTTTTTGTACGCATTTGCGGACGATACAGGTTCTTTTATAGGCAAACTTCTGCCATTTTTGTATTTGACAATGTTAAAAAGACAAGCAATCGTTAATGCTGCATGACAAATGAAAATCAATCATAACTAATTAAAAAAGCCATCTAAGTGAAGATGGTTTTTTTAGTGGTTGAAAAAGGGGCGATTTGTTAGGACGCGCGATCAATTTGCGTTTTTCAATAACTTTCCCTACGGATTTGGAAACCACCTTGACGTTCCATTTGTTTCCTCCGCTTCTCAGATGTTACTGCCATTCTTTCTTCATGATTCTATGGTGCTCCTCCAGCGGGTTTTTCCACCATAAATGCTTTTTTCGAATCAGCCAAGCTTGCTTTAGCCTAGAAAAAATTCATATAAGGGTTGTATTCGCTTTTTGTACCGTAACAACAAGTAAAAAACCACATTGCTCTTTCTCTGCTTTATTTTCAGCCTCTATTTATACCGATTTGTACATGAAATGTACAGAAATTGATCAGATATGGGACATTTTGCTTTGGCGTTGTAATGACAAAACAGCCAGATTTTTCTTTTTCCTGCTTTATTTGTGACCTTTTTCCTAATTGGAAACGCTATCAGCTGTATATGAATTGACCAGAAATATACCGGTTATTGAATATGTGCATCTGATTTATTTCCATTGGGTTATTTGTTTTCAATAAGCTCCATAAAGGACCCAATCATATGGGAAAGGGGGAAACTGCTTGACAAAATTAAGGGGATTTTCGATTCTCTTTAGTATGTTATTGATTTTGCAATTACTTGTCCCAATTCCAACAACCTTTGCGAATCCAGCTTTAGGCGCAGGACATGGGGAAAGTAACGGGAGAATCGAAGTCAAAAAAGTCGATCAAAGCAAGGAAGCGATCAAATGGCACGTTGTGATGAATGCTTCTGGCCAAGAAAATAACGGAATCGGCGCAAAGATAAGCTTTAGTCCAGGTTTAACTCATGGTTCTATAACGGAAATACAGAATGTTGAAATCAAAAAAACAGCTGATGGTTACGACATCAAAACACCGGCTGGAAGTGAAGCATTTGAGTTGGAACTGGTAACTAACATCAAAGATTCAAAACAAACAATCTATGAAGTTCAAGCGCTTGCGACTTTTCCAGATGGCCAATTCGAAGCGTCTGATCAAACAACGTTGCCGAGAGAAAGTTCCGAAGGTTCAGTAATCAACGATGATGGGCAAGTGGCTGAAGAGGAAAAACCTGCAAATCAGAATCAGGAAAAACCAACAACGCCAGATCAAGACTCTTCAGATCAAAAGAAAGAAAGTAATGAAGCCGGTAAAGAAACTGAACATGAAAAGCCAAAAGTAGAGAATTCGCCTCCAGAAGAAAAGCCCAAAATAGAAAACTCGGGTCCAGAAGAAAAGGATGTAAAGCAGATAGAAGGGAAACCCCATCCTCCATTTTTATCAACGGCAAGGCCAAGTGCTTTAGCAGGAATGCAAAGTGGAAGTGAATGGCCTGCTCCAGGCTCTCTCAAGTTAATGAAAGACGCTACTCCAACCGGTACATATGCCGAATGGGAAGTTGAGTTAGCGATTGAAGGGAAAAATGTAAAAACGAGTTCTGATATAGTGCTCGTACTGGACAAATCAAACAGTATGGGGCTAGGAAGGAGATTGTCAAAAGCCAAACAAGCGGCTAATGAATTTGTTGACAATCTTCTATTGGAAGGTTCTTCGACAAGAATCGCATTGGTTTCATTTAATCATCAAGCCACCATAAATCAGGATTTTTCCGGATATTCCAATAAAAGACAATTAAAAAACGCGATTAATGGTGTTTGGCCATCAGGCGGCACGAATATTCAAGCCGGGCTTCACCAAGCACAAACGATGCTTGCAAGAAGCAGTGCAGATCAAAAGGTTATCGTCGTATTAAGTGATGGTGAACCGACGTACAGCTTTCAAGCCAGTAATGCATCAGCCTATTCATGGCCTGGGAATAAATATCGCTTTATCCTGTCCAATTTTGATTACAATACGATCATCGGTTCAGGGGGGGCTACAATCTAGGGTGGTACAGCTACCGTGTCAATGGTCATACCGTCGAAACAAACGGAATCGCTACAATATCTGAAGCAAAGCATATTATGAACGCCGGAGTCGGCATTTACTCAGTCGGCCTCGAAGTTGGCCGCAACAGGAATGCAACGTACGTGCTTGAAAATAGTCAGAATAAAGGCTATTACCTCGGCGGCCAAGATGATTTAAGCGAAATCTTTGAAGATATCGCGGCTAAAATCCATTATGCGGCAACAAATGCTATTGTTACCGATCCAATGGGCGAGATGTTTAATCTTGTTAAAGACGGCAGCTATAACGGTGAAAATTTTACAGCCTCACATGGAACCGTCAAATGGGATGATGCAACAGAAACATTCACGTGGAATGTGGGAGACATCAAAGAGGATGAGGTATACAGACTGAAATACAAAATCACGATCGACTGGGATAAAAATCCGCAAGGAAACGTTCTATATCCTACGAATGGCGATACGCCTTTGAATTACACGGATCCAAGCGGAAAGCCGTCAACAAAACCTTTTCCAATCCCGGAAGCCGGGATCGATAAAGGGTTAATTGTTAAAAAGGGCTACCGTGTAAATGTTGATGGCCAACCGATTGACCGCAATGGCAATGTGGTTGCAAGCAGTTTTATGATGTCTTCCATGAAGAAAATCGAAGCAAAGAGTTAAAGTTTAATGAAACATACTCGGTGCCGGCTAATGATGTTCCCGGTTATACGCTTCATGTGGGGGAAAATCCGACGAATGTCCGTTTGACCGCAGCAAATCCAAAACAAACGGTTTGGTTTGGATATGTAAAAACCGAGGAATTGCAAGCTGGTGATATTACAGTAAAGTACGTCGATGAAGACGGAAATCCAATCGCCAAAGAAGAGATTCTTTCAGGAAAAATCGGTGAAACTTACACCACGGAGCAGAAAAAGATTCCCGGTTATGAGTTTAAAGAGATGCACCAAGATAGCGCACCGGCAGAGGGTACTTTTACAAAAGAAGAGCAAACCGTCATCTATGTGTATAAGAAAAAACTGGGTTCGCTTTCAATTAAGAAAGTAGACAAAAATGATCATGACAAAGCTCTTGCAGGCGCGACATTTGAATTGTACGACGCAAACAACACTTTGATCGCCACGAAAACGACAGGAGAAGACGGAATCATCCTATTTGATCATCTGGACTGGGGCGAGTACACACTTGTTGAAACGAAAGCGCCAGAAGGCTATCGAAAATTAACAGATCCGATCAAGGTGGACATTACGAAAGAGCATTTGCATGTTGAAAAAACAGTGGAAAATACGCAAGTCGATTGGACACTTCCGGACACGGGGGGCATCGGTGCCCTTGGGTTTTATGGACTTGGCATCCTGCTGATGGCAGGCGCATGCTTTTGGTTGTTCTTTAAAAATGCAAGGCGTAGGACGAAAGACAAATTATAGGGGGAAATAACATGAGAAAAACAGTATCGGGGTTTTATAGAATATTAACCGCATTACTTATCTTTGGCTTACTTCTGCCGACAGGATTTGCCAGTGCAGAAGACCGGACGTCGGGGACATTAACGATTCATAAGTATGAGCAGGAGCCTGGCACTGAACAGGGCGAACCAGATGGCTCTTCTGGCCAAAATCCTAAAGGAAAGCCGTTGCCAGGAGTTGTATACAAAGTAAAACAAACACATTCTTATGATGGAGAAAATTGGACTGAAGTAAGCGATGGGGCGGAATATACGTTAACGACTAATGAAAATGGCGAGGTAACACAAGAATTGCCTTTGGGCCGTTATTCAGTTGTTGAAACGGGTGGTCCAGATCATGTCAATTTAAATCCGGATACGTTTTATGTCGATATTCCGATGACAAGTAAAGACGGATCCACGTTAAACTATGATGTTCACATTTATCCGAAAAACGAAACAATCCGCGGAGCTGTTGAGCTGACGAAAGTGGATGGTGACACGAATAAAGCATTAGATGGCGTGGTATTTGAACTTTATCACAAAGACGGCACACAAGTGGAAGGTACTTTCACAACAGACGCAGATGGAAAAATTCGCATTGATGGTCTTGCCTATGGCGACTATTTCTTTAAAGAAGTCGCGACAAAAGACGGCTATGTATTAGGCAGCCAAAATGTCCCGTTCTCTATTCAAAACAGCGGGAAATTTGAAGAAGATGGAACAACAACAGGGGAAATTGTAGAGGTCAATATTGATAACTATAAATCTCCCGAACCGAAAAAAGAAGTCGATGAAAGTGATATGAACCGTGGAGAAGAAGTCACTTATACGATTACAAACACACTCCCTGGCGATATTCACAAATACAAACAATTTGTAATTACGGACGTGTTGGATGACAGATTATCTTACGTCGATGGGAGCTGGACGGTTGAAGGTGTTGATCCATCCGCCCTGACATTTGAGCAAAACGGCCAAACATTGAAATGGACAGTGCACAATTTCGCCGCACTTGAAGGCGTGAAAGAAATGAAAATTTCTTTCAAGGCAAAAATCGCAGAAGATGCGCCGCCTAATGAAGTGATTAATAACAAAGCGATCATCGACTTTGAAAATCAGCATGGAAATGACGGGCATAAAGAAACGGATGAAACACCTGTTAATCCGACAGCGGGTTATTTGACAGTCATTAAGCAAGATAAGTCTTCTCAAAAAAGACTGGCGGGTGCGGAATTTGAACTTCGCGATTTAGAAGGTAATGTGATCAAAAGCGGTGTAACGAATGATAATGGGGAGCTTTCTTTCAAGGAGCTTGACTACGGGAAATATCAACTAGTAGAAACAAAAGCGCCGGAAGGTTACCGTAAATTAACAAAGCCGATTGACGTTACAGTTGATAAAAGCAACCATGAGCAAACGATCACGGTCGATAACTCCAAAACAGATTGGGAGCTGCCAACAACAGGCGGTATCGGTACAACTCTGTTTACGCTTATCGGATTGGCATTGATGGTTACGGCATTCGTTCTTTATGTACGTCGTAGAAAATCGGGTGCTGAAGTAGGTTAAAAGCGTAATAAGTGGGAGAGGGAATGATTTCTCTCCCATTTATTTGTTAATGCCAAAATAAAATTTATTTACGATAGGACGGGAAAGCGATGAAAAAAGCAATTGTCATAGCCATATTTTTTATTGGATTAGGCATTTTTTCCTATCCTATGATAAGTAATATTTTATCTACACAAGTGCACCAATCCGTTGTCCATGGCTATAGCGATAAAGTAAAAAAGATGGATAAGGAACAAATAGAGGCGGAAAAGAAGAAAGCCGATCAACATAACGAAGAATTAGCCGATTCACAATTGGATTTTGTGGACCCTTTTTCGGAAGATGCCAAATCGGATGAAAGACGCGGGAATAACAGTTATTATGATGCCTTGAATGTTGGGCCCGCCATCGGCAGCATAGACATTCCTAAAATCAATATCCAGCTTCCCATATACCATGGCACAAGCGAAGAGGTTTTATCGAAAGGGGTAGGCCATTTGGAAAACTCTTCCTTACCTACAGGGAAAGCGGGGACACATAGCGTTTTAACGGCCCACCGGGGGCTGCCTACTTCAAAGCTGTTTCGAAATTTGGATTCTTTAGCGTTTGGCGACAAATTTTTTATCCAAGTGCTTGATGAAAAAATGGCCTATGAAGTGTTTGATGTTGACATCGTGCTGCCGCATGAAACAGACTGGCTGCAAATGAAGCAGGATGAAGATATCGTCACCTTGCTGACGTGTGAACCATATATGGTCAATACACACCGGTTGTTGGTGAAGGGGAAACGTGTACCTTATTCTCCAGAGGAAAAACAAGCAAGTGAAAACGACGGGGTACCTGTATATGTGTATGTGCTGGCAGCTCTCGTTCTTCTTTCCCTTATTTACTTTATTTACCGAAGGAAAAAGAAGAAGGAGGCGACCGATGAAACATAAAGGTATTATGTTCTTATTTCTTATTGGCCTCCTTATTTTGGGTTACCCGCATATCGCGCAACTCGTCAATGGCTATCTGCAAAAGAGTCAGGTGGAGAACTTTCAAAGCGGATTGGACCATTTATCGGATGACGAGATTAATGAATTGATGGCACGGGCTCAAAAGTGTAATAAAGAAATCTATTATGATTTGGATGGCTTTCGTGATCCGTGGGGGGACAATCAAGAAAAGTTGACAGCATTCAATGAATGCCTCGGTTTTGGCAATGATGATATTTTTGGAGCCATTGAAATACCGAAGCTCAAATTAGTGATACCGATCTATTTAGGTTCATCAGAGGAAGTGTTAAGCAAAGGAATTGGCCAAGTGGAAGGTTCTTCATTGCCGCTTGGCGGGGAAAATACACATACCGTATTGGCCGGCCATCGTGGAATGGGAACAAAAGCGATGTTTCGAAATATAGATGAACTGCATGACGGCGATGTATTTTACATTCATACGATGAACGAAACATTAACCTACCGTGTATTTAATCAAGAGGTGATTGAGCCCCACGAAACGGACTCTTTGGAAGTGGAAGAAAATAGGGATTTGGCGACGTTATTAACGTGTCATCCTTATCGCTATGATTATCAGCGATTGTTGATCCAAGGTGAGCGGGATCAGTAAGATGCTACCGCCCGAGGACATCATTAAACCCAGGAGAAATGGTTGATTTTGGCTTGTTCCAAAGCAATAATATCAATTCGCAATAATAAAAATATTCAATATTTTACTAGTATAACAAAAAAAAATACTTTACAATGGAGGTGGTAGACAGTTCGCAATGATGTGTATTCATTACTTTTTTCATAGTTAAAGGGTTTTGTGGACACAACCCTCCTTATAACAAAAATGCCCAGTTCTAAGAGTTGAAGCTCCTGCATCTAATCAATGATGAGAAGCTCTTTAAAAAACTTGGGCACAATTGAACAGCGGCAACTTTTTTTCCCGGAAAAGTGTCGAACTCTTACAATATGCAGGCTTCCAATTCGTTTGCTAACGGGTGAGCCGAAGCTGCGTTTTCTTGTTGTCTGTTCAACCGGACAAATCATGTAAGTTGATCCAAATACATTCAACTTTGTTAACCGTTTCGTTTATACTATCACAATGTTTGATCTCCACAAGTTACTTAGGTCATCCAACCACCCAACTTTTTTACTATCGTCGTTCCTTAGTCTACCCGTACATGTTTAACGCAAATAGAAAATGTGATGCGCAATAGGGATTTTATCTGTTTGACACTTTTTCAAAAGAACTTATACGGAAGTTCAAAAATAACTAGTGTATTGCTAGTGATTCATGATATGTCACCCAATCTCAGACTCACAAAAGTAGGTCTAAAGTTTCATTTTGGATAAAAATGGGTATATTGATATGGTAAAAAAGTACTATATAATTAGAGGGGGTACATTTTGCTTGAGAGTAATACTTATTGATGACGAATCATTGGCTCTAGAGTTCTTGGAGAAAAAGTTGGATGAAATCGGTGGAATTGAAATTATCGGGAAATACAATGATGCCTATAAAGGGTTGGAAGAAATAACAAAAAACCACCCTGATGCTGTTTTTCTCGATATCGAAATGCCTGAAATAAGCGGGATGGATTTAGCGAAGAAAATTCAAAGGTTGATGCCAAGTGTCAAGATTGTTTTCGTAACAGCACATAATGAATACGCAGTAGATGCATTTGAAATCAATGCTGCGGATTATATCGTAAAACCGATTCGGCAGAAACGATTGCTTAAAACGATTGATCAACTGTTGGAATTGACTGGAAAAAAAACAGCTGCTTCACCGATGGTTTGTTGTTTTAATAAACTTCATTTTAAAATGGACGGAAAAAAACCCGAAATGATAGATGTTTATTGGAGAACAACGAAAGCTCGGGAATTGTTTGCTTATTTGATACATCATCGCGAGCAATTTGTACGCAAGGATGTACTGCTGGAATACTTTTGGCCGAATGCCGGTTGGAAAGATGGATTCACCCAACTTTATTCTACTGTCTATCAAATTCGGAAGACTTTGAAATCCATTGACTTCCCGATTAAAATTATTAGTTCCGAAAATAGCTATAAGCTGGAACTAAATGATGTGCGTGTAGATGTTGAAGAATGGGAAAACGGAATGAAAAGGTTATCGTTTTTGACAAGAGAAACGCTTCCAGAGTACATAAAAACACTTGATTTGTATAAAGGCGATTACTTTGACAAAGATGATTATTTGTGGGCTGATAATGAACGAAAGCGGTTAAGAGTGATTTGGTTAAGCCATATCAAACGGTTGGCGGATTATTTTATCTTTAATGAAGATTATACTGAAGCCATCTTGCTTTATTTGCGTGTGCAAAAGATTCAGCCACTTGAAGAAGATAGTTATTTCATGCTGATGCAGTTGTATGATGCATTAAAGAAACGCGATTCGGTGAAAAAAGAATATACGCACTTAAAGAAAATGTTGCAAGAGGAATATGGAACTCTTCCCAGGGAAGATATTCAAAGATGGTACGAAAACTGGGAAAAGCGAACGTCGTTCACTCAATACATTTCTTGATTTATAAAGTCGGGTAAAGGCCGGGTCACGGCTATTTCGATGAAGATAAGGGCCGATTTATACGCAATGACAATCAAGAGTGATAAAGTGATCTTAGACGCCGGATTGATCGGATAGCGAGCATGAAGTGAGGAGCAATGATGATTGGACTGGTTGTAGAAGCTAAGTAATCGTCATTGCTTTTCTTCCATTGTTTGAAGGGGAGATTGCTACGAGCAATGGAATAATTGAAGTTAATATTCTCGAAAGCTTCAAAAGATTAACGTTTTAAGCTGTGAATACCATTTTTTAAACAAAGGAGAACGGAAGTAATTTTTTCTCGTAGGGAAGATGAGCCGAGCATGCAAATAATGCAATGGTAACTCCTCTTGCAAAAACGAGTAAAGTTTTTTTGTTTCAACTAGATCATCCGATTTCGGAATCTAAAGGGAGCTGTATTAGTACGTTGGAGAAAAATGTTTGAAGAAAGAATATATAGAAGGTGGAGATAAAGCTTATCAAGGCTGTTGTCGCAGAGATTATTATCCTTAATGTTAATCCAAAGCGCGAAACGTATCCGTTATAAAGCATGGCTGTTTGACAATATACCCGTGCAGGTATATAATCAATATTAAGTTCAATAAAAAATGATTTTTGGAAGGAGGGAGTATGTTGAAATATGATGCGCAGATAAAAAACAGGGTAAAGCGAATCGAAGGGCAGTTAAGAGGGATTTTAAAGATGATGGAAGAAAACAAAGACTGCAAAGATGTCATCACCCAATTATCTGCAGCCAGATCTGCGATTGACCGGAGCATCGGCCTCATCGTCAGTTCCAATTTGGTTGAATGTGTTCAATTGGCAAAGGCAAGTGGTGATGCGGATACGGAAGCATTGGTCAAAGAAGCAGTCGACTTGTTGGTGCGCAGCCGTTAAAAAAAGACGGTTGACATCATTTTTATTTGTGATTATAATACCCATAGGGGTAAAGGTAAATATTTTTTTGTGACTATTAATACCCTTTGGGGTATATAGTTTGGAGGGTGAACAATGACGGAGAAGAAGAAAACAACGATCGTTTTGTTTAGTGGCGATTACGATAAAGCAATGGCAGCTTATATCATTGCCAACGGTGCGGCGGCGTATGATCATGAGGTAACTATTTTTCATACCTTTTGGGGGTTGAATGCATTGAGAAAAGAAGAAAGCATTCCAGTGAAGAAAGGGTTTATGGAAAAAATGTTTGGAAAGATGATGCCAAGAGGTGCCGACCAGATGGGGCTTTCCAAAATGAACTTTGCCGGGGTTGGTCCCAAAATGATCAAAAATATTATGAAAAAGCATAATGCCGTTCCGCTTCCGCAATTAATTGAAATGGCTAAAGAGCAGGACATTAAGTTAGTTGCGTGTACGATGACGATGGATTTACTTGGCTTGCAGCAAGAGGAACTCTTGGATGGAATTGAATACGCAGGTGTTGCCGCCTATCTTGCGGATGCCGAAATCGGCCATGTCAATCTGTTTATTTAATGCTATAAACCATATTCTCGTTAGTATCTTTTTCAACGATTTGGCGGCTAGAAAGCTGAATATACAAATGGAGGTATAAGGATGGATAAAATAAGTGCAGATGTCATCCTAGATGCAAAGGGATTGGCATGTCCAATGCCAATCGTTAAAACAAAAAAAGCGATCAACCAATTGGAGCCCGGCAAGGTACTTGAGGTTCAGGCGACCGATAAAGGATCACAAGCCGATATAAAAGCTTGGGCTGAAAGCACAGGCCATCAATACTTGGGTACTTTAGAAGAGAATGGTGTGTTGAAGCATTTTCTCAAAAAGCATACTCATGACGAAGCAGATGGGAAAAAGTACCCCCATATTGCCAGCAACGATGAGCTGAAAGAAAAAATGGAAGCCAATGAGTCTATTGTTGTACTCGATGTAAGGGAAGCAGTGGAATATGCCTCTTGCCATATCCCCGGAGCTGTTTCTATTCCAATGGGAGAATTGGATGAAAGGGCGGATGAACTAAGGAAAGACCAGGATATTTTCGTCATATGCCGTACAGGCAACCGTAGCGATTTGGCAGCGAAAAAGTTGAAAGATAAAGGATTTCACAACGTTTTTAATGTCATACCGGGTATGAGTAAATGGACCGGAGAAACGGAAGGAGGTCAATAATCATGTCTGTCACCATATATACAACGACAAGATGCCCGTATTGCGTCATGCTAAAAAACTTTTTGTCAGAAAAAGGAATCATTTTTAATGAAGTGAATGTGGAAAAAGATCCTGCACAAATGCAGAAACTAATCAATACGACAGGACAAATGGGTGTGCCGCAAACCGAAATCAATGGCGAATGGATTATCGGATTTGATCCGAATAGCATTATGGCAACATTGCGAAAGTAGTTTTTTTTTATAAAAAATATACCGGGAGGGGTAAAAATGACAGTAACAGCAATGACACCTAAGGACGTCACAAACAAAATTTTGAATAATGAGGATCTGTTTATCTTGGATGTCCGCAATGAAAGTGATTTTAAGGATTGGAAGATTGAAGGGAAACATATTGCACATCTAAACATTCCTTATTTTGAACTGCTTGATGGTGTGGAGGACATTCTGGATAAAATTCCTAAAGAAAAAGAAGTCTTGGTTGTTTGTGCAAAAGAAGGGTCATCAATCATGGTTGCTGAAATGTTGTCAGAGCAAGGGTTGGACGTATCATACCTCCAAGGTGGCATGAAGGCGTGGAGTGAACATTTGGAGCCTGTAAAAATCGGAGACTTGAAAGGCGGCGGAGAAATGTATCAATTTGTCCGGATCGGAAAAGGCTGCTTGTCATATATGGTTATTTCCAACGGTGAAGCAGCAGTTATCGATGCAACCCGCATGGCAGATGTGTTCATTGATTTTGCGCAAAGCAAAGATGCGAAGATTACTCATGTGCTCGACACTCATCTTCATGCCGATCATATTTCTGGAGGAAGAACCATCTCAGAGCAGACAGAAGCGTTGTACTGGCTTCCGCCCAAGGATGCTGCAGAGGTGACGTTTGATTATCAGCCTTTGGAAGATGGAAACGTGATTACTGTGGGCAATACCGCAATAGATATCCATGCCCTTTATTCTCCCGGCCATACGATTGGATCTACATCTTTTATCGTAGATGGGCAATATTTATTGTCAGGCGATATCCTATTTGTAGACTCAATCGGAAGACCCGACCTTGCGGGATTGGCCCAAGACTGGGTGAGCGACCTTCGGGAAACTTTGTATTCGCGATATAGAAGCCTATCTGAAGAGCTGATTGTTTTGCCCGCCCACTTTATGATCATGGATGAATTGAATGAAGATGGAAGTGTTTCCGAAAAGTTGGGAACCCTTTTTGCGGAAAATCATGGTTTGAATGTGGAAAGTGAAGAAGAGTTCAGGAAACTGGTAACGGAGAACTTGCCTCCCCAGCCAAATGCTTATCAGGAAATCCGTGAAACAAATATGGGAAAAATAACTCCCGATCTTGACAAACAACGAGAAATGGAAATTGGTCCAAACCGTTGTGCGGTTCGATAATATATTAGGAGGAATGACAAATGGAAACAACAAAGTTTTTAGATGCAAAAGGATTAGCTTGCCCAATGCCGATTGTTAGAGCCAAAAAAGCGATGAATGAATTGGAGACTGGACAAATATTGGAAATCCATACAACGGATAAAGGATCCAAAAGCGATTTAACCGCATGGTCAAAATCTAGCGGTCATGAACTGTTCAAACAAGAAGAAGAAAATGGTGTTTTCAAATTTTGGATTAAGAAAGCCTGACAAATGGAGGGAACCGCATTGGTTCCCTTTTTCTTAAGGGGGGTTGAACAATGGATTTTACATTTATCATTGTCATTTTTTTAATTGGTTTTATCGGATCCTATATTTCGGGAATGCTGGGAATTGGCGGTTCTATCATTAAATATCCGATGCTTTTATATATTCCACCCCTATTTGGATTGGCGGCATTCACCGCCCATGAAGTTTCCGGAATCAGCGCCGTTCAGGTGTTTTTCGCAACAATTGGCGGTGTATGGGCCTATCGAAAAGGCGGTTACTTAAATAAGGCTTTGATTGGATATATGGGAATGAGTATTTTAATCGGGAGCTTTATCGGCGGCTATGGCTCAAAATTGATGTCTGAAGGCGGCATTAACTTAATATATGGCATATTGGCTTTGATTGCCGCAGTCATGATGTTTATACCGAAAAAAGGAATTGATGACACTCCTTTCGATCAGGTGACATTCAATAAATGGCTGGCGGCATTGCTGGCATTTATTGTCGGCCTGGGAGCCGGGATTGTAGGGGCCGCGGGCGCATTCTTATTGGTGCCTATCATGCTGGTTGTGTTAAAAATTCCCACCCGCATGACCATTGCCTCATCTTTGGCCATTACGTTCATTTCTTCAATCGGAACAACTGTAGGAAAGGTGACAACGGGTCAAGTGGATTATTTTCCGGCGCTTATTATGATCGTTGCAAGTTTGATTGCTTCACCGCTTGGAGCGATTGCAGGAAAGAAGGTAAACACAAAAGTATTGCAGGTCATTTTGGCTGTGTTGATATTGGCGACAGCCATTAAAATATGGGTTGATATTTTTTAAAATCACCAGTTGAAAAAGGCAACAACTGCTGGAGCCAGCGGCAATCGTACAGCCAGGCCGCAAGCACAAGCCAATGACGGGGAGGAGGCAAATTCATCAGCCGCAGCAGAGTTGCAAACTTTCTCACTATTAACAATTACCCTTGAATCCTTCCTGTATTGAAGTTTCCACTGCTTATAAGTGCTACGTCCTCGAAGCTCACGCATTTCTTGCATACGATTATTGCCGTGTTAAAGCTTTCCTTGCCTGTCGGCGCATCTCCTAGCACAACGTCCAATGTGCAGTCCGTCATAGAGTCATCTCGGGGGCGTCCATGTCACAACGCTAGCACCTGGATGCTCTGTCTATTACCGATGGGGCAGGCGCATGAGCATTTCTTTTTTTGCTTTTTGAAAGAATATTTTTCATAATAAAAAAGCTGCTTTCCTATGAAAATAGGAAAAGCAGCCTTTCTCTATTTTAGAGCCGGTGCAGATTTGATGCTTTGTTTCTTTTGCCACATGACTGAAACAACCATTGTCAAGGAGAGAACGGCAAAACCGAGCAAAAATGGGTAAATATTGTGGAAATCGTAGAGGAGCCCCGCTGTCGTCGGTCCCAGTATGTTTCCTATACTCATATAAGCGTTGTTCATTCCCATGGCAAATCCTTGCTCATCTCCAGCCCGCTTGGAAATAAGGGTATTCAGGACCGGTCTTAAAATAGAAGTTGCAAGAAAAATAATAAGGGTAATGACAAAAAACAGGATATAAGTCGAGGCGAACATAGAAAATAAAAAGCCGGCCGCCACGACAAAGACAAACATATTTAATACTTTACCTTCGCCAAAATGTCTGACAAGACGATCCACAACAAATAATTGCACGATGACGCTGATCGTTCCCGAGACTGTTATCATGATGGCAATGTCTTGTGGAGATGCGCCAAAAGCATTATCGATATATAAACCAATGATAGATTCATAGGCCATCAATCCAAAGCTCATGACAAGTGTAATGACAAGTGGGATGAAATAAGGCTTGTGAATCGACTTGGCAAGCTTTTGAAACATCGGATCATTATCCTTTGGAACGGAGACGTCCTTGTTTTCCCTGCTTTCTTTCAAGACGATCAATGAAAAAATCACTGCTATGACTCCGACAATCGCCGAGACAAGCAGCGGCATTTTTAAGCCGAATTCCGCCAGAAAGCCTCCGATGCCCGGACCTACTACGATACCAAGCGACATGGCGGCAGAAATGAGGCTGTTCCCTTTTGCCCGTTGATCCATTGTGGTGATATCGGCGACGTAGGCAAAAATGGCCGGAATTAAAAGCGCTGCCCCAACTCCGCCGATCGCGCGGGAAATATACAATACCCCAATGGAATGCGAAAAATAAAAAATAAACATGGATAGGGCCAAAACACTAAGTCCGGCGATGATCATGATTCTTCTGCCGTAAAGATCTGTCCATTTTCCCGCAAAGGGGGACATCACAAATTGTGCTCCACCAAAAATGGCGATCATGAATCCAGCTGCCATCCCACTTTCGCCAATGGACATAAGATAAGCTGGCAGAATTGGAATAATAATTCCAAAACTCCCAATGGCGATAAACATATTGACCATAAGGATAAATAATTTTTTTCTTTGCTGCGGATTCATAAAAATCCCCCTTTCATGTAAAAAACCATAGCTATTTAATATAACAATATCACCGGTGAAATGTCAATGTTTTTTGAAAAATATAGGAATGAAAAAACCGCTCCAGCCTGTGCTAGAGCGGTTTTGTTTGTCAGCTACAACATGAGGGCTGCTATCATGCCAAAAATAAATAAAGGGATATTATAGTGCAGGAAAGTGGGTACACACGTATCCCAAATATGGTGATGACGGCCATCGGCATTTAATCCGGATGTCGGTCCAAGCGTACTGTCAGAGGCAGGTGAACCCGCATCCCCAAGTGCGCCCGCCGTACCGATCAAAGCTGCTGTTGCCAGCGGAGACAACCCTGCCGCCGCACAAAGCGGCACATATAAAGCGGCCAATATTGGAATCGTTCCAAATGATGAACCAATTCCCATTGTAATGATTAAACCGACAAGCAGCATGAAGAAGGAAAGGACGAAAGGAGAGGTGCCAACCATGCTGGTTGTTTTCTCCACCAAATCATCCACCTCCCCGGTTTCCTTCAACACATGGGCATATCCTGACGCGATCAGCATAACGAAAGCGATCATTCCCATCATGCCGATTCCTTCCTGAACAACCCGGTCGCCCCGGCGAAATGGAACGACTCTTGTCAGGAATAAAATGATGATTCCGGATAACGCACCTAAAACAAGAGATTTTGTAACTATTTGCACGACAAGTGCCATGATAATGGCGATTACCGTAAACGTATGCGTGATGTTCCAAGAGGCCGGCAGCTGATTTTCTTCTACCTTGTCAGCTCCATGAAAATCCATTTGTTCCGCAGGTTTGGACACCCGGTCTTTCCGATATGAAATAAAAATGGCGATGAACAATCCCGCGACCATGCCCAATCCGGGAATTAGCATGGCTTCGGCAACTTGCGTCATGGAAATGTCCATTTTGTTGGAAATCATCTCGTCACGGATGATACCGTGGAAGATGAGTCCGAAACCAGCCGGGATCATCACATAAGGAGCTTTTAATCCAAACGTCAACGCGGTAGCCACTGCTCGTCGGTCCAGCTTGAGACGGTCAAATAAGCCAAGGAGAGGAGGAATTAATATAGGAATAAATGCGATGTGGACCGGTATGACGTTTTGCGATAAACAGGCAATCCCCGCTATGGTGAGGACGAGGACTATTTTTTTCCCTTTAAAAATGGTTAGCATTTTTTGTACAAGTAAAGTGGTAATACCTGAAAAACCGATCATGACGGCGAACATTCCAAGCAATATATAACTAAAGGCTGTATTTGCTTGGCCCCCCATACCTGAAACCATCAAGTTAACAGAATCAGAGAAATTTAACCCCGACACTAAACCGGCTGTTAAGGCCGCTATGGTGATTGCAAACAATACATTTACCCGCATTAAACTAAGTGCAACCATCACGATGACACTGACAATGACGGCATTGGTAAGCATAGATGCACCTCTTTTCTACTTTTGCCCTATCTATCATCCTAGTACAGCTTAAAAATGTCAATGGAAAATCAGTTAAAGTTTCTTTAGCAGACAAAAATCTTCTAGCTATTCTGATTGCAAAGAAAGGAATTTTTCCAAATAAAGCGAAATGGTTAATAACGAGAAAAATGAGAAATGCGAGGTGGTATTGTTGGATGTACGAGACGCGCTAAACCGTTCTGTATGGGATCGCTTTGTGAAGGAAGGCGCATTGGATGACAGCAGAATCAACAAAAGAATTTCCGAATCTTGGCTTTTTTGCCGTCAGAAAGGAATTAATCCTTATTACGGTAAAGGAAAGACAATATTGACGAATGACAAGTTTCAAGAACGTAAAAAAGCAAACAAAAAATTGCTACATACGGCTCTCCCGGTTCTGAAAAACTTGCTGCCTTTTTTTAATCACACAAGGGCGGTGTTCTTGCTAGTTGACCCGGAAGGCTACGTCCTTTTTATGGATGGTCACGAAATGGCTTTGCATAAGGCAAAATCCATTCATTTCATCGAAGGCGTGAAATGGACAGAAGAAGAGGTCGGAACGAACGCAATTGGCACAGCTCTGCGGATCAAAGAGCCGATTCAAATTGTAGGGGCTGAACATTATGCTGTTGCTTCCCATTCGTGGGGCTGTTGTTCTTCACCCATTTGGAACGCGGACGGCCAAATGGCGGGAATATTGAATACTTCTTACCCGGTTCGCTTGGGAATAGATGAGCAGATGCTGCCATTTGTCATTGCCGCAACTTACGCCATTGAGCAGCGGCTTGTTGCTGATGCCCGGACCAGAGAGTTGGAATTGCTGAAGCATGCCTCGCTCATTCAGCTTTCACATTCCCTTACAATCATTTGCAATAACCAAGGAAAACTCGTTTGGGTAACAGACTCCATGCGAAAGTTGCTTCCCAAATGGCATCAATTAACACTATCCGATGTAAAAGGAGAGGGTTTTTCAATAGCAAGGAAAAAGCCTCTATACTCTTTTCAACAACAAGATTCCGTAATTGGGTATCATATTCACCTGAAAAAAAGGATTCCGAAACTTTTGTCGCAAATTCGTTCGACATTTACATATGAAGGAGTCCAAGGGAAAAGTGAAACATTTCAAAAGACATTACTACAAGCGGAAAAAGCAAGCAGAACCAACATACCGGTTCATCTTTCAGGAGAAACGGGAACAGGAAAAGAACTATTGGCTCGCGCCATTCATGTAAACAGTCCTCGTACATCCGGCCCGTTTATTCCCGTCAACTGCGGTGCTGTTCCAAAAGATTTAATGGCTGGCGAGCTGTTTGGATATGTGAGTGGAGCTTTTACAGGAGCCAAACGAAGCGGTCATAAGGGAAAATTTGAACAGGCACACGGCGGAACACTTTTTCTGGATGAAATTGGCGAGATTAGCCAAGAAATGCAGATTGCATTGCTAAGAGTCCTCGAAGATAAGAAGGTTATACCTTTGGGTGGTGTCAAACCAGTCGATGTTGATATACGGATCATCACTGCTTCGCACCGCGACTTGGAAGAGATGGTGGACAAAGGAAGTCTGCGGGAAGATTTATTTTATCGAATTTTTGTTTATCCGATCGAACTCCCTCCATTAAGAAAACGTATAGAAGATATTCCCTGCTTCATAAAGGATTATGGCCAAAAGAATGACTGGCACATCCATTTTCCCAAAGAAGTGGTGGCCTATTTGCAAAGCTTTCCTTGGCCCGGGAATATCAGACAATTGCTTCACTGTTTGGATCGGCTCCATGTGGAAGCCGGTTCTAGTCAACCGACCCTCGAATTGATCTCATCAATGTTAAGCCCCAAGAAAACACTGCCACCGTCTTTGGACAATTCACTACAAGATAAACTTACTTTCAGAGAGCAAATGGAAAGATCCAAAATTGCAGAAGCACTTATCGCAGCCAACGGAAATGTGACAAAAGCCGCTGCTCAATTAAACATGCCGCGGAGCACTTTTTATAGAAAACTAAAAAAATTGAATCTTTAGGTGGGAAAAAGTGAGACAAAATGATACATAGTCTCATTTATTCTAATGCAAGTTGGCCGCTTGGTTCAGGTTGTCGTGCAAAACCCCATAAACGCGTTATTTTTAAAGTTGGCACATTTTTTGCAATATTAACTATAGTAAGTAGTGATTTTACCCATTCTTTCAAAAAGATAGGAGGAGTAAATGTGACGGTATCGGTATCTGCCGGTTTGACGAAGCAAAAGGCCAGATGGATGTATGAAAAAATGTGTGAAATCCGTCAATTTGAAGACAGGGTCCATGACATTTTTCAAACGGGGGTGTTGCCGGGTTTTGTACACTTATACGCCGGACAAGAGGCGGTGGCAGTCGGGGTTTGTGCCCATTTAAACGAAAGTGACAGCATTACGAGTACACACCGGGGCCATGGCCATTGCATTGCCAAAGAATGTGACTTACATGCGATGATGGCGGAGATTTATGGAAAGGCAACGGGGCTTTGCAAGGGAAAAGGCGGCTCTATGCATATAGCCGACGTTGAAAAAGGAATGCTCGGAGCGAACGGAATCGTTGGCGGTGGTTTTCCACTCGCTGTTGGAGCGGCATTAACCGCTAAAATAAAGAAAACCGATGCTGTAGCTGTCTGCTTTTTTGGTGATGGCGCAAACAATCACGGGACTTTCCATGAGGGGATCAACCTTGCCGCCATTTGGAAATTGCCGGTCATCTTTGTCGCCGAAAATAATGGTTACGCGGAAGCTACCCCATTCCATTATGCGTCTAGCTGCACCAATATCGCGGATAGAGCAAAAGCTTACAATATCCCCGGACAAACTGTGGATGGAAAAGATGTGATGGCCGTCTATCAAGCGGCAGAAGCAGCGGTGGAAAGAGCAAGACGAGGAGAAGGCCCCACATTGATCGAATGCGTTACGTACCGCAATTATGGACACTTTGAAGGAGATGCCCAGACGTATAAAAAGCAGGATGAGAAAAAGCGGCATTTACATGAATTGGATGCGATCGGACTGTTCCGCCACTACGCAACGGAACACGGATTGTTAACGGATGGGGAGCTCAACGGTATAGAAAAACAGGTGAAGGAATCAATCGATGAGGCAGTCAAATTTGCCGAAGAGAGCCCTTTTCCTTCTGCAAATGACTTGGTAAAAGATGTTTATGTGGCTTACGAAAATGGATGGGGGTGAAAAAATGACAAGGAATATTTCTTATGCAGATGCCTTGAATGAAGCTATGAAAATGGCGATGAGACGGGATGAGACAGTTATTTTAATGGGAGAAGATGTGGCGGGCGGAGCGGAAGTGGATCATTTACAGGATGAAGACGCATGGGGAGGCGTGATGGGCGTAACAAAAGGGCTCGTGACGGAGTTTGGCAGAAGCCGGGTATTGGATACGCCTATTGCCGAGGCGGGTTTTATCGGTGCTTCTGTTACAGCCGCGGCAACAGGGCTTCGTCCGATCGCGGAATTAATGTTTAACGATTTTATCGGAAGCTGTCTTGATGAAGTCATGAACCAGGCCGCGAAGCTGAGGTATATGTTCGGAGGAAAGGCGAAAGTGCCGCTTACGATTCGAACGATGCATGGAGCGGGCTTTCGGGCAGCCGCCCAGCATTCACAAAGTTTGTATGCCATTTTCACGCATATTCCGGGATTAAAGGTTGTTGTACCATCTACTCCTGCCGATGCGAAAGGGCTGCTCCTCTCAGCGATCTTTGATGATGACCCTGTCATCTTTTTTGAAGATAAGACACTTTACAGTATGAAAGGGGCAGTGGATGAAGAATACTACACGATCCCAATTGGAAAAGCGGATATTAAGCGGGCCGGGGAAGATTTGACGATTGTTGCCATTGGCAAACAAGTCCATACAGCGCTGAAAGCAGCCGACCAATTGGCGGAAAGGGGAATTGATACTGAAGTAGTTGATCCGCGAAGTTTGTCACCGCTTGATGAGGAAACCATTTTAACTTCTGTTGCGAAAACAAATCGTCTCATTATTATTGACGAAGCAAATCCGCGTTGTAGCGCGGCAACCGATATTTCGGCATTAGTGGCTGATAAAGGCTTTGACTTTTTGGATGCGCCCATCAAAATGGTTACGGCACCGCATTGTCCGGTTCCTTTTTCACCCGCGTTGGAAGATTTATATTTGCCTTCACCAGAAAAAGTACTGCAAGTCGTCGCTGAAATGATCGGTGATGAAACGATCGTCACGATATAAAGAGGCCATTTACAAAACATATTCAGCGTGTCATTACGTGGCACGCTGATTTTAGAAAGGAGACGATTTTGTTGGCTGTAGAAATTATTATGCCAAAGCTAGGAATGGGCATGGAAGAAGGGACAGTTGTGGAATGGTTGAAAAAACAGGGGGAACAGGTTCAAAAAGGAGAGTCGGTTGCAGTTATCTCCTCTGATAAAATCGAAAAAGACATTGAAGCGCCGGATAATGGCGTTTTGCTTAAAATTGCCGCCGATGTCGATGAAACCGTAACGGTCGGGAAAGCGATCGGCTATATCGGACAGCCCGGGGAGAAAATGGAAACAGCCGCAAGCGAAGAGGAAAAAACGGCACAGCGCCAAGAAACAGCCGCTACTATTCAAGCGGCAGAAGTTCCGGCCCATAAGCCGGTCGCCAGGCCATTAAAACTTAGAGTATCACCTGCGGCAAGGAAGCTCGCCCAAATAGAAGACATTGACATCCATACAATTTCTGGTACCGGGCCAAAAGGAAGAGTGACAAGGGAAGATGTTGAAAAAGCAATCGAAAAGAAAAAAGCGAAAGTTGAAAAACAACCAGTTCATCCTACAGATAAGCAGGCGCAAAATGAAATATCAGTCAAGCAAGTTTCCGGCATGAGAAAAGTGATTGCGTCAAGAATGTTTACAAGCCTCCAGCAAAGTGCGCAGCTCACCATTCATATGCGGGCAAATGTCACCGAATTGCTTTTACTCCGCCAAAAAATAAACGACCAATATGATACGAGCAGCCGAAAAAAGGTCAAGTTGACGATGACTGACTTCATCGCGCGGGCAGCAGTATTGGCATTAGCAAATCATAAAATCATGAACAGTACATATGAGGAGGAGCAAATAAAAACGTATCATTCAGTTCATTTGGGAATTGCTGTTGCCGTGGATAATGGACTTGTCGTTCCCGTCATAAAGAATGCGGAAAAGCACACCATATTTCAGCTTTCCAACGAAATTAAGAACTTGGGGAAAAAAGCGAGAGCAGGAACGCTTGAGACGGAGGAAATGAAAGGTTCTACTTTTACAGTGACAAGCCTCGGTGCGGAAGGAGTGGAGTTTTTCACACCGATCTTAAATCCACCAGAGGTGGGGATTCTTGGCGTAGGCTCTATTGTTGACACACCGGTATTCGTTGGAGAAGTAGTCAAACGGGAAAGCATGCTGCCGCTCAGTTTAACCTTCGATCACCGGGCTATTGACGGAGTACCAGCAAGCCGTTTTCTTCACCTCATCAAGGACAATCTTGAAAAACCGTATCAAATGTTGATATAACGAGAATAGAGCGGCTGGATACAGCCGCTCAGCTTGTAGAGAAAGCGGATGATAATTCCCAAAAGCCGCGAGTAAATCGAAAAAGAGGCGAGTAATTACCTGGAATCGGCGAGTAAATCAAAAAAGTGGATAGTATTTTCCAAAGGTCGTGAATAAATCAAAGAAGTGGATAGTAAGTGAAAAAAGTCGCTAGTAAACCCCGAGAAAGACGAGTAAATCCCAAAGGTGGGGATGAATTTGCCGTGATGAAGCTTTCTAAGGTTTCTCGATAGCCTAAGTGGCTGGATCTGATGCAGCCGCTTTATCTCGGATTCACTGGAAGAAAGACGCCTATCTTAAACCAAAAGGAAGCTCGAAGAGGTGGGGGGAAACCAACCAAGAGGTTCGCAGATTAAGAACGCCACATCCGGTGGAAACATAGGGTGACCTGCATCGCTGGTATTTATCTCTATTGGTTGAAGTCTTGCCGTAACTGCCGGTGACAGATTTTGTGAAAAATTGAACATTCTGTGACATCCATTGCCGTGTGCTGTCGCATTTTGTATAATAGTCTGTGCATGCAATGATGTATGCGAGGGCAGCCGCTGGCTGTTGTGGGTTTCAATCCCATCACTTGCTCTCATACATATTTTCTTACTAACGCAGTGTTTCGTTCCAATTAAGGACGAAGCACTGCGTTTTTTGTGTAAGTTCGAAGCCAATGTAGTTAAAATGATAATAGCCAGTGGAAGCGCCTGGGTGAAAGACTTTCCTTTTAGTCTGCAAGGATGGCGGTGTGGGCAGTTCCCCCATTGATATGGGTGAACATAGATGCGAACGATTCAACCAGCTTCATTGCATCGTTTGTTTCTATCATTAGCGGAAGGTAGACAATTTGCAAAGCTCTTGTCGTATTGGCGGAAACGGCAGTCCGTTTTGCATCCACGAACGGACTGCCGAATGGGCCGGCATCATCCGCGGATATGGGCAAGTTTTCCGCATTATTTTGCCGTCCGTTTAAGCCTTCATAGCTTTCTCCTTCTGCTCCTTTACGAATGACTACATTTCCTTGTATCAACTCTTTATCATATATGCCGAGTGGAATCCGATATTTTAAAGAGAAAAAGTTATTTAAATCAGTGGCTGAATTGATGGATGTTATGTATTGTTGTTTTTTGACTCGCCGATACAAGGCTTCAGCCGAATGCCTGTACCGATTAGGATCTTTTCCAAGCTTTTTAAAAATAGAGCGCCAATCTTTTATTTCGGGGAGCTCATTTATATTTTGATCTTCCAGCTCAAAAAAGAGCGACTCTTGAAATAATTGAAGCCTTCCTTTTAACATTTGCGGGGAATCTCCGACTGTAATATCCTCATAGTGAATGATTCCGAACTTTATTTGTGGAACGGCTGCACGCAACGTTTCGTCTATTACAACTTCCAACGTTTACACCTCCAACTAATGTTAAAAATAGTTTATCATAATAATGAGTTTGCTGTATGGAAGTAATAAGGGCTGCTTACGGATACTTGTAATGGAAAGGAGGGGCGCAATTGGATTATGGCCAACTAAAAGAAGAGATCATCGAATATAGCAAGCAGATCGGGATTGACAAAATCGGTTTTGCCGCTTCCGACCCGTTTATTGAAATGAAAAATTTGTTAATGAGGCAGGAAGCTCTCGGCTATCAGTCCGGGTTTGAACATAAAAATATTGATGAGCGCACTCATCCGGAACTCATTTTTGAAGAACCGCGCTCGATTATTGCCATTGCGCTCGCCTACCCATCTAAAATGACAAACCCTCCACGCGGAAAACGCGGGGAAAGAAGAGGGATTTTTTGTCGGGCTTCTTGGGGAATCGACTACCATATTTTGGTCCGGGAAAAACTGGAACAATTGGCGGCTTATATTAAGGAAAAAGTAAGCGAAGCGCGATGTAAGCTGATGGTTGATACCGGAGAGCTTGTGGACAGGGCAGTGGCTGAAAGGGCAGGAATCGGATGGAGCGGGAAAAACTGCTCCATTATTACGCCGGAATTTGGTTCTTACGTGTATTTGGGTGAAATGATTACAAACTTGCCTTTTGAACCGGATGAACCGCTGCATGACCAGTGCGGAGAATGTACGAAATGCCTGGAAGCATGCCCTACGGGAGCTCTTGTTGGGCCTGGGCAGCTTAACGCCCAGCGCTGTATCGCCTTTCTCACACAGACAAAAGGCTTTTTGCCGGATGAATTCAGAGAAGAAATTGGTAACCGTTTGTATGGTTGTGATACGTGCCAAACAGTATGCCCGAAAAATAAAGGGATTGACAATCGTTTCCATCCGAAAATGGAGCCAGATCCCGAAACAGCCAAGCCGCTTCTTAAGCCTCTTCTTCAACTATCCAATCGTGAGTTTAAGGAGAAATTTGGCAAAATGGCAGGCTCTTGGCGAGGAAAAAAGCCCATTCAGCGGAATGCCATACTGGCGCTCGCCCATTTTAAGGAAGAACAGGCGGTAGATGATTTAATTAAGGTCTTACAAGAAGATGTTCGTCCTGAAATAAGGGGAACGGCGGCGTGGTCCCTTGGGAAAATTGGAGGAGAGAAAGCAAGAACGGCCCTTTTAACGGCACGTGTCCATGAAAAAAACAGTGACGTCCAACAAGAAATACAAAAAGGTTTACATTTGTTGAATGAACAATAACAAATTAGCGGGCAAGTGATGAGGCGTCGAACATGTCTTTATCGCAATAAGGACAACTAGGCAGTTTTCTGATCTTATGCTTTTGGGCGCTCGCCGTGTTTTTTAGATCAATGACATGTAAGCAGGCATCAGTTGCCTGCTTTTTCATTTTTGCAAATGGCTCCACCTATTCACATTTGACTGTTCCACTGAATGTTTGCCTCCTTAAATGATTCTTTTTGAAAAAAATGTTTTATACTCAAATGAGCGGGAACATAGAGAACTGTAAGAGAAAAAATTTTCAAGGAGGAATTCTCGATGGCAGACAACAACAAGCGTGACAAAATGACACTAGAAGAAGCCGGAAGAAAAGGTGGAGAAGAAACTGCCAGAACACACGATAAGGAATTCTATCAAGAAATCGGCCGCAAAGGTGGAGAAGCAACCTCCGAAAATCATGACAGAGATTTCTATGAAGAAATCGGCCGCAAAGGTGGAGAAGCAACCTCCGAAAATCATGGCAAGGATTTCTATGAGAAAATCGGCCGCAAAGGTGGAGAAGCAACTTCTGAAAATCATGACAGGGACTTCTATGAAGAAATAGGCCGCAAAGGCGGAGAAGCAACTTCCGAAAATCATGATAGGGGCTTTTATGAAGACATTGGCGAAAAAGGCGGAAATGCCCGCGCAAAACAACGTGAAAACGACAACAAGTAAATTCATATATAGGATGAAAAGAAGTTGAGATATAACTGGCCAAAAATATGCAGAAATGGTTTCAACCGTCGGTCTTTGATGGTTGGAACCATTTTTTATTGTTACATAGCACCTTCATGCAGGTGTATTTTCTCAAGTTCATCTTCTTTTTTTATGCGTTGAAAAAACGAGTAAACATGCTCGTGTCCAAGGTAATCTATGCGCTTGTAAATTTTCTGTGGAATGAAATGAAAAAAGAAGGTGTTTCTCCCATATATATGAGCGAGGAGGGATGAAGTGAGAAATTGTTTAGAGCATATTTTGGAAGAAAGGGTAGAGGAGTATGCGGGGAGGAAAAAATCAAAGGATGATAAAGTGAATCAAAAATTGCAATCTTTGGCAAACCGCAAATGTGAGATCGTCAAAGTGGATGCGGTGGGTCAAGTAAAGGAGAAAACATCGGAACAGGGGATGGATTATTTACTGTATCATTTTCATTTTAAATACATGATTAAACAGGGCGGGTACTTTTATATTGAAGAGGAGGTGGAAAAAAGAAAAGCCGCATTTTATAATGACCGCATATGCGAAGATGGTGAGGTTCCGGTTGAGTTCAGAGCGGAGACGTTAAATATGGATGAAGGTTGGAAAAGAGAGGAAAGCGAACGGATCCCGTATTATTATGACCGTTTAGAGGCTGTTCGCTATGCGGAAAGATGGTGGAACGATTACAACCCCGCATATATCAAATTTGAAGTGGATTGTACAAATTATGTTTCCCAATGCCTTCATGCCGGTGGAGCACCGATGAGAGGCTATCCAAACAGAAGCAATGGCTGGTGGTATCGCAACAGAAATTGGAGCTTCAGCTGGTCTGTGGCAAACGCTCTAAAAACGTATTTGCAGCATTCACGGACCGGATTACGAGCGAAGGAGGTACACGATCCCCTTGAACTTCAGCTTGGTGATGTCATTTGTTACGACTTCCAGGGAGACGGGAGATTTGACCACAATACGATTGTGACGGGAAAAGACGCAACGGGTATGCCCCTTGTAAACGCCCATACGTATAACAGCCGGATGAGATATTGGGCATACGAGGACTCCTCGGCATATACGCCAAACATTCAATATAAAATGTTTACGATTGTGGATGACAGTTAGCGCAAAAGGTCATAGCCCTTTTCATTGTCCTCATAGTGGTGGTATAATGTCACGGTAAGCAAAAATTGAGGTGAACAGCAGTGCCAATCAACGTTGTATTATATCAGCCAGAAATTCCTTCAAACACTGGAAATATTGCTCGGACATGTGCCGCTACCGATGCACGATTACACTTGATCCGTCCGCTCGGTTTTTCAACGGATGACAAGATGCTCAAACGGGCGGGTGTTGATTATTGGTCGTTTGTAAACATCACCTATTATGATTCTTTGGAAGAGTTTTTTGCGGCAAATGAAGACGGCGAGCATTTTTTCTTAACGAAACATGGAAAGCATCCCCATACCGCATTCAAATATAACGATCCTCATAAAAACTATTACTTTATTTTTGGAAAAGAATCATCCGGATTGCCAAAAAATGTGTTGGCACAACATCAAGAGCGGTGCTTGAGAATTCCGATGACGGAAAATGTTCGGGCTCTCAACTTGTCCAACACTGCCGCAATTCTTGTATATGAAGCACTTCGGCAGCAGGGCTATCCAAACTTGCAATAAGAAATCCCCCTTCAAAGTGAAGGGGGATTTTTCAACCTTACTTTCTGTAAACTCCCGGCTTATCTTCGTAACCTGCAGTAAAGATGGCTGCCAAAAATGCGATGCATACGCCCAAAATCAAAATTGTTTTCATAAGATATATGTAAGCCTCCTTTTCCAGAAGTAGTCCTTCCGTTATTATATCCCATTTTTTTTGTAATGTGAATGAAACTTATGGCGAAATGTTGAAACGGTTTATTCACAACCGAACATTTATTGACATACCTTTAATTAAGCATGTTCAAGCACCAGGGTGCATATGGTTTAATTAATCATTCCTCATCAAGCAAAACAGGGAGGTCCTTATGGATATACTAAAAAAAATTGAACAATATCGGTCTCATGAAGCGAGACTAAAGTGGGAAGGAACTTTTGCAGATTATTTAAAACTACTCAAGGAAAAACCATGGGTTGCTCAGTCGGCACACTCCCGTATATATAACATGATCAGGGATGCGGGGGTCGAAGAAGTAAACGGACAAAAAGTATACCGCTTTTTCAGCCATGAGATGTTCGGGTTAGAAGAAGCTTTGGAAAAGCTGGTTGAAGAATATTTCCATCCGGCAGCGAAACGTCTTGATGTAAGGAAAAGAATATTATTACTAATGGGGCCGGTCAGTGGTGGAAAATCAACCATTGTTACGATGTTGAAGCGGGGACTTGAAGCATATTCCAGAACAGATGGCGGCGCTGTATATGCAATCAAAGGGTGCCCGATGCACGAAGATCCACTCCATTTAATTCCACAGCATTTAAGGGAAGATTTCTACAAAGAATACGGCATTCGGGTGGAAGGAAGTTTGTCCCCGCTAAATAGCATGCGTTTGGAGGAAGATTACGGAGGCAGAATTGAAGATGTGCTAGTTGAGCGGATATTCTTTTCTGAAGATAAGCGGGTTGGTATTGGAACGTTCAGTCCATCTGATCCCAAATCACAGGATATTGCCGACTTGACAGGCAGCATCGATTTTTCCACCATTGCAGAGTATGGTTCAGAGTCAGACCCAAGGGCGTATCGATTTGATGGCGAGTTGAACAAAGCCAACCGTGGGCTTATGGAATTTCAGGAAATGCTGAAATGTGATGAAAAGTTTTTGTGGCATCTCTTGTCGTTAACACAAGAAGGAAATTTTAAAGCGGGGAGATTCGCGCTTATCTCGGCAGATGAGCTCATTATTGCCCATACAAATGAGACTGAGTATCGGTCCTTTATTTCAAATAAAAAGAATGAAGCGCTTCATTCACGGATCATCGTCATGCCCGTTCCGTACAATTTAAAGGTATCCCAGGAGGAAAGGATATATGAAAAGATGATTCGTGAAAGCGATGTGGCCGACGTTCATATAGCGCCCCATACGTTAAGGGTAGCGGCCATGTTTACCATTTTAACGAGATTAAAGGAGCCAAAAAGAGGAGATATTGACCTTTTAAAGAAAATGCGCCTGTATGACGGGGAAAATGTGGAAGGATATAACTCATCTGACTTGAACGAGCTGAAAAAAGAGTACCAGGATGAAGGAATGAGTGGAATCGATCCAAGATATGTCATCAACCGGATCTCATCAGCCATTATCCGCAAAAATATTCCTTCGATTAACGCTTTGGATGTGTTGAGATCGTTAAAAGAAGGGCTGGATCAACATCCGTCCATCACAAATGAACTTAGGGAAAAATATTTAAACTTCATTTCCCTTGCGAGAAAAGAATATGATGAACTGGCGAAAAAAGAGGTTCAAAAAGCTTTCGTATATTCTTACGAAGAATCCGCAAAAACATTGATGGATAATTATTTGGATAATGTGGAAGCCTTTTGCAATAAATCGAAGTTGCGCGATCCACTTACCGGAGAAGAGATTAACCCTGATGAAAAATTAATGCGTTCGATTGAGGAGCAGATCGGTATTTCCGAAAACGCGAAGAAAGCTTTCCGGGAGGAAATATTAATACGTATTTCGGCATTGGCAAGGAAAGGCAAACGCTTCGATTACAGATCACACGCGAGATTGCGGGAAGCCATTCAGAAAAAACTGTTTGCCGATCTGAAGGACGTTGTAAAAATCACAACTTCAGCCAAAACGCCGGATGAACAGCAACTGAAGAAAATAAATGAAGTCGTAGCCCGTTTAATAGACGAACATGGTTATAACTCAACTTCGGCCAACGAACTTCTTCGTTACGTGGGAAGCTTGCTAAACCGATAAAACATCAACCCTTTCCATTATGAACCGACAAGTTCAATAACTGGATGGGGTTTTCTTTTTATTTCAAACTCACCGTATACCTGATAGGAAGCAGTCCTGCATGAAAAATCTTTGTCCCATTCTTACAACTAGCAGTAAATAAATTTGCGATTTCGCATAAGATAGAATAATTAAAGGTGATTGTACACGGATTTTCGGGTACACATGTTTAATAAAACCATTAAAGGGGGGCGTCGTAATCATGTCAGAGTCAATGTCTCACCAATTTGCTATTTCAAAAGAAGATTGGTCCCTCCATCGGAAAGGTTATGATGATCAACAGCGCCATCAAGAAAAGGTACAGGAAGCAATTCGCAATAATTTGCCCGACCTGATTACCGAGGAAAGTATCATTATGTCCGATGGCAGCGATGTTGTAAAAATTCCCATCAGATCTTTGGATGAATATAAAATTCGCTATAATTACGATAAAAACAAACATGTTGGCCAAGGAGACGGAGATAGTCAAGTTGGTGACGTTGTTGCCAGAGATGGAGGGTCACAAAAATCCGGTCCGGGAAGAGGGCAAAGAGCAGGTGACCAGCCGGGCGAAGACTATTACGAAGCGGAAGTATCCATGCTGGATTTGGAAGAAGCGTTATTCAAGGAGCTTGAGCTTCCCAATTTACAGCGGAAAGAGCAAGATGCCAACAAAGTGACGAATATTGAATATAACGATGTGCGCAAAACAGGGTTAATGGGCAATATTGATAAGAAAAGAACAATGATGACAGCCTTTAAACGAAATGCCATGAAAGGAGAACCGGATTTTTACCCGATATTTCCGGAAGATTTGAAATTCCGGACATGGAATGAAATTGAAAAACCGGAATCCAATGCAGTTGTCATTGCAATGATGGACACAAGCGGTTCGATGGGGATATGGGAAAAATATATGGCGCGCAGCTTTTTCTTCTGGATGACCCGTTTTTTACGGACGAAATATGAAAAGGTTTCTATTGAATTTATTGCCCATCATACGGAAGCAAAAGTAGTATCCGAAGAAGATTTCTTTTCCAAAGGAGAGAGCGGCGGAACAATTTGTTCTTCCGTGTATAGAAAGGCATTGGAGGTCATATCGGATAAATATGATCCTGAGCGATACAATATTTATCCGTTCCATTTTTCCGATGGAGATAACTTGACATCGGATAACGCAAGATGTGTAAAGCTCGTGAATGAACTGATGGAGAAGTCAAATATTTTTGGGTACGGTGAAGTAAATCAGTATCAGCGCAATTCCACGTTAATGTCGGCTTATAAAAATATTAAAAATGAAAAGTTTTATTATTATATTTTGAAGCAAAAGGCGGACGTGTATCACGCAATGAAAAGCTTTTTCCGAAAGAAGCCTGAAAACAGCTATATGTAAATATGGAAGTCATCAGAGGAAGCAAGATGTTGTTTCCTCTTTTTTCTTTTGGAATGCCCATTTTGTGGTTGACAGCGGAGAAAATAAAAAGTATCCTTAAAATAAAAATAATATAACGACATTTCACGCTACTTGAATTATTTTGTTATACCCAATTCGCTGTGCGTCAATTGTTAAACGCTTACAAAACTGTAAATTTAAAATATTATGAAGACAGTAATGACACAGACCCACCCATAAACACTCAACTGGCTATCAAACGAAATCCCATATAAAACATGCTAACGTTTATTACTGGAAAAATCATGAAAGACAGCTTGCCAAAAATGAAGTGGATTTCCTTTTTCGGGATCGTTTTGGCAGGAGCCTCCGTTAAAGCCAACTTAGACAGCCAGTAAGGGAACCATCACCTCAAGCAGACGGCAGAAATACCCGAAAAAACAAAAAAGGATCGCTTTTCCGAAAATCATGCACCGTGAGGAGGAGGAACAACTATGGATAGCGGGAAAACAGATGATTTTTATGATGTATACGAGGTTTTCAGCAAGAGAAGCCATAAAGGGGACTTTCAGCATCAATTCAGTTTGTTGGCCCCGAATGCCGATATGGCATTTATCATGGCTCAGGAAAATTTCATGCGCAGGGAGCCCGTAGTGGATATATGGGTGGTAAAGCGCTCGGACATCCGAAGGATGAAGCCGGAGGAGCGGGACATTGTTCAAAGGCTTGACAACAAAGATTACCGGCTGACGAAAGGTTATGGATATTTAAGAAAGAAGTGGCGCCAGTACGAGCAAAAAATGCTCGATGAAAAAGAAATCATGTCATGGGCGGAAGACCGCCCTCACAAAGAAAAGCGCCAGCCATAAAACGTTTTTAAAGGCTTTGCCTTTAATAAAAAGCACATTATGAAAGGGGATATGTACATGTTTAAAATGGTTGCACTGTTCAAAAAGCCGGAAGACCCTGAGGAGTTTGATCAATATTATTTTGGAACGCACTTGCCTTTGACAGAAAAAATTCCCGGACTCCGCAAAGTCAACGTGACAAAATTTACTGGATCGCCGATGGGAGAAAGTCCGTATTATTTGATGTGTGAAATGTTTTATGATAGTAAAGAAGCATTTAAAGAGGCGTCCAAAACAGAGGAATCAAAAGCTTCTGGAAAGGATGTCATGAAATTCGCCGGCAACCTTGTCACATTTATGTTTGGTGAGGAAGTTAATGAGTAATTATCAACATATTTTAACAGAAGAAGTAGGCCCGGTCGGGGTTGTGTGGCTCAATCGCCCAAATGTATTGAACGCCCTAAACAGAGTAATGGTTCGAGAGATTTTGGAGGCTCTCGAACGATTTGATCGGAAAGAGCGGATCAGGGTTATTTTGCTTGCCGGGAAAGGAAAGGCATTCGCCGCTGGGGCGGATATTGATGAAATGGCGGAAGAGAATACAATCTCGATGGAATTATTGAATCAATTTGCCGATTGGGACCGCCTTGCCCAAATTAAAACGCCAATTATTGGATCAGTACACGGCTATTGCTTAGGCGGAGGCTTTGAGCTTGCTCTTTTATGCGACATGATGTATGCCGCAAGCGATGCCAAGTTTGGATTTCCGGAAGTAAACCTGGCGGTTATGCCCGGTGCCGGAGGCACGCAAAGGTTGACTAAATTGCTTGGAAAGACAAGAGCGCTTGAATGGATTTGGAGCGGCGACATGATGTCAGCCGAAGAAGCCCTATCCTTTGGGGTCGTCAATAAGTTGTATCCTGCTGACACTGTATTTGAAGAAACGTTGAATTTTGCAAAAAAACTGGCTGAAAAGCCCCCCCTCGCCGTTCGAATGATCAAAGAAGCCGTTCACAAAGCGGTAGACTATCCACTTCAAGAAGGGATGTATTTTGAGCGGAAGAACTTCTATTTGCTATTTTCTTCCCAAGACCAAAAAGAGGGCATGAAAGCTTTTATGGAAAAAAGAAAACCTGATTTTAAAGGATATTAATGGAGGTTGCCATGTTTGAAACAATTTTGTATGAAGTTAGGAAATCCGCCGCATGGATTACGTTAAACCGTCCGGATAAATTGAACTCTTTCAATGCCCAAATGCACGCCGAATTGCTGAGCGCCTTTGAAAAAGGAGATCAAGATGATGATGTGCGGGCAATCGTCATTACGGGAGCGGGACGTGCTTTCAGCGCGGGACAAGACTTGGGGGAAGCCGATGCCGCCTTTGATTATGGGGAGCTGCTTACCAATCGGTACAACCCGATTATCTTGAAAATGGCCGCAAGCCAAAAGCCGATTGTTGCGGTAGTGAATGGTACGGCAGCAGGAGCGGGATTCAGCCTGGCCTTGGCTGCGGATTTCAGACTCGTGTCAAAAAAGGCCAGTTTTTTAAATGCGTTCGTGCACATCGGTCTAGTTCCAGATTCTGGAAATACTTACTATTTACCGCGCATGATTGGCCATGCAAAAGCACTTGAACTCATGATGCTTGGGGAAAAAATAAGTGCTGAACAAGCTGATCAATTAGGGCTTGTCACGAGAATGATTCCAGCGGATGGGTGGGATCATGAAGTATCGGAATTTTTGGATAAGATCGTGTCCATGCCGACAAAGGCCATCGCCATGATGAAAAGCAATGTGCAGAAATCATGGAACTCAACTCTTGAAGAGGTGCTTGACTTGGAAGCGGAAGCGCAGCGGTTGGCCGGCAGATCGAAGGATCATCTAGAAGGAGTACGAGCATTTGTCGAGAAGCGCAAACCTGCTTTTCAAGGGAAATAAAGAGCTTCTTCCGCACGTTTATTAACCTGCCAAACTTATTGACTATCTACCATAACCAGTGTACCATTACGATAATTATTGCCGTTTACATAGTGTGAAAAAGGCGATAAAATTTTAAATAGAGGGGGAACAAAGGTGAGCGTAAAATGGAAAAAAGGTTTAATGGCATTGTTTGGCGGTGCGGTCCTTGTATTGGCTGCATGTGGCAATAATACATCTGCCCCAGAGAAGGAAGAAGATAATAATGGAAAGCAGGAAGAAGGAAAAAAATATAAAATCGGTGTTACGCAACTCGTTGACCACCCATCTTTGAATGCTGCCTACGACGGTTTTAAGAAAGCCTTGGAGGATGCAGGATTAGAGGTGGAATATGATGAACAAAATGCGCAAGGAGATCCAAATAATAACACGACGATTGCCTCGAACCTTGTAAATGCCGGCGTTGATTTGATATTTGCCAACTCAACACCGAGCGCACAATCTGTCGCGAGCGCTACAAAAGACATTCCGATCGTTTTCACATCTGTTACGGATGCAGTCGGGGCTGAATTGGTCGAATCATTGGAAAAGCCCGGCGCTAATGTTACTGGAACCATTGACACCCATCCAGAGGCCATTCCGAATTCTGTTAAGTTTATTAGTGAAGAACTAGAATCCAAAAATGTGGGAATGGTTTATAACGCAGGGGAGCAAAACTCGGTCGCTCAAGTAAATATCGTAAAAGAAACGATCAAAAAAGAAAATCTTGATTTGAACATTGTAGAAGCACCCGTATCAACCTCTGCCGAAGTAAAGCAGGCAACAGAATCATTGCTTGGAAAGGCTGACTCTATTTATATTATTACGGATAACACGGTCGTTTCCGCATTGGAATCTGTTATTTCGGTTGCCAATGACAACGAACTTCCACTAGTGGTGGGAGAATTGGATTCATTAAAAAAGGGCGGCTTTGCAGCATATGGTTTTGAATACTTTGACATTGGATATGAAGCTGGACAAATGGCAGTGAAGATTTTAAAAGAAGAGGACAAACCAGCCGAAATGCCAGTACAGGCTCCGCAAAACTTGAAATTAATGGTCAACAAGAAAATTGCGGATAAGATTGGAAAAGAAATTAAAGATGAATGGGAAGCTGAAATTTACGAAGGCAAATAAATAGATAGGAGATGATTCTAAGATGTTTGCAGCAATGTTTGGCTCCGTAGAGCAAGGAATCATCTATGCAATAATGGCACTCGGGGTATATCTTTCATTCCGGGTGCTCGACTTCCCGGATCTGACGGTTGACGGCAGCTTTGTCACAGGAGCTTCGGTTGCCGCCACGATGATTATCTTCGGGTATCATCCGGCAACGGCAACGGCTGTTGCCTTGGTCGTCGGGTTTTTGGCTGGTTGTGTCACGGGACTATTGCATACGAAAGGAAAAATAAACCCGCTATTATCCGGCATTTTAATGATGATTGCACTATATTCTATCAATTTGCGGATTATGGGTTTAACTTCTGATAACTCGGTCGGACGCCCGAATATACCTTTATTAAATTCTGAAACAATCTTTACAAAATTTCAAGTATTTTGGGAAAACCTGGGAATTGATGCCGCGTTGAACAATATGTTGTCATCCATTGGCGTTCAGCATATCCCTTCCACTTGGGGAATATTGATCCTTATGGCAATTGTAACAATTATCATCAAGCTGATTGCCGACTGGTTTCTTCAAACCGAAGTGGGGCTTGCGATTCGTGCCACCGGTGACAACAAACGAATGATTCGCAGTTTCTCCGCAAATACGGATTCACTTGTCATTCTTGGACTTGGCATTTCCAATGCGCTTGTGGCATTTTCCGGAGCATTGATTGCCCAATATGGAAAATTTTCTGATATTGGTATGGGAATCGGGATGATTATCATTGGGCTTGCGTCGGTCATTATTGGGGAAGCGATTTTTGGTACGAAAACAATTGTTCGAACAACGTTGGCTGTAGTAGCTGGTGCTATTATCTATCGAATTGTTCTTGGATTGGCGCTGCGAATCAAGTTGCTTGATACAGGGGATATGAAACTTATTACGGCAGTCATTGTTATTGCCGCACTTGTCATGCCGCAAATCATCGAAAAAAGAAGAGCAAACAAGCGGAAGGCCAAGTGGCACACCCAGCGAATGGCAGCTTTGAAATCGGCCGGAAAAGAGGAGGTAGAATCCGTTGCTGAAGCTCGAACAGATTAGCAAAATCTTCAATGAAGGGACACCTGACGAAAAAATAGCACTGGATCGAGTGAACCTGGAAATGGAAGAAGGCGATTTCGTCACAGTGATAGGCAGTAACGGTGCGGGTAAGTCCACATTAATGAACATGATTTCCGGTGTATTGACTCCGGATGTCGGGACAGTGGAAATTGGTTCCAAAAAAGTAACAAAACTGCCGGAATATAAAAGATCGCGATTAATCGGGAGGGTATTTCAGGACCCAATGGCTGGAACTGCACCATCCATGACGATCGAAGAAAACCTGGCGATGGCCTATTCACGCAATAAAAAGCGCGGTTTAAGGAGAGGTGTCGACAGGAAAAGAAGGGACTTTTTCCGTGCGGCGCTCGAAACGCTCCATTTAAACTTGGAAAACCGTTTAAATGCCAAAGTGGGGTTGTTGTCAGGGGGAGAGAGGCAAGCTCTATCGCTTTTAATGGCAACATTCACTCAACCGTCTATTCTGCTTCTTGACGAGCATACCGCGGCGCTGGATCCGGCAAGAGCGGAGCTCATTACGAACTTGACAAAAGAGCTTGTTGAAAAGGATCGTTTGACAACGCTCATGGTCACACACAATATGCAGCAGGCGCTTGATCTTGGCAACCGCTTGATCATGATGGATAAAGGTCAAATTATTTTGGAGGTTAACAAAGAAGAGAAAAAAGATTTAACAATAGAAAAGTTGCTTGGAGAGTTTCAGCGGATTCGCGGAGAACAATTTGCAAGTGACAAGGCGCTATTATCGAGTTAGGAGATATTTGCGTTTCTTGATTTTTAAATAAAAAAGGGAGGCTTCTTTATGATGTTCTCTCATTTTTATTACCCAATTTACATGATTTTTACCATTATTTTCCAAAAAAATTATCCATTATATGCACTAAATGGTGGATAACTGTTCATAGAATGAAAGTAAATAAAGATCAAATCCTCGTTTTTTACAGAAAGAGATTGCGGAAAAAGGGGAGGTCAAGATGGGTTTTTTTGAACAGATTCATGAACATGAGCAAGTAGTTGTTTGCAATGATCCAAACACAGGATTGAAAGCGATTATAGCCATCCATAATACAACGCTCGGTCCGGCAACCGGCGGCTGCAGAATGTATCCATATCGTTCCTTTGAAGATGCCCTGGATGATGTTCTGCGCCTTTCGAAGGGCATGACATATAAATGTGCTGCCGCCGACGTAGATTTTGGAGGCGGGAAATCGGTTATCATCGGTGATCCGGCAAAAGACAAATCACCGGAACTATTCCGTTCTTTCGGAAGATTTGTAGAATCATTGAATGGACGATTTTACACTGGAACTGACATGGGCACAACCCCGGAAGATTTTGTTCATGCGATGAAAGAAACAAACTGTATCATTGGACTTCCAAAGGAGTATGGAGGAGGCGGAGATTCATCCGTGCCAACCTCGATTGGGGTCTTATACGGCATTCAGGCTACCAATGAATTTGTAAGCGGTTCCAGTGGCTTGGGTAATCAAACATATGCTATACAAGGTCTTGGTAAAGTGGGATTAAAGGTAGCAGAGCAGCTGCTGGAAAAAGGTGCTGATCTATATGTGACAGAACTGAACGAGCGAGCGATCACCAAACTGGTGGATTATGGAAAGAGCATTGGAAACCCATCCATTCGAGTGGTTTCATCAAATGATATTTACGGAGTTGAAGCGGATGTTTTCGTTCCATGCGCCATTGGCGGCGTGTTGAACGATGAAACGCTTGACATGTTAAAAGTAAAAGCCGTTGTCGGTTCCGCGAACAATCAATTAAAGGAGGAGCGTCATTGCGCCGCACTGCAAGAAAAGGGAATCGTATATGCTCCGGATTATATTGTGAATGCTGGCGGATTGATTCAAGTAGCTGACGAATTGTACGGAGTCAATCAAGAGCGGGTATTGCAAAAAACAAAAGCAATCTACGATTCATTGATGGAAATATTTATTGTCTCGGAAAATGATAGCGTTTCCACCGTGGAAGCAGCCAATAGGTTTTGTGAGCAAAAATTGGCGGCAAGAAAAGCTGGAAATAGTTTCTTCGCGCGCAAGGTTCCGCCCAAGTGGCAAATCAAACATTAAAATCCGTGTCATCATCTAAAGGAGGAGAAGCATGGAGAACTTTGAAAAAGTCGTTTATTTGCAAGGTAATGGGAAGCTGGTCAAAGAAGAAATACGGGACCAAATATCTGACGAATTTCTTAGAAAGGTATATAGGCAGTTGACCTTAATGAGAACATTCGACAGAAAGGCTATTAATTTACAGAGGCAGGGGAGGCTTGGAACATATGCCCCGTTTGAGGGACAGGAAGCCGCACAAGTAGGCAGTGCCTTGGCCCTGCAAAATGATGATTGGATATTCCCGACATACCGGGATCATGCTGCTACAATGACTTTTGGACTTCCTCTTGAAACAGTCCTTTTATATTGGAATGGGCGCGCCGAAGGCTGTATCCCCCCTTCCGGGAAAAGAATTTTCCCTCCTGCTGTTCCGCTCGCAACTCAGCTTCCCCATGCTGCAGGTGCGGCGATGGCTGAACAATACAAAGGGACGAACAATGCCGTTATTGTATACTTCGGGGACGGTTCTACGTCAGAAGGAGATTTTCATGAAGGGATGAATTTCGCAAGCATATTTAAGGCGCCGGTGGTGTTTTTTAACCAAAACAACAAATATGCCATTTCTGTCCCGATCGAAAGGCAAATGAACTCCAGAACCATTGCCCAAAAAGCCGTAGCTTATGATATTCCCGGCATCCGTCTTGATGGCAATGATATATTCGCTGTTTATTTTGAAACAAAAAAAGCGTTGGAACGGGCTCGAAATGGAGAAGGCCCTACATTGATCGAGGCTGTTACATGGCGTTACGGTGCACATACAACTGCAGATGACCCGAGCAAATACCGTGACCAATCATTGAGCGAACAGAAGAGGGAAGAAGGCGATCCTATTTTACGCTTGGAAAGATATATGAAAAAAGAAGACTTGTGGGATGAACAGTGGGCCGCAAGTATTCAAATGGAAGCGGCTGATCAGGTTGAAAAAGCGGTTAAAGACATGGAAGCCTTCCCTGCTGCCGATGTGAATGATTTATTTGATCACGTATTTGAGGAAAATCCATGGACGATTCAAGAGCAGAAAAACAAATACTTTGACTTTTTGCGAGGTGTTACTTCATGAATGTATCGGCACCGGCTACTCAAAAATTGACGTTGGTTCAAGCGGTCACCGATGGGCTGCGCACGATGATGAGGGAGCGCCATGAGATGCTTATAATGGGTGAAGACATCGGCGTGAATGGCGGAGTGTTTCGCGCAACAGACGGCTTAATGGATGAATTCGGCGAACATCGTGTCATTGATACGCCGATTAGTGAATCGGGGATTGTCGGCACCGCCATCGGCATGGCGGTAAACGGGCTGCTTCCGGTAGTGGAAATGCAATTTCTCGGGTTCATTTATCCCGCATTTGAACAAATCGCTACTCATGTTACACGGATTCGGATGCGGACGAACAGCCATTTTACCGTTCCGCTCGTCATAAGGGCACCGTATGGCGCCGGTATCCGCGCCCCTGAAATCCATTCTGACAGTGTTGAAGCATTTTTTACCCATATGCCGGGAATCAAGGTGGTTTGTCCAGCCAGTCCGTATGATGCAAAAGGCTTGCTCATTGCGAGCATCGAGGATCCTGACCCTGTTTTGTTTCTAGAATCCATGAGATCATATCGAGCGTTTCGAGAAGATGTTCCTACTGAAAAGTACACGGTCGAAATCGGCAAAGCAAAGAGGATAATGGAGGGCAATGATGTGACGGTCATTGCGTGGGGAGCGATGGTTCCAGTGGCGGTTCAAGCGGCTGAACAAATGAAGGAACAAGGCGTCCATTGTGATGTGCTTGATTTAAGAACGCTATATCCGCTTGACAAAGACATGATAGCCGAATCTGTCCAAAAAACAGGAAGAGCCGTCATTGTTCATGAAGCGCATGCCACAAGCGGACTTGGGACGGAAATCATTACCCTTATTCAAGACACTTCATTTTTATATTTAAAAGCCCCGATTGAAAGAGTTACCGGCTTTGATGTACCTGTCCCATTTTATACACTGGAACAACATTATTTGCCGACACCCGAGCGTGTAATGAAGGCCATTGAAACAACAGTCAATTTTTAAGAAAAGGGTGAGTGTTTTTGGTCGATGTGAAATTTCATGATATCGGAGAAGGGATCACCGAAGGAGAAGTGATCCAATACCTTGTTAAAATTGGTGAAAAAGTGGAGGCGGACCAGCCACTTGTTGAGGTGCAGACCGACAAAATGACTGCTGAACTGCCTTCGCCGGCTCAAGGCACTATCACAGACATCAAGGTTCCCGAAGGAGAACAGATTACTGTCGGAACCACGTTGCTTGTCATTGATCCAGGCCAATCTGCAACCGTTGACACAAGAAAAGAAGAGGAACAAGCAAAAAAAAGCGTGCAAATCCAAGTGACTAAGCCTGCCAATAAGAAACTGGTTTTGGCCGCACCCTATACTCGAAAAATAGCTCGTGATCTTGGAGTCAATATAGAAGAAGTAACCGGAACGGGTCCAGCCGGAAGAATAACGGATGAAGATGTTTACAGGTTTACGAACGAATCAGCAGCGGGAAAAAGACAAGTGTCTCAGGAAAGTGCGTCCGCTTCTGCGCGGCGGCTGGAAACAGAAGAGGAGAACATCGTTCCTTTTAAAGGCCGGAGAAAAATCATTGCAGAGAAAATGGCAAAATCGCTGTTTACAATTCCGCATGTCACCCATTTTGAAGAAGCAGATGTAACAAATGTCCTAAACCTGACACAGCAACTAAAGGAAGAAGGAGATCATGTATCTGTCGCAGCTTTTTTCATTAAGGCGGTTCAGATTGCGCTGCAGGACTTTCCGGTATTCAACGCTGTACTGGATGAGGAGAACGAAGTAATCAAAATGAAAAACCATTGCCATATGGGGATTGCCGTTGATACGGAAGAAGGGCTGATTGTCCCAGTGATCCGTCATACAGAACGTAAATCCATCAAACAAATTCATGATGAGATGAAGCAACTTATTCAAAAAGCGCAAGAAAACCGGCTGAACCCGAAAGAAATGTCCGGCAGCACTTTCACAATCAGCAATGTAGGACCGCTCGGCAGCATTGCCGCCACTCCTATTATTAATTATCCGGAAACAGGTTTGATGGCTTTTCATAAGGCGAAAAAACGCCCGGCCGTTGTCAATGATGAGATCACGATCCGCTCCATGATGAATATATCGATGTCCTTTGACCACCGTGTAGCCGATGGGGCAATGGCAGTGGCATTTACGAACCGATTTGTCCGCTTAATCGAAAATCCGGCTAAAATGTTATTGGAGTTGATGTAGAATGGTCGTAGGAGAACTAGTTCAAGAAAAAGAATTGGTCGTAGTCGGCGGGGGACCTGCCGGCTACACTGCGGCCATTAGAGCGGCACAGCTCGGCAAAGAAGTTGTCATAATAGAAAAAGAAAAAATCGGCGGAGTCTGCCTGAATAAAGGATGCATTCCGTCCAAAACATTGGTTCATGCGGCCAAGCAAAGCGGACGCTTGCAAAAAATGAAAGAGTTGGGCTTTTTGTTTGATGACCCGTCATTTGCACTATCCACTTACCATCAATATAAAAACAATACCATAGACAATCTCAGAAAAGGCGTCATGGCGCTGTGTAAAGCACATAAAATTGAGATCATAACCGGAAAAGCCTATTTCCTTGATCATGAAAGGATCGGAGTGGAAAATGGGCATCAATACGAGACAATCAAATTTTCCCAAGCGATCATTGCTGCGGGAGCATACATCAAGGAAGATGAAACTAACCGGGTGCTTTCTTCTTATCAGCTGTTTAATCCGGAAAACCTTCCCGGAAAATTACTTCTTATCGGCTGGAATTACCTTGTTTTAGAAGCTGCGTTCGCTTATTCCGGCTTGGGATGTGATGTGACGGTTCTTGCCACAAGAGATGACAGCGGCTTTTTGGACGCTGAAATTGAAAAAGAGTTGATAAGACTGCTGAAGAAAAGAAAGATTGATCTGCACCTTGATGTAAAGAATATTCGCTGGCATATATCAAACAATCTAATTGATTGCACTTTCAATAATGCCAACGGGGAACGGCGTGAAGTGACCGGAACTCATATTTATTCTCAGGAAGAGATTAGGGGGAACACGGACGGCTTGGGTGTGTCCCGTCTAGGAGTGGAGTTGGATGATCAAGGTTTTATTGTCGTGGATGAGCAATGTCGAACAAACAGGGGAGGCATCTTTGCAATTGGAGATGTGACAGGGCCGCCATTACTTGCTGTAAAAGGAATTCGCCAAGGAAAAACAGCCGCTGAAATAGCATGTGGGAAAACGGGTGAGGTTGATATGACATGGATGCCGACAGTCATCCATACAGACCCGCCTATCGCTTTTTCAGGATTTACCGAAAGTGAAGCAAAAGAAGCGGGTTTTACAATTAAGACGGGGGTTTTCCCATTAACCGCCAACGGATACGCGTCATTGACGCAAAATAAGGAGGGGATGGCAAAAGTTGTGTTTGACGACCAATCGGACCGGCTTTTAGGTGTACACTTCATTGGGGAAGGGGCAGTCGACCTTATTTCAAGCGCTGTACTCGGTTTGGAGATGGGGGCAAGAGATGAAGACTTTCTATTTCCATTTTATCCACATCCGAGCACAAGCGAATCTTTATTGGAAGCTGTTGAACAAATGAAAGGCCTTGCCATTCACCAGCCGCCAAAAAAAGTAAAACAAAAAGCCTGATCATTTGATCAGGTTTTTTGTTTAGTTCCAAGAGGAATAGGATGGAACCAAGTATGCCCTCTCAGCAGGAGAAGGTCGGCTCCGAAAGTGTCCCTCTTACAAAGCGGGCATGCTGCCTATTTGACGAGAAGGCGAGGGCGGTTTTCCCGAGTGAGCATAAGGAGCGGAAAGACGTTGACAAACTTGCTGCACCCGAACCCTCTTGGCATTGCCAAAACGCCAAGCTGTTGGCAAAAATGATTAGAACATTGGTTGTCTGCGCTCTGAATGTCGGGAGCAAGCTTAATGCGGCAGGAAAGCCAACTGGTAGAAAAATAGGACAGCAAATATATATACTAACGGATGGACATCCCGCCACTTTCCTTTTACGATCTTTAAGATTGGATAAGAAATAAATCCGAGAGCGATGCCTGTCGCAATGCTGGAGGTTAAAGGCATACTCAATATAATTAAAAACGCGGGAAATCCTTCATCAATTTGTGACCAATTTATTTTTGAAATAGCCCCCATCATCATGCTTCCGACAATGATTAGCGCAGGAGCAGTAATTGCGGACAGTTCGGAAACGGCACTTACGAGCGGGCCGAAAAAAGCCGCAATGATAAATAAAAGGGAAACAGTCACAGTTGTCAGACCTGTACGGCCGCCGGCAGCGACTCCGGAAGAAGATTCGATATAGGCGCTTGTCGGGCTTGTACCGACCATGGCCCCGATTGTAGTGGCCACCGAGTCAGCCAACAGTGCCTGCCGTGCCCGGGGAAAAGTATTGCCCTTCATCAGTCCCGCTTGCTGAGCGACACCGATCATTGTACCTGTAGTATCGAAGATAGTTACAAGCAGAAAAGAAAAGACAACCGCAAAAAGAAAATGTTCTGCCACTTCGCTAAAGGCGGACAATGGGTTGGTAATCAAGATTCCTTCAGGAAGCGATGGCATTTGTACAAAGCCCTGGTCAAAATGAAGCTGGCCAGTAAAAAAGGCTGTTAAACCTGTGATGACCATCCCGATAAACAATGCTCCATGTATATGAAAAGCCAGTAAAACGATTGTCACGAACAAGCCTAAAAGTGCAAGCAAGACAGGAGGAGAGTGAAGGTCTCCCAAGGCTACAAGGTTAGTTGGATGAGCCACGATCAGACCGGTGAGTCTCATTCCGATAAATGCAATAAAAAGTCCGATTCCCGCCGTAATACCATGTTTCAAGTTTGCAGGTATGGCTTCGATCAATACTTTGCGAAAAGGTGTCAAGGATAAAATAATAAATATGATGCCTGCAACAAATACAGCAGCAAACGCCGTTATATAAGAAATGTCGTGTGTTTCGACAACGGAATAAGCAAAATAGGCATTCAATCCCATACCCGGAGCAATCGCGATCGGGTAATTGGCCGCCAGCGCCATCCAAAGTGTTCCGGCAACAGTCGCGATGATCGTTGCAGTAAACACTTGATCAATAGGCACGCCGGCATCTTTTAAGATGATCGGATTGACAACAATAATATATACCATCGTTAAAAAAGTCGTCATTCCTGCAATGATTTCAGTTCTAACATTTGTTTGATTTTCCTTTAATTTAAACATAGGTGACCTCCAGTGCATCAGGCAGCTCGTTTTTATCGGCTGCCTCATTAATATAAACAACAATAAACGAAGTGTAGTCAGTTTCTTTTACGCCAAACAATTTTAGGAACAACGAAAGAAAGATAAGTGGCGCCGCTCATGGTGAAAAAGGAACCTAGATCCATATTTCTCTCTGGATGAAAGGGCCTCATCGTGAGTTAAAACAAATTAACAAACGATCTTATTTTAGCTTATTTGCGGGAAAGTTAAAAGCTTCTGTCGAAATAAATATGTGAACAAATAGTTAGCACTATACAACGGATCAATATACAATGAAGAAAATGGGAGAAAGGGTGATGGAAATGGTTCAACATTTGCAAAGTGTAAAAACATTACATAATGGGATCGACATGCCGTACCTCGGACTTGGGGTTTACTTAATGAAGGAGAAAAAGAAAGCGGTTAATGCCATAAGATATGCATTACAATACGGATACAGGTCGATTGATACGGCAAAAATTTATGAAAATGAAGATGTTGTCGGAGAGGCGGTAAAGGATTCTGGAATTCCGCGGGAGGAGCTGTTTATCACCACTAAGGTATGGAACACGGACCAGGGCTATGACAACACTTTGAAAGCATTTGAAGAAAGTTTGAATCAATTACAAATGGAATATGTGGATTTATATTTAATTCACTGGGCCGTAAAAGATAAGTATGTGGACACGTGGCGTGCGCTTGAAAGGTTATATGATGAAAAGCTTGTCCGGGCCATTGGCGTTTGCAATTTCCAAATTCATCATTTGGAAGATTTGGCCGTCCGCAGTAATGAAAAGCCTGTCGTTAATCAAATTGAACTGCATCCACGGTTGACACAAGAACCGCTTCGGGAATATTGCCAAGAGCATGATATTGCTGTCGAAGCGTGGTCGCCTCTTGCCCGCGCACGTTTGCTTGAAGAACCTTCTCTCGTTGCGCTTGGCAAAAAATACGGAAAAAGCAGTGCGCAAATTATTTTGCGCTGGCACTTGCAAAACGGAAACATCATTATTCCAAAGTCGATCAATAGCAATCGTATCCGTGAAAATGCGGAAATTTTTGATTTTGAACTTTCACTCAAAGATATGAATGAAATAAATGGATTGAACCTGGACGAAAGGTATGGCCCTCATCCTGATCATTTTAACTTTGATTAGTTAGTGATTGGCCGCCTATGCCGCTTGTTAATCGATTACCTTACTTTCCCAACGATCTGTAGGCTTTTCATATGTTATTCTAATGGGGAGAACATTCAGAGCATAAGGCAGGTTTTCGGATATGAAGGTTGTATTTGCGGCTACACAAGAACAGAAGGAAACAATAAGCAGTTTGCTTGACGATTTTTATTCATCCATTTTACCTTCTTATTTTCAAGACGATGATATTTACACGTTTTGCGAACTGAATATATTGAAAACACCTTCTTTTGAAGATTGGCCCAATAGCGCATCGGATGCGTTGAATGTGATTGCGGCGCTGCAAGTCATGAAAACATTATTGGAATTGAGAAACATCGACTCACATAATCCTCATTTGGAAAGTATTTTTTACAAAAACAAAAAGATTTTGGAAAGCCATGACATATCATTTCCTTTCACATATTCACAGTACACACGACAAAAAGGGCTGAGTCACTCGTTAAGCATTTTTACGCCTGCATACAACGATTTTTTAATTTGAAACATACACTTTTCGGCTGTTGAGACAACCGAACGGCTTTGGCTTATTTTCACGGGGCTAAGGCCGTTTACACGTTTTGGATTGTCCAACCTGACGGTCTCAGGAACATGAAAATGGCTCCCCTGCACTGAATCCAGTTTGAATAGTGCAGGGGAATCTTTTTCTGGCAAGCGCTTGTCCAAAAGGATGGGCGCTTTTATTTTTTTACATGTTCATCAAACCAAGCCGCAAAATCTTCTTTTGGATGGGAGCCGACCATTCGTGCTGCTTCTTTCCCATCTTTGAAATGCATAAGCGTCGGGGTATGGGTAATTCCATATTTTTTAAAGCCGTTTTCAAACTCTTTCAAATTGTATTGGACAAGGTCAATATTTTTTTCTTTCGCAAGGGGTGTAACTACCGGCGTCGTCTTTATGCAATGCGAGCAAGTCGGGCTAAAGAAATAAACGGTGACATCTTCCTTATTTTTCAATTTTTTCTCCAACTCATCCGGCAAAATGATGTTTTGGTACAGCGGATCATCCAACAATTCGACTGTTGTGGGATGCAAGCTTTCTTTTTGATATACGTTGCCTTCAGACTTCTTTTCCTGCTGCACTTTTGTTACTATGGCGATCGCGACAAACAACCCGATAATAATGACTAAAAATATAACTACTTTTTTCATTGTGCATCACCTTTCGATTGTTTCAATAAAATCAAACTTACGGAGAAAATGAGTGTAAAAGCAATAAAGGCTAAAAAGGGGATGGTCACAAATCCCGCCCAGTTAATATATTCCCCCGTACATGGAACTCGCCCGCAAGCGGGGGAGTAAGCGGAGAAAAAATCAACTTTTTGAATTAAATAATGGTAAAAAGATAAAAGCACGCCCATTCCCGAAAGTACGGATGTGTATATTGCCGCTTTGTAATCTTTTTTGACCAAGGCGATTCCGAGCAAAATGGCTTGCGGATACATTAGAATTCTTTGGTACCAGCAAAGCTCGCACGGTTCATATTGCTTGATTTCCGAAAAATATAAACTTCCGAGTGTCGCTATGACAGCTACAGCCCATGCAAAAAAAATCATATTTTCCCGCTGATCTTTTTTCCCCACATAAATCACTGCCTTTAAAATCGTTTATGTATTCCTTTGATTATAATGGAAAAAACTGTTTAAAGTAAATGAAAACGCTATCTTTCCAAAATGGCTACTAAAAAAACCGGCTGCTTGCGGCAGCCAGTTAAATGGGAACCAAGGGGCTGTTCTCAAAGATGCTTTCCTCTTCCGTAACAGAAACGGCATGCTCTAGATAACGAAGCAGTGAGTAGAGTTGACGCTCAATCAGGGAATAATCGCGGGAAAAATAATACGCGTGTAAAAAGCGTTCTATTCTTTTTGACAGCATATGGTCTTTTGTACGAACCATTAAAACGATCAGATTATCCCATTCCGACCGATGCGTATAGTAAAGGGCACGATCATAATCCATCTGGTTTCCTCCTTTTTAGGAGTTGCCTTTATTATATCCGCGGAGCCGGGATATATAGGGGTGTAAATCTTGACATGGTTGGATTTGGGTTTAACCACGGTTAAAAAATAAGAACCAGCCAATACGTGTAAAACGTGACATAGCCGAATTTGGGTGTTCGCCAGATCATTGGTGAGAAGTTACTCTTTTTGGTGAGGAAAATAATTTGGCGGCCAAGGCGGATGTAATTCATGTTATTTCCTTGTCTTTCATACATTGTGGATAAAAGGAGGGAATATTCATGAGTGCGGATGAGAAAACATTAGAATATGCTATTGATGAAATAACAGAAATTGCCAGTGGATTTGGCCTCGACTTTTATCCGATGCGATACGAAATATGCCCGGCTGACATTATCTACACATTTGGCGCTTACGGAATGCCGACTCGTTTTTCCCACTGGAGTTTCGGAAAGCAATTTTTTAAAATGAAACTGCATTATGACTTTGGTTTAAGTAAAATATATGAACTCGTGATCAACTCAAACCCTTGTTATGCCTTTCTCCTTGATTCCAACTCGTTGATTCAAAACAAACTGATTGTGGCGCATGTTCTAGCTCATTGCGATTTTTTTAAAAACAATGTTCGATTTAAAAACACGAATCGGGATATGGTGGAAAGCATGGCGGCGACAGCAGGGAGAATCAGGCAATATGAAATGGAACACGGAAAAAAAGAAGTGGAGCAATTTTTGGATGCGGTGCTCGCGATTGAAGAGCATATTGACCCGTCTTTGATGCGGCCGGTGCTGGATTGGGAGATGGATGAAGAGGAGGAGTGGGAAGAAGATACTACACCGGTAACGGAATACGATGATTTATGGGGCTTGGATGAAGAGAAAAAGGAAGAGCCGGCCAGGAAAAAACGGAGAAAAAAATTCCCGCCCCAGCCGGAAAAGGATATCGTTTTATTTATCGAACAGTATAGCCGGGAGCTGTCTGATTGGCAACGGGATATCATGACAATGGTTCGAGAAGAGATGCTTTATTTTTGGCCGCAGCTTGAAACGAAAATTATGAATGAAGGCTGGGCGTCTTATTGGCATCAGCGGATTATCCGTGAGTTGGATTTGACGAGCGATGAGGCAATTGAATTCGCCAAATTGAATGCGGGGGTTATTCAGCCATCAAGGACAAGTATCAACCCTTATTATCTTGGTTTGAAAATTTTCGAGGATATTGAAGAAAGATGGAATAATCCGGACGAAGAAATGAAAAAACAAGGAGTTAAGCCTAATTCGGGTCGGGAAAAGATGTTCGAAGTTCGCGAACTGGAATCCGATATATCCTTTTTAAGAAATTATTTAACAAAAGATCTTGTATTGCGGGAAGATATGTATTTATTTCAAAAGCAAGGAAGGGATTATAAAATTGTTGACAAAAAATGGACCGAGGTCCGCGACCAGCTTGTGAGCATGAGAGTAAACGGCGGATTCCCGTACATTACAGTCAATGACGGCGACTATATGAAGAATGGGGAGCTATATTTGAAACATTCTTATGAGGGAGTTGAACTTGACCTAAAATATTTGGAAAAAGTACTGCCTTATATTTATCAATTGTGGGGAAGAACCGTTCACTTGGAGAGCGTAGTGGAAAATCGCTCGATGTTATTCAGTTATGACGGCAGGAACGTACAACGGAAATTCATATGAGCGGGGGCTGTTTTTAAGGGGGCTTTTCTCTAAAGGAGATGGAGAGCCTGGAACACAGCTAAATCAGCTGATGAAAAAACGAACAATAAAGTGAAACTTCATTCAGTAGGGCTCTAACTGAATGTTAGTTGAACCAATCGGGCATTTAGGTGCCGTTTTCTCCCACTTAGCCCTTTTGTATTCACTCAATACGGCACCTTACATGCGGGAAAAATTGTCCCAGTATATCATACGCAAGCTTTTAGCGTAGTCAAAATAGGTAGACTCCTGCGGGAATAGCTCGAGCTGAAGATCCCGCAGGAAAGCGACCTTTGCTTTCCGAGGAAGCTGAAGAGACCTGAGGAAAGCGAAATAGGTTGACGTAGCGATGATAGGGATTTTTTAAACACAAATAGCCCGAACAACTATAAATGAATTGTTCGGTTTTTGCTATTTCGTATTTGCTTATGCCCCAGCCTCTATTTCGTGTTTTAAGCTCCTTGAATGAAGGAATGAATAAGTAAAGAACCAATTTCAAGGAGGATGATCATGTTTTTAGATAATTATGTAAATCAAAAAATCCAGATCAAGTTTAAACATTTGCCTGAATCTTTATCTGGCTCCATTACAGGGATCTATTTTCCGGAAAAATGGTGTGTTGCCAAGCTCGTATATACGGAGCCAATCGGCATTTGGGTTGAAAACCCCTGTTATGAGCATACAAAAGTGCAGGAAGAAGACGGTACTACTGTTCCAAAGGAAAACCAGTCAAGGAAAAATTGTCCGACGAATTTATTGATTAAATGGGATTATATTGATTCGATTATTGCTTTTCCGCAACTGCGTCCGGTGGGAGCGGGAAAAGAAACGAAGTTGATCGGTTTCCATTCTTAGCCGAATGTCATGTTGTATTCCTTTCAAATTTGTTTACCGGAGTATTTATTTCCGGATGCTCTATATGTTTCCCAAGTCGTTTTTAATGAAGCATATGTCCCGACAGCGGCATTCCCATAGAACAAACCCATGAAAACAGCCCCCCAAAAATTGAAACGGTGGGCGATGAAAAGGGAAAACATCAATCCAAGAATAGTGGCGATTGTCGGAATAATCACCCGGGGTATCGGGAGCAAAAGCTTGATGATTTGAGTTGCGACCAAAACAGCGGGAACGGCGATAACGGCATCCCAAAAATTTGTATGTATTACTGGAAAATGCTCCATAACGATCCTCCTAACCAATTTAACATTATCATGTCCCAAAAAAGCTCGAACATGAAAAAGAAGCGCCTAAATAGACGCTTCTTTTTACATCATATAGCCGTTAATAGCCATAACCGTAAGCTGTTCCTACAATTACTAGTAAAATGAACAGCACGACGATCAAGGCAAAACCCATTCCATATCCTCCACTCATGGACAGCCACCTCCTTATGCCGAATCTCCTACATCATATGTAAAGGTGCAAGGCTTCGACTGGACAGATTATAGAGAGAAATATCTAATTTTATTGACAAAGCAGGTAAAAAAGGATTGCGGACATAGCATGTAGAATTAATGGGATAAAGATGCGGTATTGTGTGGCGACTGGCCATGTCCATTTTGTGATCCATTCCATTTTAATTTTCGAGGAGGGACCCCATTTTGTGAAAACGCGGTTTGATCTTTCCATTGAAGGTATGACTTGTGCGGCTTGCTCCAACAGAATTGAAACAGTACTGAACCAAATGGAGGGTGTGGAAGCAACCGTTCATTTGACTCTTGAAAAAGCTTCTGTTTCCATTAACAGCACAACATTAACACCCGCTGATGTCGTTGATAAAATTAAGGGTTTGGGTTATGACATTAAAACAGATAAGGTCCTTTTAGATGTTTATGGAATGACGTGCTCTGCGTGTTCTGCCAGAATCGAAAAAACATTGAATAAAATGGCGGGTGTCAGATCTGCTAATGTGAATCTGGCGGCAGCAACGGCATCCATCCACATGGAGGAAGGAATGATTTCCACTCCCGATATCATTGATAAAATGAAATCATTAGGTTATGAGGCGAAGGTGCATCAAAACAAGGAAAATACGGAACGTAACAAATCAGAACATGACCTTAGACAGAAACAAAAACTGTTGCTTTCAGCATTGCTGTCCCTGCCGCTTGTCTATACGATGCTCGTTCATTTACCAGGCGGCCTGGCACTGCCTGTTCCACATGTTTTGACGAACCCCTGGATACAGCTTGCATTGGCGTTCCCTGTCCAGTTTTATATTGGCTGGCCGTTTTACGAAGGAGCTTACAAGTCATTAAAAAACAAAAGCGCCAATATGGATGTGCTTGTGTCACTCGGAACATCCGCGGCATTTTTCTTTAGTGTTTTAGAAAGCATCCGTTCACTCATTTACCCAACATATAAACCACATCTTTACTTTGAAACGAGCGCGGTGTTAATCACACTCATATTGTTTGGAAAATGGTTGGAAGCGAAAGCGAAAGGAAAAACAACTGAGGCATTATCCCACTTATTGCGCTTGCAGGCGAAACATGCAACAATCCTTACGAATGGGCTTGAGCGGCAAGTCCCAATTGAAGAAGTCCAGGCGGGGGATATTTTGGTAGTTCGTCCCGGGGAAAAAATACCTGTTGATGGAGAGATCATTTCCGGCGGGACGTTTGTCGATGAATCAATGATTACTGGAGAAGCGATTCCAGTAGAAAAGCAAATGGGCGATGTTGTGATCGGAAGCACAGTAAACAAAAACGGCATGATTCAAATAAGGGCAACAAAAGTCGGGAAAGATACAGCGCTTGCCGGCATCATTCAAGTTGTGGAAGCTGCCCAGGGAAGCAAAGCGCCCATTCAGCGGGTGGCAGACAACATTTCAGGCATATTCGTTCCATTCGTTGTGGCGATTTCCATTGCGACTTTTCTGGCGTGGCTGTTCCTTTTAGACCAGGGGAATCTGGAAAAAGCACTGGAAGCATCCATTACTGTTCTTGTCATTGCCTGCCCTTGTGCTTTGGGACTTGCCACTCCGACTGCCATTATGGTTGGTTCGGGAAAGGGGGCGGAAACGGGCATTTTATTTAAAGGTGGCGAACATTTGGAGATTGCTCATAAAGTAAATGCGGTTATCTTTGATAAAACAGGCACCATTACAGTTGGCAAGCCGGTTGTTACCGATATAGAGCTTTTCCACCAAAATGCCTTACAGTATTTGGTTTCGGCTGAATCTGTTTCCGAGCATCCACTTGCAGATGCGATAGTAACATATGGACAAGAAAAGGGAGTCAAACCGAAAGCAGTCAAAAGCTTCGAGGCAATACAAGGACAAGGGATTAAAGCGGATATTGATGGCAAACAAATTTTAATCGGCACTAGAAAGCTGATGCGGGACCAACTCGTGTTATACCAAGAAAAGGCGAAACAGGTGCGGAATTTTGAGAAAAAAGGGAAAACCGTTATGTTCATAGCCATTAATGGACGCTTGGCCGGAATTGTTGCAGTTGCAGATACGGTAAAAGAACATGCGCGTGATGCCATTCACGAATTAAAAAAACAAGGGCTGGAAGTCATCATGCTTACAGGTGATAATGAAAGGACTGCTCATACGATTGCCAGCACAGTGGGAATTGATCAAGTATACGCGGAAGTGCTGCCAGAGCAAAAGGCGGAAATGGTTCAGGAATTGCAAAAGAATGGAAAAATCGTAGCGATGGTTGGAGATGGTATGAATGACGCGCCAGCCCTTGCCGTGGCGGACATTGGGATTGCCATTGATACTGGAACCGATGTGGCGATTGAAGCCGCGGATATAACAATTTTGGGTGGGGATTTAAGGCTTGTATCAAAGGCATTCCAGCTCAGTAAAGCTACCATGAAAAATGTCAAACAAAATTTGTTTTGGGCATTGGCATATAATACAGCCGGAATTCCCATTGCGGCATCGGGATTGCTGGCTCCATGGATTGCGGGTGCGGCCATGGCATTCAGTTCGGTTTCTGTTGTGGCAAATGCTTTGCGTTTAAAAAGAATACATCTATAACTGCCTATTGCCAATAGTTTCTTTTTTTGAAGCCAAATGAAAGTAGCGCTGATCCTTTTCAAGTTTTTTGCTTCTCTTTGGTTGAACACTGATCATTTTATTAAAAACACAGAACAGGTGGGAAAGACATGAATATTGTGGATCTTCATTGTGACGTATTGTGGAAAATGTGGAACAGCAGCGGGAAATTGGATTTTGAGCATTCCCCGAAACTGGATGTCAATAGGGAAAAAATGAAACTAGGGAAGGTTAAAGTCCAATGTTTCGCCATTTTTGTCCCTCCCGAAGTGAAAGAAGAGGCAAAATTTCAAGCCGCCCTTGATCAAGTGCATTATTTTTATTCAAACATCGTTGAAAAGAATGGGATGAAGCATATTAAGCAATGGTCGGATTTGCTTACATTGGGGGAAGATGAAATCGGAGCCATTCTTTCCCTTGAAGGGGTTGATTGCATTGGCAGTGATCCGCAAAAGCTTAGTATCTTGTATCGCCTTGGTGTAAGGCTGGTCGGGCTTACTTGGAATAACGCCAATCTTGCGGCTGATGGAATAGAAGAGCCGCGGGGAGCAGGTCTGACTGCATTCGGAAAACAGGTTGTTCAGTTCCATAACAACCACCACCTGTTTACCGACGTATCCCACTTAAGTGAACGCGCTTTTTGGGAAGTGGTTGAACTAGCAAACTATCCAATCGCCAGCCATTCAAACGCCAAAGCAGTTTGTGGCCATCAGAGGAACTTGACCGACGACCAGGCAAAAACACTTTTTATGAAAAACGCCATGATTCATGTAGTGTTTTATCCGCACTTTACGGCCAATAAGGAAAAAGTATATATTTCAGATCTCATCAAACACATTGATCATTTTTGTTCATTGGGGGGCGTCAAGCACATCGGATTTGGTTCCGACTTTGACGGCATCGACGAGCATATCATCGGTTTGGAAGATGCTTCTAAATACCAAAATCTCATAAATGAATTGCTTAAATATTATTCTGAAGAACAGGTCAAAGGATTTGCATGGAAGAATTTCTTCCATCATCTACCAAATAATAGTAAAAATGAATAATTTTTCACTTACAGAGTTTAAAACAGCCGCTAAAGTGCAATAAAAGTCTTAAGCGGTTGTTTTTTTATTTTTTTAAAAAGATCCATTCATTGTTTGGATCATTTACTTACAGTGCAGGAGGGTTCATTATGACAGAAAAGGATAAAGGACTTTCTCGCCGGGACTTTTTAAAAAGGTCCGGCATTGTTACTGGCACATTGGTCGGAGGCGGCTTACTGGGAGGCGTCATTGGCTACAATGCCAGAAATAATACGGAAACATCCCCGGAAGAAACCCGTGAAAAAGCCAGACAGATCAGTCCGAAAGGCAGAAAGTTTTTTACGAGGGATGCAGACTTTAAAATACTGTCCCAAGCAACGGAAAGGATATTTCCCAAGGATGATTTGGGGCCGGGGGCCATCGAATTGGGTGTGCCCTATTTCATAGACAACCAGCTTGCGGGCGCTTATGGAATGAATTCCAGAGAATATATGCAAGGACCGTTTTTTGTGGGAAAGGAGACGCAAGGGTATCAGAGTCCCTTAACAAGGGCGGAAATTTTTTCTGTCGGCATCGCTGCCTTAGACAATGAGGCTCAGAAGCGATTTAAAAAAAGCTTCACGGATCTGGAAGGCGGTCAAATGGATGAGATTTTAACGGCTTTTCAAAAAGGGGAAGTGAAATTGAATGGAGTCACCTCAAGCTTTTTCTTTACCCTTCTTAGGTCTGCCACATTGGAGGGGGCATACTCCGACCCGATCTATGGCGGAAATAACAATATGGATGGTTGGAAAATGAAAAACTTTCCGGGTCATCAGGCCGCATACATAAATGTCATTGAGAGTGACAAATTTCAAAAGATCAAGCCACAATCATTGTCAAGCATGGATCATTAAAGGAGATGTAAATCATGGCTAAAACACTGGATAAAGTGGACGTTGTGACGGTCGGTGTCGGTTGGACCGGAGGTATTGTCGCAGCAGAATGTGCGAAAGCGGGATTAAAAGTTGTCGGTCTGGAAAGAGGACGAAAAAGAGGAACGGAAGATTATTTGCGAATACATGATGAATATAGATATGCGATCCGTTATGAATTAATGCAAGATTTGTCGAAGGAAACAATTACGTTTAGAAACACTCGTAAAGAGCGTGCGCTTCCAATGCGGCAAATGGGTTCATTTCTGCTTGGTGAAGGGCTTGGCGGTTCTGGCACTCACTGGAACGGCTGGACGTTCAGATTCCTTCCATACGACTTTGAAATTAAGTCACAGACGGAAAAGAAGTACGGAAAAAACAAGATTAAGGAAGGCTTTCAGCTTCAGGATTGGGGCATTACATATGACGAAATTGAACCATATTACGATCAATTTGAAAAGACTGCCGGCATTTCGGGTGAAGCCAATCCACTTGGAGGAAAAAGGAAAAATGAATACCCGACACCACCGATGAAAATGACGCCAATTCTGGAGAAATTTAAAAAAGCGACAACAGATAAAGGATATAATCCGTACATGATGCCATCGGGAAATTTGTCGGAGACTTATAAAAACCCGGATGGCGAGACCATCTATGCATGCCAATATTGCGGTTTTTGTGAAAGGTTTGGATGTGAATACGGCGCGAAATCCACTCCGGAAGTAACGGTTGTTCCAACAGCCGTAAAGACAGGAAATTTTGAAGTAAGGACAAATTCCAATGTTGTGGAAGTTTTGAAACAAGGGGATAAAGTGACGGGTGTCAGATATATCGATACTTTGACAAAGGAAGAGTTTATCCAGCCAGCCGAAACGGTTGTACTGACAAGTTATGTGCTTAACAATGCGAAGCTTCTCATGATATCTGATATCGGGACCCCATATGATCCGGATACGGGAAGGGGGACACTTGGAAAAAATTATTGTTATCAGATCAACGCGGGTGCAACCGGATTTTTCGATGAACAAATGAACACGTTTATGGGAGCCGGAGCGCTGGGCATGTATATGGATGACTTTAATGGCGATAATTTTGACCATTCAAAAGAAGACTTTTTGCACGGGGCGGGAATTTGGATTGTACAATCGGGCACAAGACCCATATCCAGCAACCCGGTTCCGCCGGATGTTCCCTTGTGGGGAGAGGAGTTCAAAAAAGCCTCGATCCATTATTACACGAGGACACTGTTTGTCGGCGGTCAGGGAGCAACGCTTCCCCACCGGGAAAATTATCTATCATTGGACACGACGTACAAGGATGCCTTTGGCCTGCCATTATTGCAGATGACTTATAATTTTACGGACCAGGATCGCGCGCTCCATCAATTTGCGACGGATCGGTCCGCAGAAATTATAAAGGAAATGGGCGCGAAGGAAGTTGTTCCTTCAAATGCGATTTCCGATTATGACATCGTTCCTTATCAAACGACGCATAATACAGGCGGAACGATCATGGGTTCTGATCCTGATACGAGTGTCGTCAATAATTATTTGCAACATTGGGATGCGGATAATCTGTTTGTTGTCGGTGCCGGCAATTTTCCGCATAATAGCGGATATAATCCGACAGGGACAGTTGGCGCACTGGCTTATCGCTGTGCGGAAGGCGTTATCAAATACAGTAAAAACGGAGGAAGCCTAGTATAACGTTAGGAGGTGGCTTTAATGGGAGTAGCACAAATTGGCATACCCGGCCTTATCATTATTTTGGTGATCGTTCTCATCATTTTTGGCCCAAAAAAACTACCTGAAATTGGCGGAGCGATGGGAAAAACACTTTCCGAATTTAAAAAGTCGACGCGGGAAATCATGGATGAGAACGAGACCCCGAAACAGGATAAGAAAAAGCAACTATGATGTAGAAGGTGTTTTTTATGGGACCAGTAGTCAAACAAAAACGAAGATTCCTCAGTCCCTTGGATAAGCAGGCGGTTTCACCTAAAGGGACGGAACAACTGGATCAATCCTCTGGAGGGGGCATGGAGGCAAAAAAGAATACAGATTCGCTTGTGGAACACCTTAGTGATCTCCGCAAGCAATTCATAAAAAGCGGCATCGTATTTATGTTGTTTTTGATGGCTGTATTCTCAACAATCAACTGGTGGTTTCCGTACGTAACAAAAGAGAATGAGCTAGTTGTGTTTGGCCCGTTTCAAGTCGTGAAATTTTACACCTCCATTTGTGTAACACTGGCACTCGGGCTCTCTCTTCCTTTTCTTGTTCATTTTTTATGGCAGTTTGTCAAGCCGGGATTGAAGCCAAAGGAAATCAGATTTCTCGGCCTTTATTCACCTGCCATGTTTTTCCTGTTTATCGGCGGGGTAGCTTTCGGATATTTTATTGTGAATCCTTTAAGCTATCATTTTCTGATGAAGGTTGGGGCCATAAATTTTGATGTCATCGTTTCAGCTCAGGAATATATTCATTTTCTGATTATGACAACGATTCCGCTTGGATTTTTATTCGAATTGCCGATCATTGCCATGTTTTTGTCATCCATCGGTGTATTAACGAAAGAGAGGATGAAAATAGCCAGAAAATGGGCTTATTTAGTGATCGCCATTGTTTCGGCGCTAATAACGCCGCCCGATTTTGTCAGCCAATTAATGGTTCTCGTTCCCATGGCGCTTCTGTATGAAGCAAGCATTTATATCGTTGGAAAAATGGAGGCAAAAAGAAGCCGCGAGCATGTTGAATCCATTTAGGAATCCCTTTTACAAAGAGTGGATTCTTTTTTTTTTGGCAAGAAGCTGCCGGCACTTTTGGCTTTTAAAAAAAAGAGACTTTTGAAGCTTTTGCTTCATAAATTTCCAGATTTATGGTCTGATTTGCTAAAAAACTCTTTCATTTCCAAAAATGTTGTTATATAATAAATACGATTTCATTAAATCTGATATATAACAATGCTGTTTTTTAGGAGGAGAGGGAATGGAGAAATATGTAAAAGTAGGCGGAATGCAGGTTGCTTCGGTTCTTTATGATTTCATTGAACAAGAGGCTTTGCCCCAGACGGGTGTAGACCATGGAGCATTTTGGAAAGGAATGGACCATATTTTTCGCGATCTTGCCCCCGTAAACAAACAATTACTCAAAAAACGTGAAACCTTGCAAAGCAAAATAGATGAATGGCATCAACAGCATGTCAATTCTTTCAGGTTAGAAGATTATAAGAAGTTTTTGAAGGAAATTGGGTACCTGGAGCCTGAGGTGGAAGATTTTCACATCACAACTGACAGTGTTGATGACGAAATTGCCGTACAGGCAGGACCGCAGCTCGTTGTACCTATCAATAACGCGAGATATGCCATTAATGCGGCCAATGCAAGGTGGGGGAGTTTGTATGATGCATTATATGGTACAGATGCGATCGATGAATCTAACGGTGCGGAGCGGACCGACACTTACAATCCGATTAGGGGACAAAGAGTAATCGCGTATGGAAAGGCATTTTTGGATCACGTGTTCCCCCTGGCTAAATCCTCTCATCAGGAGGCGGTAAAATATGTTGTGGACGAAGGCGAGCTTATTGTCCGACTAAAAAATGGCGGCAAAGCACGACTGCAAGATGCAAGTCAATTTTTCGGCTTCCGTGGTAACATGGAACAACCAGAGGCAATTTTATTAAAAAATAACGGGCTGCATGTAGAAATACAAATTGACCATGATGATCCGATCGGAAAAACGGATGATGCCGGTGTCAAAGACTTGATTTTGGAATCGGCTCTGTCCACTATTATGGATTGTGAAGATTCAGTTGCTGCAGTGGATGCAAAAGATAAAGTGCTTGTCTACAGAAACTGGCTTGGCCTGATGAAAGGAACACTCACTTCCACTTTTTCAAAAAATGGAAAAACCGTCCAGCGTTCACTTAGTGATGATCGAACATATACATCATCTGAGGGTACAAACATTCGCTTGAAAGGCCGCTCATTGCAGCTCATTCGCAACGTTGGCCATTTAATGACAACACCCGCGATTCTTGATGAAAACGGGGAAGAAGTTCCGGAAGGCATTCTTGATACGATTGTAACGAGTTTAATTGCGAAGCATGATTTACTTGGCAATACAGTAAAGAAAAATTCAGAAAAAGGCTCGATATACATCGTTAAGCCGAAAATGCATGGATCTGAGGAAGTTGCTTTCGCCAATACATTGTTTGACCGCGTCGAGGATCTTCTTGGTTTAGAACGAAACTCTATAAAAATGGGCGTAATGGACGAAGAAAGACGGACATCGTTAAATCTAAAAGCCTGTATTAAACAGGTGCGTGACCGTATCGTCTTTATCAATACCGGGTTTCTTGACAGAACAGGCGATGAAATCCATACTTCCATGGAAGCTGGGGTCATGATCCGGAAAAATGACATGAAACACTCCACATGGCTGAGTGCATATGAAAAATCAAATGTTTTGATAGGGCTTGCAACTGGACTTCCAGGCAAAGCTCAAATTGGAAAAGGCATGTGGGCAATGCCTGACAAAATGAAAGATATGCTTGAACAAAAAATTGCCCATGTCAAAGCCGGGGCAAATACGGCGTGGGTGCCTTCACCGACAGCGGCGACATTGCATGCGCTCCATTATCATCAAGCAAATGTAAAAGAAGTACAAAAGAAGCTTTACAAGAAAACAGCGGATATGAAAGATGATTTATTGAAAATTCCTTTGCAGCACATACCAAACTGGAGCAATGAAGAAATTCAGGAAGAACTGGACAATAACGCCCAAGGCATACTGGGGTATGTTGTCCGCTGGGTTGAACAAGGCGTGGGCTGTTCCAAAGTACCTGATATTCATAATATCGGCCTAATGGAAGACCGGGCCACCTTGAGAATTTCAAGCCAACATATGGCCAACTGGCTTCATCATGGCATCTGTACGAAAGAGCAAGTGTTGGAAACAATGAAACGAATGGCAAAAGTGGTTGATGAACAAAATGCTGGCGATCCAAACTATATACCGATGTCCGAAAACTATGACGAATCCGTCGCATTTCAAGCGGCTTGTGAACTCGTATTAGAAGGTAAACATCAGCCAAACGGCTATACGGAACCAATCTTGCATCGGCGCCGATTGGAATTCAAGAAGAAACGGGCTTTGAACAGGGCATAAGGCAAGCAGTCAAGCTCATTTTGCTATATTGAGTAAAAGAGAAAATTTTTCAAAATAATTGTTATATAACACTTGATAAATATTTGTGTCTGTTATATATTAATAACAACAAATCATAAGAAGGTGACAATATGCAAACAAACCAATCAGCTGGAAGAATCTTTATTGACGAATGGGTGATGGAAAGATTAGTCATGGGAAAATCAATCGAAGATATGAACGGAACTACATTTATATATGGAAACGAATTATTAACACTCAAGAAAAAGGCTGATGGTTCGTTTGTGGTCGTACCGCAAAAAGCGCCGGAGGTGGTCGTTTTGGAAAAACCACATACAGAAGTTGAGATTTGTCCCAAGTGTGGAACAGAATACTCTTCTTTTAAGGAATCCTTGCAATGCTGCGCTGATATTGATTAATTTTTTTGCTTATAGTGTTATATAACATATTGTGTTATTAGAATTCAGATATACAACAGGTTGAGTGATTGATAGATTGGCTTAAAGCCAATCTACTCATGATAAAAAAATATGAATTGAATGGGAGAGAAAAGAATGTCCACAAGAGAGGAACAAATTCGCCAAATCGAAGAAAGTTGGAAAACGGATCGCTGGAGAGGGATTGAACGGCCGTATTCGGCAGCCGATGTTGTAAAGCTTCGCGGCTCGGTCGTTGTGGAACATACATTGGCGCGCATGGGAGCAGAGAGGTTGTGGAAACTCATTAATGAAGAGGACTACATCAACGCACTTGGCGCATTAACAGGAAATCAGGCGATGCAGCAGGTAAAAGCGGGTTTGAAAGCCATTTACTTAAGCGGATGGCAAGTGGCCGCAGATGCGAACTTGGCTGGCCATATGTATCCGGACCAAAGCTTATATCCCGCCAACAGCGTGCCGCAGGTTGTCAAACGCATTAATCAAACATTGCAGCGTGCCGATCAAATCCAGCAAGCGGAAGGGAAGGGAGACACATACTGGTTTGCGCCGATAGTCGCGGATATGGAGGCAGGTTTTGGCGGGCCGTTAAATGTATTCGAATTGACCAAAGCAATGATTGAAGCCGGTGCGGGAGGCGTTCACCTTGAAGACCAGCTTGCATCCGAAAAGAAATGCGGCCATCTTGGAGGAAAAGTGCTTCAGCCCACCCAAACAGCCATCAAGCATTTGATTGCCGCAAGACTTGCTGCAGATATCATGGATATCCCTACTGTCATAGTTGCACGCACAGACGCCAATGCAGCGAACTTGCTGACAAGTGATGTTGATCCTTACGATCATCCATTTTTAACAGGAGAAAGGAGTCCAGAAGGGTTTTACTATACGAAACCGGGGCTGGATCAGGCCATTTCCAGGGGACTTGCGTATGCTCCATACGCCGATCTTATTTGGTGTGAAACGGCCGAACCTGATATGGATGAAGCAAGACGATTTGCCGAAGCGATCCATGAAAAGTATCCCGGAAAACTTCTCGCGTACAACTGCTCACCATCATTTAACTGGAAGAGCAAGCTAACGGATAAGGAAATTGCCAGCTTCCAGCAAGAGTTGGGTAAAATGGGTTACAAATTCCAATTTGTTACGCTGGCCGGGTTTCACTCTCTTAACCACAGCATGTTTGAGCTTGCCAAAGGATATAAAGAAACAGGAATGGCTGCATACTCCAAACTGCAACAGGCCGAATTTGCTTCCGAATCTGACGGATATACGGCAACTCGCCATCAGCGTGAAGTCGGAACAGGTTATTTCGATGAAGTATCTCTCGTCATTTCGGGCGGAAAGTCTTCCACAACAGCGTTGGCTGGATCGACAGAAGCCGCGCAATTTTAGTAAAGAAAATGCATATGCCTTGGCAAGGATTGTTCCTGCCGGGGCATATTGTTTATTGTAATCGATAAAATAATATGTTATAAAAAGGGTACGACATAAGTAAAATAAAAAGGACCGCAAGTGTTGCCGACACTTGCGGCCTCGTACAATAGCCGCCCTTTCAAGAGCGGCCGGCTCAGATTGTCTACATGAAATAGACCGATCCCCTAAACTTGTCGAGGGCTCAAGGGAGGTCTATTTCTTTTTGTCTTCGGACAGTATCGCGATCAAAGCGCCGAAAGCAATCATAAGTGACAGCGCTTCAAATACCGTCAATGGCATCACCCCCTTTCACCGGGAGTGAGCCAGACCACCCTTGAGAGAGCCTTCTTCTATTGTACAATCAAAGTATATCATAGCTTCTGCTCATGAAGAATCATTTTTGTGAATATTTCGTTTTTGAAAAATCCGGCTGAACAATAAACAGCATGTAGACAGGAGTTCTTCGGATAAATTGTAAAAAGAGGCGGTGCTTCCGAAGCAGTTATTTCAGCCTGTTTTACAGGGAATAAATCCAATCTTGCCGTAAATGCAATCGTAACGTACAGAATCATCCCCAACATTTTTTTAAGAAGCCCCAAATAAGGACACACACCCATTAGGGTATACTTGGCATTGCCTGCTACATGTGTCCTTAGAGGGATTATGGATGTTTTGAAAAGGGTTATCTAGAAAATTGCGGATGGGCAACTGAAAAAAAGCATTTGGCACATGAACCATCACGTTAAAAAAGCGTCCATTCTTTCTGGCCTTTCATTCACAATTATTTTCACATGTCAAAAACAATTCTCAAAGCAACAATAAATAGGAAAGCCCAAACTGTTTCAATCAACTCATTGTTGGAAATTGACTGTTTAGCTTTCTTGAGGATCTTCTTGATAAAAGTAGTTAGGGGTTAAAATTTCGTTGTTATAAGGTTTATGAAAAATATGAGTTGTTGCTGGAGATATTGGTGGAATAAGCCATGTCCAATCCCCGGTGACCGGGCGTCCGCTTTTTATTTCGTTTTCTTCAAATTGTTTCAATTGCTTGGCTGCCGTATGATGGTCGACAATCGTGACACCCGCTTTTTCATAAGAATGCAACACCGCGATATTTAATTCAATTAAAGCTTTGTCCATCCATAATGATCGGTTGGACTGAATATCCAAGCCCATGATTTCCGCCACTTTTGGCAGTAAATGATAACGGTCTTCATCCGCCAAGTTTCTTGCTCCAATTTCGGTCCCCATATACCAACCATTAAACGGAGCCAGCGGATAATCAATTCCGCCTATCTCTAAACGCATATCTGAAATAATGGGAACAGCGTACCACCTTATATCCAGCTTGCTAAAACCAGTAAGCTCCGGGTGAGTTATAGGAACTTCTTTCACCATTTCCTTGGGAATCTCATATAGCTTTGGTTCTTCCCCATATTCTTGAACGACAAGCGGAAGAATATCGAAGGGGGTTTTGTTTCCTCGCCACCCCATTTTTACGCACATGTTGGTCAATTTGATAGACGTTGAATCTCCAATTACTTGATCGCCTTCTTTGTATCCGGCATAACGTATTAATTGATGGTTCCAAACTCTGATTGGATTTTTTCCGTTTTTTCGGGGCGCAAAGATCGTGATAGTAGGCCTGATTTTCCCATTATTTGTAGCATATTCAATATGTTTTATTAATGTTTTATAGGCGTCGTCTGCTGTTTGTACATGCCGCGCATCAAAAACATGCAGCCTATTCCAGAGCAATCGCCCTATACAGCGATTACTATTTCGCCACGCCATTTTGGCTCCGTGTTCTAATTCAAAAGTCTTGTGAACATAAGTTCCGGTAGCGTTTATTTCATTTTTTATTTCCTCAATTCGTTTCAATTGCTTTTCTTTAGAAATCCCAAGTTCACTGTAACAATTATTTATAAAGTGGGCTGCTTCCATGAGTAATTGATGTGTTTTCACATGCTGAATCATTCATATCAACTCCATACATCTAGTTAGTTTATCACTAATACATGATTGCAGTACTTAAATAACATGCATATTTAGTGAACTTTTTATTCGATAGATATGACTGGGAAGATCCTTTTTTACATAAATAAAGTGCAAAGTTATGTATTATTACGATTCATAATGGGGCGTCAGTTCAAGGCCTTAAAAATCGTTCACTTGCTTTTTATGTGATTTATACATGTTTTTAATGAGCACACGACGATCACGCACGGTTAAAAGAAAAGGTTTAAGAACTTCAGAACGGTAATGTGTGTGTTCATAAAGGTGAATTTCATGAGAATTGATGTTAAGATGGATTATCTATTGCAATTGTTTAATTACCAGAAGCGTTAGAACCGAAGCATCCTCAACAGTGATAGGCGCCTGATATATGAACTACTCAGTGTGGCTAAAGTGGGACGTCTTATAAAGCTTCAAAAAAATCGTTCTTTGAATGGTTTGGTGGGAAGTAAGAGAAAGAAAGCTCTTGCTTTTACAGGCTGTCGGAAAACCCCCGACAAGAAAGCTCTTGCTTTTATTTTTTTATGCTGATAGAATTTAACCAATCGAAAGTGTAAAATCACTGGTAGACATTTGGTCGTTTTTCTAACGCATAAATGTTTATAATAAACACTTTCGAGTAAAGGGAGAAACCAGTGATCATAAAAATTCGAATAAGTTTTCCTTCGGGGCAGGGTGAAAATCCCTACCGGCGGTGATGAGATGATCTCTCTTAGCCCGTGACCCGTCTTGTGTCAAGACGGTGGATTTGGTGAAATTCCAAAGCCGACAGTGATAGTCTGGATGGGAGAAGGAAACTGGCGTTAGGACAAAACATGCTTGTAAGCATGCTTATTTTTCTATGGAAAAGCTTTGTCCAAACGTTAACTTTGCTGTTCTTTTAAGCCCCGAAACAAATCGTTTCGGGGCTTTTCCGTCGAGATCATGGTCATTTTGAAAGGAGGAGCCATGCCTGATAAAGAATTTTATATGAAATTGGCATTGCAGCTTGCCGAGTCTGTTATCGGACAAACAAGCCCGAACCCGCCCGTTGGTTGTGTCGTTGTAAAAGACGGCCGGATCATCGGTATGGGAGCGCATATGAAAGCCGGAGAGCCGCATGCAGAAGTAAATGCGCTTATGCAGGCGGGAGACAAGGCTGAAGGAGCCGATCTGTATGTTACGCTTGAACCTTGTTCACATACGGGGAAAACGCCGCCATGCGCAAACCTGATCATTCGCAAAAAGATTAGAAATGTCTATATCGCGAGTGTTGATCCGAACCCGCTTGTTGGGGGAAAAGGCGCAGACAAATTGCGCGATGCCGGAATTTTTGTTGAGGCGGGAATATGTGAAGATGTTTCCCGAACTTTGTATAAACACTATTTTCATTTTATCAAAACAAAAAAGCCGTTCGTCACATTGAAAACAGCTGTTACCTTCGACGGAAAAACAGCAGCTGCGAGCGGGAACAGCAAATGGATTACTTCAAAAGAGGCGCGGATGGATGTTCATGAATATCGCCATCGCCACGATGCGATTTTAATTGGTGTGAACACAGTCCTGGCCGATAACCCCCATCTCACCACTCGATTGCCCCAAGGTGGAATACATCCCATTCGAATTGTGTTAGATACCCTTTTAACCATACCTTTGCAAGCCAATATGCTTCATGATAGTGTCGCCCCAGTCATTGTTGTGTGCGGGAAAGGTGCTCAACAAAGCAGACAGGTTGCTCTTGAACAACTGGGTGTACAAGTAAAAAGAATGCCATCAGACATGATTCATATTGATTCACTGCTTACGTGGCTGGGAGAAGAACAAATTACTTCATTGTTTGTTGAAGGAGGAAGTACGGTCCATTCTTCTTTTATTCAGGCTCAGGCATTTCAAGAAATAATCATGTATATGGCGCCAAGGATATTATCTGATGATAAAGGCCGCCCAGTGTTTGGCGGAACGCCAAAAGAGCTGATAAAAGAAGGAACCCCCATCGCGTTCCAAGCGGTTGAAAAAGTAGGTCCCGACATTAAGATTATTGCTGTGCCAAAGGAAGGGGGAGAAGACGATATTTACCGGGATTGTTGAAGAAATTGGAACTGTTTCGAAGGTGGTACACGGTTCTACATCCTTTACGATCATGATTGCAGCCAAAACAGTGTTGCAAGATGTTCATTTAGGAGACAGTATCGCTGTCAATGGTGTATGTCTTACAGTTTCTAAGTTTGATGCCAATTCCTTTGCGGCCGACATCATGCCTGAAACGTATATGGCCACCGCCTTGAAAAAATTGCGGACTGGTTCGGTTGTCAACCTTGAACGGGCAATGAGAGCCGATGGCAGATTCGGAGGACATTTTGTGAGCGGCCACGTCGACGGCACAGGTACCATTATAGAGAAAAAGCGCAGTGAGAACGCGTTGTATGTAACGATTCAAGTACCCGATACATGTCATTCCTTTATTCATGATAAAGGTTCGATTGCCATTGATGGAACCTCATTGACCGTGTTTGGCGTGAAGGGAAACAACATTACTATTTCCCTCATTCCGCATACACAAACAGCAACCATTCTGGCCGAAAAAGCGGTTGGAGATCCAGTAAATATAGAATGTGACATGCTTGCAAAATATGTCTTTCATATGCTCAACAAAACAGGCCAATCAAACAGGGGTGTCACAATGGAAACCCTTGTCAACAATGGTTTTTTATAAATTCCGTATTTCAAGGGGAAAGTCGCTAGTAATCTGGACAAGTGACTAGTTATGTAAGTCAAGCCGCTACTATTTCAGAAAGTTGCTGGTAATTAGAGCCAAGCCGTTACTATTTCGTAAAAGTTGAAAGTAAATGAGTCAAGCCGCTACTATTTCAGAAAGTTGCTAGTAATTAGAGTCAAGCCGCTACTATTTCGTAAAAGTCGAAAGTAAAAGAAGTCAAGTAGCTAGTATTCCAAAAAGGTCGCAAGGATTTTAAAAAAGTTGCTAGTATTCCGATTTGTAGCATGTGTGCATGTAAGGTGCCGTAAGACTCCCCTTTCAAAATCTTGAGTGAATACAAAAGGTCTAAGTGGGAGCAAACGGCACCTAAATGCCCGATTGGTTCAACTAACATTCAGTAGGAGCCCTACTGAATGAAGTTTCACTTTATTTGATCAGTTCTGAATGGAGAAAGTATGGAGGTGAAAATATGTTTGCTGATATTGAAACTGCATTGGAAGAATTGAAAAAAGGAAAAATGATTATCGTTGTTGATGATGAGGATCGGGAAAATGAAGGGGATTTTGTTGCTCTCGCCGAAAAAGCGACCCCGGAAGTGATTAATTTTATGGCGAAACAGGGGCGAGGTCTTATCTGTACACCGATTACAAAAGAGTTGGCGGTCGATTTGAATTTGCCGAAAATGGTGCTTGAACATACAGATCCGCTCGGAACGGCCTTTACTGTCAGCATAGATCATATTTCCACCCATACAGGTATCAGCGCATTTGAGCGCTCTACAACGATATTAAAAATGCTTGAAGACGGCGCAAGACCTGCTGATTTTAACAGACCGGGCCACGTATTTCCCCTCGTAGCTGTGGACGGGGGAGTATTAAAGCGGCCGGGACATACGGAAGCTGCGGTGGATCTTGCTGTATTATGTGGTGCAAAGCCGGCGGGCGTTATTTGTGAAATTATGAATGACGATGGAACGATGGCACGTCTTACAGATCTTGAAAAGTTGGCCGGCCAATTTGGCTTGGTCATGATTACAATAAAAGATTTAATCATGTACAGGCTTTTTTCAGAATCGGAGATGAGCCGGGAAGCGGAGACGAAACTCCCTACGAAGTACGGAGATTTTAAGATGATCGGTTATGTAGATAAAACGGACGGGAAAGAACATGTGGCACTTGTAAAAGGGGATGTTTCTTCCGATTGGCCTATTATTGTCCGCTTGCATTCTGAATGTTTAACAGGGGATGTGTTCGGTTCATGCCGCTGCGACTGCGGCCCTCAACTAGAGGCTGCCCTAGAACGGATTTCTGAAGAGGAAAACGGTGTACTGCTTTATTTGCGCCAAGAAGGAAGAGGGATCGGGCTTGTCAATAAATTAAAAGCCTACCAATTGCAGGATGAAGGGTATGATACGGTACAGGCGAATGAAAAGCTCGGTTTCCCCGCCGACATGCGTGACTTTTCCATAGGAGCGCATATTTTAAAGGATCTTGGCGTCAAGCAGGTGCGGTTATTAACGAATAATCCAAGAAAGATATCGAGCTTGCGAGGATTGGGTTTGGACATTGTTGAGAGAATACCGATACAGTTGCCAACGAAAAGAGAGAACGAAAGATATTTAAAAACAAAAGCTGAGAAATTGGGTCATATGTTGCTATTCTAAGAAAAGGGAGAGGCTTAAATGAGTAAAGTTTTTGAAGGAAATCTTGTTGGGACAGGTTTGAAGATAGGCATTGTGACAGGCAGGTTCAACGAATTTATTACGGGAAAACTTCTTTCCGGTGCATTGGACGCGCTCAAACGGCACGGGGTTTCCGAAGGCGATGTTTCCATTGCTTGGGTCCCCGGTGCATTTGAAATTCCCTTAACGGCCAAAAAAATGGCCAAGACAAATGATTATGATGCCATTATTACGCTTGGCACAGTAATTCGCGGGGCGACACCCCATTTTGATTATGTAAGTGCAGAAGCGGCAAAAGGAGTTGCTAACGCCGCAATGGAATCTGGTACACCTGTTATTTTTGGGGTATTGACGACTGACACGATTGAACAGGCTATAGAGCGTGCCGGGACAAAAGCGGGAAACAAAGGATGGGAAGCGGCTGTCAGCGCTATTGAAATGGCTAATCTCTACAGCTCGATGGACATGTAGAATTTGAAAAAAGGCAGTGCCGCGCGGCACCGCCTTTTTTTAGATGAGAAGATTTGTCAGCTCCAAAATTACGGACAAGGAGCTTGACAGTGATCTCATTCATCTTTCTCTTCCATGGCTGACTTTAACGCATCCGCCAAACTGTTCCCAAACGATTCGTCATTTGAATATTTTTTTAAAAGCTGCCGCTCCTCTCTTTTTGACACGGCTTTTTTCTGTTTTTCCAGCTTTTCTACAATATTACAGCGGCGGCATTGAAAATAGGCACCCGCCTTCCCCTGGTGGATTTCCATTTTTTTGCGGCATTGCGGACAGCGGCGATTTGACAGTTTTGGGTCTTTCCGTTTTCGAAAGCCGCACGAGATGTCCGAGCAAACGAGCATCCGGCCGTCTTTTCTTTTCACTTCTTTCATAAGAGAGCCGCATTCCGGACATTTTGTCCCTGTCAAGTTATGTGCTTTATATTTTTTTTCGCTTTGTTTTATTTCTGTTACGATTCGTTTCGTTTGGTTTCTTATTTTTTGTAAAAATTCGCCTGGATTGCCTTTTCCGCGTGCAATGGCCTCAAGCTCGGCCTCCCACTTAGACGTCAATTCGGGTGATTTCAATTCGTCATTCACCAAATCAATCAGCTGTTTGCCCTTTGGAGTTGGATACAACCGGTTATTTTGGCGGTCAATGACTTCGGAACTTAAAAGCTTTTCGATAATGTCGGCTCTTGTTGCCGGTGTCCCCAAACCGTATTTCTCCATTCGGGCAAGTAAGTCCGATTCGTTAAACCGGGGAGGTGCTTCTGTCATATTTTCCTTCAACATGGCGTCGCGTACAGAGATTTTCTTACCAGGTTTGAGGACTGCCAAACTGTTGGAAGCTTCCGTAGGTTCATTGCCTTGCAAAATCACTTTAAAGCCGGGATCAACCGCAATGGTTTCTTGGACTGTAAAGAATTCCCCTTCAATATCAAATACTGCCCGCACCGATTCGAATCGGCAGATTGGATAAAAAAGAGTCAAAAATCTTGTGGCAATTAGTCCGTACAACTTTTTCTCATCCACAGAAAGATCATTCATGGAAGGTCTTTCTTCTGTCGGTATGATAGCGTGATGGTCGGTTACTTTTTCGTTATTAAAAACCCGTTTCGCCAATACGCTCCCACTATGTTTCCTTGCATGACGCACTTCTTCTTTATAAACGGATGAAAGAGCGGAGAGCCTTTCTGACATAGTACCGGCCAAATCCGTCGTTAGATAACGAGAATCAGTTCGTGGATACGTTACGAGTTTATGCTGCTCATAAAGGCTTTGCAAGACGTTGGACGTTTTTTTGGCGGAAAATCCATACCGTCTGTTGGCATCCCTTTGCAATTCTGTCAAATCATAGGGAAGGGGCTGCGGCTCTGTTTTTTCTTTTCGTTCGATCGTTTTCACGAGAGCCTGCTTGCCTTTTATTTTCTCGAAAATTTGTTTGGCCTGTTGTTCTGAAAAAATGTTTTTGTTGCCATTTGTTTCCCATATTGCTGTTAAGGTCCCGACATGGGCGTGAATGGTCCAATATGGTTTGGGAATAAAAGATTGGATCTCTTTTTCGCGGTCTAAGATCATGGCCAATGTTGGTGTTTGTACCCGACCGGCGGATAACGGATCTTCATATTTTGTCGTCAAGGCCCGGGTTGCGTTTAAGCCGATGAGCCAATCGGCTTCGGCACGACAAACCGCTGATTTGTATAGTGAATCATATTGTTTTGCGGGCTTCAACCGGCGAAAGCCTTCTTTGACCGCCCGGTCTGTATAGGACGATATCCATAATCTTTTAATTGGTTTATTCCACCGGATTCTTTCGATAATCCAGCGGGCGACAAGTTCACCTTCGCGTCCGGCATCCGTGGCGATAATCAGTTCTTTCATGTCTTTTCTTTTCGCGAGCCTCTCAATGCCTTTAAACTGGGCTGTTGTTTGTCTGATGACTTTTAAGCCCATTTTCTCTGGGATAATGGGCAAGTCTTCCATGCGCCAAGTTTTATATTTTGTATCATAGTCTTCAGGCATCTTCAATTCCACTAAATGTCCTAGTGCCCAAGTAATGACAAACTTTTCTCCTTCTATATAATGCTTTTGTTTTGTTTTACAGCCCAGAATACGCGCCAAATCGCGTGCTACGCTGGGCTTTTCCGCTAGTATGAGTGATTTCATTATGGTGCTCCCTTCGAACTTAAGGTTCATATCTTAGTATAACGATCAATAGACGAAAGATAAAATAGTTGATGGTATATAAATGAAGCGCCCAATCCAAAAGCTAAGCTTTTGAATAGCTTATGGTGTAGGGGGTTTTCCCTTATTCCCGAATCAGGAGGTGAAGATCATGGGCTTCTGGGGATGCGGTTATGGCTTTGGAGGCTATGGCTTTGGCTACGGCGGAGGCTTCGCGTTGATCGTCGTATTATTTATCTTGTTGATTATTGTCGGCGCTGCTTGGGGTTACTAAAATATAAGTGGAGACGGTTTACCGCACTGTCTTCATAAAATAATTTGCCGGAAAAAGACTGCCTCACTTCCCAGCAGGTATGGGGCAGTCTGCACTTTTGCCAAGTTTAGTCAAACCCTTCTTGTTTATCATATGCATTGAGAATAATAGTAAAAGTAGTCCAATCATCGTTTGACCGGCAAAATAATTTTCCGTTATGTTTTTCGATAATTTCTTTGGATACATAAAGCCCAAGGCCAGTTCCTGTTTTCTTAGTCGTCACAAACGGCTCAAAAATGCTTTTAATCAGGTGATCCGGTATTTTAGGCCCTGTATTGGATGTTTCCAGAACAATTTTCCCGTCTTTTCTGTACCCTTTTATATGGATCACTGCTTCGGAGCTCTCTGCCGCCATCACCTCAATGGCATTGAAAATAATATTGATGATGACTTGGCGAATTTCTTCTTGAACCCCTTTTACAAATAGATTTTGTTCCAGTTCTTGCTTTAAGGAAACATTTAGTTCGAGCAGCCTGGGATAAACAAATGCAGAAATTTGATCCATTAAATCGTTTAAGGAAAAGACCACTTTTTCTTGATCAACCACTTGCTTTTTGGAAAGCATAAGAAATTGTGTAATTCTGAACTTTAGTTGGTCCAACTCCGCCGAAATAATGTCCATATACGGGAGATCCGGGTATTCGGCACGCAATAGTTGAACGAATCCTTGAACAGTTGTAAGCGGATTCCTGAATTCATGAACAAAACTGGATGTCATCTGGCCGAGTAACGTCAGGCGATCTTCGTGACTTGAATTAATATGGCGATTTTTCTCTTCATTCATTTGATTTTTTATGGCACAGTAGTGGGAAATCAAATGAAATGTGAATCGATCAATGATATTTAATAATTGTGAAAAGATATGTTCCAACTTTTTTAGATGGGCAGGATAATTGTATAGCTCATCCACGAGCATGTTTCTTGCCATATTGACATTATATACGAGTGTTTCAATCCCTAAATTATCCTTAATTTTAATCTTGGCCAATTTATAAGCGTTGGCTTGCAAATAATTTTCCAGTTCAGCTTTGGATAGTGACAGACCATGCAAAGCTACCTTTAAAATAAATCGCCCTACGCTATTTGTGCTTAATTGTCCTGATCCGGTCTGATCGGGCGGATGCATTGCTTTTTTATCCCATCTTTCGAGGATTGTCGTCTTTTTCTCTTGGAGATAAGATATCACATCATCCTTTAGCTGATCCATAGCCTCACTCACCTCTCTACTATTATAACAACTAGAAAATAAAAAGCTCTATCAAAAAAATAATACTTTATAAGACTATTATTCGTTATTCGGCAAAATATTCATTCTTCATACAAAATGTTGCAAGTTTTTTCTTTATAAAGAACAGGATTCCATGTCCATTGTATCATTTTATAAAGCAGGGATATATGCCTATATATTAATTTTCCCAAGTCATTTATAATAATGGTATCAACGTTTCCCAGCCAATTTGCTTAATTTTTATGCAAGTAAAATCATGATGGTGTCGAATGCTCGGATCAGCCACAGTATAAAATTGGACAAGGCACAATCTTGTCACGCGGGGTGAAACCGGTCATGAAAAATGAACATGAACCTAACAGACGGCAGCATCCAGCCATTCGAAAATGTATGAAGCATTTGGATATCATCGGAGCTAATGATAAGACAAGGCAAATTGTGTATATGTATATGAAGTCAATGGATGAAGAAATTGAAAGGTTGAAGAAACAAAACCTTCAAGTTGACCAACTTATAAATTCTGTAGACAATCGGTGATCCGATTGTTTTTTTATTGTTACATAATATAAAGTCAAACCGCTTTTATGCCGACGATGTGTAATTCACCCCAGCTTCATTAAACAGGAAGATTGGTGTGCATGTGAAGTAACAAGGCTGCTTGCCTGGCGATGGCCGGCGAAGCGACAGAAATTGAAAAGTGCGATAGCGGAAATTGCTGCGAGCTTGGAGTAGTTTCCGAAAAACATATCCAAAGCCGACAATGCTCAGGTGGTTGAAAAGACCGGCTTGCAATGAGTTTTGTCCTTCTTGCGCGTAGACTTGCGCCTTGAGCGTATCTAATGGAATAAATTGGGTACGCCTCTTTTACTTGTTGTATTTTCCTAAATATTGCTGATTAGCCAACAAAAAAGGAATGGCTTTTCAAATAAAAAAACTTTATATTAGAAGATGGGTTACTGTAGCATGGGTGTGGAAGAAAGAAGGGATAAAAGAATGCAACTTTTTCACAAACTATGGGCTGCAGTTAAAAAACTATGGAAAAAAGCCCATTTAAACCAAATTATATTATTGCTCGTATCATTATTCATATTGATAGGATTATCTTATTTTGCGTATTTGGCCAACACGGCGAATGTCGAGTCTTTAAAGCAAGGGTTGGCTCAAGCTACCGTGATTTATGACAAAGATAGCGATGAGGCCAGCAAAATATCCGCCAATCGGACAGAAGGCGTATCAATCGGTAAAGTGCCCGATCATTTGAAAGACGCGATAGTCGCCATTGAGGACCACCGCTTCTATGATCATAGAGGGTTTGATGTCCGGGGAATTATGCGCGCCTTTTTCCAAAATTTATTGTCCGGCCGAATCCGGGCGGGAGGAAGTACGTTAACACAGCAGTTGACGAAAAACGCTCTCTTGTCACCTGAAAGAACCTATAAAAGAAAATTGGAAGAAGTATTTCTGGCGATTGAAATCGAAAAGAAATATACGAAAGATGAAATATTGGAAATGTATTTGAATCAAGTGTATTTTGGCAGCGGTGCCTGGGGTGTGCAAAACGCATCGAAAAAATATTTTGGAAAAGATGTGGATGACATCACCTTAAGTGAAGCGGCCATGCTGGCTGGCATTGTAAACAGACCAACCGCCCTTGATCCCTATAAAAACTTTGATGGGGCGATAGAACGAAGAAATCTAGTATTAAAACAAATGCTCGAATTTGAAATGATTTCTAAGTCAGATTATCAAAAAGCCCGTAAAGAAAAGATTGTGTTGGATGATAAGGGAGGAGATCCATTGAAAGGAAAGTATCCATATTATGTGGATGCTGTTCTCAATGAAGCGATCAACAAATATGGATTGACCCAAGACGAGATTTTGACGAGGGGATATAAAATCTATACGCAAATGGATCAAAACCTCCAAGCCAGCTTGGAAAAGGTGTATGCCAATCATGCCATCTTCCCGTCGAGTTCCGATGGAACATTGGCTCAGAGCGGGTCCATCCTTCTTGACCCGAATTCAGGCGGTATCCGGGCGCTTGTCGGGGGGCGCGGCAAGCATACGTTCAGGGCTTATAATCGTGCTACTCAACTAAAGGCGCAGCCTGGATCTGTCATGAAGCCGCTGGCCGTATATACGCCGGCGCTTGAAGAAGGGTATACGGCCGAATCAATGTTGAAAGATGAAGAGGGTATGTCATTTAACGGATACACACCGAAAAACTTTAACGGCCAATATGCAGGTGAAGTTCCCCTCTATACAGCCGTTGAGCAATCATTAAATGTTCCGGCGGTTTGGCTTTTAAATGAAATTGGCCTGGAAAAAGGGGTAGAAGCAGCCCGAAAGTTTGGCTTGACGATCAAAGAAGAGGATAAAAACTTAAGTCTCGCGTTGGGGGGAACGACTACGGGATATTCACCGCGCCAAATGGCTGAAGCATATTCTGTATTTGCCAATGACGGAAAAAGGATGGAAAGCCACATCATTACAAAAATTGTCGGTCCCACCGGCAATGTTGAAGCTGAATTCAAACCAAAAACAACCCGTGTGACAAGCAGAAAAACGGCTAAACAAATGACGGCCATTTTACAGAATGTTGTAGAAACCGGAACGGGCAGAAATGCAAAAGTAGAAGGCTACTCGATTGCCGGAAAAACCGGATCAACCCAGCTGCCATATCCAGAAATTAGAAACGGCACAAAAGACCAGTGGTTCGTGGGGTACAGCCCTAATCTAGTTGGAGCTGTTTGGCTCGGATATGATATTACTGACAGAAACCATTATCTAAAGGGATCGAGCAGCCAAACTGTTGTTCCTATTTTCCGGGAAATGATGGCAAATGCGCTTCCCCATGTGGAACAAGAAGAATTTGATATACCTTCTGTTAATGAGCGGTTAGAAGAAGAAAAACGAAAAGAGGAACAATCCGTAAAGGAAAAGCTTGATCAGTTTGACGAAAAAATGAAGGAAGAAGCCAAAAAATGGAAGGAGCATCTGGAAAAAGGAAAAGGTCATCTGGAAAAACTTGAAGAAAAACTAAGGGATACGTACCGGCGGCTGAAAGAACAATAAACGTTTCAAGTCCAGTTTTTCTGCTTTAAACACGGAAGATGAAATTTTTGGCGTTTTATGAGAGAATACATGTTGTTAAAGAACACGAGGAGGCATGTACAAGATGGAATTCCGGATTGAGCGGGATACAATTGGTGAAATGAAAGTTCCTGCGGACAAGTATTGGGGAGCACAAACACAGAGAAGCAAGGAGAACTTTAAAATTGGCCATGAAAAAATGCCGCTGGAAGTCATTAAGGCATTTGTCCAATTGAAGAAAGCTGCTGCCATTGCGAACAATAAGCTCGGCAAGTTGTCCGATACAAAAAAAGAAGCTATCCTCAAAGCTTGTGATGAGGTATTGGAAGGAAAGTTTGACGAGCATTTTCCACTTGTTGTGTGGCAGACAGGGAGCGGCACCCAATCTAACATGAATGTTAACGAAGTGCTTGCGCGCCGTGCCAACGAGTGGTTGAGCGAGGGATCGGATGAGAAAGTCCATCCAAACGATGATATTAACATGTCACAAAGCTCGAACGACACTTTTCCAACGGCCATGCACATCGCGGCCTATCATGCCATTTATCAAGAACTGCTTCCGGCATTGGAACAATTAAAGCAGACGCTTCTTGAAAAGGAAGAAGCGTATATGGACATTATCAAAATTGGCCGTACACATTTACAGGACGCTACGCCGCTTACATTGGGACAGGAAATCAGCGGTTGGCGCGCCATGTTAGAGAAAAGTGAAAAAATGATTCGAGAAAGCGCGGAACATTTGCTTAACTTGGCGATTGGCGGAACTGCTGTCGGAACGGGAATTAATGCGGAGCCCGAATTTGGGGACAAAGTCGCGAACCAGATCAGCAAACAAACAGGATATGAATTCGTATCTTCCGACAATAAATTTCATGCCTTGACAAGCCATGATGAAATTGTTTTTGTTCACGGTGCGCTAAAAGGCCTTGCCGCCGATTTGACGAAAGTCGCCAATGACGTACGCTGGCTGGCAAGCGGTCCACGGAGCGGCATCGGAGAAATTGCTATTCCGGCGAATGAACCTGGCAGCTCCATCATGCCTGGAAAGGTAAACCCGACACAAAGTGAAGCCCTCACAATGGTGGCTGTGCAAGTGTTTGGAAATGATGCCGCGATCGGATTTGCGGCGAGCCAGGGCAACTTTGAATTGAACGTTTATAAACCGGTCATTATTTACAACTTCCTTCAATCCGTTCATTTACTGGCAGATGCCATGGTTTCGTTTGATGAAAAATGTGTACGTGGATTGGAGCCTAATATCGAGGTCATTAATGAGAATGTAAACCGTTCTCTAATGCTCGTGACAGCCCTCAACCCGTACATCGGTTACGAAAAAGCTGCTGAAATCGCGAAGTTGGCTTTTAAAGAAGGAACAACGTTGAAAGAAGCCGCCATTAAAACAGGTTATGTAACAGAACAGCAATATGACGAATGGATTGATCCAAGCAAAATGGTCAACCTTCCGAAATAATGGACAAAAAATAATTGAAACCCCCCGGGTCATTCCCAGGGGGTTTTTATCCATCCTATTATCATGTTATCGGCCGGAAAATCCACCAAGTTGCTGCTGCGCCATTGCAACCAGACGCTTGGTGATTTCACCACCAACAGATCCGTTTGCACGGGAGGTAGTGTCCGCGCCAAGATTCACGCCAAACTCTTGAGCGATTTCATACTTCATTTGATCAATCGCTTGCTCGGCTCCTTGTACTAAAATTTGGTTGGAGCTGTTATTGTTAGCCATGTTGTCATCTCCTTATTGTATGATATAAATTGGTTGGGTCAGTCGGAATTGCACCGACAAACATGCATGTTAGCTACTAAGCTCAACCCAATGTATTTCTATTTTGTTTTCATAAGAAAAAAATATACATGTAGATAAAAGGGAAATTTTCCCTGGCATCAAACATGTATGATTTCAGCGCGGCCACAAAAAGTAATCAAAAAGGTGGCTTCCAAATGTCAGTTTGTCCACTATGTAACGGAATGAGCGATGAGTCTTATCAATGCTCCTTATGTAAGGGGGAAATGAAGGATAAAGGAAAAATGTACGATTACTACGACGATTATTCTCCTTATATGGAAATTGATTGGAATAAACTCGTGGATGGCGTTCCGGATAATGCAGAGAAGCCGGAATGCGTACACTTATTGATCTGCCCTTATTGTGGTAACAAACGAGAATTGACGGTTCATCATCCATAAAAAAGGGCACGGATATCCGCGCCCTTTATGGCATACTCTCATTGTTTTCCGGCGATTCTTCGGGAGGAAAATCTGTACTCTGTTCGATGTTTACATAATCTTTTCTCATAAACACTGTTCCACCCGCAAGTCCCTCATTCACCATGCGGTCGATATCAAGAAAAGATTGATTTTTTCCTTCATATTTTGTATCGGGTAAAAATTGGCCGTTTTTTTGATCCATCACATAAACCTCCTTTTTTACAGTTTCGGCAGTCTATGTGATAAATCATTCATAGAAAAGAATGTCAGTTTTCTGCTAGCGTTGGTCATAAACATGATAAAGCATTAAATCGTGTATATACTTCTCGATATTTTGCACACTTTTGGCATCGGGGGCTTGGGTAAGCCAATCAATGCCTCCGTTTTGCTTGTAAATGCCTTCATATTTTTGTCCGTTAAAATAAAAAGAAAAATTCCAGCCGGGAATGTTTTCATTCCGATACAACGGACTGTATTGAAAATGTTGCAGCATCTGTATCGCTCCTTTTATTGTTTCGATAATACCAGTTCATTTTCCAGTGTTTTGTTAGAACGAAGCAAAAAGGCGCCAGCCAGCCGTTTCGTCAAATAATCTGTATGACCCAATTCCGGATGGGGAAAAAGGGCTGGATCGCAGTTTTCCTCCGCTTTAAGCAGCCAAATGCGCCCATCACGGTCTATTCCCAGCTCCAATTTCATTCCTGTAAGTATTCCTCCGATATTATCCTCGATCGCACTGGCAATTTCACTGGCAGCCTTTTTAAGCTTTTCCAGATTTTTATTCCTTTCCTCTTCGTCTTGAAATACGTCTTCAAAAGAAAGTTCGTTTGTTCCGTTTTGTTCATAGGCGTATTTTACTTTGATTGTATCCGCTTCCCATGTATTATTGTGATTTACAACAACATGAAAATCAACTGCTTTGTTTTCTTTTCGAATGAGCCGAATACCTTGTTGAACGAGGAATTTTTCCAATTGCTTTCTCCCGTATACCCTTCTTGAAAAGCCTTCAAGAGATTTGAATTTCAGAAGTTTATTCGTTTGATCGAATAAGCGGCAATAATATAACCGTTCTTTCGGGTGATAAAGAAGCTGGCAAGCTGCATGGCCATCATCACCTTTTAAAAAGACATGGCCATAGTCATCGAGCATGCGCCCCACGGATGAAAAAGAGATGAACGGATGCGTTTCCGGCAAGTACTGCTCTGCCCGCGAATCATTGTAAAGTTTTTCATACAGTTCAAGTTGGCTGAAAAAGCCGGGATGATACCAGGAGATCAAATAATCATTTTCAAACTTTTGTTTTAATAACACTGATTTATGACGATTTTCGCTGGACCTTTTTGGCAGACGATCCATTACGATGCTTGGAAAAGGGACCGTACTTTTTTTCCAACCCTCCTCCGTATGGAAAAACCCGTGGATACAACCGTTTTCCCAGTCAATATGCTCTTTCCCGAATAAAAACGGGACAGCTCCTAACGCTCTATGAACAGACATTGAACTTGCAATGAGGTCGGATCTTGGTCCAATTGGTGTAAGCTGTTTCGGAGTGAAGCCTGACGTGTAAATACCGATGAGCGGTCCCAAAAATAAGATTTCCCCATTTTCAAAAAGACTGATGGAGGAAATAAAATCCGGAAGTTCAAGGGCAGCGCGCAACCCTGTACTGATCCTGACCACGTTCCTTCCATCCGGATGTGTTAGAAATACCGCCTCTTCCAAAGCCGAACCAAATGCCGCATATTGATGTTTTTGTTTAAAAGTGAAATCCTTCGGGTAATACAATTCCAGCTTTGGCTCTTCAAAAAACTCAATTTTAAAATGTCTTTTCATTGCTGAAGCCTCCCTGGGAGCGTCCATATTTGCCCTTGTATGCGGTCATTCTTTATAATCAGGTCATGACCGGTTTTTGTGGGCGCTTTTCTTATCATCGTATGTGAGTGTAAATGTCTGTGTTCAAAAGAAATATGAATATTCGCCTAAACAATATCGGTCACTATCCGGTTGCGCCGGACATTGTATGCTGTGCGCCGGTAGTTGCAAGATATCTTGCTTGATTTTTTGCTTGTGTGCTAGTCGGAAAAGCGGATCATCGACCCCGGCAAGTTTTTTTCGGACTAGCTGTCATTGAAAAAACCGTTGCCACCACTGGGTTACCACGCTTATAGCAGTTGAAGAGGCTTATGCTGATCGTGGCCAATCCAAAGTGCTTGTTTATATCGTTTATACGCTTTTGCATAGTTGGAGGAGATGCATGATGAACAATTGGTTCATATTAGTGTTGTTTATGATGGTGATAGGAGCAGTGATCGGTGGCTTTACAAACTTTCTTGCCATTCGGATGCTGTTTCGGCCGTTTTATCCAATTTATATCGGGAAATGGAGGCTTCCGTTTACGCCGGGGTTAATTCCGAAAAGACAAGGGGAACTGGCGGCACAAATAGGGCGGCTTGTCGTCAGCCATTTAGTCACGCCCGACAGCATTAATAAAAAATTGACAGATGAAACGTTCAAACAAGAAATGGAAATCTGGATCAATGACAAGATATCTCATTGGCTTGACAAAGGGATGACATTGGAAGAATTGTTGGAACACATGCAAATATTCGCCCCGGGTGAAAAAATATCTGTATATATGAATACCCAAATTGAAAAAAAGTTTTATTCATTAAAGCAACAATATAAAGACAAATCATTAATGGAGATCGTTCCCGAACAGTGGTTGGAAGTTTTTCAGCAAAACATTCCCCTTATTGCCGACCGAATCATTCAAAAGGGGAGCGAGTATTTTACAAGTGAGGAAGGCAAAGAGAAAATTACTGTCATGATTGAAAACTTTTTCAAAACCCGGGGGAAAATATGGAACCTGATTCAAATGTTTATTGGTGAGGAACAGCTTGCTGAAAAGGTGCAGCCTGAGTTGAACAAATTTCTGCATCATCCAAACACAAAACAAGTACTTGTCTCCATCATGGAAGAAGAAACAGCCAAATTTAAACGTAAAAAGGCGCATGAGTTTCTGCAACATTTAAATGATCAAAAAGCTATTTCATTTTTACAAGAAACGGCTGCAAAGATGGTGAAAGTGGATGACATTTTACAAAAGCCGATCAGTGAACTTGTCCTCCCTTATCGGGCTAAAATAAAGGAATCTGTCCTCCCGAATCTTCTGTCCATCGCAGGGGAGTACTTGACGAAACAATCCGGCGAGGTGTTGGAACGTTTTCAAATAGAAGACATTATTCGGAACGAAATAGAATCTTTCTCCCTGAAACGATTGGAAGAGCTTGTCATTTTAATCGCTAAAAAAGAATTGGTCATGATCACTTATCTCGGAGCGATATTGGGGGGAGTAATTGGAATCATACAGGGTATCATTGTTACAGTTGCATCATAGTATGTTAAACGATGAGGGAGGAGTTGTTAATATGAGTACCAATTTATATGATCAAGCGTATGTTCTTGAAAAAGCGGTGCGAAGAAGCACAGAATTCAGCCACCTGAAGCAAATGTTTGAAGCAGTCGCCAATGATCCGGCAGCCCGTGACTTGTTTGATGAGTTTCGGAATGTTCAATTGCAGCTTCAGCACAAACAAATGGAAGGCCTGCATATTACTGATGATGAAGTAATGAAAGCACAAGAAATTGCCAACCGGGTGCAGCAACATCATAAAGTGGCGAAGTTAATGGATGCAGAACAACGGATGAGCATGATCATTGCCGAATTAAATAAAATCATTCTGAAACCACTTGATGATCTGTATGGTCCCAGTTTCGGGTGATTTGAACGAAGGGGCTGGAACATAACAAAATCAGCTGGTGAAAAAACGAACAATACAGTGAAACTTCATTCAGTAGGAGTTTTCTTCCATCTCCTACTGAATGTTAGTTGAACCAATCGGGCATTTAGGTGCCGTTTTCTCCCACTTAGACCATCTGTATTCACTCAAGATTTTGAAGTGGGAGCCTTACGGCACCTTACATGCGGGAAACATTGTCTTGGTGTATCATACGCAAGCTTTTAGCGTAGTCAAAATAGGTAGACTCCCTGCGGGAATAGTTCGAACTGAAGATCCCGCAGGAAAGCGACCTTTGCTTTCCGAGGAAGCTGAATAGACCTGTGGAAAGCGAAATATGTTGACGTAGCGATGATAGGATTTTTTTTACACAAAACATACTAAGGTTAGTATGTTTTTCTTGCTATTTTCCAATCCGTCAAGTTTGTTCTAATTGTCCCGCGCATCTCGTATATATAAATAAAGGCAGAGACTGCGTAAAGGGGGAGCATGCAACATGGTATACAAAATGCTTGTCATGAATATCGATGGAACTCTTGAGCAAGACAATGGCAAGATTCATAAACATACCCGGGAAGCGGTGGATTTTGCGCTGCAAAAGGGAATTCATATAACGATCGCCACATCGAGGAACTTTCCGGCAGCCAAACGTGTGGCGAAAATGCTAAAGCTTGACTCCTATTTAGCTACGCATCAAGGCGCTTTCATCGCCAAAGAATTAAACAAACCGATATATGTTCATCGAATTAATGAACAGATTACAAGTGAACTCGTCACGCTTTTAGAATCTTTTTCTTGCCAAATTCGCCTTGTACATGAAAAATTTTTACTTGGCAATAAAGTGAAGGTCCCCAACAACATGCTGGCAAAGGTTGTTTTTCAATCGGCGAGCCGCTTCATCTACCAAGAAAGGTACGTTGATTCTCTAAGTGAACGACTGTTGGATGATCCTGTTTCTCCACCAAAAATGGAAGTGGTTTTTTTCGCGAAAAAGGATTTGGAAGATGCGAAAAAAGCGATTGAGGAAATGTACGAAGAAGTCCATTGCATAGAATCCGATGGACTAAAGATGGAAATTGTGGCGGCGGGGGCTTCAAAGTTAAATGGGATCAAGTATATTTGTAACCACTATGGCATCAAGCAGCACGAAGTTGTTGCCGTCGGAGCAGGCATGGATGATATTCCTCTCGTCAGTTGGGCGGGTTTGGGTGTTGCCATGGGCAATGCGCCTATTGCGCTTCAAGATTCCGCAGACTGGATTACGAGGACCAATAATGAAAACGGCTTGGCCTACATGGTTCGAGAACATTTTCGAAAGCAGTATCGAATCGAATTTTTAAAAAAGAACAATATGCTTAAATAAACGCTTGGAAAGGCGCCTTCGACTTTTGGTAAAAGCTCGGAGGCGCCTGTTCATTGTCAGCGGTGAAATAAAACAAGCTGTCCCGCTTGTGTTGTGCATCGGTGTGTGTGTTGAAGCAGTCCTTTTTCAGCCAGAATGGCGTTCCCTTTCTCTTTGGCCTCGCTTTCATTGTTTGCTTCAAACGTTTCATCCAGCAATGTTTTCCCTGTTTTCTCAAAAGCGGTTAAGTAATAGGTTCCCATTCTATGAACCTCCTTTTTTTATCACTATCATTACATACTTGCGGTAAAATGAAAAGGTGGTGATGGCATGTACTCCCAAACTTTAGTATAATAATGAGAACGTATATTCGTTTGGGGGGTGGCTGTCATCATGAAAGAAATCCGTTTTATACATACAGCAGATTTGCATTTGGACAGTCCTTTCCGGGGCTTGGGCCATTTGCCGAAACCATTGGTACAGCGTTTAAGGGAAAGTACATTTACGGCATTTCAAAACGTAATTGACGCGGCTATCGAAAAAAAGGTTGATTTCGTGCTCATATGTGGTGATTTATATGACGGGGAAGACCGCAGCATCAAAGCACAGGCGCGATTGAGAAAACAGTTGCAGCGATTGGAAGAAAGCGGCATATCCGTTTTTATGATACACGGGAATCACGATCACTTGGACGGCGGCTGGATCTCGCTTGACATGCCGGGAAATGTTCGGATCTTTTCAGAGAAAGTGGAGTCCGTCAAATGGATTGGGAAAAACGGGGTTTCCGCTTATGTGTACGGATTCAGTTATCCAAAGCGGCATGTCTATTCCCGGAAAATCGCAGAATATAAAAGAGTGGAAGGGGTCGATTTCCATATTGCCATGCTTCATGGAAGCGAAGAAGGGCAAGGAGGGACGCATCAGCCTTATGCTCCTTTTTCAGTTGATGAATTGCTCAAAAAAACCATGGATTATTGGGCGCTCGGCCACATACATCAAAAACAAATACTGCATTCCAATCCGTATATCGTATATCCGGGAAACATTCAAGGAAGGCACCAAAAAGAGTATGGGGAAAAAGGTTGTTATTTTGTTGTTTTAAAAGAGGCGGGCGAAACGGAAGTGGAATTTATTGAAACGGCGGATATTCGCTGGGAATCAATCGACATCCACATTCGGGAAGGCATGGATCTAACGCAGCTTTTTAATGAATGTATAAAAGAAATGGAATCACTCCGGTCAAACAAAGCCGAAGGGGTCCTTTGCAGTTTGACCCTTCACCAGGCGGATTTGCTTTTGGATAACGTTTTGCGAACGATTGAGAATGAAGAGTTTCTGGAAATGCTTCAAGACAATGCTGATTTCGAAGGAGCATTTGTTTGGCCTTATAAGATTCATGCCACGATGCTTCATTCCTCGAGTGTTATTGATGAAAAACTGGCCGACACTATCGAAAGCATCGTTTTGGAATTAAAGAGCGATGGATTAGATGAAGCGATTGCTGATCTTTACTCCCATACATATGGAAGTCGTTATTTGGATGCTTTCACTGAACAGGAATTAGACGAGATACTTTATTCTGCCCAAAAGCTTGTGATTGACTCGATTTCCAGGATGAAGTGAAGGGGGGAGAATCATTGCGGCTTATAGAAATTTACATATACGGATATGGTAAATTTAACGATCTCCATATTAAAAACATGGGGGATTTCCAAACTTTTTACGGTGAGAATGAAGCGGGCAAATCGACGATCATGTCGTTTATCCAAAGCATGTTATTCGGATTTCCAGGCAAACAACAGACATCTCAGCCAAGATATGAACCGAAAACCGGCTCTTCTTATGGCGGTAAATTGGTCATGGCAACCGGTAAATTTGGTGAAGTCGTCATCGAACGAGTAAGGGGAAAGGCTGCGGGAGATGTAACAATTGTGTTGGAAGACGGAACGATCAAAGATGAAGCATTTTTACGCGAACTTTTAAACGGAATGGACAGGCAGATGTTTGAAAGTATTTTTTCTTTTCGCCTCGAAGGATTGCAGCAAATCCACCGATTAAAAGAAGAGGATATCGCCAAGTATTTAATCGCTGCCGGAACAGTGGGAACAGACTTATTACTCCAAGCGGAACAGCATCTGCAAAAAAACATGCATGATCTTTTTAAACCAGGCGGACGCAAACCCCGGATGAATGTCCAAATGAAAAAGCTCCGTGAGCAGGAACAGCTTCTTAAACATGCCAGGCAAGAAAACGCACAATATGAAACGTTGCTCCAAAAGAAAGAGTCTGTAAAACAAGCCATGAGGGAACTTGAAGAGTTACTGCGTTTGAAAAAGGAACAGCTAAGAAACTATGAGAACTTGTATAAGTCCTGGCCGCTCATCATGGAGGCCGAACAGATCAAAAGCCGGCTTGAACAAGTGGGTCCTGTCGATTTTCCGGCAGAAGGGATTGCCAGGCTTGAAAAATATAAAGATCAACTGATTCACGTGAGCAGTGCTTTGGCAACAGCCAAACAAAAATGGGCGGAAACAAAGGAGGAGCTGGAGGCGCACGCGCCAATGCCGGGGTTTCAACAAAGCCGGGCTGAGTTGCTTGTACAGGGATGGCCCTCATATGAGCAAGCAGACGAAAAAATTTCCTTGATTGCTAAAGAAATAGAGGATTATGAAAAAGAAACGGCCTATATTTTGAAGGAATTGAATTTGTCCGAGCATATTTTTTCCGCCATGCATGAATTCAACTTGGGAATGGACATGAAAGCGAAATTGAAGGAACAGGTTCGACAATATGTCCGTTTGGAAGGAAAAATAAGCGACATGGATGACATGTTGAACAATGAGCTAGTGCTGCTGAAAAAATGTGAGGAAACGTGTAAGGACATTGAACACAACCTGATCGATGAAGAAACATTTCAAAAGTGGAAAAAACAGTATGACATGCACGCTTCTGTCCAGTCGGCCGAACAAGAAAAGCGGACTTTGGAAAGGGAGATTGAACGCCTTCTTGAGCAAAAAAGCCGTGAAGAGCGGGTAAGGGCACAAAAAAGAAAACAGAGCTTTATTATAAACGGCCTGTTTGTTTCACTGTTTGCTTTTGTTTTTATATGGAGCTTTTTTTCCAACCAATGGATATTTGCACTGTTTTCCATCGCTGCCATCTTGTATTCGGTTATGATGCTGTCTTGGAAGAGAAATAATGATGGGTTATACGATGAAAGCATCCGCATAAAGAAAGAGCAATTAAAAACAATGGAGGAGACCATTGCAAAATTCGACGGACGAACGGATCTTTTCTCACGATTTGAAAGGCAACTCCAGCTTCGTGAGGAGTGGAAGCAGGCTTATCATCAATTAGAACAGCAACGGGAGAAAGTGGACCAAGTAAAGGACCAGTACGAAACGATAAGGACAGCGATGTCGGCCAATCAAAAAGAGCTGAATGAGATTAAAAAAGCGTTCGGGCTTCACGAAAGTTTCCATAATTTGAAGCTGGAAGACGCGTTTCAACTCTTGAAACGACTGCAGGAGACGAAAGAGCGTATACATGATCTAAAGAAACAATGGCGTATGTTATCCCGAAAACAGGAAGAATGGCATACCGGTATAAAGACTTTTTTGAGCGCGCTTGATATACGAGTAACAGATCCCTCTGAAGCTGTTTTTACGATCAAAGAATTACTCGATAAGGAACGTAAAAAACAAATTGTATTCCAGGAATTGAAGAAAAAGCTGCAAAATTTACAAACGGATGCGCTGTTTTATGAAAATGAGCAGAAAGAAATCAGAACGCATATGTCTACATTACTGGAAGCGGCGGGGGTTGAAACAGAAGAGGCATTTCGAAAAAAGGCGGACTTGTTTCATGAGACAGAAAAATTAAGCCAAAGACTCGACCTGTTAGCAAGTCAGATTGATCCCGATCAGCTTGTGCCTGAATTCCAAACTGCCGGGGAGTTAAAAGGTGAAATGGCCATATTAAAAGATTCTATTAACAATGATGAGGAGAAGATGGAGCGCTACCGCAATCAGCTTGCAGCTCTGACTCAGGAGATCCGCTTCCTTGAAAACGGAGGAACTTATACGGAGCACCTCCATCACTTTTATCATTTGCGCTCAACTTTTAACGAGGACGCCAAAAAATGGACAGAGCTTGCCGCCGCCAAAGCGATACTTGAAAAAACATTGCAAAAATATCAAGAAGAACGCTTTCCAAAGGCAATACAAAAAGCGGAGGAATGCTTCTCCATATTGACAGGCGGTGAATACAGGCGCATTTTCTTGCGGGAGGATGGAAATCTGCTTGTGGAAAGAAAAGACCGGACAGTGTTTACACCTATCGAAATGAGCAAAGGAACGGGTGAACAGCTATATACGGCGATTCGCTTGGGACTGATTCACGTGCTGAGAGAAGAACTCCCGTTTCCGGTTTTCATTGATGATGGATTTGTCAATTTTGATCAAAAGCGGACACAGCGGGTGTTACAGTTGATCAAACAAGTTAGTTCCAACACGCAAGTATTGTTGTTTACGTGTCATCCGCATGTAATCGAACACCTTCCCGGAGAACATGTCTTGGAGCTTGATGAGCAATCATTTCAATTGAGCGGGGCTCAATAGGAAAGGGTTATGGTATAATTTGATTGGAACAAGGGGATGGAGGCGTTTGGATGCTAAAAGAACTATTGGAATATGAAGTGGGCGAACATGTTGATATGTTTCTACTGATCAAAAATGCGGTCAGGGGAATTGCGAGCAACGGAAAACCATTTCTTACGCTTATCCTCCAGGACCGATCGGGGGATATAGAAGCGAAGTTATGGGATGCTTCTGATGATGAAGTCAAGATATACCAGCCGGGAAAAATCGTGCGAGTAGCGGGGGAAGTCCATAATTATCGGGGAAGAATGCAATTAAAGATCAAGCAGATTAGAAGATCGGCTCCACAAGACGGAATAACGGTTGCAGATTTGCTGGAAACAGCCCCATTGTCAAAAGAAGAAATATCCAGCAAGGTGACACAATATATATTTGAAATGAAAAATCCCAATATCCAACGGATTACGAGACATCTGCTCCGCAAATATTATGAGCAGTTTCTCGAATATCCGGCGGCTACGAAAAATCATCATGAATTTGTATCGGGACTTGGTTTCCATGTTGTGTCCATGTTGGATCTTGCCAGGTCGATCACTGAATTATATCCGTCTCTAGACAGGGATTTGCTGTATGCAGGAATTATTTTGCATGACTTGGGCAAAGTCATCGAATTGACAGGCCCGGTGGCGGCTGCTTATACAATCGAAGGCAACTTGCTCGGCCATATCACAATCATGGTGGAGGAGATTGGAAAAGCCGCTGAGGAGTTGGGCATCCAAGGGGAGGAAATAGTTGTCCTTCAGCACCTTGTCTTAAGCCATCACGGAAAAATGGAATGGGGAAGTCCGAAGCAGCCAATGATCAAAGAAGCGGAAATATTACATTTGATTGATAACTTGGATGCAAAAATGAATATGTTAGATCGCGCCTTAAAACGGGTAAAACCCGGGGAATATACAGAAAAAATATTTCCTCTGGACAATCGCTCGTTTTACAAGCCGACATTCCATTCATAATGGCTTTTTCATTTAAAGTCATTCAGCTTGTAGGGAATCATTTCTCTACAAGTTTTATTTTGAAATAAGATGGTAACGATTTCATATAAATATTGGCGCGGGTTTTATGAGTGTTATTTTCATTTGAATATAGACACGGGTTTTTATTTGGAGTGTCGCTTTCCTATGTATTCACTTTGTTTTTTCCTGCGAATGATCACGCAAGTAAAGTTAAGCGTATGCATCCTTTTCATCTGATAGTTTCTCTTGTTAAGAGGCATTTTTTTTTGATCCCGGCATATGATGAAAACAAACGGACAAGCTTATGAAAGGAGATGTCACACATGTCTCTGCCTATTTGGATATACTTCGTTATTGCAGGAATCTTTGTCAGCGCGTTTATGGCCGTGAAAACGGCCCGAGAAGACCGGGAAGTGGAGCAAGAATGGATTGAAAAAGAAGGAGAAGTATTTATGAAGAGAATGGAAGAAGAGAAAGAGCGAAGAAAGGAAGTAAACGAAGCGGAAAATGCTTAAGGCGTTTTGCTTTATATGAAAAATAGAAAGAGTCTGTGACACAACTAAGTCAGCTGATGAAAAAACGAACAATAAAGTGAAACTTCATTCAGTAGGCGTTTTCTTCTATCTCCTACTGAATGTTAGTTGAACCAATCGGGCATGTAGGTGCCGTTTCTCACACTTAGACTTTTTGTATTCACTCAAGATTTAGTGGGAGTCTTACGGCACCTTACATGCGGGATCAATTGTCCCAGTGTATCATACGCAAGCTTTTAGCGTAGTCAACATATGCGGGAATAGCTCGAGCTGAAGATCCCGCAGGAAAGCGACCTTCGCTTTCCGTGGAAGCTGAAGAGACCTGCGGAAAGCGAAATATGTTGACGTAGCGATGAGAGGGATTTTTTTACACAAATAGGGGAGTGGACATAAGTTGAAAGCTGATTGATATTCGTAAAAATCGTGATAATAAAACCGCGTGAAATCAAGGTTTTCAAACTTGATTTCACGCGGTTCACTCATTTTTACAGTGTTCTGTCTCAGACTCGCGTTATTTTTTTTCTTCTTCTTTTTTATTGTCGCCTTGATCCTGCTTGTCATTTAACATGGCATCAAAGGTTTCTTTTAAATCTTTGTCATTTACTTTGATATCTGCTTTTTTCAGTTCTTTCGTTAAAGCTTCTTGCATGGTCTCAGGGTCAAGCTTGGCCACTTTTAATTCATGGGCATAATCATCCTTGACTTCATCGAATGGTTTAACATCCTTTTTTGGTTTCTCTTTAATATTCGTTACTTGAATGATATGCCAGCCAAATTGTGTTTGCACAGGGTTGCTGATTTGATCTTTCTTTAATTTGAATGCTTCTTTTATAAATGTCTGATCCATCTGTGGAGTATCAATGGTAATTGTCCCAAGGCTTCCACCCTGTTCATTGGCGGCCGTATCGACAGAATGCTCTTTTGCGAGTGCCGCGAAGTCTCCGCCCTGATCAAGCTTTGCTTTCACATCTTTCGCGGTTTTTTCGTCCTCCACTAAAATGTGGCGAACTTCGAGTTCTTTTTGTTTGTTATCGTAATATTCTTTTACTTCTTTTTCAGAAACTTTAACGTCTTTTACCGCGGCTTTTTCTTGCAGCAGATTTACTTTGAGAGACTCGCGGAAATCATCTTCATCTTTAAAACCGCTTTGAGCCAGCGCCATTTCAAATTGGGGTCCGAGCTGCTCTTTTAGCTCGTCCATTTTTTTATCAACTTCTTTATCCGATACTTTATATTCCTTGGAAAGAACTTTTTCAAATACGAGCTGCTGAAGGGCCTGTTCACCGGCTTTTCCTTTCATTGCTTCATAAAGCTCATCTTTTGTTACATTACCGGCACTCGTTTTTGCTACTGTATCACTGTTTTGGCCGCCGCAACCTGCTAAACCGACGATTCCTGCCGCCATCGTAAGGGTAACTACCCATTTTTTCATATAAGCCAACTCCCTGTAATGTTATCCTTTTTGGAGAAATTCCACAAAACTTACTATATCATAGATGATTACAGAAAAAAACAGTTTCCATAAAATCGAAGCAAATTGGGCGTTTGTATCAGCCAAATAGCCCTGCATGGCATATGCTGTAAGTGAGTAAAGGAGGTCATGAAGAATGGGCGGCTTTCGTGGCGGCGGCTTTTCCTTGATCGTTGTGTTGTTTATTTTGCTGGTGATCGTTGGGGCGGCATTTGTTTGGTAATTTGCTGAAAAGTGGGCTAATTACCTGATCAATAAACTGATAAGGGAATATGATGAATGGTGAATGGTATAGAGGAGGTGTAGAAAGTGGGCGCAGGAGTTGGATACGGCGGCGGCTTTGCCCTGATCGTCGTTTTGTTCATTTTGTTAGTAATCGTTGGTGCCGCTTGGGGCTACTAAGAAGCCAATAACGGTTTATATAGGCCAAAAAAGGCGGGATTCCAACATCCCGTCCTTCTTTTTATCCAATCTTTAAACCAGCCCGGCATTTACGTAAACAAAATTTCAATATATGACGAAAATAGCAATATCGTAATTAAAATATTGATCGTTCGAAAAATTTTGGGATGGCGCTCTTCGGGAATCTCTCTCTGGATACAGAGGGAGTAAGTTAAATTATTAAAAACATATAATATGATAACTGCATACACAATAAAAAAAGAAACCAAGAATGATCCTCCCCCTCACTGCCTCATAAAGAAAGGATAGCAAATTTTATAACAAAATAACAGTGCCATGTTGAAATTGCTTGTGAATTAGTCCTCTTCGTCTTCCACAAGGAGGTCGTAGCCGTCTTCATTTTCCTCAACGAGTGTATTTTTGGGTGAAGAAAACAGCGCTCTTATATAAATAAAATCAAACGTGGACATACCGCTGTGTAAAGAAAATAAAATAGCGATGTAATGTCCATATTTCGGAAAAAGAAATAGGAATGTGATTAGTACCGCGTTGATCAGTAAAAATGGTAAAATAAGTGCAAAGAGAAACCTTTTTTTTGGAATGGGATATTCCACTTTCATTTTAATAACTGGCAATAGATAAAAAAACTCGATTTCCCACTTCATATACTGATAATATGGAATGATTGGCAGCAGGTGGCATAATTTATGAAGCGGGTATAGAAGAATGGTTGCCAATATAAAAGCAAACACGTAATCATCGTTAAATTGACGGTCCATAAAGGATTGCATTGTTACATAAAATATAATAAAAACAAGCAGAGTAACAATAGAAGAAATAAAAAAACGCCGAAAAAAATCGTACTTGCGATTTAAATAATATGTTTTCCAACAATGCATAATGGACAGCCTCCAGTGGTTTGAAAATCGGTTACTTTCCATACTTTACGATGAAAAATGCTGAATTGCAATATGCTTTTTCCTTAATGTAAAACAAAGATATAGAGTCGATGGGGGGAAGGGAAAACATGGATATGGGAGAGATGAAGGCGAGGGTGGAAAAGTTGGAATATCACCAAAGGTTGCTGTTGGGAATGATCCAGCATACGGACAAAGCTTTCGACCTTCTTGTCATAAAATATAATTTATCTGAACAGGAGGTAGAGGGCTTCCTGGAACTTTGTGAAAAGCTTAACAAAGATTTAAAAAAACTAAAAGCGGATCATTTTGTTTATTACACTCCGCTTTTTCAAGAATTTACAACAAGATTGAATAAAAAATTATCGCTAAAAGAAACCATTACCGCATGCATAAAGCAAGGCATATATGTGGAACTGATGAATAAATTGCTGCAAAATATGGATTAGTGTGCGCTAAACCGCATTGTCAACCTTTGTTTTATGAATGGCCAGTCCGTCTTCTGTAAAGTCGGATTCGAGATTGTTGAATGATTTTTCAAAAATTTCCATAAAGTCATCGCCATATATTTTACGTACCATTACCATGATTTCTGGTGCTTCCGGAAACTTTCCATACAGGTCTTGTAGCGGCAATGCTCCTTGGACAATCATGCTTTTATGAGGCTCATAGCATTCCATTAAATCCAGCAGTAAATGCTCTCCTTTTTTCGTCAGCCTTATATACGTATTCCGTTTGTCATCTTCCGTTTTGGAAAATTGGAGATACCCTCGCTTTTCAAGCTTTTTCGAGAAATTAAATGCAGTGGATACATGCATCACACCAAACTTGGCGATATCAGAAATAGATGCTTGTTTCAAATGGTAGGAAATCCATAAAATATGATGTTCGTTAATATTCAAATTGTATGGCTTGATCCAGTTTTGCCAGTCCTTTTCTATCGCTTTCCATAACGCCTTGCTCAGTTGTGCCATCCGTTGGCTGAAAATCATCGCTTCCTTCATTGAGAAATGTTCTTTCTGCATTTTATTCCCTCGCTTTGCATGTCTTTTCATTATTATGCAAAATAAAAAATAAAGATGCAACGAGAAAATCATGGTTTTTAAGTAAAAAATAAAAAAAGCAAGAGTTTTGTCGAAATTTACTCTTGCTTTTTTTATTTAGGCTGGATTATTTGTCCCTTTTCCTTTTTGCAACTTGTCTTCCAAATCAGCAATTGTTTGCTGGATATTTTTAATTTCTTGTTGCAGTGATTCTTTAGTTGGTTCGATGTCCTGCTGCCATTCTTCGACAACTGTTTTAACATCTGTTGCCAGTTCTTTGATGATTTCAGTTCCTTCTTTGGAAAGCTTTGCGACAGAATGCTTCATTTCGGCAGCATTCTCTTTGAATTCATTGGCGATTCGAACCCACTCATTTTTGGCTTCTTTTATCTGTTTGCGCAAATCTTTTCCCGAAAGCGGCGCAGAGAGCAGTGCTGTCGCAGCACCAACCACCCCTCCAACTACTAATCCATAAGTCAACATTTTTTTGTTCATTTCATATCACCCCTATCATTATAATCATTTCCTTGGTGAAAAAATAGACTCCCTTATATACTTTATACCCCAACTTTTTCATGTCCACACGCATTTGAGCATATGATTTAGAAAGTTGCGGGGATTGAGGTGGCGGGAATTGAACATCGTAAAAGGTTTGGCAATCGTAATTGGCATATGCCTGCTGTTTGGAATGCTGCACCACATGATGGCGTGCATGCGTCCGAGAATTTATCCGCCGAAAAAAGTTTTGAAACAGCGGGCCGCTTTGCTCGGCTTTACAGGTCTAGTGATGATCATTATAGCTCTGTTGCTGTAAGTATGTAAAACAAAAGAACCCCGAAAGGGTTCTTCTATTGGGCCGTCTGTAAAAGGTTCGTCCGTTTGAGAATCGTTTTGACGATCGGGTATAAAATAAACATGACGATCGTATTCATGACGATGGTAGGGATGACAACCGTGCCAAAAAGTGCAGCGAATGGTCCCGGCAAACCGACGATCAAGTATGCGGATGTAAGAAATAAAGTTCCCGATACAAGCGTGCCAACTGCTGTTAAAATGGATACACTGACAACGTTCGTAAATTTTTTGGCGATCAGCAAGTATAAGGCGAAAAAGATAAATGCAGTAATCGGTTTGTCGATTATGTTTGGAATCTGGCCTCCCGGAAAGCTCGATGTCATTCCGGCAAGCACTCCGGTTGCGATTCCAAGCACGAGCACATTTTTTACGCCGGGGAATAACACAACTCCCAAAAACATCATGGCCAGCATTGTATCAGGCTTCATTCCCAAATAAATTCCAGGCATGATGAAATGCAATGCCGCCCCGATGGCGATAAATAGGGATAACACGACCAACGTTCTAGTATTCATACTAACTCTCCTCTGCTAAACTAAACTGGCTTTCTGCTTTCCTGACATGCTCTGATGCTGCCAGCGAAAGATTAGAAATATTGTATCATACTAAACTTTTGGAATGAAGCCTTTTTTAAAGTGAAAAGAGGGACTGCATCGGCTTATTGAAGCTTGGTGCGTACGGTTGCAGCAATTTCTTGCAGGTCCGCTGGCGAATATTCCTTCTGATGGCTGATAAACGTTTTGGAAAAACCATCCTTATGATCATACCGGGGAATAAGATGCAAATGATAATGGAAAACTTCCTGTCCGGCAAATGCCCCGTTATTATTCAAAAGGTTCATCCCTTCCGCATGAAACGCTTCCTTAATCGCATTTGCTATTTCCGGGACGGGAGAGAATAGGTTTTTTGCTGTCGCGGAATCCATTTGAAAAATATCTTCGATATGTATTTTCGGTATGACAAGCGTGTGGCCTTTCGTTACCTGGCTGATGTCAAGAAAAGCCAATACATGCTCATCTTCATAAATTTGTGCAGAGGGGAGGTCTCCGTTAATAATTTTACAAAAAATGCAAGCACCCATGGTTAGTTCCACCTTTCCTTGTTGTTACCCACATTTTAGCATAGGAAAGGACGGTGTACAAAAGCACGAGGCGTCTGTTTGTCATGTCCAAACCCGATGAAAAACGAAAAGTGCAGGGAAAGCTTCCCTGCACTTCATTGAAGGAAAGGGCGCACAAATTGAATTGTCGCTAAAGAAAAATGCGATGATCCGATAACATGTCCAACACTATCATCCCCTTAACGGTTTGATTCGTGCTTTAAATGCTGATCGACTTGCGCGTTTGAAGCAGAATATTGCCCAACGGCTTCACCCCATATTCTTTTCCAGCCCTTTCAATCATTAAGGTAACCATATTGACTGCCTTCATGACCGGAAAAAAGCGGAAAATATATGATCCGTACGAAGACCCTGGCGGCATTCATTATGTGGGAATACCATCCAAATGGCTGATATGTTACAATGAAAGCAATTTAAAGAGAGGACGTTTGCGATGGCTTTATTGGAAGTCAAAGATCTAACCGGAGGCTATACAAAAAATCCTGTACTTAAAAATGTCAGTTTTTCAGTCGAAGAAGGACAGATGATTGGACTGATCGGCCTAAATGGCGCCGGTAAAAGTACGACGATTAAGCATATCACCGGCTTGATGGAAGAAAGATCCGGAACAGTTACGATAAACGGCATTACCTTAAAAGAAAACACGGAAACATATCGAAGGCAGTTTTCTTTCATACCTGAAACGCCTGTTTTATATGAAGAATTGACGCTAGAGGAACATCTTCGTTTAACGGCAATGGCATACGGGTTGAAAGAGGAAACATATAAGGAAAGAATCGAATCCTTATTAAAAGAGTTCCGCCTCGATAAAAAATTAAGTTGGTTCCCGGCACATTTTTCCAAAGGGATGAAGCAAAAGGTCATGATCATGTGTGCCTTTTTGGTGGAACCAATGCTTTATATCATTGACGAACCTTTTTTGGGGTTGGACCCGCTCGGGATCCAATCTTTGCTGGAGTTGATGAACAAGAGAAAAGAAGAGGGAGCCGGAATATTGATGTCTACTCATATCCTGGCGACTGCAGAGCGATTTTGTGACGGTTTTATCATCATGCATAACGGAGAGGTGCGGGCAAACGGCTCACTGGCTGAATTGCAGGAAGAGTTCGGAATGAGAGATGCTCGGCTTGATGATATATATATTCATCTGACAAAGGAAGAGACGAATGAAACAGATTGAATCGCTATGGCCGGAACGGCTCCATTCGTTTATGAAGGAGATCAGGCGTTATTTCAAATATATGCTGAATGACCATGTGAGGTTTGTTCTTATTTTTGGCGGAGGCGCCGCCATCTATTATTATTCCCAATGGATCAGAACGATAGGGCCGGACTTTCCCGGTGCGGCAATTGCAGCGGTGATGCTGGCGGGATTTCTTGCGGCCAGTCCCATTATTACGCTGTTAAAGCAACCGGATGCCGTCTTTCTTTCCCCTTTGGAAAAACGCCTGTCCGGATATTTCCAAAAAGGCGGCCGGCTTAGTTTTATCCTGCAGTCGTATTTGCTTTTGCTTGTCTTGGCCGCCCTCATGCCGCTGCTGAATCGAACGGTTGGAGCCGACTTCAGGTCTTTCTTTATTATATTGGCCTGCCTGCTGTTGTTAAAAATTTGGAACATACGGATGCATTGGAATGCCTTGAAGTCGGGAAAAACGGCATCTCTTATCACTGACTTTTCAGTTCGCAGTTTGCTTAACGGCTTTTTTTTGTTTTTTCTGATCACACAATCCTCTGTCATGATCATGTTGGCGGTTGCTTTGTTTATCGTTGCCTACACTTTGTACTCAGAAAGCAAGAGCAAGGAGCAGCCGCTTAAATGGGAAAGACTGATTGAAAAAGAGTCTGGAAGAATGCAGCTGTTTTATCGCACGGCCAATATGTTCACAGACGTTCCCCATTTAAAAAGCCGTGTGGGCAGAAGAAAATGGCTTGATCCGATTTTTCGCTTTATCCCATATGGTCAACAGCAAGTATATGTACACTTGTTTTCAAGAACACTTCTGCGGACGAAAGAGTTTTCGGGCTTGATCTTGCGCTTATCAGTCATACCGGCGATTCTTTTATGGTTTGTGGCCAATCCGTATATTGCGGTTGCCATATCAGTGGCCTTTTTATATTTGACTGGATTCCAGCTGCTTCCGGTTTACCGCCGGAATGATGTAAAAGTATGGGTCCATCTTTATCCAATATCACCTCATCATAAAAAGAAAGCTTTTTTAAAATTACTGTTGTTTGTGTTGGCGGGACAGGCTATTTTGTTTGTGATCATTCAACTATTGAATGGCAACTTTTTAAATGCTGTCTATATAGGGGGAGCGAGCGCGGCGTTTACAGCCTGGTTTGTGAAGGTGTATGCGGCGAAAAAAGTGGGGGCGCAACGATTCGAGTAAAAAAGGAGCTACATAAGCAAATACGAAATAGCAAAAGCCGAACAATTCATTTATCATTGTTCGGTTTTTTTGTGTTAAAAAATCCCTATCATCGCAACGTCAACATATTTCGCTTTAAAGCAGGTCTCTTCAGCTTCCTCGGAAAGCAAAGGTCGCTTTCCTGCGGGTCTTCAGCTCGAGCTATTCCCGCAGGAGTCTACATATGTTGACTACGCTAAAAGCTTGCGTATAATACACTGGGACCATTTATCCCGCATGTAAGGTGCCGTAAGAGACTCCCCCTTCAAAATCTTGAGTGAATACAAAAGGTCTAAATGGGAGAAAACGGCACCTAAATGCCCGATTGGTTCAACTCACATTCAGTAGGAGAGGGAAGAAAACGCCTACTGAATGAAGGTTCACTTTATCCCGCATGTAAGGTGCCGTAAGAGACTCCCCCTTCAAAATCTTGAGTGAATACAAAAGGTCTAAGTGTGAGAAAACGGTACCTAAATGCCCGATTGGTTCAACTAACATTCAGTAGGAGGAAGGAAGAAAACGCCTACTGAATGAAGTTTCACTTTATTGTTCGTTTTTTCATCAGCTGATTTAGTTGCCTCCCAGACTCTTTTCTTGTTTACACTGTGGCTTTCTGTTTGCACTTTGTTTCCGAGTGCTGATAGTCGATCGCAGAGAGTGCCAGAATCTTGGCTGCCACCAGCATCGATTTTTCATTGATATCAAACTTTGGATGATGATGTGAATAAGTGATGGGCGCATCTGGTTTTGCTCCCGTAAAAAAGTATGTCCCTTTTACGTGTTGCAGGTAATGGGCAAAATCTTCCCCACTCATTTCAAGGTTGGATTCTTCCACAACAGATACTTCAGGCACTTCGTGGGCGACTTTCATTAAAAATTCAGTTTCGTCTTGGTGGTTGACAACTGCCGGATACCCACGGGCATATTCAAATTCATATTCGCATCCGGCTGCTGTACATGTTCCGCGGACAATTCTTTCCATTTCCTTTTCGACCTGATCTCGTATCTGTTCACTGAAAGTTCTAACGGTTCCGCTTATTTTGGCCGTATCGGCAATAACATTAAACGCATTCTCTGCCACAAAAGAGCCTACTGAAACAACGGCAGGTTCCGTAGGATTTACTTGTCTGCTGACAATTTGCTGCAAGTTCATGACAAGTTGGGAGCCAATCACGATGGCATCTTTCGTTTTATGCGGCATGGCTCCATGACCGCCGCGGCCTTTGATGGTAATTTCATAACGGTCGGCAGCCGCCATAAAGGGACCTGTTTTGTAACGGACAGTCCCATATGCAGTTTCGGCCCATAGATGGGTACCGAAAATGGCATCTACACCCTCAAGACACCCATCATTAATCATGGCGATGGCTCCGCCGGGAGCCAATTCTTCGGCATGTTGATGAATGAGTACATATTCTCCCGAAAGCTCTTCCTTCAATTCATGTAGAACTTTACCGACAATTAACAATGTCGCAGTATGGCCATCGTGTCCGCAAGCGTGCATGACGCCCGGGTTTTTGGATTGGAATGGCAAATTCGTTTCTTCTTGTATTGGCAGCGCGTCAAAATCAGCCCTCAAAGCAATCGTTTTCCCAGGTTTGTTTCCTTTGATACGGGCAACCACTCCATTTTCGCCAACGCCGGTACGGACTTTTATTCCGAGTTTTCTGTAAAAATCGGCAATATATTGTGGAGTCTTTTCTTCTTTGAAAGACAATTCTGGATATTGATGCAAGTAACGGCGAATTTCAACCATTTCATCATAATATTGCTCCAGTTTTGTAAAGAGTGCTTGTTTCAAATAAAACACCACCCATCCATTTTTCACATTAAATTATATCATTAATGGAAAAATAAAGGAATGCCGGCAGTTGGCTTCTCTACTTGCCGAAAAAATGTGTGGCGGCAAGGGTTTTTTGCGAAGTCTGCTCTCGTTTTTCATTGGTTCGCGTTTATGGACGCCGCCAGATGTAAATATTATGATGATAAGGATGTTTATTGCTTGCCTAAAAATGAGAAAACGCCATCACGATTATCGTGAGGGCGCGAGATTCCACCCCTATTCTCCAACGTTATTATTTTTAGCGGGCTTTTTTCCCCACCTTAACTGCCAGTAGGTGCCCATTTAATACCACTTTTTTTATTTGGGGCTGTTTTTTTGAAATGGGTTTGAGAACGAAGTGGGTACGCTGGCTGTAAACATATCGCTTTTTCAGGAATGTGTTAGGTGATTTGGTTGGCGGCACATACGTGATCGAATTCCCAGCTGTGTTTGGCTCAGCGCTTGATCGGTCAAATGAGATCAGCTGCTTACTCTTGATCCTCTTCTTCACCAACGGCAAATGTGGAAATATAAGATGGTCCAGCAAATATGCCGGTATTTTTGACTATTTTTAAATCTATCTGCTGTTTCAAGTCGTCTTTCCAATCATTATATGCTTTTTTATCGTTCCACATCGTCATGGTAATGTACGTATCGCTTGACAGGGGCCGCAACACTCTCATGACGATTAATCCTGGAAACTGCTCGACATTTTTGACACTTTCTATGAAGTCGTATTCAAAAACAGGGCGTCCTTCATCCCGTACAGGAATATGGTGACAGGCTACAAACCCTTTTTCTGCCCATGTTCCGCTTGAGTGGATGACCTCATATTTTCTGGGAGACTTGAAAATGGTTGCGCCATCTGTTTCATGCCATAATTGGACTGTTACGGGACTTACCATCAAAATCATCGTTTCATTCGGATATTGGTCGGCTATTTTTTTCATAAAATAATAAGTACCAGTTGTAATATATGTGTACAATAAAAGCACCTCTTTGGCCATTTTTATTTCATATTTGTAGTTTACCCTTTTTTGAAATTGAAAACGCCATTTTCCGTGAACGGAAAGTTGCTAATGAGAACAAAAAAAGCACAAATTTATGACAACCATGCGCCCCGGCTATACTTTGGGCTCTAAAAAGACTATAGTAAAGGCGAACATAAATTATGTGCGTTCCAACCATTACAATTATACTAGATCCATGCGTCTAAAATGATGAAGGGCGGTTTCTTATATGAAAAACATAACAAACGATTCTTTTTTAAAGGCAGCAAAGGGAGAACAGACTAATCATGTTCCTGTCTGGTATATGCGCCAGGCGGGAAGGTCACAGCCACAATATAGGGAGCTAAAAGAAAAATATTCCTTGTTTGAAATTACACATCAACCGGAATTATGTGCGTATGTCACCAGGCTTCCCGTAGAAATGTATGATGTGGATGCGGCCATTTTATATAAAGATATTATGACACCCCTTCCGGCACTCGGAATTGATGTGGAAATTGTGAGCGGGGTAGGCCCGGTAATCGACAATCCCATCAGATCGAAAGAGGATGTGGAAAAACTCGGGGAGCTTTCTCCTGAAGAAGACATCAGCTATATATTGGAAACGATCAAGCTGTTAACAGACGAGCAGTTATCGGTTCCTTTGATCGGCTTTGGCGGGGCTCCGTTTACTTTGGCGTCATACATGATTGAAGGCGGACCTTCAAAAAATTACCATAAAACAAAGGCGCTTATGTACTCGGAACCTGAAACTTGGGCGCTTTTAATGGATAAGCTGGCCGATATGACCATTGTGTATTTAAAAGCACAGATCAATGCCGGTGCAAGTGCCGTGCAGCTTTTCGATTCCTGGGTAGGGGCGTTGAGCCGTCAAGACTATCGGACGTATATCAAACCTCATATGGAAAAGATTTTTTACGGCCTTAAAAGTGAAAAAGCACCAATCATTATGCATGGCGTGGGAGCAAGCCACCTCGCATTGGAATGGAATGATCTGCCGCTTGATGTCATCGGGCTTGATTGGCGGCTTCCGATTCGTGAGGCGAGAAACCTTGGAATCACAAAGGCCGTGCAAGGAAACCTGGATCCGGCCCTGCTCATTTCCTCGTGGGAAATGATTGAAGAAAGGGCAAAAGACATTATTGACCAAGGTATAGAAAAGCCGGGATTCATCTTTAATCTGGGACACGGTGTGTTCCCTGATGTAAAACCGGAAACACTCAAAAAACTGACAGCTTTTATTCACGAATACAGCGCAATGAAAATGAAACAGTCCCAATAAAAAAGGAGCGAAAAACGTGGCAGGAAAAAAAATGGGTTTGCTAGTAATGGCATATGGCACTCCATACACCGAAGACGATATTGAAAGATATTACACACATATTCGGCATGGCAGGCCGCCATCTCCAGAAGCATTGGAAGATTTGCGGAGAAGGTACGAGGCCATCGGAGGTATTTCACCTCTTGCCAAAATAACCGAGGATCAGGCCTTTGGTTTGGAGAAGCGGTTAAACGAAGTTCAGCAAGATATTGAGTTTAAGGCTTACATTGGACTTAAGCATATTGAACCGTTCATTGAAGATGCTGTTGAAAAAATGAAGGAAGACGGTATTGAGGAAGCTGTTTCAATCGTATTGGCACCACATTTTTCAACATTCAGCGTCAAGTCATACAACAGCCGCGCGAAAGAAAAAGCCGATAAGCTTGGCGGTCCGGCCATTACGTCAGTGGAAAGCTGGTACAACGAACCTAAGTTTATCGATTATTGGGTCGAGAAAGTTAAAGAGACACTGGAAAACATGCCTGAGGATGAGCAACATTCGGCGTGTCTCATTGTATCGGCTCATAGCCTCCCGGAGAAAATATTGCAATTGAATGACCCTTATCCGAAGCAATTGGAAGAAACAGCCGATTTGATTGCCGAGGGAGCAGGGGTGAAAGAGTATGCCGTGGGCTGGCAAAGTGAAGGAAATACACCTGAGCCATGGCTTGGCCCCGATGTGCAGGACTTAACCAGGGATTTGCATAAACGTAAAGGATATAAGGCATATATATATATTCCTGTTGGTTTTGTTTCGACGCATTTGGAAGTCCTTTACGATAATGATTATGAATGTAAGGTTGTCACCGATGAGATTGGTGCGTCATACTACCGTCCCGCCATGCCGGATGCCCAGCCGGACTTTATTGATGCCATGGCCACGGTTGTGTTAAAGAAACTGGAACAAGTTGATTAATTTGCAAAAGAAGGCGGTATAGCTTTGGATAGTCATAAAACAGTTGTTGTAATCGGCGGAGGCATCACCGGTTTGACAGCAGCGTATTATTTACAGCGGGCTATTGATGAACAAGAGCTCCCGATAGATATTAAACTCGTTGAAGCAAGCCACAAGCTTGGAGGAAAAATTCAAACAGTCCATAAGGACGGTTTTATCATCGAACGCGGTCCGGACTCATTTCTGGAACGCAAGAAAAGTGCCGCTGAACTCGCAAAAGATGTGGGATTGGAAGAAGAGCTTGTCAACAATACAGTGGGAAAGTCATTCGTGCTTGTAAACGATAAGCTTCATTCCATGCCGAAAGGGGCAGTAATGGGGATACCCACACAAATTACCCCTTTTATCACTACTAATTTATTTTCGGTTCAAGGAAAAATGAGAGCGGCTGCTGATTTTATCATCCCGCGTTCCAAAGTTTCGGGAGACCAGTCTTTGGGAAGATTTTTCAGAAGGCGGCTTGGTGATGAAGTCGTTGAAAATCTGATTGAACCCCTTTTATCGGGCATTTATGCCGGGGATATCGACCAGTTAAGCCTTCAATCCACCTTTCCCCAATTTTACGAGGTGGAGAAGAAATATCGCAGCTTAATATTGGGGATGAAGAACACAACGCCATCTGCGCCGAAAAAAACATTGAACCCGAAAACCCAGGGGATTTTTCAAACACTGAAAGGCGGGCTTCAGTCGATTGTATGTGCCATTGAAGAAAAGCTTCCCGCATCAAGTATCCTAAAAGGGACCCGGGTCATGAAAGTTTTAAGGAAAGTAGACGAAGAAGGTTATACCGTTTATTTAAATAACGGAAAAAATATAGAAGCGGATAGTGTCGTTTGTACAGTACCGCATATGTTATTGGCCGATCTATTTCCACAATACGACTTTTTCGGCAGCTTTAAGCATGTTCCTTCCACGTCGGTTGCGACAGTGGCGATGGCCTTTGATGCAAATGACGTGGCGGACCACATGGACGGAACCGGCTTTGTCGTTTCCAGAAACAGTGATTACACGATCACAGCCTGCACATGGACTCATAAGAAATGGCCGCATACGACACCTGCCGGAAAAGTGCTTTTACGGTCATATGTTGGCCGTGCCGGAGAAGAAACCGTTGTTGATCTGCCGGATGAAGAAATTGAGCAGATTGTATTGGATGATTTAAAAAGGATCATGGATTTACAAGCCAAACCCGAATTTACGATCGTTACCCGCTGGAAACAGGCGATGCCTCAATACACAATAGGGCACAAAGAGCGTGTCGGAAAGATGAACAAAATCGTCAGCGAGGATTTGCCGGGGGTATATATAGCAGGAAGTTCGTTTGAAGGACTCGGGATTCCGGATTGTATTGACCAGGGGAAAGCGGTAGTGAACAAAGTGTTAACCTATATCAACTCGTAATAAAAGCGGCCGGAAATGGGCCGCTTTTGTTGTGCTACATATATGTCCTCAAAAAAGCAGGAAGGAGGACCTCCTTTCCTGCTACAAGGCTCTTTTAATGTCTTTCATAATTTGATCGAATGGAACATCCTTATCGCCGGGATATTCACCGATAATTTCTCCATTTTTATTCATCAGGTAAAAGCTGACGCCATGTATCACTTGGTTGTCGTCACGAGGCTTCTTCACAACAGATTTAAAATTTTTCGGAACCCAATCTTCAATTTCTTTTTGCGTATACCCTGTTAAAAAATGCCACCTGGAAAAGTCCGCGTTAAAAGATTCTCCGTATTTTTTTAATGCTTCGGGCGTATCGACTTCAGGGTCCACACTGAAAGAAACAAAATGGACGTCATCCAGTTTTTCTTCCTTCACCCTTTTTTGCAGTTCACTCATATTCATACTCATGGGCGGACAAACGGTCGTACAATTTGTAAACACAAAGTCGGCCACCCACACTTTTCCTTCCAAATCTTTCAGGCCGAAAGGCTTCCCATCCTGATCGGTAAAGTTAAAGTCCGCGATCGGCGTCCCTTTTTTTTCGGATGAACAGGCAGCTAATGCGAGCAACACAGCCAGGAACATGATATATAGCGATTTTCTCAAGAAAGATACCTCCATTTACGCACTTCTTATCCTTATTATAACCTACGATTCTTTTAAAGAGGATTATGTCACGCAAGAGTTCAGAAATTATTCAATTTAGACATTCAATTACAGGTCATTGAGCAATTTTGTGTATAATGGTAGAATCTCTTCAAGTACATAGCATCGAGACAATAGAAAGGTGTGAACAGCCATTTATCCTCTTATTAAAAAATATTTATTCCGGCTTGACCCTGAGGATGTCCATCATAAGACGGTGGCGCTGCTAAAGCTGGCTGAAAATATGGGTGGGGGCGGACTGCTAAAAAAAATATATGGTGCGGCTGACAACCGGCTGTCATCCACCGTAATGGGGATCAGCTTTCCCAATCCTGTCGGGCTTGCTGCCGGTTTTGATAAAAATGCGGAAGTATACGGCGGGCTGGCCGCACTCGGTTTCGGATTCGTGGAAGTAGGGACGATTACGCCCAAAGCTCAATCCGGGAATGACAAACCTCGTTTATTTCGCCTTGCTGATGACAAAGCAGTCATTAACCGAATGGGCTTTAATAACGAAGGAGCAGAGCGGATCAAAGAGAACTTGCGGGATTTTGAGAAAGCTCATATACCGATTGGAATCAACATCGGAAAAAACAAAATTACCCCGAACGAAGACGCGGCAAGTGATTATGAAAAATGTTTGGAAGTCCTCTATCCGTACGGACATTATTTTGTCATCAATGTCAGCTCCCCCAATACGCCGAACTTGCGGGACTTGCAGGAAACAGAGAGTCTCCGACATTTAATCGCGTCCATTCAAAACAAGAAAAGAGATTTGGAACACAATGGTGCCCAAAAGAAACCGATTATGTTAAAAGTCGCCCCTGATATGGCAGATGAACAGATGTCTGATGTCATCCGCTTGGCCAAAGAGGAGGGACTTTCCGGCATTATCGCCACGAACACGACATTGTCGCGGGAAGGCCTGCGAAATCGGGACACAGCTTCCGAGGCCGGCGGTTTAAGCGGCTTGCCGCTGAAAGAACGTTCAACCGCCTGGATAAGAGAAATCTATCGAGAGGTGGGGGACGAACTGCCGATTATTGGAGTCGGCGGTATTTTTACCGGGGAGGACGCTTACGAAAAAATCCGTGCGGGAGCGAGCCTTATTCAAGTATATACCGGAATGATCTATGAGGGGCCAAGCATTGCCAAAAACATCAACGCAAGGCTAATTGAACTGATGGACCGGGACGGCATCCACCATATTTCCGAAGTGGTTGGGGCCGATGTAAAATAACGAAACATGAAAGCCGTCTTTTTTGATGGCTTTCTATTTATATCTGGTTGTTGCGATCGACCAAATCACAAAATAGGTTGACAGTCAATATTCCCTCCATTATAATTTTTGAAAATTAATATTTTTCTAAAGTTATTATTAAGGGAGTTTATGGGGGGATGTAAATGAACGCATTCAAAAAATGCGCTTTTGTTTTTATGAGCGCTATCTTCATTTTAGGGGCGTGCAACAATGACACTGCTTCTCCAGATACCAATAAAGATGAAGAAAAAGGGAAAACATATACGATTGGCATTACACAAGTCCAAGAGCATCCTGCTTTGAACCTTGCCACTGAAGGGTTTCAAAAAGCCCTGGAAGAAGCGGGACTGGATGTCGAATATGACATTCAAAATGCCCAAGGCGACAACACAGCCAATGACACGATTGCCACCAACTTTGTCAGTGCAAATGTAGATCTGATTTTTGCCAATTCAACGCCGAGCGCACAGGCTGCATTAAGCAAAACGAACGAGATTCCGATTGTGTTTACTTCTGTCGTTGATCCAGTCGGCGCCGAATTAGTAGAATCAATGGAAAAGCCGGGCGGGAATGTAACAGGGACGAGCCATCACCATCCTGATTCGATTCCGGAGACGTTAACATTTTTTAAAGAACAATTAAACGCGAAGAAAATCGGAACTGTTTATAATTCAGGAGAACAAAATGCGCGGGCCCAAATTGATAAGCTGATCAAACAAATGGATGATTACGGGTTGGAATTAGTGGAGGCGACGGTTTCAACCACCGCCGATGTCAAACAGGCAACCGAGTCGATCATCGATCAAGTGGATGCTTTTTATGTGATCACGGATAATACGGTCGTTTCCGCTTTTGAATCGGTTGCTGACGTAACATCGGATAAAAAAGTGCCGTTACTGGCAGCCGATGTGGCCTCGGTTCCACGCGGTGCTTTTGCCGCATATGGTGTTGACTTTTTTGAGGTTGGCCATGAAGCAGGAAAAATGGCCGTCAAAATATTAACAGAGGAGGCAAATCCGGGGGACATACCGGCTCAGCCGCCCAAAACCTTATTATTTATGGTCAATAAAAAAGTGGCTGAAACAATCGGAATGGAAATCAAGCCGGAGTGGAACGCCGAGATTCACGAGGAATAGAAGGACGAAAAAAAATCTCCGATCTCATGTCTGCATGAAAGGAGATTTTTTGCTGTTATCAAATCTTATAAGTTCTTTATCTATCATTATTTAAAATCAAGGCATTTTTCACATTTTGTTCCATAACACTCGTGCTGTTCTGATACAGTTTCTCCACATTCCGTACATCTTTTTGGAGGCAGGTTTTTAAAGAATTCTACGACGTTATCAAGCATTACTTGTTTCCCTCTCCTTCCATTTTGTTATACAACTGATCATCTTTAATAATATTGTATTATAACAGCGCTTTTCCTGTCAATAAAAATTTTTTGTCATGATAAATTTTTCGAAATCAAGTATAGTTAAGGTAAATAAAAAAAGTGGTGAATCAATTGGAACTGTCTGTATTGGGCTGCTGGGGCGGCTATCCGAAAGGGGGGGAAGCAAGCTCCGGCTATTTGTTGAAGTATGATAACTATTACTTGCTGCTTGATTGCGGTAGTGCCGTCCTGTCAAAGTTGCAAATGATGATTCCGCCAGAGAAACTGGATGCCATCGTACTTTCACACTATCATCCCGATCATATAGCGGATATCGGCGTTACCCAACATGCACTTTACGTTGCAAAATTCATTCATCAATACGACGGATGCCTTCCCGTCTATGGGCACGGCCAAAATGAGGCCGAATTTGACAAGCTATCCTATAAAGATGTCATGAAAGGCATTCCCTATGAATCGGATCAACTATTGCATATTGGGCCCTTCTCCATTGTCTTCTTTAAAACGAAGCACCCTGTTCCTTGCTATGGCATGAGGATTGAAGCTGGCGGAAAGACGCTTGTGTACACGGGGGACACCGCATTTTTTGAAGAGTTGGCCGAATTTTCCAAGGATGCCGACGTATTATTGGCGGAGTCCAATTTTTATAAAGGGATGGATGGAACAGCCGCGGGGCATATGACGAGTGAAGAGGCAGGACGTGTGGCAAACATGGCAAAAGTGGGGAAGCTGATTTTGACGCATCTTCCGCACTATGGAAACTTGAATCAACTTAAAACAGAAGCAGGGGAACAATACAGGGGGGACATTCTCATCGCCCAAGAAGGACTCACTGTTTCGTTATAAAATTGGAAAGGAAGGAAAGGAAAAAATGCTTTTTATTGATAACAACGGGATTACGGATCCGCGCATTAATTTGGCAATCGAGGAATATGCGCTCAAGCATTTGGATGCGGACAATACATATTTATTATTTTATATCAATGAACCTTCCATCATTATTGGAAAAAACCAAAATACCATCGAGGAAATCAATACGGAGTATGTAGAAAAAAACGGTATTCATGTCGTCCGCAGGCTATCCGGGGGAGGAGCCGTTTACCACGATCTCGGCAATTTGAACTTCAGCTTTATTACAAAAGATGATGGCGACAGCTTCATGAACTTTCAAAAGTTCGTACAGCCTGTCATTCAGGCCCTGGATAAAATCGGGGTGAAAGCGGAGATGAAAGGAAGAAATGATATTCTCGTTGAGGGGAGAAAAGTCTCGGGAAATGCCCAATTCGCAACCAGGGGCAGGATGTTCAGCCATGGAACGCTTATGTTTGACTCGGAAATTGAAAACGTCGTATCGGCTTTAAAAGTAAGAAAAGATAAAATAGAATCCAAAGGCATTAAGTCGATTCGAAGCCGGGTGGCCAACATCTCTGAGTTCTTAACGGAAGAAATGACGATTGAAGCGTTTAGGCAATTACTGCTTCGGCATATTTTTGAAGGGGTAGACGAGATTCCGGAATATAAGCTAACCGAGGATGACTGGCAAAAGATCCATGAAATCTCTGAAAAACGCTACAAGAGTTGGGATTGGAACTTTGGAAAGTCCCCTCAGTGTAATATCCAGCATTCCCGCAGATTCCCGGTTGGCCTGGTTGAATTCCGCCTCGATGTAACGAAAGGAGTCATCTCGCAATGTAAAATATTTGGCGACTTTTTCGGTGTTGGAGATGTAGCCGAAATAGAAAGCCGTTTGATCGGAACACGCTATGAACGAGCCGATATCGAAAGAGCGCTGGCGGGGATCGATGTCTCCCATTATTTCGGAAATGTGACGAAAGAGGAAATCGTCAATTTAATTTATTAGCTTTTGATGATAGATGCTTTAAATTTGTTCCTAAAAATAAAAAATGCTAAAAGATCTTCCAAAGGAGAGGAATAAAATGGGAAATATTGTTTGTCATGTGGAGAACTTTATCGCAACCATTACGATTAACCGGCCGGATTCTTTGAACGCATTTAATTATGAAACGCTGTGCCAGCTTGAAGAAACAATTGAATCATTGAGAATGGACAAGGACGCCAGAGTCATTGTGTTTCGGGGAGCAGGTGACAAAGCATTCAGCGTTGGAGCAGATTTGAAAGAAAGAAAAACACTCTCAGAAGAGCAAGTGCGCCGCAATGTCTATAAAATAGGAAAAGTGTTTCAGGCGGTTGAACAACTTCCACAGCCGACCATTGCCGCCATGAATGGACATGCATTTGGCGGAGGGATGGAGCTGGCGCTTGCTTGCGATTTCCGGATCGCTGCCAAAGAGGCGTTGATGGGTCTGACGGAAACAAGCCTTGCCATCATACCGGGGGCCGGCGGGACACAGCGGCTGCCGCGTCTGATTGGTGAAGCAAAGGCGCTCGAATTAATTTTGACGGCGAAAAGATTTTCGGGTGAAGATGCTGTTACATATGGAGTGGTAACGAAAGCGGTGGAAAAGGAAAGGGTTATGGAAGCCGCAAGAGAATTGGCAAATGCGATTTTGGCTAATGGCCCGATTGCCGTCCAGCAGGCGAAATATGCCGTTAAAACGGGGATGAATGCCGATCTTGCCACCGGGCTTGAAATCGAGAGAAAAGCCTATGAATTGACGATCCCGACAGAAGACAGACTGGAAGCCCTTCAGGCATTCAGTGAAAAAAGAAAGCCTGTATACCAAGGAAAATAACAAGCTGAACTGGATGAACGAGTAACTCGTTTCAACTTTCCCGCCTGAATCGGCAGCAAGACACTCGATTCAAAAAAATAAAACGAAGATGTGGCGGGGTGAGCAACTGCCAGTAAACGCCCGATTGGTTCAACTAACAATCAGCGGACAAAAAATTCCTCTGATTGAAGTTTCACTTTATCCCGCATTAACTGGCAGTAAGCCCCCACTCCAAGAGTTCAAGGTAAAAT
>NZ_JAFBFH010000011.1 GCF_016909185.1 Siminovitchia thermophila | reverse complement strand
GCAAGCAGCTTCGCTGTGGCTGTGCTTTGATGAATACACAAATTTAACATTATGCAAAGGTCGAAAACTTTTACACATAAATGTGGACTTGACTCCCTGTACAGAGCGTTCATGCGAATGCTCCATTTTCTGCTGGCAAGCAACTTCCCGTAGTGGTCTTTCATAGATTCATTGGAAAACAACTTGATTTTTTCACGAATCAACGGATCGGAGACATTTTTTATATAGGACAAAAAAATTTGTTCGACTCCGTATAGCTCATACGTATGTCTCGGCATCAGTGATTCCGGAAAGGGGCCGCTCCCTCTTACATAATGATACCAAGCGTCTTGATGCTCCTTTATGTAGGCTGCTTTTTTCCTTTCCCGCGCTACTTCCATTGCCCGGTTCGAGAGTAAATAAATGGAAAATACAAGCAAAAAGACGGAAACCACCAGCATAAACTGAATTAAAAGATCAATCGACACATCCATCATGACCATAGCCTTTCGAACGTTCTTTTGATTTGGGCTTCAAATAATCGCAAATGAAATGGTTTCATTACATATTGATCTACTCCATGTTCATAGGCATAGATCATGTCTTCCTCCGTTTTTCTTTTTGTCATCATATAAATGATGATTTTTTTATTATTGGGCAGATTGCGAAGCGTATACAGCACTTCTAACCCATTTTTTCTTGGCAAAATATCATTCATGATCACCAAATGTGTATGACTCGACAAATATCGTTTCGATTGCAGGAAAAGATATCCATCAGAAAACGTCTCAATTTCAATCTCAAAATGTTTTAAGGACAAACCCTCCAAAGAGTTCTTTAACACATTTCGAAAAATCTCATCTTCTTCCAATATGCTAATCTTTACTGTTTCTAGGTGCTTCGCCTTATAATGATTCACATAAACAATTTGCCATTCCTTGTTGGCGTGAACCAAGGCGTTTCTTCCATGTTCAATCAAATCCTCCAATTCCACGTCACTATTGCCAATTTCAGCGATGCTGGCCAAAAAAGCCGCATCATACTGATTAAATAAGGGAATCACTTTCAGTTGTACACGAGATTGGAGACGTTCAAGAAAAGCCTCTGCCTCTTTTTCTCCACTATGGGCAAGAATGATGCACCATTCAAATGGGACGCCCAGTTTAAAAACAAGATCGGTCTGCCTGATTTCATGTTGTAAAAACAAGGTCATTTCTTGCTCCGCATACTCCAAATCCTCTGCAGCAAAAATCGACTGATCAAAAACGGAAAGGACGATGGCGGTGATCGTTGACCTCGTTCGCACAACATTGGCTTTATAAATATCAAAAAAAGATGTTATATCCAAAGAGGAACTCACATGATGAACGGCGGATGGATTCACTTTACTCTCCCTCAATTCCAAAGTTTGTTTCGTGTGGATTTCGTATATCGCTTTAACTGATAGTTTGCCCCATGGGGTATATACGATCTCATGCTGAATCATATAGAGCGCGACAGTAAAAATGCCTAAAAAGTTATTGAAACTAATTATTTCAATCCAGACACTCATATAGAGTGCGACGTAAACAAGCGCATAGGCTGTAAAGAAAACTGCATTTCAATCCACGCACTCATAGCACTCGTTTTGTATGGACTGGCCATTCAACTATAAATGGACAGAACAAACTCCTGCAATAGTGTATCACCAATCAGACAACTGTGTCGATCATTATTTTTCATGGAGAATGGCAAAAAAATCTGCCGATGCAGACATGCTTTTTTATGGAAATCGAAAAACAAGTGACAAGTTGAGGCATTGAGGCTGATGTGTCAACAGGCCTCTCCAGCCGGCAAAAAGGTGATGGCAATTTTGCGTAATTTGGCTTATTATCCGAAATGCTCTTCACTTGGCGCTTCCTATCTGTTTGGATGATCAGTCCCCTTTTTATGAGCCAGCAAGGATCTCTTTTATTATAAACGACAGTGTTATATTTCATATTGTGGAAAATAATGCTAACCGCGACAGCGACAGCGACACTTCACTGCTAACAGAGAATATGTGAAACAGATCGAAGCTTCTTTGGGAAATGAAAGAGTGGGGATAACGAAACAATGAATGCTATTCATAAATTTTGAAAACCGTTGATCGTATAGCTTCACTGTTATGATAAAAAAAGCAGCACAGACTTTTTAGCCTGCGCCGCTTAAGTGAACATGCTTTTTGATCTTTCATTCTTAGATGACTTTTACCGGGCGAAGTTTGCACTGGTCTCCATGATTCCTTCTTTTTGCTACCTGAGTAGCACGGGATTCACTTTGTCGGCCTTCTCATCTGCATGTTTCTCAATTTAAAAAAGCAGGAAAAAATTCATTTTTTCCCATACAGCTAGAATGAACTTCGTAAGCTCACATTTACCGAAACCATCATTTTCTTTTGACCAAGAAGTAGAACTTCTCAATGGCCAATTTCATTGACACCGTTGGTATTCACACATACACATATCCTCATCTATTGGAAAAAAACTCTAAAGGAAAGAGAACAACCTCCGGAATATATGTGACGGCAAATAATACGGCAATTAATAACGCGATTTGTGGAAATAAATGCCGGAACATCTTGGGCACCTTGATTTTAGCTATTGATGCTGTAACAAATAAGCAAACTCCAAGAGGTGGCGTGACCATGCCAATTGTAAGGTTAACCGCCATGATAATGCCAAAATGGATTGGGTCGACTCCTGCCGCTAAAATCATCGGCAAAAATAACGGTGTAAAAATGGAAACAGCACTAATCGTATCTATAAATGTACCCGCAATTAATAAAACGATATTGATGATGAGCAATAGCAAGATGGGATTATCCGATATACCGCCCATCATTTCTATCAATTGATTGGGTATTCTCTTGAATGAAAGAAACCAAATAAACAAAGAAGCTGTCCCGATTAGAAACACGATCGCCGCCGTTGTTTTAGCTGTATTTAATAGAATTGGCCAAAAGTCTTCCATTCTTATTTCTTTATAGACGAACATTCCGATAAGTAACGCGTAAACGACAGCAACAACACCCGATTCTGTGGGAGAAAATATACCACTGACAATCCCGCCTATGATAATAATGGGCATTAATAAAGCCAGTACAGCATCTTTTGCTCCCCTCACAATTTCTTTTACCGTTGCCCGCTGTTCACTGGAGCGATAATTCTGTTTTCTCCCGACAACATAACTATACGCCATTAAAGCAATTCCCATTAAAATACCGGGTATGACTCCGGCGACAAACAGATCCCCTATCGAAACACTGGCTATAACACCAAATAGGATTAACACAATACTCGGTGGGATAATCGGGCCAATCGTTGCCGATGTGGCCACTAAGCTTGTTGAAAAACCGATATCGTACCCTTCTTTTTTCATGGCTGGTATCATCATTCCGCCTATTGCCGCAGCCGCTGCTATCGCTGTACCGGTCAAGGCAGAGAAAAACATGCTTGCTAAAACTACAACCATTGCCAAGCCCCCAGGTAATGGGCCAACAATTGTTTTAGAGAAATCAATCAGTCTTTTAGAGATCCCGCCTTTTGTCATTAATTCCCCCGCCAAAATAAACAATGGCACAGCTACTAGGGTAAAGTTATTGACTCCGCTAAATACCCTTCTCGGAAGGTTAATGAGAAGGCTTGGGTCGGTAAATAAAATCCCGATAATTGAAACAAACCCTAATGAAAAAGCAATCGGAATGCCTATCACTATAAGGATTAACAATAAAGGTATGAGCCAAATCATTTATACACCTTCTTAATCTGATAATATAGCATGAAAAGCGCACTAATGGGAATCGCCATATAAACATAAGCTTTTTTAATAGGCACCATACCCAAAACTTGTCCTGAATCAAAATTGTCCATCACAAGCCCGAACCCAAAATACAATAGACAAACGATGACCACAATAACAACCGTAAACTCTAACGCTTTAAATACCTTCTCAATCATTTTGGGCATATTTTCAAAAATGTTCACCTGTAGATGCTCACTGTTTTTAATGGCCAAAGCGGCACCGAATAGGACACTATATACAAAACAAACCATTAAAACTTCTTGAGACCATCCCAGTGGCTGCTTGAATACATACCTGAAAACAACTTGTAAAAAAGTAATGATGACAACCGCCGACAAACAAATGGTAATGATTATTTCAAGTGCCCGGCCAAGGTAATCATCTATTTTTTTAAAAGACATCCGATAACCTCCCAGCCAACAAAGGAGATTCCGGGAAGGAATCTCCCAAAAAATCACTTTGTCTTTTCAATCTTTTCGATCAGTTCTTCCGGCACTTCTTTTACCGCCTCTCTTACCTCTTTCGTGGCATCTTTAAAGAGCTCCCGATCAGGTTCGGTAATCGTTACACTATGATCCTCTAGCTTTTTGATAATCTCGCTTTCTTGTTCTTCCAGCGTTTTTCTTATAAAATTAGTTGTTTCATCCACTGCATCTTGCAGGATTTGTCGCTGCTCTTCGTTTAAGCTTTCCCAAACACCTTGGTTGATCACAACAATTGCCGGATTATAAGTATGTGCCGTTAACGATACATATTGTTGCACTTCATAAAACTTCATTGAGTCTATAGTTGGCAACGGATTCTCTTGACCATCCACCAAGCCCTGATCCAATGCGGAGTATAATTCATTAAAATCTACAGGAGTGGGACTGGCATTCAAGGATTTCATATGAACTTCCCAAACAGGTGAAGGTTGCACTCGTATTTTCAAACTTTTCATATCTTCCGGCGTTTTTATCTCTTTTTTATTATTTGTCAGATGTCTAAAGCCTACTTCCCACCAACCTAGTCCTTTCATTTGATGTTGATCTACATATGTAAATAACTGCTCTCCTATTTCTCCATCCAATACAGAATAAACATGCTCACGGTCTTGAAATAAATAAGGGATGCCAAAAATGTTCATTTCCGGTACAGTATTCGCGAAAGAACTATCAGGGGCAACAGTTGTTATTTCAATGGAGCCATCCATTACTTGCTCAATCGCGTCCGCTTCACTGCCTAAAGTGGCGTTTCCATGTATTTCGATATGAATAGAACCTTTTGATTGTTCCTCCACCAATTCTTTAAATTTTTCTGAAGCAATATTATATTGGTGTGAATCAGACCCTACATGGGCCAGTTTCAGCGAAATGCCTTCTTTGTCGTCACTATCATTCCCACCGGTCTCATTTGTATTAGAGCATGCACTTCCCAATACGAATAACAATAATAATAAAGCAGTAATGATTACGTTTCTGATGCTCATGACTAACTCCTTTCAGCTTCTTTGCTTACCTTTATTTGTGGCGGACCTCAAACATGATGCACCCGTTAGGCGATTTCCAAGGCCCATGCGGCATACCGGGCGGCCTTGATGCCGCCATGCCTTTCGTAAATTCTTTCCTTAAAGTCAGGTCTATCACTGAACCTTCTATAATATATATATGTTCCCAATATTCGTGATATTGTATCCCGTTTGGAGAAGTATCCACCCCCGGCTCAAACTCTAATACCCTAACCAGTTCTCTTTCCGAGTCCTTTGATAAGATTCTTTCCCATAAACCTTTTACCTTTCCCTCTATTTGTTTACGTGGGAACGCTTCATAAGTTGTAAATTCAAGCTCTTGTCTACCCATTTACTTTTACATCCCTCCAAAGATCAATATAAGTCCGGCACCCGGCTTTTGAAGATAGGAACCTCCTTTCTCACTTGAACTACCTTTGATAGATTGACATCCTGTACTAAAGTCTCTTCTTGATTGTCTTGTCCTTGCTTTAAAATATCCCCCCAAGGGTCAATGATCATGGAGTTCCCAGCATAAGTAACATCATCTACATTCCCGACGGCATTACAAGAAATGACATACATTTGATTTTCTATCGCCCGGGCTATTTGTAACGCTGTCCAATGATACTTGCGTGGCGTTGGCCAGGCTGCCACCACAAACAATGCTTGTACCCCTTGTAATGCCAGAGATCTGGCTAACTCGGGAAACCTTAAATCATAACAAATAATGATCCCCATCTTGATTCCATCCAATTCAAATACCTCGACCGCCTTTTTCCCGCCCGTTACATATAAGTGTTCATGTAACATGGGGACTAAATGGATTTTACTGTATTCATAAACAACCTCTCCTTCCCTATTGAAAATGAAGCTTGTATTATAAATATTTGTCTCTACGTTATGAGGAATGGAACCGCCGATTATATTCACTTTATATTTTTTGGCAAGCTTGCTTAAAAAAGATTTCGTTGGTTCTCCATCGGGCTCTGCAAGGGCTTTCAATTGTTTGAGTTTAAATGAAGAAGTCCACATTTCCGGTAAAACAATCGTATCCGGATTTTCTTCTTTCATGACTTTTTCTAGCCAACTTTGTACTTTTAACCTGTTTTCAGCTGGTTTTCCACCAATCACTTCCATTTGGTATATGGCAATTTTCAAGTTTGAACACTCCCCAATAAATTTTTAATTGTATATTCCATTAAAATGTTACGTTTATGAATAGGATCGGTAATTGTCATTCTAAATTGTTCTCCATATTTAAACCCGCACTTTAATGGAACAGTTCCCGAGAAAAAAATCGAGTTCGCCAACGGCACGCCCTTTCTTTCGAGGAATTTCATAATATCTTCAAATGAAAGGATCGATGATATTTTGTCTTTTTGATAAGGTATCCATCGATGATTGATGTAAATATCAGAGGATAGTTCCAGCAAATCCCAATGTTGAATAACATCTTTCAAATTCCAGGCTTTTGTTGCAAAAGGCTTTTGACAAACTTGCTTTGATTTATGAATATCTGTTGCCTCCAGCTCTCGATCCGTATGATCACTGCCGACAGTTACATAAATTTCATCTGTTCTCCCGCCAAATATGATCACAATTTCCGCTTCGCCGCTTGTTTTGTCCCCGACCACTTCAATCACTTTATTTTGAGTGACATTATTTAAACTGAGTGGATAAAGTGTCGGTATCTCTATCGGTCTTGGAACACCTATTTCTTCCAACTCTTTAATATGATCCATCGTTTTCTTCTTATCTCTTCCGGCATATCCAATGGCATAAACCCGGCTAATGGCCATTTCCTTTTTCTTGCCATTTAACGCCAATGAGAATATTTTTTTATCCATGGCTGTCTCCTTCTCTTTTTTGTATACGCTTTCACACAATTTAAAAAAATCATCAATCCGTAAAATTCCTCACACTATCTACAGTAGACAATAAGTGGTTCTCCATCACTTTGATGGCAAGCTCACCGTCTTTCGATTCCAAAGCTTTTACAATATCCAAATGTTCTTGAATAACCTCGGTAATCCTGCCTTCCTTCATTAAAGCTGTATGCCCCATTAATCTGGCCATATTGTATAGTTCGGATAAAAACTGCTCTAATAGCTCCTGACCTGCAAACTGCAATATTTTCCGGTGAAATAATTGATCCAATTCTATGAACTTAATACTGTCATTACTAGCAATCACTTTCTCTTGCCGTTCAACAATTTTATATAATTGCCGCACTTCTTCTTCAGTAATGATGTCAGATAAAATTTTTATGCCTTGTACTTCAATAGATGTTCGTAAAAAAATGATTTGATCCATTTCTTTTTCTGTAATCTCTCTTACTTTGAAACCTTTTCTAGGAATGTGAACCATCAATCCTTCATTGATGAGGTCAGCAACCGCTTCTCTGACAGGAGTTCTTGAAGTATTTAAGGAATTGGCCAACATTGTTTCTGTGAATATTTCCTTATGACTCAGTTCTCTGACAAGAATCGCTTTCTTTAGTTGCTCATAAACCATCTCTTTCGTTGTTTTTCTATGTATAGGTTCCATCCCCAACCCTCGTTTAACATCCATCAAAAACGCCCCATTTTTTTATTTTTTGTCTGCGTACTCTGTATGATGTGTTATGTATACATAATACATCAATAAATATAAAATTGTCAATATATTTATTGATTTCTAATTCAATCGCTTTTTTTGCGTAAAATAAAATACAAAGCTGCGCACTTCGCATGTGTGCAGCTTTGTATTGATTGCAGACATTCATCCATGGCTATACTTGGCAGAATTCATGAGAACGGACCAAAAGGATGACCTCTTTGCAGTCTTGTCAGACAACTTCTCCCATGTCCGGCACAATCGCTCTCACAGCTACCCGCGCGTCCTTGTTTGTTCCCATTTCTTATCGCTTTAGAGTCGAGCGGCTATCATTCGGCGAAGTCTGATCCTTCGCTAAAAAATAAACGGGCCGCCCCGCATTCCGGATTTGGCTCAACTGACGAGGATTTCCTGCTACACTTCATCTTCCCGTGTACCCAAGCTCCATGGATATGTTCCTTGCCGTTTCTTCCGTTTTGATTTGAGCATATTTTTTATGTTCACCAGACAGTCTGGTGACCGGCCCGCTTACACTTAACGCGGCGACAACACTTCCCTCCCGATTATATACAGGATAGGAAATTCCTACCGTACCGACATCCTGCTCCCCATAGCTGATGGAGAAGCCATTACTGCGTATTTCCTCTAATTTTTTTAATAACTCTTCGGCATCTACCACTGTATTGTCAGTAAACCGCTCGAAGCTCATTTGCGAAATCACTTTCTCCTGCTCCTGTTTGGGCATATAGGCAAGAAGCAGTTTGGGGCCGGAACCAAGTGACAACTCGGACCTTCTCCCGACTCTTGTATATAAACGCAATGCATGGTTGCTTTCTACCTTTTCAATATAGACAGCTTCATTTCCTTCGCGAACAACCAAATGGACCGTTTCATTAATATCGGCCTGCAACTTTTTCATAAGAGGCTTTGCGACTTTGCGAAGCTCCAATTGATCTGCGACAATTCCGCCCAACTCCAACAGTTTAAGCCCTAATCTATAGCGAACATCTTGGTCCGAATGCTTGTTTTTCGTTAAAAACCCCATATATTCAAGCGAAGAAAGCAAACGGTATGCTGTTGGTTTAGGCAAGCCCGACCGTTCCGATATTTCACGTAACGACAAGTCGGTTTCACCTTCCGTAAAATAATCCAATAACTGTAATGCTTTCACAACACTCTGATTCATAGTCCCCGCTCAACCTCCCCTAAAACCCGCCTATTCGTTCTCTCACATTGATGCGTAATATGTGACGGCTTCGTTAATTTACTGACGCTGATGATCACGATACACGCGGAAGTCAATGTTGGTATCATCTGGGCAATTCCTTTTGAAAGTATGTCTGCCGCCTGTAGGATCCCGCTAACCACAATGGCAATTCCGGTTACAAACCGCCCCACCGAAAATACCATGCTCATTATCATAATAAGCCCTCCTGTACCGCCAGCCATTACATGGGCAATTCATCATTTCCATTATATAGGAAGCACGCCAAATTCCAATAGGAACAGACAAAGCCCCCAAAATGATGACAAGCAGTTTGGTTATAACGAGATTTGCCAGGGTATATGAAACCGATCTCAAAAGCGTCATCAGCTTCCTATCATGCCACATCACTTTCGCTGATCAACTATGCCGCACGGCGCATAAAAGTTAGCTCTCATTCCCGCCCGCAACCTTCGTGTTACGAGGGTTCGTTATTTTAGCGGAAAAAGCGGTTCCGGAATCAGTTATGCTGTTTACTCTTTTGCCTGATAGAGTGAATCGTGTCATTCAATGAGATTTGCTCGGGATTCGTCAGCACCTCAATCACGACGGGGCTGTCGGAGGCAAGCGCGTGTTCGATCGCTTTCGTAAATTCAACGTTTGTTTTAGCCCTAAAGGCTTTTACCCCGAGCGCTTCGCTCACTTTTGCAAAATCCACATGATTTAACTCTGTTCCGATCACCCTTTCAGGGTAGTGCATCTCCTGGTGCATCCGGATCGTTCCATACATACTGTTATTAAAGATAAGGGCAATAACCGGAACTCCGTATCGCACTGCTGTTTCAAGCTCTTGGATGGTCATCATAAATCCGCCATCCCCCGACAAGGAGACGACCACTTTATCTGGATGGGCCAATTTCGCCCCAATGGCCCCAGGCAAGCCATATCCCATTGCTCCAGATGTGGGTCCGATATAAGTGTTGGGCTTTTCAAAACAATAAAAGCTATGAAGCCATCCAGCAAAGTTCCCCGCATCATTTGTGATGATGGCATCTTTCGGAAGCTTCTCCTGCAAAGTTTGTATGACACCTCTCATCTTGATCCAATCTTCATCTTCATTCAAATCCTTCAGCATGTCTTGCTCATAATCCGACCTGCGGCTCTTCGTCCAATCTCCCCATAATGCGTCAATATTTATTGTTAGCAACTCTTTTAAAGCGGATGTGGCATCTGATACAATCCCTATCTGGGGGTTACGTACCTTTCCCAATGTGTCGTAGTCTATGTCAATATGAATTAATCTTTGCTCAGTGGTTGGAAAACGATAATCCTGAGTGGTGATTTCCGAAAGACGGGTTCCTATCGCTAAGACGACATCGGCTTCTTTCATTGTGTTTATAACGGAAGGAAATGTACTCAATCCCGCATGGCCGACATACAGTCTGTGGTTATTCGGAAAAACATCTTGGCGGCGAAATGATGCTACTACTGGAATATGAAGCTTTTCTGCAAATTCAACGAGCAACCGTTCCCCATGAGAGGCAATGACCCCGCCTCCCGCTATAATGACAGGGCGTTCTGCATCACCCAATAATCTTTCCACTTTCTCCACCTCTTCCGAAGTTGGACGCGGAGAAGGAACATCCACCGGAGGTCCGATATTCATAACCGCTTCTTCACGGAGCACATCTTCCGGAAGCGAAACGACTACAGGTCCCGGGCGTCCTGACTGGGCGATTCTGAAAGCGCGGTGTATAAGCTCTGGAGTCCTTTCGGCATCTTTAAGTTCAACTGTCCATTTAGCTATATGGCCAAAAAATTGATCTAAATCGACCTCCTGAAACCCTTCACGCCCGCGGAATTTACTATGCACTTGCCCCAGAAAAACGACCATTGGCGTAGAATCTTGGTAGGCAGTATGAATTCCAATCGCCAGATTGGCTCCGCCCACACCTCTTGTAGCCATGGCCACCCCCGGCTTTCTCGTCGCCTTCCCATAGGCATCCGCCATAAACGCCGCTCCGCCCTCATGCCTCGCGGAAATCAGTTTAATGTGTTGCGAATCGTAAATACTGTCCATCAAGGGCAAATAACTTTCTCCCGGAACACAAAATACGTGTGAAATGGTTTCTAACTCCATGCATTTCACGATGGCATCAGCCACTGACATTAACTTGGTCATCATGCATAACCCCTTTTTAGTCTATTTCCTTTCAATACAGTACAACTCTCTCATCAATGAACAAGTTCATCCGCAGTTCCTAATGGCTGCATTTGCAAACGTCCGCAGTCCATGGAATGACTCCGCTTTCAAAATATCTGTTAGCGATCTTTTGGAAACGGCTTTCCAGCTACGGCTCCTTCATAAACTTGCATTCCCTTTTCGTACTCCATCTTTTCTGACTGGCCTGTTTGATACGCCACCTTTTTTACTATTAGATTCCGAATGGACTTCTACTAATGCCGCTTATTATGTACATCTATTATTTCCTGTTATAGCAACCAAGGGGCAGCGCGGAGTCTTTAGCGCTTTAAAAATCCGGGTCCCGTCATAACTGTTTTTCTGTTCATAAAACCCAATGAAAAGACCTCCTTATGTCATGCAAACCTATAGTTTCATTTATTGAAATGATATTTCATTTTACGAGTCAAGTATAACAACTGATTGTATAAAACTCAATCATTTTTTTCTTCAAAGATTGTCTTTTACCTTTACAAAAAATTTGACCTTTGCTTCAACTTATTTATATTCAAATAATTCAAACTATTCCTCATCCTCCTCATCTTCCTTAAATATGGCAAACCCGGTGAGGGCATAAATAGCCGCAATCAGCGGAGACAATAAGGCAAAAAATGCATATGGCAAATAAGCTAATGTCGAAACACCCAAAACCCCGGAAGCAAAAATGGCCCCAGACGACCATGGAATGACAAATGTAGTAATGGTTCCGGCATCTTCTAAAGTTCTTGAGAGAACCCGTTTTGAAATGTTTAATCCTTCATAAGCCGAACGGAACATTTCACCTGGTATCATGATGGCGACATATTGGCTGGCTGATAGCATATTGGTTAAAAAACAACTGAATATGGTAGTAAGAATCAATTTGGCCTGCGTATCTACAAAAGAACCCATTTTGCCTAAAATGACAGAAATAACAACTGTTCTCTGTAAAATTTCACTGAGGCTAAACACAAGGATGACTAATGTTATGACAGTAAACATACCTGAAATACCACCACGCTGAAGAAGCTTATCGACATCTTCCACACCTGTTTGATATACAAATCCCTCCATGAAAGAGTTTAATATAACGCCGGCCCCAAAAGACGGCTGAAAAATAAAGGCCTTCAAAACCGCCGCTAATGAACCCATATTTAAGGCAATGACAGGGGAAGTTTTTTTATGATGAGAAAGATTGTGAACAGCGGAACCAATAACAACACTGGATGAATCGTAAAGTGCTCCATTAATGTTTCCGTCATGAGTTCCGTTTTTCCCGAATTGTCATCACTCCCGTACCTTAACCCCAAAAGCCAATATAAAATACAAGAGATGAATACTGCGGGCAGAGTTGTATATAACATGGAATGAATATGTTTAAAAATATTGACTCCCGCTACTCCCGAGGCCAAGTTTGTCGTATCTGAAAAAGGCGTCATTTTGTTCCCGAAGATCGCACCTGAAATGACCATCCCGGCAATCATCGGTGCTGGTATTCCCATTCCAATACCAATCCCTATAAAAGCAATTCCCAACGTTCCAATCGTTGCATAAGAACTCCCGGTAAAATACATAACGATGCAGCAAATGATAAAACCTGTAATGAAAAAATAAGAGGGACTTAATATATGCAAGCCATAATAGATAATTGCCGGTACAATGCCCGATACAACCCAAGTCCCTATAATCATCCCAACACTCATAAGAATCAAAATAATGAAAACAGAGTTTTTCGTTCCCTGTATGAGATAATCTTGAATTTCGACTAATGTGAATCCGTTAAATCTCGCTAATAAAACAATGAAAAATAGGGCGATAACAAACACGCTGACGACAGAAAATTTAAACTAGGCCAATCCCACAATCAATACTATTGCAATGATAAAGATATGAGCTAATGCATAAGCAAATGAAGTATCTCTCCCATTCTTCATGATCATACTTCCCCTCACTTTTTTATGTAAGGCCGTTCATACAGAAGAAAGTTCCAAACTTCGTATCATTGAATCTTAGCAAATCAAATACAAAAGAAAGGAGCACTGTAAAAGAGTTTTTTCTAAAGCGACAAATGCGGACCCCGTCACTCAAATCGAGTCCTCTCCTCCAGTTGAAAAGATTCTGACAGTCGCGGCATAGGGAGCGACAAAGCATAAGTGGGGTCAAGTTTGGTATGGGGATTATTTCAATCCACGCACTCATATAGGGAGCGATTGGCGGGGCTTTGGCGGACGCAAAAATTAAACTCTAAAATGAACTTTTTCTCTAAGCGTTCTTGTTATCCCCCAAAACAGAAAGCGATATAAAATTATAAAACCAACAAACAAATAAATAAATTCGAAAATAGAAAAAGGCTCATAATCTATGAAATAAGAATTAGCATATACCAAAATCAAAGATGAGAGCTCTGTTAAAGAATCTTTTAATCCATTTTTCTTATATAAACTTCTTAACGATTCTAAATTCAAAAAGTCATGAAGCTTCCCACTGCACCAACCTTTCATAAAGCCAAAAGCTAACAAATAAATTCCTAAAGCAGGTCCAAAAGACAGATCTATAAGTCGTGTCACCAAGCAATAAATGATGGTGAATAAAAATAAATACACGTTAAATGCCCCCTTTATTTACTAGCAGTTTGTTCAAAAATGTAGAAACACCTAAAAAAGAAAAAACGCCTTATAATAGACGGATAAGTGATACCTTGTACAAATCCGTTACAAAAGGATAGCTCTACGGAAAGCATACACTATTTACGCCACTTGGTATACGAAATCCCTTTTGGGAGAAGCTTTTTTTACAACATGTTTCTATATGCCCTGCTGCAAGAATACCAGGGAATAAAGGCAATAAGCGATGATGCTCATGAAAATCTTCGTAAACAATGAGTACCGAGCCATATTCCAGAAAAAACAGTCTCGTTCATGCCAATTGTCTTTTGTACATCTGGCAATCACTTACACAGTATTCGCATGCTGGACTTTCCTTTGCAGAAAATGATACATGCAGAGTCCCCATTCAATAGAGTCATATCCTTTATTACTAAATGACATTTTTGATGGCAAGTCTATAGTATCGAATCTTAAAAACATTAAAAAGGTGAGTGTGCACCTGCATTACTCACCTTAGTGTTCTTATGCTTTGGAAATAATCATGGAATATTCACATTATAAGTCAAACTCAATCCAGGAATATTCCTGCCTAGCCAAACTTTTCTTATATTTTTTTCAACTGCACGTTTTACAGCAGCTGCTGTACCAGCAGTAATAAGACCTGGTACACCAGCAGTAATGGGATTAACAGCAAACTTTTTAGCATACCACCCTGCCGCAAAAGCACCGGCAGCCCATCCAATCATCTTACAAACTTTAGGACCTAAGTTAATGGATATACCAACAAATCCATAAGGTTGAACTTTTGAAGTTTGTTCAGGTTGTAATTCATCAACCGCCAGTCACATTAGATGAGCATCTTCCTCTGACACTCCTAACTCATTAACTAACGTATCACGATCAGCCGCAAATGTAAGGTTCCCATCTTCTAATTGTTTAACGCATAATCATATACGGCTTTTCCGATCTCTCCCAACACATCCAATGCGGTTTTTGAAGAAACATTTTCTGATAAAACGGATATAATCATTGTCCGTTGTCCCGTATATAAAATACCGGCATCATGTTGGCGGTTCAGATCCCATCCGGTCTTATGAGCCAGTTCCCACTTCGGAATATCTCCGGCGATTTTCCCGGATGGACTTGGAAGCTGTGATGGAAGACCATTTCTATATTGCTGCCATTTCATGATTTGAATCATTTGTTCACATGCATGCCGGGATACAAGTTGACCCGCGGCCATTTTTCTCAACATGAAAGACACATCAGCCGCCGTAACGATATTTTGCAAATGCTCACGTGCTGGATAGACCATCAGCTTCCGTTGAAAGTGGCTGTTTTTCATCCCCGCTTCCAATAAAGTTTGCTGTATCGCTTCCATTCCGACCAGATCAATGAGCATGTTTGTAGCTGTGTTATCGCTTTGAACGATCATAAGAACCAATAAATCATATATGGATAACTCAATGCCGGGTGTTACGTATTGCAAAGCACCCGCACCACCGACCTGATCCCCTTGATTCATGCTTACACAGTCGCTTAATCGCAGTTGCCGATTTTCCGCGGCGGAAAAAACGGCTGCCATTATCGGAATCTTAATAATACTTTCAGCAGGGAATGGTGTATGTGCCTCATATCCCCAACTGATATCGTTCTGTATATCTTCTATCATGATCCCCCAATCTCCGCCCGCTTGCTCCATGAGTTTTTTAACTCGTATTTCCACAGTTTTCATTTACCAGTCTCCTAATGATGGTTATGTGTTGATGGTATCAGATGATCTCTTCGAATGATTCGTCCTGCTGTTTCTCCCATGTATTTTCCATCTGATACAGTCCATTTTCCATTGACGAAAACGTGACGAATGCCTGATGGCAACTGATGTGGATTTTCAAATGTGGCACAATCCATCACTGTGGCCGGATCAAAAACAACGAGATCACCCCAGTACCCTTCTCGAATCATTCCTCTATCTTTTAAGCGCAGTAATTGGGCAGGCGCACTGGTCATCTTCCGAATAGCTTCCGGAATGGAGAAGATTTTTTCTTCCCGGCCATACTTGCCCAATACGCGTGCAAATGACCCATATAGTCTCGGATGCGGCTTTCCGCCGAACACACCGTCTGATCCGACCATCTGCAACGGATTTTTCATCACTTTCGTTACGTCTTCTTCAACGCCCCAGTGAATGATCATCGTAGCCGCAGCTTCCTCTGAGATCAGCAAATCCATTGCGGCGTCTGCTGGGTCCTTCTGCTGTATCTCTCCTATTTCTTGTAAGCTCTTGCCCTCAAATTTCTTGTTTTCATCCAAAACGACAGAGGCGATGACAATATGATCCCATCCATTATTTCTGACCGGATTATCGTACTCTCCGTTATGGAGCATTTCTTCCTTGATTTTTTCACGTAGATGCGGTTCCCTTAACCTGTTTAAGATGGCCTTTGTACCGTCCGCTTGCGCCCAAGGAGGTAAAATAGCCTGAAGCATCGTGGAAGCAGCCGTATATGGATATTGGTCAAACGTCACTTCGATTCCTTCCTGCCGTGCTTCTTCTAATTTGCGCAAAGCCTTTTCGAGCTTATCTCTATTGATTTTCCCGCAAACTTTAAAGTGGGAAATATGCAAGCGAATACCCGATATTCTCGCAGCCTCTATCACTTCATCAAGCGCTTCTAAAGACAAATTGCTTTCATTTCGAATATGAACAACAAAGCAGCCATCATACTTTGCGGCTCCCTTGCATATTTCAACCAGTTCCTCCAAGTTTGCATAGGCACAAGGAGGATATTGGATTCCCGAAGATATTCCAAAAGCGCCCTGACGCATTCCCGCTTCCACCCACTCACGCATTTCCCGGCACTCTTCTTTTGTTGCCTGGCGACCTTCAAATCCCATCACAAGCGTCCGAATATTGCCGTGCGGAATTAAATAAGCCGCGTTGCCAATCATATCGGCCGTCTCCAAAAAGGACAGATACTCTTCGATCGTTTCCCACGGCCAGTCCCCGATATCTCCGTTTAGACCTTTTAACTGTTTCTGCCATTCCTGCTTTGTATGTTTCGATACAGGAGCAACAGATATGCCGTCTTGCCCAAATAATTCCGTTGTGATTCCTTGAAGCACCCTTATTTTATGGATCTCCGGATTGGTGCATAACAAATCGGAATGCACGTGCGGATCGATAAAGCCGGGAGAAACGATGCAGCCTGAAACATCAACTTCTATTTCCGCTTGTTCAAAGACGAGTTTAGCCAATCTGACGATTTTTCCTGAACGGATGCCCACATCCAGTTTTGTCCAAGGATTTCCGGTCCCATCACATACCATCCCATTGCGGATAATCACATCATACATAGTTGGTGTCACCTTCCCATCATTCCTATCATCCTTAATCCTGCCTGAAGATATCCGATTTCCCGCCGCCAGATCAGATCTGGCGGAAACATCACTCTCGTCAAATACAAAGGGGGGGTATCGCGCTTTTCGCTCCCCAATAATAAGTGACAAGAGATATCAAAGCTACAATAATTTGATCCCATGGAGCCGCAATCCAGCCATTGCCGCCAAAAGTACCGGCCCAACTCAGTATGATCATGATGACATTATAAAAAACGAGCCATCATGCGGCAGGCATTTGTATCCTCAAGAGAGAACCCGGCTTTTTCTTTCCTTTCCATATAGCGATATATGCCACACTCCAATAATTAATAAGGAAAAAGACGATTAACAAAAATAACTGGTAAACCATCCAACCGCAGTTGGATTTTGGGAACCAAGAGACGGCCACCACACGTACAAAGGGATTGACAAGTTTTTATATCCATTATTGGCTATTTGTGTGCATACTTCAACCTTCATTAATCCAGTATGTTTTGCTCATATGGAAGCCTTGAATATTCAGCAAAAAAAAGCCTGCCCCCTGTAAGGACAAGCTCATATGTTCCAATTACTTTTTAAACAACCTCGGCAACAATTCCTTCGGCACCACAATCCTCACTGTTACGAGCGGGTTTACGATCTGGCTGATCCGCACGTCACAGAGCATGCTCAGAAGCCTGTATGCTTCCTGGAATTCGAGCGACAGCTCTTGTTGCAAATGCCCGACAACGTGTTTCGATCCCTTGCGAATCGCTTCGTCCAACGTTTTTGCCGAGGCTAAAAACATGAAGGAATCCGCGGTTTCAACGACAGGCGCTTCAAGTGTCCCGCCTTTTACCGCTCGTACCGTTAATGTCGTCCTGCCGCCAATTTCAACACCGGTTCCATCCAATTCTCCATCTCCCATGGAGGCGTGAAGATCACCCAGGGCAAATAAAGCGCCATCTTGGAACACCGGAAAATACAATTTGCTTCCTATCGTAATATCTTTCGTATCCAAGTTACCGCCATGATCTCCGGGTGAAGCACAATGGACACTTCCGGAGGCTGGAGCCACTCCGATAACCCCAATCATGGGCCGCACGGGAAAAATAAAGTCTTCCTTAAAACAAATTCGCCCTTCTTTTACCGGCAAGATTTTGGTCGTCGGCTCCTCAATATGGTCACCCAAAACGCCCAAACCTTTGGATGTGACCATTATCCCACGGGGATCAAGCTCGATTTCCTCGATGTCAATTTGAAGCACGTCCCCCTTTTCCACGCCATTGACGTAGATTGGACCAGTCGCCTGATTCATCGTTTCCAAGTTAATATCCGGACGAAGCACAGTTTCACTGTCTATTTGGCCCCCATAACAATCATGGGTTTCAACGGTGATCGTCTCCTGAAGACGGACGTCTGTAATCGGCTCCATATTTGCAGAGAAATGAGTGATCGTTCTATTTTTGCTTATAAACCTCATATCCCGTTCCTACCAGCCTTTCGGAAGAACGTTAAAAATACCCAATAGCGTATAAATACCGGCACCGGTATATAAAGCAATGATCAAGGTTTGAATAGCAGGATGCGCAAGCTTACCGCATGTCCACTCCGGTTCCTTTTCCTGTATTTTCCTGGATTTATTCAACATCATGACTGGCACAATGGCCATGATGATTCCGGCAAAAGCGCCTGCAATAGACAAGGCATCTACAAACCCGACAAAACCGCTATAGGCCAAAATGAACGGTGGAACAGCAACAACCGCCAATACAATGGCACGATACTTCTTATTCGTTTCCGATGGAACTTTGAAACGGTCGATAATGTTTGTAAAATAACTTTGTCCCAACGCCCAGAAAGACGTCATCATCGCCATTAAAGCAAAGCCGTTCGCTGTAAAAAATGCCCAGTCTCCCAGCATTTCCGCCCAGGCGATCGTAACAACCTCTGTTACTTTATCAGGACCTGTCAAACCAAGCGCCGCCATTGGCACGAGCGTCAATAAAATACCTGTGATCGCCATACCGATGACAATGGCGCGCGGCAAGTTTTTAATCGTTTCTTTATCATAGCCGCGTGACAACTCAGGCACAATGTATTGCGCCAAAAAGGCAAATACGGTCAAACTGAAAACAGGGATGGCAAATTTTGGATTGGTATAAATAAGATATTCCGCTTTCAATCCCGGGCCAAAGACCGATGCCAAAATTAAAATAAGAACTAACACAAGCATCCCGAAGGTTATTACTTTTTCCGCAACCCCCGCAGCTTTTAACCCCAACCAAATAACACCGACAGCCGGAATAAAAAAGAGAAAGCTTCCCAATACATTCGGTATACCGAAAACTTCAGCCATTATTTGGCCGCTTCCAGCCGTATAAGCAATCAATGCTCCAAGCGAGTTGACGGCTACAGATAAAAAGATCAGCCAAGATCCCAGGTTCCCGACATATTTTTCCGCTAAACCACTTAGCTGCAAGTTTTTCTTTGTCCGAAGCGTCGTCTCCGCAACATAAAGCATTGATATTGTTGTAAGAATACCCGCCACAATCACCCAGAAAACGAGCACGGGCCATCCAGCATTTTTCGCACCGTACGCTAAACTCAAAATGCCCGCACCAATATTGGCACCGACAATTAATGCAATCCCTTCCAACAGGGTCAATTTCGTCCGGACAAGTGCGGACTTCCCATTACTATTTGACTCAGACAATAAAACCTCTCCTTTGCTTCTAAAAAAATTCTATGATGTCAATTTGTCTTTAAAAAAAGATACAAAGAACATTATATCAAAACAAAAAAAATGAGACCGATTACATTGAAAGGAATTTTTTTTCGTTTTTTTCCAACTCTCCCAAAACCCTTTCATATCAATAGTTTTATCATTTCCAACTGTATATAAAAAATGAATTCAAAAATTTTTCATCAATACATTTTCGCCTTTTCGCCAAAAATTTGGATCCTATTTTCCACAATTTCACAATTCGGTCATATTTTTTAAAAGTAGACCGTTTAGTCCATCCTCCTTTTTAGCCACTACACAAAAACACCTCAAATTTAGCCTTAAACATTGGATACAGTTCGAAGAAGGAGAGGACGGTTATACGCGGACAGAAAAGATGATATAAAGTGAAACTTCATTCAGTAGGCGTTTTCTTCCATCTCCTACTGAATGTTAGTTGAACGAATCGAGGTGCCGCTTTCTCCCACTTTCAACTCAGGTCTTGAAGTGGTGTATATGGCACCTTACATGCGGGATAAAGTGAAACTTCATTCAGTAGGGCTCCTACTGAATGTTAGTTGAACCAATCGGGCATGTAGGTGCCGTTTTCTCACACTTAGACCTTTTGTATTCACTCAAGATGTTGAAGTGGGAGTCTTACGGCACCTTACATGCCGGATAATTGGAATAATGAACACAATCGAAATGTCAGACGTGGGCGGAAGCGCTTCTACGGCGGAAGAATATTCATAACTACAGTCATTTATAAAATAGAAATGAGAAGAGAGAGTTTCAAAGCACGTTATTGCACAGCATACAGCGAAAGAAGATTTGCTGGAAAAATTTATAACAATTTCATATTTTAAAGAAAACAGAGGGCTTATTTGTTCAGGTCGTAAACAACTCTTCCAGGCCGGGGTTTTTATGGTGACATTTATTTGCACGCAACTCCAATCTTTCTTGTTTCTCATGAAAAATGGGATGTTCATATGTATTTTTTTGTCGTATCTACATTATGGGGGCAGGAATCCATTTTCATTCATGGGTTGAGAGCGAAAGATCATGAACGTTTTTTTATGTGCAAATTGTGTGTCCCTAACATTTAGAATAGAGCCAACAGAAAAAACCCGGGACTATCAATCCGGAGCAAATGTAAAAACCCCAGATTCAATCTGGGGAAGGTATCCTTAATAGCCACTTCTATGAATCCACTTCACACCAATCCACAATCGTAGCCGCTATAATCTTAGCAGCTTCAAATATTTTTTCAATGTCAATCGCTTCATTTGGATAATGGGCAAGACCGGTCGTTCCGGGCCCAAACACAACGGTTGGCGTATCGCCCACTTGTGATAACAAGCCGCCGTCTGTCCCCCAAGGCGCCGCTTCGATCACAGGGTCTTCGTTCGTTATGGCTTTAAAGTTGCTGATCAAAGAATTCATGAGCGGGTGATCCGTGGCAATCTCTCCCGGCACCCACCGTGCCCCGAACCATTCAATTTCCACGGGATGATCTTGAAACCATTCATCCTTCTCAGACAGCTTCTTCATCCATTGCTCCATTTCCGCTTGAACCTGTTCCATCGTTTCATGGGGAGCAATGCCAATTCGTCCCTCCAATTGCACAATGTCCGGAACAGAAGAAGGCCAGTCCCCACCTTTTATGACTCCCATATTAATGGGAACAGGAATCGGGATATTGTTGTACAACGGATCGGTGATACGGTCGTTTCTGACTTTTTCCAATTCCTTTATATGTTCCGTCACGATGAATGTTTTATCAATCGCGCTAACGCCATGATATCTTGTGCCGCCATGGGCCGTTCTCCCCGTGATGATCAGGCGAAACCATTTGGAACCTTGCTGCTTAGGAAAAATTTTCATGTTGGTCGGCTCAGGAATAATGGCAGCATCTGCTTTATAGCCTTTCAAAATCGCGTCTAACGTTCCCGCGCCGCCGCTTTCTTCCTCCACGACACTCTGAAAAATGACGTCACCTTTCAAACGGATATCCAAAGATGTAACCGCATCCAGCGCAATCATCAATGATGCGTTGCCGCCCTTCATATCCGTGGCACCGCGACCATAGATTTTTCCGTCGACAATTTTGCCGCTGTACGGATCGTCGTCCCATTGTTCATGATCCCCTTCAGGGACAACATCCACATGGCCATTTAAAATAATGGATTTCCCGCCGCCCGTTCCTTTTAAAACACCCACCACATTGGGGCTGTTTTCAAATGTTTCCCGGTTTGAATAAAAATAAGGATGTTGTTTCAATCTGTCCCCATCCAACTCCCAAACGTCGACATCCAAATCAAGGCTGTTCAGAAAAAGGGCCACATTGTCTTGCACTTCCTTTTCATTCCCCTGCGTGCTCGCCAATTGAACTAATTTTTGTAAAAATTTAATATGGGCCTCTCTGTTTTCGTCGATCCATTGATTGATACGATGTTTCATCTCCATGATTTCCTCCCTAGAAAAAATCCTGTATAACTCAATGTTAAACTATAAAGTCATATTTTCATAGATCACTGTAATTCCCATACCTCCGGCCATGCACAAGGTCACCAAGCCATATTTCGTTTTTGAACGGATCATTTCATGGATAAGAGTGACGCTTAATTTGGCGCCAGTTGCACCTACTGGATGTCCAAGCGCAATGGCTCCTCCGTTCACATTTACCCGGCTTTCATCCAAGCCCAACTCTTTTATAACAGCAAGTGCCTGGGCGGCAAAAGCTTCATTTAACTCAATTAAACCGATATCATCAAGCGTTAAGCCCGCTTTTTCCAGTGCCTTTTTCGTTGCAGGAACAGGGCCGATTCCCATGACAGAATGGTTTACCCCGGCACTTGCATAAGCTTTTATTTTAACGAGCGGCCGCAGTCCCTCCTGCTCTGCGCGATCCATGGACATCATCAAAAGTGCTGCCGCCCCGTCGTTCATGGGGCAGGCATTTCCTGCTGTGACGAGACCACCCTTTTGAAAAACCGGGTTTAATGACGCCAGTTTTTCCAATTCAACGGATTCTCTTACACTTTCATCTGTTGAGAAAAATTGAATGCCTTTTTTTGTTTGTATTTCCACTGGCACGATTTCATCCGAAAATATATTTTCCTGAATCGCCCTGGCCGCCTTCAGATGACTGTTATAGGCAAAATAATCCTGCTCTTTGCGGGAAATTTGATATTCTTCCGCAAGCCGTTCGGCGGTAATTCCCATATGTTCATGTCCAAGTGAACATATAAGGCCGTCTGCCATCAGCGCATCTTCCATAATGATGTTGCCAAACTTGGAACCCCAGCGATTTTTCACTATATAAGGAACGTTACTCATACTTTCCGTTCCCCCGGCAACAATAACTTCATTTTGCCCGGCTTGAATGGAAGCCGCCGCATTTGTGATAGCCTTTAAGCTTGAACCACATGCTTTTATAACGATATATGCCGGCGTTTCTTCAGGAAACTCTGCTTTTTGGGACGCAATTCTAGCTGAATTCAACCCGCCGCCATGTACGTATCCATGTCCAAAGACCACTTCTTCCACACCGCTTTTGGGGAAAGCTGTTTTTTCCATTAATTTTTCTAAAACTTGCCTGCCAAGTTCAACTGCTCCCACGTTTTTTAACGATTTGCCAAAAGCGCCGGCTGCTGTTCTAACGCCTGCTACAATCACTGCATCTTGCATCGTGAAATCCCTCCACTATTTTACAAAGTCGGGATCAGGGAAATTCCCGCTATTTTACAAAGGATGAATCTGAAAAATTACTGCTACTTTACAAAGGATGAATCCGAAAAATTATTGCTACTTTACAAAGTATGGAACTGAAAAAAATATTGCTATTTCACAAAGTATGGATCTGAAAACTCCGCTACTTTACAAAATCGGCAACATGAAGTGCCGCCCCTGTAGCATTGATCACATCTTCCACTGTATAAGGTTCCTTAACTTCTATTAATTGCAGCCCTTGATCCGTAACCTCGATGACTGCCATATCTGTGATAATCAAATCTACACACTGTTCTGCAGTAAGCGGTAGCATACATTTGGGTACAATTTTTGGATTGCCATGTTTATCTGTATGATTCATCAATACAATGACTTTCTTCGCTTTTTGCGCTAAATCAACTGCGCCGCCCATACCGGACACAATTTTTCCAGGAACAATCCAATTCGCCAAATCCCCGTTTTCACTAACTTCAAACGCCCCTAAAATCGTAATATCCAGCAATCCGCGGCGGATAATACCGAATGCAATCGTACTATCAAAGTAAGATGCACCCGGTACAATAGTAATTGGAATTCCGCCGGCGTTACATAAGTTAGGATCTTCCTCACCTTTTATCGGAGCCGGCCCCGTACCCAGAACGCCATTTTCAGCATGAAACATCACGTTACTATTCGATGGAATATAATTGGCAACGAGAGTAGGTATCCCAATGCCCAAATTGACAACCATTCCATCTTTGATTTCTTGTGCGGCCCGCTTTGCGATCGCCTCGCGTACGCTTACTCCCATGCCCATGCCCAATTCACCCCTTCACTTTTTACGACCATATCGACAAACGCACCAGGTGTAACGACTTCCTCCGGATCCAGCCCGCCGACCGGTACAATTTCTTCCGCTTCCGCAATCGTAACCGTTCCAGCCATCGCCATGAGCGGATTTGTATTTCTTGCACTCTTATCAAAAACTAAATTGCCAAATGTATCCGCTTTTTTCGCATAAACGATTGCCACATCTGCGGTTATCGGCGGTTCAATCAAAAATGTTCTGCCATTGACCCCCACTTTTTCTTTCCCTTCCGCAACGAGTCCATCCACACCGATATCGACTAAAATGCCGCCCAAACCGACACCCCCGGCCCGGATTCGTTCCACTAACGTTCCCTGCGGAGAAAATTCAACATCTAATTTTTTCTCATGCATCAATTTTCCTGCATTCGGATTAGACCCGATATGTGATGCCACGAGCTTCTTTGCCCTGCCTTTTGTTATCAACTGGCCGATCCCAATATGCGGAAACCCGGCATCATTGCAAATTAAAGTCAATTCATCAATGCCGCTTTCTAAAATCGCTTTGATTACAGTCGGCGGATTTCCGATTCCCCCAAAGCCGCCAACCATCAGAGAGGAACCGCTTTTTATATGTTGAACCGCTTCCTGTATCGATTGTACTTTTGTCATCGTCGACGCTCCTCTATTTATTAAAAGATATATGGATAACCTTGTAATCATCCTTATTCAACAATGCATTCGCTCACATTTGGCTTAAAAGAATCATTTACCGCGCGCACGGACCTTGTATCAACTTCCGGTAAATCCTGCTTTGTCGGGAATACTCGCCACTTCTCGGGAATATTATCAGTTTTTCGGGAATACTATCAACTTTCCGTAAATACTATCAGCTTCCTAGGAATACTCGCAATTTTCCGTTAATACCATCAGTTTCTTGGATATACTCGCAACTTTCCGGGAATACAATCAGTTTCTTGGAAACACTCACAACTTTCCGGGAATACGATCAGTTTTTTGGAAATACTCACCAATTTTCGGATTTACTCGCAACGTCCAGATTTACTAACGAATTTTCCATTTTACTCGCCAATTTTTCCATTTTACTCGCCAAAATTTCTGAATTACGCGCGGACTTTACAAACTTTTGGAATTACTCAGTTCTTCAACTTTCCGATGTTACTCGCCCATTTCCAACTTACTCTCCACTTTCAGAATTTACTTCCGATTCCTAGAATGATCAGGACTTGCTCAATTTCTTGCAAAGGCCCCCAGAAGTTCCCTTTCTACCTTCCGAAGCGCCGCCGCAAATCTCGTGACCAACTCTTCCACTTCTTCTTTTCTAATGGTAAGAGGCGGTGATAAAATGATCGCGTCACCGGTAATCCCATCTACACCAGCGTTCGCTGGATAAACGAGGAGCCCCTCTTCGAAGTTGGCCCTTACGATACGATTAACGAGGTCACATTCTCGGGAAAAAGATTTTTTCGTTAGCTTGTCTTCCACAAACTCAATGCCGACAAATAATCCTTTCCCACGGACATCACCAATGATTTCACTCGTTTGCGCCAATTCAGTTATTCGCTTTTTTAAATAAGCACCCATACGGGCGGAATTTTCCACAACATTATATTTTTCCATATATTGCAAGACTGCCAGCGCGGTTGCCGCAGACTGCGGGTTGGCACTGAAAGTATGGCCGCTCATGATGCTTTTCGAACCGTTTAAAATCGGCTCCATTACTTTTTCACTCACGACAGCCGCAGCGATCGGCGTATATCCCGCCCCCATACCTTTTCCGGTCGCCATAATATCCGCCGTGATCCCGAAATGTTCCATTCCGAACATCTTTCCAGTTCTGCCTATACCTGTCATCACTTCATCGGCTATAAATAAAATGTCATATTCATCACAAACGGCTTTCATTTTCCGAAAGTATTGATCAGAAGGAGTCAAAGCACCGCCCGCAGCACCGACCAGCGGTTCAGCGATAAAAGCGGCGATATGTTCTTTGCCGACCCGCCATATTTCTTTCTCTAATTCCTCCGCATAATCGTCGTCACATTCCTCTATCGTTCTGCCATTGGCATCCCGATAATAGTAAGGCGCCGAAACAGATGGATAGTTTTCCAGCATAGGCTCAAAACGTTCTCTTCGCTGGATATGGCCAGACATGGACAAGGCTCCCATCGTAATGCCGTGATAGCTCATCCATCTCGAGATGATTTTATTTTTTGTGTTCCTCCCTTGTTCCTGCCAATATTGAATGGCAATTTTCATTGCCGTTTCCGTCGCTTCAGAGCCGCTGTTCACAAAAAAAGACCAGTTTAAATCTCCTGGTGATATATCGCTCATTTTTTTCGCTAACTGTTCCGCCACTTCCGTGGTAAATTGCGAACGGTAAACGAAAGAAACCTTTTTGGATTGCTCCGCCATAGCGTTAATCACTTCTTGTACACCATGTCCAATGCTGGCGGTGACAGCTCCCGAAGAACCGTCAATATATTGCTTCCCTTGATCATCATATAAATAAATCCCTTTTCCATGCGTAATGAAAGGGTATTCGTCATGTAAGACAGGCTTAATTAAATATGTTCGTTTCATATGTTTTCCACCTCAATCTTCAGTTCAATTTCACATATATTTTCATCATGTTGGAAAACGTTTACTTCGCAAAAGTGATAATATATGTATAATAAATTATAGCTAACGCCATCTGGACTATCCATTCGACTAAAATGTAAAAAACATCGGGCTTCATTGTACTTTGTGTATAAAAATGAAAAGTAGGAGTTGTCTAAAATAGCGATCAGCATTCATAAAGCGCTGCAACTGCCCGTTATGAAAAAGACAAGGTTAGTGGCAGGCCATAAGGGGATTGAAAATAATATCAAGTGGGTCACCATCGTTGAGGTGCTGGAAGATATCGGCAGGCTCCAGTACGGAGAATTTTTAATCACAACGGGCTTTGGACTATTGGAAAATGAGGAGCGGATGGAAGCTTTTCATCGTTTGCTCAAATCAAAATTACTGTCGGGAATCGCCATCTATACGAGTTTTTATATGAAAGAAATCCCAGCCAGTTTTATTGATCTGGCCGATCAAAATGATCTGCCTTTAATTGAAATTCCCACAGATATAAACTTTTCCGAAATCACGAAAGCCATTTTGGAGCAAATCGTCAATAACCAAATGCACCTGCTCGAGCAATCGGAAAATATCCACCGGGAACTGACGAACCTTATCTTAAATGACCAAAGTTTAACCGATGTCACGCTCCGGCTGTCTCAATTAACCGCAGCAAACATTCTTATATACAATGAGTTTTACGACATTATTTATGCCAATCAAAAGGATGAATTCCCTGTCAACAAAACCAACATTTCCCTGAATGGCCGACAGGTTAATATATCAAAACATTTATTGGCCAGTTTAGAAAAAGAAGCCACAGTGAACGAAACAATTGAACAGCATATTTTCACCATTTACCCCATCATAGCCAAACAGTCCTGTTACGGCTGGATCGTCATGATAAAGCTGGAAGAAAGCTGGCAAGAGCTTGACGATATTGCGATTGAACAAGCCGCACCGATTTATGCTATGGAATTTTTGAAACAGCAAGCGATTGAAGAAACACATTTACGCATTCAAAGTAATTTTTTAGACGACATTTTCAGTCAAAATTATATAAGCGAAAGAAACATGATTGACCATGGATTGAAGCTGAATTACGACCTTTCGTTACAACAGGCTGTTTTTCATTTGGCATTCAAGAATTCTGAAACCATTGATGACAACTTAATAGACAGGCTATATCATTTAACCGAACAAATCCTTGTTCAGAAAAAGAAACAGCACTTGATCCAGTCAAAATTACATTCGATTATCTTTTTAACGAATGTAACGGGAGAAACGAAAGAAGACAAATATAAATATTGTATTTCTTTGGCAGACGACATATTGAAAAATTGGCATTACTATTTTCCAAATGTTGAATTGGTGATCGGGATTGGAACAGACTACAATCAAGTGGATGAATTAGAGAAAAGCGCACGGGAAGCACGGTATGCGTTCAGATTGTGTGATTTAATCGGTACGGAAGCGCAAATTGTCCATTATCAGGATTTGGGAATGTATGATCTGTTGTTGAAAATGAGGAGAAACGGGATCCATTTAACATCCATCTATAAAGACCATATTAGCGGGCTGCTCAGTGAAACGGATAAAGAAATTGATCTGATTGAGACGTTGGACAGCTATTTTAAAAATAACCAAAGCATTCAAAAAGCGGCGGCAGAACTGTATATTCACCGTCATACGTTAAGATACAGGCTCAATCAAATCGAAGTCAAAACCGGGCTTGATATAAAATCGACGGAAGATCTGATGAAATTAAAGCTTGGTATTATGGCATATAAGCTGGTTGCCATATTGGATAAATAAAAGCATTAAGGGAAATTTGACAGCCAAGCTCAAAGGCTTCACGATAAACCCCTTTATTTAGCGAAGTAAAGGACAATACATACCGTTAATGAAAGCATGTATTGTCCTTCTTGTCATTTTTGGGAAATATCTTCACCAAAGTATTTTTCACTGATTTCGCCATAGGTTCCGTTTTCTTGAATTGATTTTAAAGCCTCGTTTACTTTTTTCAATAATTCTTCATCATCTTTTTGAATGGCTATCCCCATTTGATCTAAATAAATGGGTTCACCAACTTGTTTAATTTTCAAGTTATTTTGGTTGACAGCATACATTCCAACAAGTCGATCCGTGATGACGGCATCAAGACGCCCCTTTACCAACAAATCCTGCAGCGCGGTAACATCACTGTCGTATGTTTTGACATCATCTGTATATTCTTTTGCATTTTCTTCAAAAGTACTGGAAACGACCACACCTATCGTCTTTCCTTTTAAATCATCCGCGTTTTTAATGGAATCATTGTCTTTACTGACGAAAATTTGAGCACCTGACTCATAATAAGGGTCTGTAAAATTCACTTCTTTCAATCTTTCATCTGTAATCGCCATACTTCCGATAATGGCGTCAAATTTATCTGTTTGCAAAGCGGCGATAATGGTTTGCCAGGGATTCGTCACCGGCTTGGGATTCATGCCCATTTCTTCTGCAATCGCCGTACCAATTTCCACATCAAACCCGACCAACTTATTGTTTTCGGTATAGTTGAAAGGCGGATATAGACCGCTCGATGCAAAGACAAAATCCTCTTTTTGCTTATTTTCGGTACCGCTTGCCGCTTTTTCGCCACTTTCCTTTGTACCGCAAGCAGCCAGTCCTACCAATAGAATTGCCATCATTATTACGAAAATTGATCTTTTCACGATTGTTCCCTCCCTAAAAAAATGAATGTATGTTACAATACTTTTCCTAAAAATTGTCTCGCTTTTTCGCTTTTTGGATTTGTAAAAAATTCTTCAGGAGTGCTTTCCTCTGCGATGACTCCTTGATCCAAAAATACAATTCGATCCGCCACTTCACGTGCAAAGCCCATTTCATGTGTGACAACAACCATCGTCATGCCATCTTGCGCCAATTCTTTCATGACGTGTAATACTTCTCCCACCAGTTCGGGATCAAGCGCTGATGTTGGTTCATCAAATAGCAGTACACGAGGATTCATGGCCAATGATCGCGCAATCGCGACCCTCTGTTTCTGTCCTCCCGACAGCTTATCAGGATAGACATGAGCCTTGTCCGCCAAGCCGACCTTTTCTAACAGTTCCATTCCCTGCTCGGCGGCTTTTTCCTTTTCCATCTTACGGACAATAACAGGTGCTTCGATAATATTTTCAATGACTGTTTTGTGGGGAAAGAGATTAAAATGCTGAAAAACCATCCCAATTTCTTCGCGTATTTTATTTAACTTCATATTGGCCGGATCAACTTTACTGTCTTTAAACCAAATTTCACCGTCATCTTTAACTTCCAAATAATTCAAGCATCGAAGGAGAGTACTTTTTCCCGATCCGCTTGCTCCAAGAATAACAACGACTTCCTGACTTTTAATTTCTAAATCAATTCCTTTGAGGACGTGTAAATCCTTAAAGTACTTATGCAAGTTTTTCACTTTTATCATACTTATACTCTCCCCGTGTCTAGGTGTTTTTCAATTTTGTTCGTAATGAGTGTGAAAATAACGATCAAAATTAAATAATAAATCCCTGCAATCGTGTAAAATTCAAGCTGTCTAAATGTGGTGGCCGCCTGGCTCATGGAAAGATTGAAGATTTCGGTAATTCCAATAAATGCTACAAGTGAAGAGTCTTTTAAACCGATAATAAATTGGTTCCCCAACGAAGGTATGGAACGCTTGAACGCCTGAGGAAAAATAACGCGCCTCATTGCTTGCTTTTTCGTCATGCCAAGAGATTCTGCAGCTTCCATTTGTCCCTTATCAATAGACTGGATGGCCCCCCTGAAAATCTCGGCAATATACGCGCCGCTGTGAATCGCCAGCGCAATCGCCCCGGCCCAAAATGCCGATAAAACCACAATTTGCGTAATTCCGAAATATAGCCACATGATTTGAACGATGAGCGGCGTTCCACGAATCAGACCAATGTAAATGTTTGCAAGCCACGACAGCATTTTCTTATGAGAGATTTTCATAAGTGCGACGAACAATCCAATTACGCTAGCCAACACTAACGAAACAACGGTAATTTGCAAAGTTACGAGAGCAGCCTGCATAAAGCCGCTAAATGTCGATATGAAACTATCCATAAATTGACCCATGATCACATACATCCTTTTTTGATTTCTTATAGGAAAACGATAGCGCATACATTACAGAGGGAAAAGTGAAGACGCTAGCATTCCAAAAACATATTTATATATTACCAACAAGATGATAACGATTTCATTATCCAATTCATCATAATGTAGAGAGTCTTTTTATACGTGCTGTATAAGTGGCATATGAAAAAAAAGATATTTGTAGTATTTTGGAAATTTGGCGAGGATTTTTAAATTTGGGTGAGGATTTCCTTAATCTGGATAGTATACCGCTCAAAGTGAAGTGGACATAGCTTGGATGTGGATAGGATTTCTAATTTATGGAAAAACTACGTATGGCTGTAAGGTTTGGGAAGGATTTTCACTTTCTCGATAGTATCCATGCCAAGTCGGAGAGTATTTCTTCTGAAAAAGTCACGCCTCTCAAGGTTCTAAATAAAAGAAGGTTCGGCCAAAAGCTGAACCTCCCACTCTGGATCATGCTTAATATAAAAAGTAAATCAAAACACTTGTTACAGCTCCAACCAATATGCTCAGCAAGATACAATAGCCCATAATATCGCGAATATGAAGTCCCACAACTGATAGAATGGGCAATGCCCAAAATGGTTGGATCAAGTTTGTCCAGCCGTCTCCCCAAGCGACCGCCATCGCCGTTTTGGAAGGATCTACTCCAAGTTCAATTGCAGCTGGGATCTGCAAAGGACCTTGCAATGCCCATTGTCCGCCTCCGGATGGTGCAAATATGTTTACCAAACCGGCCACCCAATAACTGAAAACATTGAACGTCTCGGGTGTTGCAACGGAAATCATCCCATTAATCAGCAGCTGCCCTAACCCAGAGCTTGTCAATATCGCAATAATACCAGCGTAGAAAGGGAATTGGAGAATAATAGGTGAAATCGACTTTGACACATCCATAAAAGCTTTTGCATATTGCCCCAATGAACGATGTAATAATAAGCCGAGTGATAAAAAGAACAGATTAATAATGTCCAAGTCCAAGTCTCGTCCGCCTGCAAAAGAAATAATTGTATAAAAAATGCCAATTGTTCCAATCAATATTCCCAAAATAGGAGTGTATTCCAGTTTCAAGGCTGGCGTTAATTTGCTTGTATCAGTTTCCTTACGAGTAGATGGCCGCTCTTCACCATCTTTGAGTTGATAACGAATCATATTTTTCTTTGGAGACATTAAGATAATAAAAATCGACATGGTCACCACAAGCGATAAAAAGATAATGATTGTGGAAGAGTGAAATAATGTCTCTGATGTGGGAATAACCCCCATCACTTCTTCCAAAAAGTGACCTTTTGTTGCAATTGTTAATCCAATTGAGCTGGAAATTCCTCCTGGAAACAATATAGTGGCTGAGTAAGCGGAAGCTACGAGCAATGGAAAATGAGCGTTTTCATTTCTTTTCCCAATTTCTCTAGCGATAATCGCGCCGACTACAACGGCCAAGCCCCAGTTAATGTAATAGGCACCTGCTGAAACAAGAAAAGTGATCAAGTAGGCTTTCCAAGGTTTGTTTGCCAATTTCGCAAGGTTAGCCAAGCCTCTGTTCATAATAGGTACTGAAGCTAAAGTCATTCCAGTCATTAATAACAGGGCCATTTGCATTGTAAAAGCCAAATAGGCCCAAAATCCATCTCCCCAAGCTGAAACAATCTTGCCGGATTCAGTTGGATTCATTAACAAAGCAATGAAAAAAACGAATACAGTCATAAGAACAGCAATCACAAAAGCATCCGGCAAATACCGTTGAACAACTTTTGCAAAACGGTCAGCTACACCTGCTAACATATTTTTCCCCCTCCATTTTCTAGTTTAGATTACATCATAAGATAAACTTTTATAATGCGTAATTATCTGAAAGTATGAAAGGGAAAAGATTTCTTATACGCGATGTATAGAATGTGACTAAAACACATCCTCATCTCCAAAAAGTTCTTATTGCAATAATAAATAAGCTCCCCGGTATTTCAACTGATAAGAGGCCGGAACAGAACCCTAAAATGAGTAAACCGCATGGAATCAAGTTTTAAAACCTTGATTCCATGCGATTTTATTGTCACGATTTTTACGAATATCAATCAGCTTTCAACTTATGTCCCACCCCCTCCTTTTTGATGCATAACTGAATATTCTTCTTTATCGGAATCTATAGACATATCTATTTCCAGTTCCCTTTCCAATGGAAAGTTCGAGCGATTCCCGCTCAGTCCAACGTTTTATTCCATATTTCCAAGCCAATTGATTGATCCCATCTTGATTTGACACATATAGATGCAAGTCTTATTTACTTTAAAAAACCACTTGCCAATTCCTCACAATCATTCAAGCCGACAACAGGTTATTAAGAAGATAGTAACAGCAGCTATGACAGGCAGTACCTTTTCCAATGCAAGCTGAAACTCTGATCCACCTTTCACTGCGGACAGCTTTGAAACACGTTTACTGGCTAAGCGTTAAAAAGTAAACTTCAAGAGTGGGCATTTTTATGGTATCCATCCATTTTTTTCAAAACATGTTCTGAATTTTTCTTAGTCCTGAGAGATACAACATACATAATGATAAATGATAATGGTAACGAAATTAGAATCTCGGAGTTTTGCGGCAGTTCGAAAAGTGTAAATGCAACTAAAAAGCTAATTGCCCCTGAAAGCATCCCGGCGATGGCTCCCGATGTATTGGCTTCTTTCCACCATATTCCCAGCAATAATGGGACGAAAAAGGCAGAAACCATTAGCCCCAGAGCCGCTGTATAAAAGACCATTAAAAATGCCGGGGGATTTAGTGACAGTAACATGACAGCAATCCCAATGACCCATGTTAGTATGACGGAAACCTTTAATATTTTCTCCTTTCCTGCGTTGGGATTTATCACTCCACTGTATAAGTCATAAGCAACCGCGCTGCTTAGCGCCAATAATAGTGAGTCTGTTGTTGACATAATCGCGGCTAATATGGCTGCAACGATGATTCCCATCATGACAGGCCCAAAAAACTTTTCCGCAATGAGAAGCATCCACATGTCTGAAGAATAATTCTCCATAACGGATTGTCCCAAATTTGCAACATGCGGAACGACTGTGTAAGCCGGAGCGATGACAACAAAAGCATACACGAGTGTTGTATAATTTAATGTTAATTTCGCAGACTCTGCATTATCAGATGTAAATATACGCATAATCAAGTGCGGGGTTACACTAATAGCGGCAGCCCATGTAACAAATGCCCCTATATAGGTTAAAACGGAAAATGATTCACCGAAGGTTCCCAATGTCGGATTTATTTCAGCCGCATGAGCTATAAAATCGGTCCACTTCATTGGTAAATGGGCAATTCCTGCTACAATAATGGCCAATGTTAACAGTAATGTTAGGCCTCCCTGAAGAACATTTGTCCAAGTGACAGCCAACATTCCTCCCAGCGAAACATAAAAAATAAAAACAAGTGCAATAATGACCAAGCCCCATTCGTAAGGCCAGCCCGTGATATATGATGTAACGAGACCTCCAGCTTTCATTTGTGACATTAAATACATTCCTGAACCAATAATGATGATCACTGGAATCAAAACTTTTAAAAAGACACTTCCTTCATATCGGTCAATGAGAAACTCGGAAATTGTAATTTTTCCGGAATTTCTCAATGGCTTTGCCACTAAAAGGCCAGCTAACATAAATCCTACGGAGCATCCAATTCCAAAAGAAGTAATATATGGAAGTCCCAGCTCCCATGTCGTTCCTACACTTGCCATAAAAGTTCCGCCGCTGCCGGCTGCCGAAAGCAGCGCTATCGAATTAACTACCGGTCCAATTCTTTTTCCAGCCGCATAATATTCATCAATTCCCGAATCAGAAGATGATACTTTTTTTTGCGTAATAAGACCGAGTACCACTAAAAAAATGAAATAAATCATAACAATAATCAATTCAGTCATTCTCATAAACCTTACCTCCCTTTCTAATCCTCCTCATTGGGAGAACCTTTTTTTAATAGAAAGAAAATAGGAATTCCAACCGCCGGTATGAGAAGTTGTAAAAGTTGTGCTCCCCACACCCAAGATGAAATATTTAAAATTTTCTGATGGTAAGTCCATGGTAAAAATAAAATGATGATATATATAATAATCCCTATCAAAAAGATCTTTTCATAGGTTGGCAACGAATACCAACTCCCTTTATTTTTCATATATGATTCACACTCCTTTTATTGACCAAAGTCATCAATCCGTTTCCATTTATACTTGGTAATGAGCTGTAACAAAACGGCAAACCGAAAACGGGGATGTGATGTAATGTGCCATGGATCACTTGGCGCATTGTGGACAAAGCTTTTCATTACTGAATAAAAGCTCCCTTTAGACTGTTTTTTAAACTTGCATGACAGTAATGTGATTCCACTGTGTTGCTTTGATATCCCCATCACATTTGTAAAAAGCCTTGTTAAAGGATCCGCAGAAACATAAATAAATTGAATATGAAAATCCGGAGTGCGGATCAAGATTTTTTCATGTTGATCATCATACATAAAATGGGGGTGAGATGTAGATATTTGATAGGAAATACCTCTACTTTCCAAAATTTCCTTAAAAAGGCGAACAGATTTTTCTTGGGAAAGTCCCATATACACTTCCCATCTTTTTACAGTTGATAGCATCACACCACATCCAAATTGGTTATTTGGTAAAAAACGCCACATTTAGTTTTAAACACAGGATCGCTCAAGTGTCTAGAGCATATCCTGTGCTTTTTATCCAAAGAACAAATGCTTTATTTCCAAACTTGCTTAATGACCCTTGCAAAATTTCCTCCGATAAATTTATCTACATCATCATCACTATATCCTCTTTTTTTCAATCCCATCATGACATGATCCAATTCTTTAGATCCTTTAAAATCCTTCGCATGTGCCAATGAAAAATCTTCACTTACACTTGAATAATATTTCCCTACTACTTCCGGATATAATGTAGCTTGTTCCAGCACACCAGGAGTATCAATCTTATCATCTGGAGGTGCATCGCTGCCGTACCCAACGTGATCGATTCCTGCCAAATCAATCACATATTCAACATGATCTAAATAATCATCGAGAGTCGGCTGTTGATTGATCTCGCCTTTCCAACAAAGTGGCGCCCAAGGGGTTAAACCCATCACACCGCCTTTTTCAGCAAGCAACTTTATTTCTTCATCGGTTTTATTTCGCGGAATATGACTGATTCTCTTAACATTGGCATGAGAAAACACTACCGGGCTTTCACTCTCCTGAATAGCGGAAAGTGTTGTTAATTTGCTCGAGTGAGATACATCTATTAACATACCTAACCGATTCATTTCATGAATCATCTCTCTGCCAAAATCGGTTAAACCACGGTCAATTGTTTCCGTGCAACCGGAACCAATATAATTTGCTTTATTATAAGTAAGTTGTACGACTCTTACACCCATTTCATAAAAAGCACGTAAATTATTTAAGGAATTACCTATGGGATAAGGTTCTTGAAAAGTTAAAATGATAGATTTTTTTCCGGCAGCGGCATTCTTTTGCAGTTCAGCATATGTTCTTGCCACACCTAATGTCTTTTCCTGCTGATCAACGACATTATATATGTTAGCAATAGAACGGATTGTTTCCGAAAATCCTTCAAATGAAAGCAATGTTAGAAAGAAAGCATTCATTTTAGACTTTTGGACCGATTCCGAACACCCCTCAAAATCACCTACTGGATACATGCATCCGTCAATAACCAATTGTTGATTGTCTGATTCCATCACCATTCCTCCTTCTCAACTTGAACAGCACACTCTAGCTTTTGCTAATTTTGTTTATTATAGAATGCCATTATTAATATGTACAATATTCAAATAGTTTTGTTATGATATAAAATAAATATAGTTCAAAAGAAATGAGGCATCGTTATGGAACTTCGACATTTAAAATATTTTGTCACAGTTGCCGAAGAATTGAACTTTACAAAGGCGGCAAGCCGTTTAAATATGAGCCAGCCGCCTTTAAGTCAGCAAATTAAGCAATTGGAAAACAGTATTGGTGTAAAATTATTGGAACGCAGCAATCGAACAGTGGAATTAACGGATGCAGGAAGAGCTTTTTTGGAGAAAGCGTATAAAATACTCATAGATATAGAAAAAGCGCGTGAATACACAAGGAAGATTTACAAAGGGGAAAAAGGACAATTATCAATTGGATTCACCGATTCAGCACTCTATGACCTGATTCCCATTATCCAATCATATCAAAGCGTGAATACGGAAGTAGATATAACGATGCATCAAATGAGCACCGTTGATCAGCTTAAAGCATTACAAGAAGAGGAAATCCATATTGGATTCATTTGTACCCCTATTCAAAAAAGCAACCTTCATATCATTCCTATTCGCAAACAAAAATTCGTTGCAGTCCTTCCAAAGTCGCATAAGTTAGCCCAATCAGATTCACCCATTAACATTCAGGAATTAGTAGATGATACATTTATAGTTACCCCCAGAAAAGTGAGCCCTGTTTACTATGATACGGTTATGTCTATCTTTCATAAGATGAGTTTTGTTCCAAAGTTGACCATAACGGCACATATTTCAACGGCGGTTATTGCTTTAGTTTCATCAGGATTAGGAATTGCCCTGATTCCTTCTTCCATGAAAAATCTCCAAATTGCAAGTGTCGTCTTTAAGGAACTGGATTTTAGTCCCACTATAGAAACATCTGTAGTATGGCGCTTCAATGAAAAGTCTCATATCGTCAACAGTATTGTCACATTGCTTAAGCAGTATATTGCAGAAAACACATCCAAACATAGGTGATAAAAACGTTTTTATTGGCAAGCTATTCCGGCATTTTTTTCTCAAATCGGCTCTGGTACTTTACCAAAAAGCCGACCAATGTGCCCAAAACGCGCCGACCAACTTTATTGAAAAGCCTCTGCCATCTTTTTTGCAACTACACACTTTCATTTATTCGTTTTGTAAAGTGAAAAGATATTTGATAGAAGGAGAAAAAGCCCTTGAATGCAAAGTGTATAACATACAATGAATTTGGCAATCCGAAAGACGTATTAAAAATCGAATATAAAAGCATTGATCCCCCCAAAAATGACGAAATCCTTGTTCGCATGCTCGTTCGGCCCATCAATCCTTCTGACTTAATCCCGATTAAAGGGGCATACGCCCATCGAATTTCACTGCCGGATATACCTGGCTATGAAGGAGTTGGCATTGTAAAAGATGTCGGGTCATTTGTATCCCGGCACCTCATCGGAAGGCGCGTGTTACCTTTACGGGGAGAAGGCACATGGCAGGAATTTGTCAAATCATCGGCGGAATTGGCTGTTCCCGTCCCTGACTCCATTGATGATATGACCGCATCGCAAGTATATATTAATCCCGTTACGGCTTGGGTCGCTTGTACCGAAGTTTTACGTTTAAAACCAAATGATGTTTTACTTGTAAACGCCTGCTGTTCCGCCATCGGTCATATGTTTGCCCAGTTTGCAACCATATTGGGTTTTCGCTTAGTTGCGATCACCAGAAGCAACAAATATACCGAAGACCTTCTCCAGCTTGGGGCCTCCCATGTAATAGATAGTTCCAGAGAACCGCTGTATGAGACAGTCATGGACATAACAAAGGGGATGGGGGCGAATGCGGCTATCGATTCAATCGGAGGCAAGGCTGGAGAGGAACTGGCATTTTGTGTTCGACCTAATGGCCTATTTTTAGCGATTGGCCTTTTATCAGGCATCCAAGTAAACTGGAAAAATATTTACAATGAAGCCAAATTGCAAGCAACAATGTTCCATTTACGAAACTGGAATAAAAAGGTGTCAATCGACAAATGGCAACAAACCTTCCAATTGTTATTCAAACTCTTGGAGGACCGGAAATTGCGCTTGGCAAAAGTGCATTCCCAACACGATTTATCGAATATAAAGCAGGCTATTGATGCTACGTTAGAACCTCGTAAAGGAAAAGTGTTTTTAACGAGTGATAAAAATTAACGGGCGCCCTCATGTTGGTCATGAACATTTTTTCAAAGATGCTACTGGCTAACTGAAAACAATTATTCTAAGGAATCGGAGGGGGGCTTTATGAAAAAGGTATTGCTCATTGTAGCTGTTTCGGTAAGTGTAGTACTGCTTTCTTTATATGGAAGCTACCAGTATTTGGTACATAATCATGAAAAAAAGAACTGAAAATGAAGAAAAAAGCAGAAACGGCAGGTGTCCCCATCGAAGAATTTATCGAGCAAACGCAACCAATTGGTGGTATAAGCTATAAGGTTTAGCTTGGTGAAAACCCAACACAAAAGGCCGTCATTGCTGTGTTGCATAAAATGACTCACCTCAGCAAAGTAAGAGCCGAACAGAAGTGGGGGCTATCCCTGAAACGATTAACGATGTGTTTGCAATCGTCTCAAAGAGCCATTTTGAAAGAAAAGAAGAATGTCTTGCCCTACTGGATGGAGACTTTTCAAGAGCAGACGAAGATCATAACTACCTTTGGAGTTATGAAGGTGGTACGATCGGTAAAGTATATCATTATGTCGGAAAATGAAGAACAAGAGTTTATGAGAGATAATGTTAAAGAGGCAGGAACTACAAAAAAGATTGACCATATGATACAGGTAAAACAAAAAACAGCATTTGCCCAAATAGAGACAACTGCTGTCTTTTATGTATAGCTTTTACACCGTGACTTTTCTCAACGGATTAAAGGGGGTAAGATCCAAGTCCAGTTCATTGCCAAGCACAAGATTAGCCGCTGTTAATCCGACATACGGCCCCATCGTCAAGCCCGAAGCACCCAAACCATTGGCAATAACGAGCCCCTCCATAGAAGGAACAAGTCCAATCAAAGGTGAAAGTTCTTTGCCAAATGGCCTAAACCCGATTCTGATTTCCTTCAATGTGCCGTTGGCAAGACCGGGAGCGATTGACAATGCTTTATCAAGCACTTCTTTTACACCAGATGTCGTAACACGGTAATCGAATCCCGCTCCTGTTTCCCTTGTTGCTCCCACGACTACTCTGGAATGATCAAACGAAACGAGATAATGATCATTTTGCGGGAGAATGACGGGCCAATTGGAAGTGTCGTGTCCTGGAACTTCTAAATGGATGATTTGTCCCCGTTGCGGTACGATGGATACATCTATCCCCAAGGGCTCCAGCACTTTGGAAATCCACGCTCCTGCTGTCACGACAACAGCGTCGGCGGAAATGAATTGACCTTTCACACGGACACCAACCACTTTACCATCTTTTGCTTCCAGATCGGCTTCTCCTGATTGGTAAAGGGCACCATGCTTTTGGGCTGCTCTGTTCAGTGCGTCTCTCATCAACTTCCCGTCTACCCGTGCGGCGCCTGTAACATATACAGCCCCGAGACCGCTGTTTAAAGGCGGAAAAAGCGCTTGTGCCTCGGCAGGGGACAAACGGCGAATTTCACCCACTTCCGGAGTTTCCGATTGCCGTTTTCTAACCATTTGTTCGATTGCATCCAGTTTCGCTTCATCACTATTTACGGCCATCGCTCCCACTAAACGATAGCTGACATTTGTTTCACCATCTTGTCCCAGCATGGATATAAGTGAAGGATAGTAACACGCCCCCGCATTGGCAAGCGTATACAGATCCGGATGGTTGTCATCTCCGCTTGAAATCCAAGGGCAGACAATCCCGGCTCCCGCTGCTGTCGCCTGGCCTTCATGTAGATAATCCACAACCACAACCTCCACGCCTTCCCGCGCTAAATGGTAGGCCGTGCTTGCTCCTACAATACCCGCGCCTACAACGATTACTTTCATTTGTTCACGCCCTTTCCCATTTCATGTTGCATACTCTAAGCCAGATCGTGCTTCAGCTACGACCTTACGGCTGAAACAAAGCGATTAATGTCAGATGCCTGACTAAAAAACCTGTTATTGCTTGACCAATAGATGCAATAATTCACTCGCATCTTTTAACAACTGGTTGAGTGAAGCGCCTTCTTCCTGTCCTTTTTCATAAACGAGTTGCAAAACCTCTTTAAGAATCATTTGTGACTCATCGACCATGCAAACGCACTCCCTTCTAATGAAGTGGTCCTTGTTCATTATAAAAGAATAAGAGATTATTCACAGTTTATTCATCTTGGCTTGACTTGGAACAGAAGACCCATCACCGCTTACATTATATATAAAAAAGGAGAAAATGACTAAATAAAAAGCAATGAAGCAAATTGATCACTACGATTGTTAAAAATTTCTCCCAATCTTGTTTTAGTTTTTGCAATTTAATTACACCTATTGAAATATAGCAACCAATTGAGGTGAAAAATGTAAAGCAAGACACCCCGTGTTAGTTATAGTTGTAAATAAAAATAAAGGAATGATTCAAATGGCAATACCTATTATCGAATTGGAATTTGGACGTAAACTGTCAAAAGAAAAAGCATTATTTGTATTTAATGCATATTAAGCCAAATATGGAATTTCAAAAATAAAATTCTAAGATTTATTTTAAAGAAGATGCTATTACATTTTGGCAGCTAATAAAACAGAATTCGTTGCCCCGGTTGATGAAAATATTGTAATCTCATTACTCGTGTTGTACTGAAATTCGGCAATGCGGTCGTTTGTTAACAATTTTTACTAAGAAGTTGTAACAGCTGCGGTTTTAAAGGAAGGCGAAAACAAACTGACAACTTTTATAAGTTGAAATAGAAATTCCTTATACTGGAAAATCTATTGAATCAATGGACTTTGAAAAAGGCCTCCCGAATCATGCAAATTATGTTGAAGGTCAATCTTTTAAAACTGTTAAACCTTTGTATCAATGGGGCGATGGTTGTCCTGGATATAAACATTGTGGAAGGAACTGTGGTGATCGTGGAAAATATGGTGGCGATAAATCCATATGATGTTTGCTGCCCTACTCACGATCGTTATTGGTCAAGTTATGGAACTAATGACTGCCAATGTAATTGCAATTTCATTGCTTGTGCAAAGAAAAACTGGTTCTATGCCCCGACGGTATTACACTTAGTGTTATTGGCTTGGTTTCCTCGTAAAAAATTGCAAATGTTCATTAAAAAAACACCCCCACTTATTTATAGGCGGGGGTGTTTAAGGGTTTTTTGTTTTTTTAGCTATATAAAAAGTCAAGACGGTAAAAATAACAATGAGGTTTTATGTAATGTCAGACATTTAAGGGGTAAATTAAAAAGATAGATAGAGAAGTAAAGAATTATCCTCTATCTATCTTTTTTTGTACTACAAATGCCATATTTTACTACAAAAAGAATTTTTACTAACGCACCCGTCAGTTTAAGTAAGAATTTTTATTACGATGATTGCCATAATCCTCCTGAACCAGGTTAAAGCCATATGCTTTATAAAAGCTAGTTTTGTTTTCCTCGTATGACACCGTTACAATTCTTAATCCAAACCGTTCAGACTCTCGCAATAATTCCTTTACCAACTCAACTCCAATTCCCCGTCCTTGATACTGAGGATGAACGATTATATCTTCCATATATCCATGTTTTAAACCCTTTCCACAAACATACCCAAAGGCAATCAGTTTATTATTTTTACCTCTAACCCCAGCCCAGAAATTACAACGTTCAAACAATATTGGGTAATCATCATCTCGTCTACCCCAACCAATATGTTCTCTTAGTTCAGGTACTTCGTTATTAGATATTGGAATGTTTATAATAACTTTATAGTTCATATATACTAAACAACAATGCTAATTTCTCTTTGAAAGAGTCCTATTCCTTATTCCACTAACCTGCCCCTTTAGTGGAATAAAAAAAGCTGCTGATTTGCAGCCAGTTCGAATCCCAAAGGAAAGAACCCGTTAGTGTAAGTACATGTTTCACATACTGAAAAAGCAGTCGAACACTCAAAACTAATGACATTACCTCATTGCGTTCTCTAATATCTTAGTTACACATTTAGTTTTACCCTCGCTATAAGTAGCTCGGTCTTTTGCAGTCTTCGCCAATTCATTTTTTAACTGTTCATATTCATTAACTGCCTCTGGATTGTTACGAAGATAATTTCGAAATAACAAATGTCTAGCTAATTCTGTACTATCTTTATTACACACATATAAGGTTGAAGAATTGATCTAAACTTCCTGAAAAACATTAACAATTTCCTTCTTTTTCTAATCCGGATAAGACACTCTCCAATACAGCCAATGCTTCCGACAACTCTGCATCAGTAATGACCAAGGGCGGCAGCAGTCGTATTACATTCCCATATGCCCCGGCTGTCAGGATGATCACACCATTTTCATAACATTTTTTCACAATGTCTTTCACCATTTCAGGGTATGGTTCCATCGTGTCCTGATCTTTTACGATTTCAATTCCGATCATCGCGCCAATTCCTCTTATTTCACCAATGAACGATGATGAATGCGCCAAGCGCTTTTTGATTTGTTGACCGATTAGATTAGCTCTGTCTGTCAGATTCTCTTTTTCTATCATTTCCAACACTTTAAGGCCTGCGATACATCCTAACGGACTCCCTCCCAAAGTCGTTCCCAGTTCCTTTTGTTTTGGAGAATCCATGATGTCCGCTTTTCCAGTAACAGCTGCCAAGGGGATTCCGGCAGCAATTGATTTTGACAGTACTGTTATATCGGCCTCTACATCAAAATGTTCCATGGCAAATAATTTTCCTGTACGGGCAAAGCCGGTCTGAACTTCGTCGGCTATAAAAACGATGCCAAATTGATCACACAGCTTTCTGACTCCCTTTACAAATGTTGCGGACGGAACGACCAGTCCGCCTTCTCCTTGGACAGGCTCCATCATAATGGCCGCAACATCCCGCGGGTCAACCGTTGTTTGAAATAAGCGGTGAAAACTGTTGAGCAATTCCTCATCTGTCGTTTGCTCATCACGGTAAGGGTATGGATAGGGAACCTTGTATACATCTGTCGCCATCGGACCAAAACCTTGTTTAAAGTCTTTCACTTTACCTGTCAGTGACATCGTCATAAAGGTTCTTCCATGAAAGCTTCTTTCAAAAGAAATAATACCTGGTCGTCCGGTAAATCGCCGGGCAATTTTGATGGCGTTTTCAACTCCCTCTGCGCCACTGTTCAAGAAAATCGTTTTTTTAGGAAATGTTCCTGGGACTAAGCGATTAAGCTTTTCAGCCAATTGAATATAAGACTCATACATAGTGACCGAAAAAACAGGATGAATAAAGCAATCGAGTTGCTCTTTCAGCACCTCGACGATTCCGGGTGGTAAATGTCCAACATTTAAAGTTCCAATACCTCCAGCCAAATCAATGAAACAATTTCCATCCATATCCCTTATTAAAGCACCGGAAGCCTCAGAGACTCCGATTGGAATATTGGTGGAAATACCATTGGGAACAGCGTCTTTGCGCTTCTTCCATAAGTCTAATGAGCGCGGCCCGGGAATGGTTGTTTTTATTTCAATAAATCCCAATGAAAACTCCCCTTTCCACTTTCATTCAATGACAGCCCTTACAATTTTACTTTTGAGTAAGCAATAATATGTACTCTTTACACCTACATTTCATTAATTGAAATGTTATTTCATTTTTCGAGTTAATTATAACAACGAAAATAACAAAATTCAACATATTTTTTATATTGTCTTACAATTGATATAAAACTAAATCGCAACACACCGAATCATTTTGATGCTTTCTTTTAAAGGAAACTGGACGGAGCGCGGACTTTTACTACATCGCATCACTTCTATGCCGATATATGTTACGGCTCAAAAAAAGAGGCGCCCCAATGAACGCCTCTTTTCTTTTTCAAGTTCAATCCATATTCGTGATTTTTATTTGTCTGGAGAGGCCTTTATCAGCCCGTTTGTAAGGCCGTTATTTACTCCGATTCCTTCGATACCGGAGCGTTCATCTCTTTGGGCGTGGCCCGATACACAAAAAATGACATGATCAAAGCGATGACCGATAGGCCAAGAGCGATGAGATAGACAAATTCAACACCTTCCACCATTGATGCTTTGATCGTTGCAGGATGAGTCGGAGCCTCTGCTTTTTCCAGAAAATGAGCTTGCTTGGCATTCATCAAACTGATAAATACCGACACGCCTATCGCACCGGCAATCGGCTGCAAAGTGGTCATGATGGCCGTCCCATGGGGATACATTTTTTTCGGCAATTGATTCAGGCCATTCGTTTCAGCAGGCATCATTACAGCCGATATCGAAACCATGAGCAGCATATAACAAGCAACAATTACCCAAATTGGTGTTTGCAAGCTTAAATTACTTAATATAAACATCGTTGCGCATAATAGCATGGTGCCGGGAATGAGCAGGTTACGCGGTCCCAATTTATCAAACAGATGCCCCATTGCCGGTGACAAAAGCCCGCTTAACAAACTGCCCGGCAACAAAACCAAGCCCGCGGTCGCAGCCGTCAACGCCAACGGTCCTTGCATAAAGACCGGCAAAATAATTTCCGAAGAGAACATCGCCATCAGAATAATTAAAAATAAGATGACTCCGAGTGTATACATGGGAAACCGAAATACTCTGAGATCAAGCAGCGGTTCATCAAGCTTCAACTGCCGGAAGGAAAACAAGGTGAGTGCCGCGGCCCCAACAATAATCGGCAGGTAAACGAGCGGATTGAGGAATCCAGCATCACTTTCACCAAGCGAACTGAAACCAAATACAATGCCGCTTACGCCAATCGTCGATAACACAATGGACAATACATCCACTTTCGGCTTTGTGACTTCTGAAACATTGATTAAATACTTATAAGCAAACAAAATGGAAAACAAAGCAAATGGAATGACAACAATAAACAAATAGCGCCAACCCAAATATTCTACAATAACTCCGGATAATGTCGGCCCGATTGCCGGGGCGAACATAATCACCAAACCAACAATTCCCATTACCGCTCCGCGTCTATGAGGCGGATACAGCAATAAAAATGTATTGAAAATGAACGGTGTCAAAAGCCCGGTTCCAACTGCCTGAAGTAACCGGCCGACCAACAAAATGCTAAAATTAGGGGCAACAGCGCAAACGACCGTGCCAATTGTGAATACAATCATTGTCCCCAAGAACACTTGCCGTGTCGTAAACCATTGCATCAATACAGCTGATACAGGAATGACAATACCCATTACCAACATAAAACCGGTTGCCATCCACTGCACAATCGTCAAGGATACGCCAAATTCCTGCATTAACGTCGTTAGCGCAATATTTAACAACGTTTCATTTAAAATGGCAAAAAAGGCGCCGATGATTAATGAAAGCATAATTGGCAACACTTTGATATTGGGATCTTCTGATAAAAATTCATACTTGCTTTCCACACATATCGACTCCTTTTTACAAATATTTTTCCATCCTTGAAACATTTACTTTACAAACACAAAAAAACCTCCCGTCCTTTTCTGAACAGGAGGCAATGAGACCTTATAGCAAAAAGAAGACACTTCGCCCTTTTTAACTATAAAAGCACATAGCTAATCCTACCCAGAAAAGCACTGTTACAAACCATTCAATACCCAAATAAGAATCGACCTTTCATGCAGAAGTGATCCGAATAGTTCATAACAATGTTTTTTCTTGAAATAGGATTAGAAAATCATGTACTTTGTCCCCTTCCGATTGAAATAATATTCATTTTATACAAATTTGCCGACAAGTGTCAAGTATTGATGAGGAGGCCGGCTACATTGGTTGATTTTTCAATATTCAGCTTTCACCTTTGGGTATTTAGGTTTTGGCAATCGCAATTATACCAAATAGCCGGCGCCCTTTTTCGCATTTAACAGCAACTTTACTTATTTTTTTCTTAACATTAATAATTTCTTTTTTTGCTAAATGATCTTTCAATGATGGATAAAGTGAAACTTCATTCAGTAGGGCTCCTACTGAATGTTAGTTGAACCAATCGGGCATTTAGGTGCCGTTTTCTCACACTTAAACCTTTTGTATCAACTCAGGTCTTGAAGTGGTGTATATAGCATCTTACATGCGGGATCTAAAAGCTCATGCAAGTTTTTTTATGAATCAAGATTCGACACGGGCCCGATTATTGCAGATTTCGTACGTGCCTTTCCAAGGCTTAAGCTGTTCAAATATGGAACTGGCAGTGAATACATCCTCATCGGCCAATCTTTTTCCAATTATTTGCATTCCAACTGGAAGATGACCTGCCAAACCAGCAGGAATAGAAGCAGAGGGGTGTCCCGTGAAGTTTGTAAAGTAAGTGAGGCACCAACCAATTAACCGATTCATTTCAATTCCATTTATGTGAGAAGGCCCCTTTGTCTCCCCATCATCCGCATTATCCACTGGTAGACAAGCCAAAGTTGGCGTCATAATGAGATCATACTCGTTGAAGATCTTTTGAATGGAGTCAAAGATTTCTGTTCGGATGATTTGGTCATTGATGATATCTGTTGCTTTCATATGATGGACATATTCTGACCAGTAAGTAAATTCCTCAGGAAGGTCATCTCGATCATTCTTTAATAAATCCAGTCCTTGTCGCTTTAAAATTTCGAATGTTGCGATATTTGCGGTCATCATCATTCGACACCAGCAATCACTTAATTCCTTTTGGTCTCTTTTGATACCGAATTGCACCTCTTCTACATGCGCGCCAGCATCTTCAAACAGTTGCACAGCACTTTTCACAACATTCTTGACTCTTTCGTCTACCGGATACACATCAAAATCCGGGCTGTAGGCTATTTTCCATCCTTTCATAGATTTATGGAGGGCTCCCATGTAGTCCACCTTGCTGTTTACACTCAAAGGATCCCTGGAATCATAACCTGTCAAGGAGGCCATGCCAATGGCAGCATCTTCAACCGTTCTCGTTATCGTCCCTTCATAAAGAAAAGGACTCATACCGCCAAAAGCATTCGGCCTCATGACCATTGGAACTCTGCCATAGGACGCTTGATAGCCGTATGTGCCGCACCAGGCAGAAGGAATACGAATCGATCCACCCCCATCTGTACCTTCCGCAATAGGGATCAACCCATCCGCCACTGCAGCGGCACTTCCTCCCGAAGAACCACCACTATTTTTTGTTACATCAAATGGATTTTTTGTTGGTCCAAACAATGGATTATCGCACGTTCCTCGAAACCCCATGATAGGGCTATTTGTTTTACCTACAATAATCGCACCGGCTTTCTCCATTCTTTCAGCATACACACAATAAAAATCGGCTATATGGTCTTTTAAAGCGGGAATACCTCCATATGTGGCGGGCCAACCGGGTTTAAAATCAAATAAATCTTTTATAGCAGTTGGAATACCATGCAGAGGCCCCAACTTTTCCCCGGCCATCACCATCTCTTCAGCCTGCCTTGCTCTTTCTCTAGCTTCTGAAAAATTCAAGTAAACAAATGAATTGGTCTCTTGGTTGCGGGTCTCAATTCGCTTGATGGTCGCTTCAAGCAACTCAACAGGCGAAAGTCTTTTCTCCCTGATAAGTTGTGACAGCTCTGAAATACTTTTATACGCGTACTGACCCATGAAATGCCTCCTTTATCCGAATTTTCAATCATTATACCATACATGTAAGCGGTTTTATATAGTGAAAGCAATAATAGGTCATGAAGCATTGCTTTAAAAAATGTAACCTTGAAAATTGCCATAGTCTTTTTCTATCAGTAAGCTCTTTTTTCATATTTAGAAAGTTGTTATTTTCGGGTTTGCCCATAAAAAACTGCGGTACCAATTGTTCGCTCAACCATTAATACCGCCGTTTGTTGCTGACTCGTTTATATTTTACTCCTCCAAATACGCTACTATTTCATCCGGATTCATATCCGCCAATCCTAAATCCGACAGCCTGACAGCCCTCTCCCTCAAGTCTTCCTTTACCAGTAAGGACGCCATATCAATGAGCAGATTGCAACACCTCATATGAATACCGAGCTTTTCGCCAAGTTCAACCATCGGATGTAAACCATAAGGAATATCTTCATATATATAACGATGATTTAATGTGACGGGAGCTTTTTCGCATTGATAGACCGGGTTTTTTTGAATACTTTTATATAAGGTTGTTGCCTCCACCCGATAAAAACGGCGCAGCAAATCCAGTGCGGGAGACAATTTTATCCCTAAGTGACGTCCCATTACCAACCGCTCTTGTTCCAACTCTTCCACAACATTCACGACTGATGGTGTGGCACCTTCAAGGAAAAAGGCAAATTCCCCTTCAGATTCAATTCTCCCCGCATTTAACAGTGCGATCGGCACGTGTAAAATCGGATTGCAATTGTTCAAAGTTGTCACCAACACACTACCGGCAATCTTTAATTGCGGATATACTTCACTAAGTCTGTCTTTTACAATGGCCGAATCACTCGAAGGCAGAGCCGAAAATTCCAGAGATTCCTTGATTTTCCTAATTTGAACATGTCCCGGTGCCGTAGAGTGGCAAGTATAAATGAAAGATTCCGTTTCTGCGACATACACTTTTTTATTCATGCCCATATCTCTGAAAATACTCCTGCATTCCAAAGCTCCCCAATAACCCGGACAAAGCATAATCACTTGTCCATCTTGTAAATAAGGCGCAATCGCGCGCGCCACTGTCCGGTGTGCGCTTCCTGTTGTCGTGATCATAATGACATCCGTATTTTCCATGGCATTTTCCAGATTGGTTGTAGCCTTTACTGGAGCGAAACCTTGGATAAACCCTTCGACTTCGATTCCACCTTTTTCATTGATTCCTTCTATTAAACTTTCCTGAATATCATATAAAGAAATGTTATAACCCAATAACGTTAAATGTGCCGCCATGCTTTGACCGCTATTTCCGGCGCCAATAATTGTAAACTTCAATGTCTATCCCTCCTTAGGCAGATAACGATTCATTGGATTTTTTATTTTTTCAAACGGAAAATCCCCAATACAAGATCATCCCTAAAATAGTGGCCACTCCTTCCGGACGATAAGCAAAATGGGAGAAATTCCAAGCAACGAGCAAATCACATAGTCGCCGGAGCCTTTAGACTAGCCGACCAACATCGTTCCTATCCTTGAAAACGATCTAATCTGTCACAAAAACAAGGCTATGTCACATCTTGAAGTCCTGCATTAAATATAGGTTCCTATTTTCATTGCGGTAGCCACTCAAAAATAATGTTTGCGAAACCATCATGTGGAACTAGAAACAACTGATGCCACCCACGAAACAACTCTTTTTCCTCTTTCATTAGCTGGATTGAATAAACATTCTCACCTTATCGCCCCGGATCAAACTGTCGGTTAAAATAACCGGTTTTCCCGATAATGTTTTACCAACCCGTGTTATTTTCAACCCCGGTTTGTCCATATTCGTTTTCAACATTCCCGCTTCCGCTGAATTTAAAAGAACAGGCTCCATATCACTCTCCGCATTTGTAATGGAAATATGGTATTTCTCGTTCAACAAATCATATAATCTTCCTTCGATAGAATGGTTTGTCAAATTAGGTACACATGCTTTTTGGATATAAGAAATTTCCAAAGCTGCCGGTTCAGTATGAAAAAAGTTGATTCGTTTAATCTCATAGACGATCTCATTTAGCGCCAATCCCAATGCTTTTGCCACTGAAACAGTACAAGGCTTTTCAATTACATGAACCATTTGTTGCTTAAAGGCCCATTTGCTTGAAAAATTGAAGTTGATCAGTTCACCTTCGATTTTCGGTTGCGATACAAAAGTTCCCTTACCTTGATATCTGACAAGTACACCTTCCCGAACCAATTGAAGGATTGCTTCTCTTACAGTGGATCGGCTCACTTGAAAGATGTCCGCGAGCTCAATTTCATTTGGGATTTGGTCTCCCGGTTTCCATACACCGCTTGCAACTTTTTCTTGCAATACTTTTTTAATATGAAAATATAATGGAAGTGCCTGATCAAATTTGTTCGTTTTCAATATTTCCACTCCCGGGTTATTTTGTCATTTTACATGTAAGATTCTAACTCCTTTTTAAAACGGCCGATCGTTTCTTCGAATTGGAGCATCCACTTTTTATCTTGTTGAATCTTGTGATTCAACTTTTCCAGTTGCTTTTTCACTTCCATAAAATCCGTCTCTTCTTGCACCATTTTCGCATTTACATTTTTGACAGAACGTAAAACGTTTTCAATTTTTTCTTGAGAGATAAAAATACCTTTTCCTAGCACATCAATGGATGATTGTTCGATGAATCTGGAATCTAACTGATGGAATGTACGGTTTTGCTGTAACATATTGTTCACCATCGAACCGATTATTTGATGGGCTTGCCGAAAAGAGATGCCTGCTTCACGGACAAGCAGACCTGCCAGCTCAGTAACAGTGGAGAAATTACGGGATGATTCGCTCTGCATCTTCTTTTCCTTAAAATCAATCGTTTGTATTGTCTCTAACAACAACTCCAATGCTGTTCCCACTTCATGCAAGGAATCCCAAAAAAGCTTCGTACTCTCCCCTGCCAAGTCCTGGCAATGGGCATATGGAATGTTGCTCATGCAACCGATGGCGGAAACAAGGGCTGCCAACACATGTGATGACTTTGCTTTTATACGTTCCAAAGTAACCAGATTCTTTTTATGCAACGTTCTACCGCTGGAAGCAGTTGCTGATTCTCCGACCGTAACGATGCCATATTCATCTGTAGACCAAATATGTAAATCATGGCACAGACGATTGATATGATTCATGAGAATATTCATTGCAGATAAAGCTTCCAACATATAATCACGAGAAGCGATTCCATCCAATGAATTGGTCATTGATTCCGCGAAACCCAGTAACTCGGCAGTCTTCTTCCATTTAATCGGAAAAGCCGTACCTGCCATCGCATCTGATCCCAGGGGAGAAAGATTAGTCTGTTGCAAGGCCCTGCCCAAGCGGGTAAAGTCTCGTTCCATTGCATGAAGGATCGCCGAAAAATAATGACCCAATGTAATCGGGACCGCAGGCTGCATATGTGTATAAGCGGTAAAAACCATATGACAATGATAGTCAGCAAGTTCTAACAAGGCGCCGCGCAGCTTTAATAACAGAGCGCATAACCTTTTTATGCCTTCACGGCTGTTCATCCTCGTGACAGTCGCATACAGATCATTTCTGTTTCTGCCTTTATGCAGTTGTTCGGCAACCTCTCTCCCGACTTTATCAACCAATTTCTGTTCAATATAGAAGCAAAGGTTCTCCAAGCGATGATCAATCTCAAACTGTTCGTTTCCTTCATTATGTATTTCTTTCAGTGACCGCATGATCTCTTTACCTGTTTCTAAGTCGACAATGCCTTCGGAAATCAGCATTGATACATATGCCTTATTCACATCAAGCATATAATGAAAAGACCGTTCCGCTCCTTCATCAATAGGTTCAAATAGATAACAAATCACTTTTTCCGACAATCCCGAAGCATACCTTTCTCCCATCTCAATCCACTCCCTCTTTAGCCATTACATTGTTTGAATGACCGAACAATTTCATTAAAAAAAGGGTATTGGAACTTGTGCCTCACATCCACTCAAGACTTGCTTTGAAGTAAAACAGAATTTTTCACAGGCTAATAGATTTTCCATTCATTACATTTATCGTCTCCTTTCCGACATTTATGAATTACAAATCTTTAACCCTGCGTTTAATCCGCTTTCAAAAAAAATGTCGACACCGGCACATCTAGTTTGGCAGCGATCAACTCCAGCTCGGCTGTAGTTATTGGGCGCTTGCCTCCTTCCTTCATGCTGTACGCTTGCACGGTAATACCAAGAGCATTCGCTATCACAACTTGTTTTATATTTTTGGCTGTCCTGACCTCTTTAATTTTTTTGTGCAACATTGTGATATCACCGCCTTTTCAACGTAAAGTTTAAACGGCTACTTTTATTATATACACGTACCGTTGAAAGTCAAGTGCGCTACTAAACTTTTTGTTAAATCTACTTAACACAGCGTTTATTTTGGGTAAACTATAAGTATAATGTATAAAATGGTGATGTATGATGAGCTTAGGATCTCGTTTAAAAAAAGAAAGAGAGAAAAGAAATTGGTCCCAAATTTATGTGGCTAAAAAGATTGGAATCACAAATGCAGTCTTATCGAACTATGAAAGGGACTATCGTGATCCTGACACTGACACACTAAAAAAGTTAGCCTTATTATATGGCGTAAAAACGGATTATTTACTCGGTATAACCGATGATCCCACTGGATCTGAAAAAGAAGATGATGATGAGTATCCAACAGTCATCAAGGACCCTGAACTTGACCGCTGGCATAAAGAACTGCCTAAATCCGATGAAGAGGATTTGCGTAAGCTAAGACAAATGTGGAAAATTATCAAAGGGGAAACAGAATAAGCGGATGAATTTCTCACGTGCTTCAATGTTGATGCCAAATCCACCATTCTCCCATTACATATGATAAGCGGGCACTTACGCCCAAATTTGGCGAGCCACGCACTTTCTTGAAAGTAAAGAAAAGACAAGAGTGTAACAAGTCTTTGCCTTTCCTTCACTTCTGGTCGCATATACACTTCGTTCATTGTTTTACCCAAAGATGGCTTTGGTCGTTAAAAAGAGAATAGAAGGAGCCATTAAACATCCAAGACCTGTATAAAATGTTGCATACAAACACCTCATTCTTTTTTAGGATGTTGAAGTACACCGAGAGAAATTAAGCGTTTATAAAATAGTTATCATCAGACCGTAGTCTAAAAGGTTTATCATAAAACAACCAAAAGCAAGCCTCATTTGCTGTTGTAGCAGATTCCCAAAATCGATTTCCGTATGCTAAAAAGGCCGATTATTTTTTCCCGCCCTTCAACATCCACGCCTTCTGGGAAAGTATAGCTGTGTTCCGAAAATGACTTTCGGTTACAGGTATGTCTCTTTTATAGGTATACCGAATACAAAATATTAGAGCATGCTGCAGCCGCCGTACTAAATTACTGCTTTCCCATCTTAAAGATGGAAGAAAAAAAGCTGTACAAAGCGTCACCGGCAATAAATCCGGCGGCCATAACCGTCATCAACTGATGATCTTGGTTTCTATTGATCTTATACATCATAAAGCGGATGAAAATACCGGCAAGCACCGCCCATCCGGCAATGGGATTTATTAATAATAATCCGGTTGCAAACAGAACCCCCATCTGTCGTTTAGGGCCGCCAATCATTTGAAGCAACGCCCCGGGTATAGCCCAAATCATGAGTTGAGTCGCTATTTGGGGAGAAACACCGGATTCAATAGTAGCCGCATACACAAAATTAACAGGCGGGATTAAGTCTTTTTCAAAATAGCTTTGAAAGGATACAAAAACAACTGTAACCGTTACCAAAAAAGCCAGGACAGCGGCATATAATTGCTGCTTTCTTCCTTCCTTTTCAAAAGTTGGGTCTGTACCATTCCCCCGTAAAATGTAGCCCGTTTTTAAGTCATAGCCCATATCAGCAAAAGCAACGCCTGTTGAAGCACTATAACCAACTAAAATAGCCAAAGCCTCTTTTGGAAAACCAATGAGAATGCCGATGATTAAAGTAATAAGCGCAACCGCAAAAGCCGGAAACCATCCTGCATGCATAGCTGCAATCCCTACGATTAATTCATGAGCAAAAGCAGCAAGCGTCGCAAACAAAATAAAACCAATTAACATCAAAATCGACATATCCTGATATATGCCAGATATCAGTGCCATCAAGACAGCAATGATAAGATAGGCAAGTGTACCGTTTCTAAATCCTTGGGCAATATCTTTTTCATTTCTTGAATACCTATTGACCGATTCACCGTTTCCCTTTTGCTCTTGTTTCTGGAATATTAACATGCATACTTGAGCCAATGCCACGATCCCGGCACCTATCATAAAACCATGAGGTATATAATAATCGTTTATATCACTTCCGAATAAAGGCACTGAATATCCCCTGAGCAAGAGACCGATACCAAACATTGTTAACGCCCAAATATTTCCTATAAAGGCGACACCAAAAGCGGACATCGGAATCTTGGCGATCGAACCCAAAATTCCAATAACAATACCTGCTCCTAATACTTTAGCCCTTTTTCCACCTTCATCACCCGCCTTAATTGCTTCGGCTGTTGCAATACCCGGTGGCCAGGCTTCTTCTGCCGGGAATATTTTTGAATCAAAAAACTTATATAATAAAATGGCATCGACAAACATCGCAAGCGTTACACCTATAAACAAGGGCAATATTAGCTCGGGCATCCCCATGACAAAGGGAATGCCAATTGGCAGCAGTAAACTGCTTGCTGCTCCAAAAGTTGCGGCCGAGATGGAAGTTTGAATCATATTCTGCCGATGGACAGATTTAAAACGAATAAAATGCTGAATGGGTATTCTGGCAATCATCATAGCGAAAATTGCTCCAATGATGGATGTATTTGCGGAAATACCTAATGTTGTGATTAATTGCATCCCGATGACTGCTCCAAAGATAGCCGTAAAAACGATTAAAAAAATCGTGATTGGGTTAAAAATAGTTGGATGTTTTTTTCTCAATATCTATCTCTTCCTTACCAATCATAATGATGAATCACCTTTTGGATCGTTTTTGTTTCCTCTTTTCCATAATGGCGGCATTTCTTCTTATCCAGAAATGCGGAACGTTTTTCCCCTGGATCAAAAGCTGATAGACGCAATGCACGTCCATCCCCTGGAAAAATAACGTCATTTATAAAACAATCAAATCATGACTGACGGTCATGACATTTTCTATTTCTGCTTCGGTTACAACGATGTTGTCTTCTATTCGAACCCCAAATTCATTTTGAAGATAGATACCCGGCTCAATTGTAAATGCCATGCCCGGACGAATCTGATCATCGTTTGTTTGCATAATATAAGGATCTTCATGGGCATCCAAACCAATTCCATGACCTAACCGATGTGTAAAGCAGTCCCCGTAACCGGCTTGGGAAATGATATTTCGGGCGGTTGCGTCAATGTCACCGATCTTTTCATCAATCTTAATAGATGCAATTGCTTCCGTTAGCGCTCTTTTGACCACATGATAAACTTCTTTTTGTTTAGCAGAAATATGTCCGATCCCGATTGTTCTAGTCATATCGCCTACATAACCATCTACAATCGCCCCAAAGTCAATGACAATAAAATCCCCATCTTCAATCGTCTTGTCAGACGCTCGGCCATGTGGCAGCGCTCCTCTATACCCCGAAGCCACAATCGTTGAAAAAGGAGTGCCTTCCGACCCTCTCATTCTCATTTCGTATTCTAATTTGGCCGCAATTTCATTTTCTTGTACTCCTATATGAATAGTCGGTAAAACAGCTAATAAACTCTCCTCTAAAACAGAAACAGCTTTTTTGATACTCTTTATTTCTTCTGAATTCTTATATTGTCGCATCTCTTTCAATAGATTCATTGCATGAACAGTTTGCCGAATACCTAATTCATGTAAGAATTGATATTCAAATAATCGCATCGTGTTTGTTTCAACACCGACTCTACTATAGTGTTGGGCTAAACTGCTTTTTACATCATCTAATAAGGACTGAGGACCTTCATCATCAGAATAACTTAATATACAATCATCCTCGCCCAGTATGAATTTCGTTTTCTCAACTTCTGGAACAAAGAAAATACCTCTTCCACTGCGCTCTAAAAAATATAATGTTAACCTTTCACTTTGTTTCAGTTTGTTTCCAGTCATATAATATAAATTTGAACCCGGAACCAATACCAATAGGTCTATATCAAATTCCTTCATATATGTTAGAGCGGCTGCTTTTCTTTTATGAAACATTGTCTGCCTCCTTCAAAGTAGATTCAAAATAGCCATGTAAAGTTCGGCAACTCATTCGTATTTTTTTTAATATGTTTCATTCTGATTTTACTCAACGCATTCATGTAGAATGCGACGGATATGATGAAAAAGGTGTGCCGATCCGCGAAAGTTTCAATCCACGCACTGATGTAGAGTGAGCCGTTTTATCTGGATATGTGATTACAGCGGTAACACTATTTCAATCCACGCACTGATACTGAAATACGTCATCATAACGAATAAATGTAATCGTTATCAAATTCCATATCGTTATCAAAAATGCAAATATTTATTTTCATAGTCATACAGTTTACTCGTTGTCAATTGGGCCGTCTTTCGCAAGCTGGCCAGCGTTTCCGCCATTTTAATGCCTGCAACAATCGGGTTAATAATCGGCATTTGAAACTTTTGAATCAGCTCATCTTCTAGTCCCGATAAAGCTCCGCACCCTAAAATAATCACTTCGGATTTATATATTTCAATGGCTTCTTTTATAAGCTTCGAAGTAGAAGAAAGCAGTTCCGCCTGATCGATCCGATTCAATTGTTGGACAGTCAAATCTAAAGATTGCCAAACGCTAATATGATCGTTAAAACCGTATAGGAACATATTATCTTTCATTTTAGGCAAGTTTTTATCCCTGCTTACGATGATGGCGCTATTATGCCCATATACTTGAGCGAGTAATATGGATGCTTGTGAAATGCCAATAACCGGTATATTTAACAATTCTCTCAGTTCCCTCACACCCGGATCATAAAAGCATGCAATACTAATGGCATCGTAGGAGTTTAATCGCTCTTTATCTTTTATCATCAGATCAATCGCCAAATGCTCATAAGTGTAATATTCCAAATCTTTCGGCCCTTCTTGATAAGTGATGATGTCTAATTGAGTATCCGGGAACAAGTTGGGGGTCAATTTGCTTTTTATATTATTGATTCTCTCCTTGCTAACATTGACAGGTAAAACATGTGCTATTTTCATAAGGTTCCCTCCTACTTTTCTTTATGCTTTTTTAAATAGGTTATGGTACAAATAATAACTAACCATACTGATGATAAATGCATTTAAAGCTGGTATAAATACAGGAATGATGAAAGCTGAAAAACCACCGATCAACCAACAAACAATACTAGGCCAATAGAAGTCTCCTTTTTCTCTCAGTTGTTTTCCAGAAATGAAGAAATAATCTGTTATGATGATAGCGGCAACTGGTGAAACAAAAGCTGCCAGCATCCCTAAAAACGGTATAAAAAATTTGATAATACCGCCTAAAGCCAAACAAGTTCCGACAACAGCCACGATAAAAGTCCACCAAAACCTGCTCCAACCAAACGCCTTTGTTAAAGCCAATCCAGCACTATAAGCAGCTACGATTGTCGTAGTCCATTGCAATAATACAACCAATATCATGGAAAGAGCCGGTAATCCCAAAGCCGCGAGCACTTTCGAAACATCCCATGGCTCATCTATTCCAATCGTTGTAGCTGTAAGCGCCATCATTGATCCGACAACAGTTAAGGCCACTTTTGGCGTTATTACGCCCAGTATCCCTGTATACGAAACATTCCTGACGTTACTGGGAATCCATCGCGTATAATCAGGTGAAAAACAAGAACCTGCCACCGAAGCCCCCAAAATAAGATTAATCCCCCAAAATAGCGACTGGGTCGTACTAGGCTCATAAGAAAAAACGCCGCTCATGCTCGAGATGCTCATCACTTTGAAAAAGCCTAACAGTGTAATAAGCAAGATTGCCGGTATGCTGATATAATCCAGCCATGCCATGCTTGTCACTCCAAACAATGCCGGAATCACAAATAATAATCCTAAAATGACGATAAATAACTTAGTAAAATCTCCAACATGTAACATTTGATTAAAAGCCTCTGCGGCAATCGACACTTGCACCCCATACCAGCCAAACGCCGGTAATACAGAAATAACCATCCCGGTAGTAAAGTTCGTAGCTTTCTTCCCAAACACATACTCCCCCAAGACATAAGTGTTTAACCCTTCTTTAGCGCCGATATACCCCATGGGAATAAAAAATAATAATACAAGCAACACACTTCCCACAATTGCTGAAACGATGGAGTTTGTTAAATTTAAGCCTGTTATGAGACCGCCGCCGGCAGAAAAAGATGAAATAGCGGCAGTCATTCCAAAATAGATTGCCGCTATGCCAATCCAAGATTTCTTTTTAGAGTCTGGTATTCTTGCTTGTACATACATCTCTTCTTGTTCTTTATTGCTTCTCGCCATCATAAACCCCCTTATTGTTTGACATCCTGGATTGGATTGACTTGACGTTCTTTACGATCTTTTTTCAGATACTTGAATGTTAGAAAAAATTATAAATGATTTGTTGAATCTCCTGCGCTCCTTCTTTTATGATGTCCAACATGTCTCCTTTACTTTTATGTGTAAGCCGATATTGAGGCCCTGCGGCCGTAATAGAAGCGATGACTTGTTGATGTTTATTAAATAAAGGAACCGCCAGTCCGAATACTTGGTCTGTATATTCACCGTGCGTATAGCACCACTTTCTCTCTTTAATTTCTTTTAACTCATTCAATAAAGCGATTTTGTCGGTAGTCGTTTTTTCAGTGTACCTCGTTAGTCCTTGATCGATAATGACAAGCTGTTCTTCTTCAGGCAAAAAAGCCATAATGACTTTGCAAGAAGCGCCAACATAAAGCGGTGTTCTAGTGCCGATTGACACCGAAAATTTAATTCGTTCCTCACTCTCGGCAATCGCCAACGTCACTCCGTCATTATTTTCCTTCCAAGTTAAAAAGATGGATTCTTTTGTTTTTTCCGCTATCTTTTCCATAATAGGCAAAATATCTTCTGTAATAGACATTCTTTCTCTAATGATTTGGCTAAATTCAATAAACTTTAAGCCCAGCTGATATTTTTTCGTCTCGGCATCTTGTGTTAAAAATCCATTCCTTTCATACGTTTTAACAATGCGATTGACAGCTGTATGGCTTATATTTAATTCTCTGGCCAGCTCCCTGACTCCCCATGCTTTCTTTTGAGCAGTAAAACAATTTAATACTTGAATGGCATTATCTAGTGTTTTTAACATCATCATGATCTCCCTCCTGCTCTTTATACTAATTTATCAAGCCCATTTCTTCTAGTTTGTAATAAAGAGCAGGAATGGGTATTGATGATTACACCTCTTTCTTATAAACCTTTCTGGCATCAGCCAACGAAATATAACCATTTTTCACATCACTGATCACTTGTTGTAAGGGCCGTTCTTCAGGATTGCCATATCCCCCTCCAGTTGCGGTAGCCAACTCTACAACATCGCCTTTATTAAATTGCAAGTTTTTCACAATTCCCGTAGGCCCCACTTTTGTGCCATCCTTTCTCATTACTTTAATGTAGCTTTTCTCTCCCTCTTTACCGCCATTCACACCCCAAGGAGCATATTGATGCCTTCCAAAACTGATGGATAGTCTTTGCCCATCACTTAAAGCCCTGTATGTCCGAATCACACCTGAACCGCCAATATATTTTCCAGCTCCTCCGCCATCACATCTTAAGGCGTATTGTTCTACTAGAACACCATATCTGGCTTCGGCAACTTCCATTGGGATGTTATACGTTTCTCCATCCCCCATACAAAATTGCCCTCTTTGTCCATCATGGTCATGAGCCGCACCCCAGCCGCCAACCGATGGTTCCACTAATAAGAACGGTTCCTCTGTTTCAGGATGTATGCCGCTTATTAATACCGAGGAAACAGATAGCAAGTGCCCGGCCGGCAACTGCTCCGGAATATACGGGGCCATCGCCTTCCATATTAAGTCCGCGCCCCCCAATCTGCCCTCAAAGTTCATCGAAACGGGGGCAGGTCTTTCGGCGGAAATAATGGAACCTTTATCCGTTATAATCTTTAGAGGGTGAAAAATACCTTCATTTATATTTTTCGTTGGATGAATAATCGCCAAGTACATCACTCTTACACTTGCCATTAAGCCATAATAAGAGCAATTCACCGGAGACTGAACTTGTTGATGGCTGCCTCTAAAATCACATATAAATTCATCCTCCGTGATGGTCACTTTTACCTGAATAGGATATGGACCTCCAGTATTGGGGTCATCCTCTATAAAATCGGACGCTTCGAAAGTTCCTTTTGGCAATTTTGCCAATGCCTGTTTTGATAATATTTCTCCTTGCTGCAGCAAAAAGTTGATAGATTGGATAACGGATTTCTTTGTGTATTTTTGACAAAGCTCTTCAAATCTTTTTCTACCCGTTCGCAATGCGGCAATTTGTGCCCACATATCACCTAATGATTGTTTGGGCAAACGAACATTTTGCTCAATAATACTGACAACCGCCTTGTTTACTTTTCCGCCTTCAAATAATTTAACACCCGGCAACTGAAGGCCTTCTTGATAAATTTCGATAGAATCATTCGTAAAAGACCCCGGGTCCTTTCCGCCCACTTCTGTCCAATGGCCCTTATTCACTGAAAAAGCAACAATCTCATTTTCGAAGAAGATGGGCATGACCAAACCTACATCTGATAAATGAGAGCCCCCTCCCACATAAGGATCATTGATGATAATCACATCTCCATCTTGCAAGTCTTTTCCATCGTCATAAAGTGTCAAGACATGCTGCACCATCGGACTTAGCATACCGATAAAACTGGTTACCCCATTGCCTTGGCTGATCAAATTTCCTTTGGCGTCTGTTAAACCACACGCATAATCCAAAGCTTCATAAAACATGGGGCTCATAGATGTTTTTGCCAACGCGATAAACATCTCATCCCCGATAGACAATAACGAATCTTTGATCACTTCAAGCAAAAATGGGCTTGGGCTTTCAATCTTTTCGGAAAACATGTTCATACCCCCGTTTCAATGATTAAATTGCCGTACTTATCAACCGTTAACGTTTGGCCGGGATACAGTACTGTCGATGTTTGTTTTTCTTCTATAATGGCGGGACCTTGTATCACGGCATCTGTCCCTAAATATTCCCTGGCATACACTTTCGTTGGGAGCCAGCCCTCCTGTTCAAAATAAACATCCCGTACCTCTAAAATGGGATTTTGCCGTTTTGAAACCATATCAATTTCTCGCGGGCTGATTTTATCTACTTGTCCAAAACCCGTTACATGAATATTGACGATTTCCGTATCGGTATCAGGCAATTTAAACGTATAATGTTGTTCGTGTAATTCATGAAACCTCTCGATGATTTCCTGGCGATTTTCTTTTGACCAATCACCATTAGGAACAGGAACTTTGACCGAGTGTTCCTGGCCGGCATATCTCATATCCAAATATCTTGTGAACAAAATGCTGCCGGCTTCCATTCCCTCTTCCATAAACTCTTCAGCAGCCACTGATTCTATCTCTTTCCACTTGTGATTCAGTCTCTGTAAATCCAACTGTTCAAAAGGCTCCACATAAGTTTGGATATAATCGCGTCTCAGGTCTGTTTGCAGCATGCCCCAAGCAGAAAAAACAGCAGAAGAAACCGGAATGATTACTTTTTTAACCCCTAATTCTTTCCCTAAAATAGCGGCATGCATTGAACCTCCGCCGCCATATGCAATCATGACAAATTCAGATGGATCATAACCCTTCCGGACAGATATTAGCCGTAAAGCGTTTAACATATTGGAATTGGCAATTTGGATAATACCTAATGCCCCTTCCTCTGTTGACACTTGGAACGGTGCAGATACTTGTTCCTTTATCACTTGCTTTACTTTTTCCATGTCCACATCGTAATCGAAGTATTTTGGCGATAATCGTCCTGTCACCAAATGGGCATCTGTTGTAGTAGGCGATTCTCCTCCCAAGCCGTAAGCAACCGGTCCGGGATAAGCGCCTGCTGATTGCGGCCCCACCTGCAAGGAGCCTAATTCGTCAATCCAGGCAATGGAGCCGCCGCCATTTCCGATTTCGACAATATCAACCACCGGCGCTTTTATCGGGTAGCCGGCGTTCGTATCTGTCTTTTCGATATAATAATCGGTCGTTATTTTCACTTCAGATTGGTGAATTAAGGAGCATTTTGCGGTAGTCCCGCCAATATCAAATGCAATCATATTCTTTTCTCCTATCAATTCACCCAACACTTTCGCACCGTAAATCCCCGCGACAGGCCCCGACTCTACCATTTGAATCGGGTCATTTTTAGCATGTTCAAAAGTCGTGGACCCGCCATTAGATTGCATAATGTACTTCGTTCCATCAATATGAATATTTTCCAGTTCAATTTTCAGGTTATTAATATACTCCGTTGCAATGGGCTTTACATAAGAATTCAATACGGTTGTATTCGTTCTCTCGTATTCACGCCATTCTTTTGATATTTCAAATGAAGCGGTTACATACACTTCAGGCCAATGCTTTTGAATATACGCTTTCGCCATTTGTTCATGTACAGGGTTTTTATAAGAATGCAAGAAAACAATCGCAATGGCTTCAACGCCTTCTTGTCGAAAATATTCTATAGCTCTTTTTAAATCGCTTTCATGTAATTCAACTAAAACCTCGCCTTTGTAATTCAATCTTTCAGCCACTTCAAGCCGCAAATGCCTTTCAACAAAAGGCTTCGGTTTTTTATATTTAAAATTATAGAGATCAGGCCTGTTTCCCCTCGCTATTTCTAAAACATCTCTCATCCCTTTGGTCGTGATTAATCCTACTTTTACGCCCTTTCGTTCTGTCAACGTGTTGATGACGACTGTAGAACCATGAATGAACATGTCAATTTCACCGGGAGAAATCCCGCTCTTTTGTATGGCATTTAATATGCCCCTTTCGTACCTTCCGGGGGTGGTGTGATCTTTGGCAATGCCAAACTCGCCATTTTTTTTGATATAGACTAAATCTGTAAATGTTCCTCCGATATCTGTTGCAACTCTCATGTTATGCACCTCTCATAAAGTGTACCGATAATAGAACCAGTGGTTCTAAATTTAACTTTGTGTTATTCATTATAATACCAATTCAGAATAATGCAAGAGGTAAAATAAAGTGAAACTTCATTTAGTAGGAGTTTTCTTCCATCTCCTGCTGAATGTTAGTTGAACAAATCGGGCATTTAGGTGCCGTTTTCTCACACTTAGACCTTCTGTATTCACTCAAGATTTTGAAGTGGGAGTCTTACGGCACCTTACATGCGGGATAAAGTGAAACTTCATTTAGTAGGAGTTTTCTTCCATCTCCTACTGAATGTTAGTTGAACAAATCGGGCATTTAGGTGCCGTTTTCTCACACTTAGACCTTTTGTATCAACTCAGGTCTTGAAGTGGGAGTCTTACGGCACCTTACATGCGGGATAAAAATGAATAACCGCATGAAATCAAATGTAAAAAACTTGATTTCACGCGGCTCTATTTTCACTGTTGTACAAATATCAATTCGTTTTCAACTGATTATGTCCAAGTCGTTTTCGAATAATATTTCGATGATTGATCATTCAACCTTGTTCATCTATGATGCTTTTCGCCCCCGGAAATAGAGCACTCCACCAATGAGTAACATCATAAGACCCAGTGCCAGCCAGTTAAAAATCGATGTGGCGGTATTTGGAAGCTTGCTCGATTCTGTATGATCAGCTTCACTTTGTTTCGTTGTACCCGCTTGTTTGCCATTTGCGTCTTTGGCTGATTTTTCACCTTCAGGACGCTTTGATTCTTCTTCTGGCTTTTTAGGCTCTGTTCCTGGCTTTGAAGAATCTTCTTCAGGTTGCTCTATTGGGTCTCTTGGTTCTTCTCCCGGTTTATCGGGCTTCTGCTCTGTTTCCCCAGGTTTCTCCCCTGTTCCCGGCTGCTCAGGCTTTTCTTCAGGATCTTTTGGATTTTCTCCCTCTCCCGGCTGCTCAGGTTTTTCCTCCGGATCTTTTGGATTTTCTCCCTCTCCCGGCTGCTCAGGCTTTTCTTCAGGATCTTTTGGATTTTCTCCTTCTCCCGGCTGCTCAGGCTTGTCAACCGGCTGTTTGGTTAACGTATGGGAATCAATTAATTCATTATCGGTTGTATAAGCTTCAATTTTTATTTCGTTTTTATTAACTGCTAAAGAAGTATATACTTGCTTGTTTTCCGCATAAAGCACGTCTACATAATCATGCTTTTCTCCAGGGTAAAATTTTGGTCCTGCTGATCCGCCAATAATATAAGATGTGCCTGTTCCATCTTTCTGCGGTTTGCCATCCTTCATTGGGTAACTCCGCATATATGCATGATCATGTCCTGTTAAAACTAAATCCACATTCAATCCTTCTAAAACGGGAGCGAAAGTCTCAATGGTTGCGTCCGTTCCTCTCTTTGGGTTGCTTTTATATGGCGGACGGTGGAATACAGCAATATTCCAAAGCTTATCTGAGTTTGCTATTTCTTCTTTGATCCACTCTTGTTGTTCTTCCATATCTTTAATACCGAACTCGGAATTCAACATAATAAATCGTACATTTCCGTAATCAAACGAGTAGACAAAGTTTTCCTTGCCTTTAGGTCCATTTTTAGGATAAGGAAATAATGTTTTGTACGTATTTTCTCCATCTCCATACACATCATGATTTCCCATTACTGACATGAATGGTACTTTACGAACCAATCCTTCGGACGCTGTTAAAAAATCATTCCATTGCGCTAATTTATTGCCTTCTTCCACAATATCCCCGCCATGGACAGCAAACTTGGCATCAGGAAATTTTTCTAGAGCCGATTCATATAGCTTTGTCCATAATGAAAAACCAGCTTGGTCGTATGCTTGTGTATCCGCGAAAAGTAAGAAACGAAACGGATCGTCAGCTGCGGCATTTTCTGTTGTAAATGTACTTACTTCACTCCAGCCTTCAGCGGTTCCATCTCCCACTCTATATTGATACGTGGTACCCGGGGTTAATTTGGTTGCTTCTGCATAATGTTGCATAAACTCGCCAATTTCATCAGAAACTAATGTTTTGTTTCCTTTAAATCGAAGTACATGTTCACTATCGAAACCTGCTTTATCTGTTTTGGCAACTACTTCTAAAACAGAAGTATCAACGGCAGTATTTGTCCGCCATGTTACATGCTGGGTTGTTTTCGGATCATTCGCCCAAGTTAACGTGACCTTCTCAGGTACAGGTGTTCCAAGCTGTGGAAGAACTTTAAATGAAAATACCTGGCTAACTAACTTCCCTTTGCTCGCTTGTAATTTTAATGGAATCTGGGCCAATGTAAGCAAGTCTGTTTTACTTTCACCATTTACATCTGTAGGATTCAAAAGAGAACTCCATTCTACTTCCTCTACATCATCCTTTGGCACATGAAAATAACGTTGTTGGCCATCAGGCATATAAATCCGATAAAAATCAAAGCCTTTGTATGGAGTCTTAGCGACAGGAATATATGTCCCTGCTTCCACTGGCTGGAAAGGCTCCCCAGCTACTCCGCTTCCGCCTTTATAAATATGTGTTGATTTTTTTACTTGAATAAGCTTCTGATCTCCTAAAATATCGACTTTAGCCCCTTCAACCGGCTTTCCTTCCTGATCTACCACTTTAAAGGTACTTGGGGTATGAAGGGATTTACCTTCCACATTAAGTGTCAACGGTTGTGAAATCTTATTTTTATACGCTTTTGCATAAAACGGAATGGTACCTATTGCTTTATCCACATACGTTTGTGTGCCATTGGCAAGCGCGATCTCGAAATCTCCAGACCCATCAATTCCTACATTGAACTTGAGTGTAGCAAGAACCTCATTGTCGGAAAGAGCGACATCTTCTAGGTTGTCCCATTCTAAAGTGATTTCTCCAGTCTCTTCATTGACACTGTTTTGTACAACAGATTGTTGTAATTTTTCCGGAATAATCGCTTTTGGCTTATCTCCCTCTTCACTATGAAACTGTAACAAATTGCTGTCATATGTCAGAATCATATTCGTCCCGCTCAATGCTTTAGCATGTTGCATCGTTACTTGCACTTCAAAGCTTGAACCAGCATAAATTTTCTCCGGTCCTTTCCAGGCAAATGCGGGACCACCATTAGAAACATAAAATTCCCAGCTTAAAAACTTATGGTTTCCTGCTTGATCAAACACTTCGATTCTGGCACGGTTTAACCCTTCAGCGAGTGCCTTTTCGGGTGTATAGGAAACTACCCCTGTTTTCGCATCATATGCAACAGACACTTGCTCGCCATTAACTGTTAAAAAAATCTTTTTCGGATCAATGCCTGAACCATTTTCATCGCTGACAACAGCAGTAATTTCAGGCTTATTGGAATAGGCGATTTCACCGTCTGCCGGTTTAACATTTGCAATGTTTGGATTTGTTACATCTTCATCTGTATCCTCATATACCGCACGAATTTGATCAATATATATACTTCCGGCTGATTTGGCCTGATCACTAGTTGCCATATAACGAATCGCTTGGCTGCTCATTGTATAAGGTGCTTGCCAATTATCCGGAATTGACGCTTCCACATATTTCCAGCCTTCCCATGTCACGCCATTAGGATAGCTATCCGTATAGTCGATATTAAAATTTTCGCCATTAGCATCGGTGAGCTGTTGTCTTAACCAATGTTTGTGACCATCACCATAAACCCACATACCGATTTTCTTTGGTTTTCCCGGGATTTTGATTTTTTCTCCTAAAGTTGCATAAATACCTGATGTACCTTGCGTGTTTAAAAAGTCATAATCCAATTTCAAAGCTTGTTTGCCAAACCTTACCACATCATTTGATATACCAATATTAACTTTATTGTGCCTGGCTCCGCTGACAGTCCAACTCCCCAGCCCTTGTTCAAAATCTTCCAAGACAATATAGGGCTTATCAACTGTTTCTTCCGCCACCTTTTCCTCTTTGGCAGGATCAGATATATTCAACTGCTTATTCTGATTATGTATATCTTCTTCGCTTTCCTTATTATGTTTAACTTCTTTGCTTTCCTTTTTGTTAGGAGTAATTACTTCGGCTTGTTCCTTTTTATTTTCTTCTGTATGAGGTACCGCTTCTTGTTTTGGTTGTTGCTTTTCTATACCAACAGGCGCCTCTTTACCAGCTTCCGGTTGACTTTCTACAGATAGGTCTTTTTCCTCAAGTATTTCTTCCTTATTTTGTTGTTGATCAACTTGTTCTTCCGTTTGAACTGCTTGAGGTGGGCTTTCCATGCTCTCCAACATTTGAGTCTCAGCAGAAACCCATCTTACATTACTCCCCATTTGTGTAAAAACAATGAAGAAAATAATTGTAAAAATAAATAATTTCTTTTTCACAGAAACATTCTCCCCCCAGTGCGATAATGGTTATACTTTGTCAATAATCGACAGTATTTAACATACCATCACAAGAGTAATGATTTGTTAAGCTATTATAAAGTTAATGTAAAAGTTTCGATTATCCAACTAACCCTATATACCTGCCTCAATTATTCTCAAAAAAGGAAAAAAATCCAAGTTTGTATTGGCAATTGATTTCAAACCATTACCAAAGTCACAAATGAAGAGAATTAACCAGAGGAGGAGAATGTGTCGAAAAAGAGGAGAGTTTTAGGCCATAATATGGGAATATTTCAAAAAAGAGCAGACCATTCGTTCAGAAGACGGGAGGACTTTCATAAAGTGGAGAGTATTAGCCTATAAAATAGCAAGTCTCCCCAGAGTTAGCAAGAAAATTTTTAGATGATCAAGTAACATTTCCTGCAACATTACTCATCACCTTCATAGACGTAGTTGTAGTCCGATTGATCAGATCCAGAAAAGCCGCACAAATGATTGGCTAGAGGGAACGCCGCCCCTGGTAAAATAAAAGTGATGACCATATACGATATATACCAGGTTCATAAAAAATTGATATATTCGGAAAATATCAAAAAAAGAGGGCTATTCCCCTCTCCTTGGTATTACCAAATTGTCACACTCACACAGTGACTTCCAAATCACTCAATATTCAATTTTACCCAAAATATAAGCAGCTACCAAACCGATGATAAAAGTCAAAATACTAACGAATGTTAATGTCAGATTTGCAGGCCATCCAGGAAAAATAACGAAAAACGATCCAATAACCATCCCAATGATAACTGCAAAAGTACTTATTCGATAATGGGTTAAAAAATAATGAATCACTTTGCTCATTATGATAATTCCCAGTGCAATTCCAGCTCCAGTGACAGCAATGATATCAAGCTTAAAATTGCTAATAGCGCCAATGACAGTCGGGTAGACACCAATTACCAATAATATAAATGAACCGCTGATCCCCGGTAGAATCATAGCGGAACTGCCAATGAATCCGGAGACAAATAACAGAAAATATGTTGCAAAAGTCATATTCTCTATCACTGCTCCTTCACTTTCGTTTAAAAAAGCGAGTGAAGCGATTAAAATGGCGCCGATCGCCAACAAAATGTATTGCTGTGCTTTAAATGTACTCTTTGCACGTGCTTGGCGAAACAAAAAAGGTAAAACGCCCAATATTAAACCAAGAAAAAAGAAGTAAGTCGGTCCTGGATGCGTATGAAGCAGCCATTCCATAAGCCGACTTAACGAAAAAATGGAAAGAACAATACCGAACCCGAGAGGAATTAAAAAGCTTAATTGTTTTTTCCAACCTTTTGAAAATACTCCATTAATCGCTTCTATAAGTCGATCATAAATCCCTAATAGAACGGCAATCGTTCCGCCACTCACGCCCGGGATAACATCACTTGCTCCCATCACTATACCCCGATAAATATTTTTCCATTCCATGTTTGAAGCTCCCTTTTTTATATTTAGATTAACATAACACTTTAGACTTGCTTACATTACGTCACATGAAAAATGTTCCAGAAAGACCCAATGGACATGTAGTGAAATACGCGAGTGTCCAGCATAGATAAGAAGATAGCGCAGACTCCAATAGTCAACATGATTGCCTTAATAAGGTGCACGGAAATGTTTTTAAAGGGATCACAATACTTTGACCCTAAATTGATTGCTCCCCTCTTGGCACCTTCTTCGTAACCACCTTGTTTTATCAATTCATCCAATTATGTTCTTATCTTCATCACTCTGTTCTAATTGATTGCCATATCTAGTCCATCACCCTAATTCATCTACAAGCTATTCATGCGAATATGATTAATATAAATTAATGCAACTGTAATTGCAATCCAGTAGCAAAAATGAACCCAAAGTGGATCACTTCAAAAATTCAATCCAACTGGATTTTTCAAAAGTAAATTATATCCAGCTTTGCTTTATATCTCTGAGACTAACTATTTTTTCCTTGTCAAGAATGGCCCCCCCTAAAATAAATGATATCTTGAATTTTCACCTATTCTTAAAATTTGATAGCCCAAATACCCCAAACAGAGCCCCCTTGATTCATGAAAAAATAAAATAATTTTCAGAGTCTGGGACACAACTAAATCAGCTGATGAAAAAACGAACAATAAAGTGAAACTTCATTCAGTAGGGCTCCTACTGAATGTTAGTTGAACCAATCGGGCATTTAGGTGCCGTTTTCTCCCACTTGGACCTTTTGTATTCACTCAAGATTTTGAAGTGGGAGTCTTACGGCACCTTACATGCCGGATAAATTGTCCAGTGTATACGTAAGCTTTTAGCGTAGTCAAAATAGGTAGACTCCTGCGGGAATAGCTCGAGCTGAAGATCCCGCAGGAAAGCGACCTTTGCTTTCCGAGGAAGCTGAAGCCGTGCCTGCGGAAAGCGAAATATTTTGACGTAGCGATGATAGGGATTTTTTTAACACAAATAAGGGGCCGGGACAGAACCCTGTAAAAATGAATAAACCGCGTTAAATCAAGTTTGAAAACCTTGATTTAACGCGGCTTTATTCTCACGATTTTTACGAATATCAATCAGCTTTCAACTTATGTCCCAGCCTCATGATAACACAATGCCTTGGGAACATTCAGGTAAAAATTCTTATATGATTCGATCCTCTTTTGAACAAAAGTTCATTTCTGCATGAGAATCCCAAAAGATTGGACCTCTTCTTCGGGTGGGGATTGATAGCCTATTAATTTACTATGTGTCCAATTCATTTTATCTTTTATTTCAATCAAGAATTCAGCATATTTAAATGCCGCCAAACCGGAATCAATCACTGGAATCCCCAACTCTTGTTGAATTTCATCATACGTTCCAAATTCTGCTGTACACCCTAAAACAATGATATCCGCCCCATCTTTTTCAATAGCTTCTTTCGAGGCTTGCAAAATTCTTCTTTTTGTTTCCTGTAGATCTTTTTGAAATTCATGCACTTTTAAATCAACAGACTTAAAAGAAACGACTCTTTCACCAAATCCATATTTCCTTACGTTTTCTCTCATCTCAGGTATACACTTTTTTTCACTGACAATGATGGAAATCGTTTCCCCAAGAGTTGATGCGATATGAAGGGAAGATTCTGCTGGAGCTGCCACAACCATTTTTCTGCTAATTTCTCTGCTCGCTCTTAAAGCGGTATCATAAAAGCATCCAATAATCACGGCATCATAGTTTTCCTCTTCCGCTTCTCGAACTCTTTGTATGATTTTCGGCATCACCATTGCCTCATATGAATGGTATTGTAAGTGGCATGGTCCCTTCCCGTTTTCTAAAGAGACTACATCTACACTGGTATCCTGTAGTTTGGAATTATTTAACATTTTTTTAAATTCATGATTAAAAATATCTGTATGAATAGGATTTATAAATAAAATTTTCTTCACTCTTGATCATCTCCTCATCTTTTATACGAAATTTTCTTCTAAGAGCGGGGACTGGTACCCAATTCTTTTACTGTGGGACCAATTCATTTTTCCTTTCATTTCGGTCAGTAATTCCGCATATTTAAATGCCGCCAATCCTGAGTCAATTACTGGTATGCCTAATTCTTCTTGAAGCTCTCCATACATGCCAAACTCGGCCGTACAGCCTAAAATGATGACATCTGCCCCGTCCTTTTTAATGGCTTCTTTTGAGGCTTGCATAATTCTCTTTTTAGTTTCTGTGAGATCTTTCTGAAATTCATGGACTCCCAGGTTGACAGATTTAAAAGATGTTACTTTATTTGTATAACCGTAATGTGAAACATTTTCCTGCATTTCAGGAATCCACTTTCGCTGCCCTACTATAATAGAGATAGATTCCCCTAAAGTAGCGCCAATATGAAGAGATGATTCAGCTGGAGCAGTGATCATCATATTTTGACTTACTTCTCGTGCCGCTCTAAGTGCCGTATCATAAAAGCAACCAATCACCATGCCATCGAAGCCCGCGTTTTCTGCTTCTTTAACCTTTTTCACAATATTAGGCATGGCGATCGCCTCATAGCAGGTATACTCTAAATGCTTGGGACCGACGCCCTCAAGAGATGTTACTTCAATCTCTGTCTCTTTATTTTTATATTGTTTTAAGATTTCAAGATAAGGCTGATTAAAAATATTGGTATGGATAGGATTCAGAAATAATATCCTTTTCATTCTGCCACCTTCTCGTTTGGCGTCTTTTTAATGAATTTATGATAGACAGTATACAAAACAAAACTAATGATAAAGCCATTCACAGCAGGTATGAAATACGGGATAAAATAAGCTACAAATCCCCCAATCAGCCAAGTGATAATACCAGGCCAGTAAAAGCCTTCTTTTCGATTAAATTGTCCTTTTGATACAAAAAAGTATTCACTGATTAACACACCGGCAACTGGTGAGACAAAAACGGCAAGCAATCCTAAAAACAACAGAAAAAATTTGACAATTCCGAATATTGATAGTGCTGTACCGACTATTGCGACGATGAGTGTCCACCAAAATCTACTCCATCCAAATGCTTTTGTCAGTGCTAAACCCGCACTGTAAGCTGCCACGATATTGGTGGTCCATTGTAGCAAAATAACAAATATCAAGGCAATGGCTGGCAAACCTAAAACCGATAGTACTTGCGAGATATTCCAAGGTTCATCAACCCCAAGCGTTGTTGCCGTGAGTGCCATCATGGCTCCTATCAGCGTTAATATAATAAGTGGCGCCACTATGCCAACAATCCCTGAAAGAGAAACACTAGAAACCTTTGGATGGGTCCAACGAGTATAATCGGGCGCAAACGAAGCACCTGCCACCATACTTCCTATCACAATATTGATTCCCCAAAAGAGAGATTCTGTAGTAGCAGGTTGATACGATAGTACATGGGATAAATCCGAAGTATTAAAAACTTTAATAACCCCTAAAATGGTAATCCCCAAAATAGCCGGAATGCTTACATAATCCAACCAAGCCATGCTGGTGATCCCAAACAATGCCGGAACAACAAATAACAAACCGATAATAATCATGAATAGAGGCACTAGATTCGTATGACCCCCAAAAGCCTGATTTAATGCTTCTGCAGCAATTGACACTTGTACACCATACCATCCAAAGGCAGGCAAGGCCCCTATCACCATACCTGTTGCGATATTGGTTCCTTTCTTTCCAAAAGCTGCTTCCCCTACCATGTAAGTGTTCAATCCCTCTTTTGCGCCAATCACTCCCATTGGAATATAAAAGAGACAAAGTAAAATGGCTGTGGCAATACCTAATGATAGGGTTGCTTGGGTGAGTGTTAAATTCACAATCAGTCCACCACCAGTTGCAAAGGAGGAGATAGCTGCTGTCATGCCAAAAAAAATCGCCGCTACACCCAGCCATGACTTTCTATCTTTGTATGGAATGGGGTTTGTAGAATAATACTCTTCACTTTTAATTACATTACTCTCATTCGTGGTCGTGGTTGTCTTTTTAACGGCTGTATTTCCCATACTCTTCCTCCTTTGATAAATCATGTTTTGGGAATATAATGACTTTTCACAATTCCATCATCTTGAAACTATTCTTTTTCTGTTCTAGCAATAGAATAGGAAAACTATTTCTCCTATTCTATTGCTCTATGGAACATCAAGCCTTTATTAAGGCGTATACTAATTCACAAGCACTTTTACTTTTATTCACGCACCAATGCTTTTCTCCGGCTGGTATATAAGATGCCTCACCCGCACTTATTTCAAAAGGATTCCCTCCACTTTCACCAGACAAACTACCTTTCACAATATAAGCGTACTCATGCTCTGTATGGCTTGTCGTTCCTTCTTTTGGCAAACGTTCACCGCTTGGTATGGAGACAAAGCCAAAGTCGATTTCTGCTCCAGGAAACTTTCTTTGAAAAAGACTTTTCACCGTTTCTTTTTCACTAAAATCAGGTTTTTTTATATTCATTGTTTCCCCTCCAAATGTCTTCCAGGCAGCTCTTTATATTCAAACGTAAGCGGATCTACTTCTACCAAAAAATGCTCTCTTGCCTCATCCACTGTGAAATAACCATTTTTAACGTCCTGAGCAACTTTTTCAGCAGGCCGTTTTCGAGGGTTTCCATATCCACCGCCTGTTCCTGTCATTAAGCGAATCACATCATTCTTGTTAAGCTTATATCGAGGATAGACACCATATGGCCCATCAATTTCCCCGTTTGATTTATGAATATAAAACTCATTTGGCGAACCATCATTGCCGCCTTTCATGCCCCACGGACTGAATTTGTTGCGTCCGTAAGTAATCGTGGCCGCTTGATCATCCGACAATGCCCTGTAAGCTCGAATGACACCTTTACCGCCGATATATTCTCCCGCACCAGCCCCCGTGCCATCCTCACGCAAGCTGTATTCATCTACCCGTACCCCGTATCGCGTCTCAGCCACCTCTATGGGAATGTTATATGTTTCTCCATCCGCAATACAAAATTGTCCTGAAGCGCCATCTTGGCCTTCGGCCCCACCCCAGCCACCAACCGATGGTTCGACAATTAAGAACGGCTCTCGGGTATCGTGATGATTGCCGGACAAGGTGACAGAACTGACGGATAAATGATGGCCAGCAGTGAGCCGATTAGGCAAATGTGGTGCCAACGCTTTCCAAACTAAATCCAAACTGCCTAGCAGCGTTTCAAAATAATTAGAAACAGGAACCGGCCGTTCGGCAGACATGATCGACTTTGGATCAACTAATACTTTTAAAGGGCGAAAGACACCGTCGTTGACATCCTGCTCGGGATTGGTAACAGCTAAAAAAATGACTCTTACCGCAGACATCAAACCTGTATAGGAACAGTTCATTGGACCTGGAACCTGTGGGTGGCTCCCTCGAAAATCGCATATAAACTCATCATCCGTAATCGTAACTTTCACTTTAATTTTGAATGGGCCATTCCCCATGCCATCGGTATCAATATAATCTTCCGCCGTAAATACACCCTTTGGAAGCTTTTGAAGTTCTTGGCGGGACATCGTTTCACCGTGATTTAATAAGTAGTCAATCGCAGCCAAGATTGTCTCCCGGCCATGTTTGCTGCAAAGTTCTCTTAAACGGCGATCACCTGTGCGCAAAGCCGCCACCTGTGCCCACATATCCCCCAATGAAAGATCCGGAAATCTTACATTGGATCGAATTATTTCAACAATGCCCTCATTTAAGGTACCTGCGTCATATAGCTTAATACAAGGAAACTGCAAACCTTCTTGAAATATATCGACCGCATCGTTTGTAAACGAACCGGGATCCTTTCCCCCTACCTCTGTCCAGTGGGCTTTATTGGCGGAAAAAGCGACCAGCTTGCCTTCAGCAAATATAGGCATCACGAGGCCAACATCAGATAAGTGAGAACCCCCGCCATTATACGGATCATTAATGATGATGATATCCCCTGGCTTCAGCTGGTCGCCAGGATATTTACGAAGCGTTTCCTTCACCATAAATGTCAACATCCCAATAAAACCTGTCACACCATTTCCTTGAGTAAGCAAGTTTCCCTCTGAATCAGTCAAGCCGCTTGCATAATCAAGTACTTCGTAAATAATGGGACTCATGGATGTACGAGCCAGTGCCACAAACATTTCATCCCCTATCGCCAAAAGTGAGTCTTTCACAATTTCCAGCGTAAAAGGATCTACTTTCATAGTTGTTGTCATACTACCTTTCCTCCATTTCAATAATCAGGTTCCCATAATGGTCTACATGTAGTTTTTGACTTTCATATATGACTGTTACAGCTGATTTTTCTTCTACGACAGCCGGTCCCTGAATTTCTACTTTTGGCGGCAGTTTATCTCGGTCATAAATCGGCGTGTTGACCCAGCCTTTGCCCTCATAATAAATATCCCGATACTCCTTTTTAGCTTCCTCTACGTTCCCCGATCTCGTTATTTCCGCAATTAAAGGCTTCGGTACTTTTCCGAGGGCAATGACATGGAGGTTGACAATTTCCGTAGCGGTTTCTTCCAATTTAAATGTATAGTTTTTTTCATGGAGTGCATGAAATGTTTCAATGATGGACTCTTTGTCCGCTTGACTCCACTTTCCATTAGGGACGGGAACCTTCACCGTATGTTCTTGCCCTAAGTAACGCATATCTGCAAACCTTTGAAAGAAAACATTTGCAGCACTCATTCCCTCTTCTTGAAAATGATTGAATGCATGCTTTTCAATATTGTTCCATTGCTGGTCCATTTCTTCTAAAGAAAGCTCGTCCATACGCTTTATATACGTTTGGATATAATCGTGTCTTAGATCAGTCATTAACATACCCCATGCTGAAAAAACCGGAGAAGCGATTGGTACAATTACCTTTTTCACGCCGAGTTCTAATGCCAGTGCAGGAGCGTGCATTGACCCGCCCCCTCCAAAGGCCAATAAGGTAAAATCTTGGGGATTATAACCCTTTCTGATTGATATTAATTTCAGTGCATTTAACATATTGGAATTTGCGATGCGAATAATCCCTAGTGCGGCTTCTTCCGCAGATATGCCGAAATGATTGCCTATTTTTTGTTCCATTGCTGATCTTACATTATCTAAATCTACTTTATAGTCGAAGTTTTTCGGCGATAAACGACCCGTTAACAAGTTGGCATCTGTTGTAGTCGGTTCCGTTCCTCCTAATCCGTAAGCAACTGGGCCCGGGTTTGCGCCAGCAGATTGCGGCCCGACTTTTAATGCTCCCGCTTTGTCAATCCATGCAATGGAACCGCCTCCATTACCAATTTCCACAATGTCCACAACCGGAGTTTTAATGGGATAACCGGCATTTCGGGCATTCTTTTCAATGTAATAATCTGTAGAAACTTTTACTTCGCCATTTTCGATGAGAGAGCATTTTGCCGTAGTTCCCCCTATATCAAACGCGATAATATTCTTTTCATGAATCAGTTCACCTAAAACCGCTGCCCCAAAAATCCCAGCTACCGGGCCGGATTCCACCATGTTAATGGGGGTTTTCTTGACCTTGTCAAATTTTGTGGTTCCTCCATTTGATTGCATAATATATCGTTGCTTCATATCGGTTTTTTCATGTAACTCATGATCTAATTTATCGATATAAGTAGTGGCTGCCGGTTGAACATATGCATTTAAAACAGCAGTATTTGTCCTTTCGTACTCTCTCCACTCTTTCGTAATATCACTTGATGCCGTAATCAATACTTCCGGCCAAAGTTCTTTGATTATATTTACGGTTTCTTTTTCATGTTGTGGATTGGCATACGAGTGTAAATAGGATACGGCGATCGCTTCCACTCCTTCTTTTTTAAAATAATCCACACATTTTTCAACTTCTTCACGAAGAAGCGGCGATAATACTTCGCCTTTATCATTTGAGCGTTCACTTACTTCCAGGCGTAAATGTCTTTCCACAAATGGTTTGGGTTTTTTATAACGAATATTATATAAATCAGGCCGGTTCCCCCTGGCAATTTCTAGCACATCACGAAATCCTTTCGTGGTAATCAGGCCAACCTTCGCCCCTTTTCTTTCAGTCAAGGCGTTAATGATGACCGTTGTTCCATGTATAAACATGGAAATCTTCTCAGTATCGACCTTTGCTTTATTCAGTACATCCATTACACCTTTTTCAAAATGAGGCGGGGTGGTATGGCTTTTTTCAATCCCGACCCTTCCTTTCTCATCGACATAAACAAGATCCGTAAAAGTACCACCTATATCTGTAGCAACCCTCATCATATATCCACCTTTCTTATTGCCAATTCGTTATTTAAAAGTGATTTTCTATTGGAAAATAATAAAGATGAAACTTTATTACTCCTTAATCTTGGGATATTACATGAACCATCCATCATCCTTCTATACATGCAAAACGGAATCTGCATTTTTAATGTTTGCTCTTCTTCAGGTGACAACTCTAGCCTCGGATAAGGCGCGTTGTCTCCTTGATGCATTTTTCATTTTGATCACTTCGGAAGCGTTTTCAATAAGCGGGTCAAGCGCAACCGAGAACCTTCCTCCTATCACCAATACGACACAATGCTGCATGGTTGTCCCTCCTCGTTGTGTAACTGCTATCTTTTTTATACTTGCAATTCATATGCCAAAACAAATAAACAGCCATGAACCGTTTTGCATAGGTCAACTTTTTGTATTCCAAAATTTGGTGTGCATTATTTTTTACAGAAACTGTATAATTTTTTTTACAAGCTGAAAAAGTTAGACATCATGTGACACATATTGCGGCATTTCGACAGTGAAGGAAAAAAGTATGATGGTGGCCATGAAGCTTCAAAATGGACAGTTCCTTATCTTACAAATAAAATCGTCCCTTCCCGTAAAATGTAAGTTATCACGTCAACATTTCAGAAAAAGACGATCTTAGAGCAATCGAATTCGTTAAAAAAGGTCTAACACATAGATCACAATTCCGTAGAAGCAATGATTATGCGTTGTTTTTTTACCTACATTGTTAATCCCGACAAAAATGAAAATCTGGATGGCATTTTTCGATTGTTGTTTTTAATTTCTATCAAAAATGCCAAAACAACGCGCCTCTTCTGGTGGCGGACTCTCATATCCGTTGACTTTGCTATGGCCCCATCCCAATGTTTTATTGATCTCAACGAGAAATTCAGCATATTTTAACGCGGCAATACTTGCGTCCAGCACCGGTACACCCAACTCTTTTTGCAGCTCTTCATAAAATCCAAGCTCCGCTGTGCAGCCTAAAATAATCACATCCGCATGGTGATTCTCTATCGCGTCTTGGGCAGCATGGCGAATTTTCCGCATAGTTACTTCATGATCTTTTTGAAAATCTAAAACTCCGAGCCCAACAGACTTGAATGTTGAAAACCGCCTTTCCATTCCATACTCAAATATATTTCTTTTGATTTCCGGGATTGTTTTTTCCCGCCCCACAATAATCGCTATATTTTCACCAAGCGACTTGGCGATAGTAAAAGAAGCTTCAGCGGGTGCGGTAACAATCATATTGTCGGCAATTTCCCTGCAAGCTCTTAGCGCGGGGTCATAAAAGCATCCTATAACAACGCCGTCAAACTGATTGTCTTGTGCTTCTTTCACTGTTTTAATCAAATCAGGTATAACCATTGCCTCATAACAACTATACTCAACATGTTTCGGACCTTTTTTTTCACCTAAAGAAGTTACATGAATGTCGATATCATCGTTTTTAATTTTTTCAAAATGCTCTTTAAACGCGCGCAAATAACTATTATCATATACGGGATCTATATATAGGATTTTCTTTTGCATTTATGCTTCTCCTTTTTTCTTTGAAGTAATAACGTGATACAACCAGTAAAAGACTCCCCCTGCAATTAAACCATTGATTGCTTCAATAAAATAAGGGAAAAAGTATGCGAATACGCTTCCAAATATCCAAGAAACAATCCCGGGCCAGTATATAAGATCTTTTCGAATGAGTTTTCCTTTTGCCACTAAGAAATAGTCACTCATAATAACCCCGGCGACGGGTGAAACAAAGATAGACAATAACATAATAAAGTTGATAAAGTGATCAATAATGCCAAACATTGCTAATGCTGTTCCGAGAACCGCCGAGATAAAAGTCCACCAAAACCTGCTCCAGCCAAATATTTTCTCCAATGCCAACCCGGAGCTATACGCTGCTGTAATATTGGTTGTCCATTGTAAAATAATGACCAAAAATAATGCCACGACCGGAAGACCCAAAGCATGCAACACTTCGGCAACATTCCATGGTTGATCAACGCCCAGTGTAGACGCTGTCAATGCCATAATGACACCGACAATAACTAGAAGGAGTTCGGGTGATAAGCCGACAAATCCAGAAAGCGCTATTCCCGAAGGCTTTTTATGTGTCCATCTAGCATAATCGGGTAAAAATGTAGTCCCAATAATCATGCCGCCAACAGATAAGTTAATTCCCCATAAGATGGATTTTGCCGTTTCCGGTTCATACGCAAACAAACCATCCATTCCGCCGCCTATATGAATCGCTTTATACAGACCAAATCCAACGATAAATAAGATGATGGGAATACTAATAAAATCTAACCAAGCCATACTAGTGATTCCGTACATTGCCGGAATTGCAAATAAAATCCCCAAAAATATCATGATCCAAGGCGTTAAGGCTTCGGGACTTCCTAATCCAAGGGATAACGCATCCGCGGCTATTGATACTTGAATCCCATACCATCCTATACTTGGGATGATCGTCACAACAAGGGCGGTTGTTAGCTTGGAGCCCAAAGCACCAAATGCCCCTTCGCCAATGTTGTATGTGTTTAAGCCTTCTCTCGCTCCGATGATTCCCATCGGCAAAAAGAACACAAGTGCCAAAACACAATAAGATGTGATATTGGAAACAATCGCTTGACTGAGTGACAGACCGGTAATATAGCTTCCCGCAGTTGTAAAAGAGGATAGTGATGCTGTCAATCCAAAGTAAATCGCGGCCACATGAAGCCAATGTTTTCTTTTATTCAACGGAATCGGTCTATTTGCATAATAATCTTCTAATTTTCTTTGTTCAGCGGCCATTATGTTCCCCCATTCATATAAGCAAAGGATAAAGTGGAAATGATGATTGAAATAGCGATCAGACCTTATCCTTTGCTTTGATTGCATTGACAGTGTCCTGATATCCGCTTGTATTTGGCAGATTAATCGTTTTGTATAGATATTGTGGCAAGGTTCTTAAAAAAACGCAGCTCTGTCGATTTCCTTCTCTCCTATTCTGCTTAACTCATATTCTCAAGAAATTGCTTTCTTTTCTCCGTTTCCCGGATAAATCGGCAAGTTTGCCTGTCCATCACTACACCAAACTTCTCTTCCGCATCCTCTACAGAAAAGTAACCATTCTTAACATCTCTGATTACTTGATTGACAGGCCGCAAATAAGGATTTCCATAACCGCCGCCCGTTCCAGTCACAAGCTTCAATACATCCCCATCACGTAAAGGATATCTGGCATACATTCCATACGGTCCATCAGAAGTGCCATCGCTTTTCAGGATATAAAATCGGTTTGTCGATCCTTCTTCACCACCGTTAACTCCCCATGGCGCATACAGATGTCTGCCATAAGTGACAGTAGCCTTGGCCTGGTCAGACAAAATTCGGTAAGAGCGGATAGTGCCTGCCCCGCCGATGAATTGTCCTGCTCCTTTGCCATCACAGTTCAAACGATATTCATCAATCATGACCCCGTACCTGGCTTCTGCGATTTCTGCGGGAATATTATAGGTTTCTCCGTCTCCGATACAAAATTGTCCTCGTTGACCGTCATGCTTCTCACCCGCTCCCCATCCTCCAACCGAAGGCTCAACCAATAAATAAGGGTCTCCGAAATCCGGATGATTTCCCGACAAGGTCACGGAACATACTGATAGAAAATGTCCTGCTGTCAGGCGGCCGGGAAGAATGGAGGCGAGTGCTTGCCACACTAAATCTGCTCCAGAAGAACCACTTTCCCAATAATTGGATACAGGCGCGGGTCTTTCCGCCGAAAAAATGGATGCCCGGTCTGTAATGACTTTCAAGGGGCGAAATACGCCGTCATTGACATCTTGGGATGGATTCGTGATCGCTAAAAATATCGTTCGAATATCCGTAACAAGCGTTGTATAGGAGCCATTGATCGGCCCCGGAACTTGTGGGTGACTCCCTCTAAAATCACAAATAAACTCATCATCCGTGATGGTCACTGTTACCTGAATGGGAAAAGGACCGTTGCCCAACCCATCCCCATCTATAAAATTTTGAGCTTTATATGTTCCATTGGGGAGCTTTGCGATTTCTTTCAAAGCCATCTGTTCCCCTTGGTATAACAGAAGATTAATCGATGCCTCGACGGTATCTTTTCCGTAACGCTCACATAGTTCATTAAAGCGTTTCCCGCCAATTTTCAAGGCGGCAATCTGCGCCCACATATCACCAACAGACAATTCAGGGAATCTGACATTGCTTTTAATCATTTCAACAAGAGCATCGTTCATCTTTCCTTCCTCACAGAGCTTAATACACGGAAACTGGAGCCCTTCTTGATAAATATCTGTTGAATCATTGGTAAAAGATCCCGGATCTTTTCCCCCGACCTCTGTCCAGTGGGCTTTGTTGGCGGAAAATCCCAATAATTGCTCCTTGTAAAATACAGGCATAACCAACCCAACATCGGATAAATGTGTTCCTCCCCCGCCATATGGGTCATTAATGATAAAAATATCTCCGGGTTTAATCTCGTTTGTACTGCCATATTTGTTGATGACATCTTTGACCATATAACTCAATGTTCCGATAAATCCGGCAACCCCGTTGCCCTGCGTGAGCAACTGCCCCTGTCTATCGGTCAAGCCGCAAGCAAAATCAAGGACCTCATAAATAATGGGGCTCATGGAGGTTCTTGCCAATGTGTGAAACATTTCTTCTCCAATGGACAACAGTGATTCCCTGACAATCTCCAATGTGAATGGATCATGTTCTTTCATGAGTGTTTGGATATTATTCATCTGAACCTACTCCTGTTTCGATGATTAAATTGCCGTATTTATCTGCATGTAGATTTTGTCCTTTATAGATCACAGTTACCGCGGCTTTTTCTTCGATGACTGCCGGCCCTTCAATCTGCTTTCCCGTTGGCAGTTTGCTTCGGGCGTATACGTTTGTTTGAACCCAGCCTTCTTGTTCATAGTAAACAGGTCTGATTTCGATTAGTGCGTCCTCTAGATGCCCTCTTTTTTCAATCGCTTCTAAAGAAGGTTTATCTGTTCTTCCCAATGCCACCAAATGAATGTTTACAATCTCTGTTTCCTGTCCTTGCAATTGAAAAGTGTAATTTTTTTCGTGAAGATGATGAAAAGCCTCGATCATTTCCCCAATCGTTTCTTTTGTCCACCTTCCGTTTGGAACAGGCACCTTTACCGTATGTTCTTGACCGATATAACGAATATCCATAAATCGGGAAAAAACGATCGATTTTTCCGGCATCCCTTCTTCCCGAAGCTTTTCCAATGCCGACTTTTCCATTGTGATCCATTTTTCATTTAGGTCGGCAACATGCAACTCCTCAGTTCTTTGAATATACGTTTGAATATAATCGTTTCTCAAATCCGTCATCAACATTCCCCACGCAGAAAAAACGGGAGAGGCAAAAGGAATGATTACCTTCCTTACACCCAATTCTTTGGCAAGAGCGGCAGCATGCATGGACCCGCCTCCACCAAAAGCCACAATGGAAAAATTGCGCGGATCATGGCCTTTACGGATTGAGATGAGCTTTAAAGCCGTAAGCATGTTGGAGTTGGCGATTCGAATAATGCCCAAGGCTGCTTCTTCCGGACTTATATGGAACGCTTTTGCGATCTTTTCCTGTAATGCGGCCTCCACCTTTTTCATGTCAACGGAATAGTCGAAATGATTGGGCGATAACCTTCCGGTATAAAGATTCGCATCCGTAGTAGTGGGTTCTGTTCCGCCCCTGTTATACGCCACTGGCCCAGGCGAAGCACCCGCCGATTGCGGCCCGACCTTTAAGGACCGTCCTTCATCTATCCAAGCTATTGATCCCCCGCCATTGCCGATTTCAACAATATCAACAACTGGCACCTTTACCGGATATCCGGCATTTCTGCTATCTCTTTCAATGTAATAATCAGTAGAGACTTTCATTTCTCCATTCTCGATCAGGGAACATTTAGCGGTTGTCCCGCCAATATCAAACGCGATCATATTTTTTTCACCGATCAACTCCCCCAAGATAGCAGCCCCATAAACACCAGCCACTGGCCCCGATTCCAGCATATTGATGGATTGTTTTTTGGCTTCGGCAAAAGTTGTCGTTCCGCCATTGGATTGCATAATATAGTTTTTATCAGGCGACCGCTCAGTTATCTCTTCTTGGAGATTGTCAATATAGGTGGATGCAATTGGTTGAACATAGGCATTTAACACTGTCGTGCTTGTTCTCTCATATTCTCTCCATTCCTTTGTCAATTCGTGGGACACGCTCACGAACACTTCCGGCCAAAGCTTCATGACCTCTTCTCTGGCTAAAATTTCATGCTTCGGATTGATATAAGAATGCAAAAAGACAATGCCGATCGCTTCCACTCCTTCGGACTTAAACTCCTCGACAATCTCTTTCAGTTCATGTATATGGAGCGGTTGCATGACTTCTCCTTTATAATTGATCCGTTCATTTACCTCTTTTCTTAAAAGCCGCTCCACAAAAGGAGTCGGCTTTTTATATCGAATATTAAAGAGATCCGGTCTGTTCCCGCGAGCAATCTCCAGTACATCCCTAAACCCTTTTGTCGTGATGAGTCCGGTTTTCACACCTTTCCTTTCCGTAATGGCATTGATGACAACGGTAGACCCATGAATAAATTGATCAATTGTTTCGACATGATTTTTTTCGATTACATTCATAACCCCTCTTTCAAAATGTGGAGGAGTCGTAGGGCTTTTATCAACCCGCAGCTTTCCAGAATCATCAATATATGCCAGATCTGTGAATGTGCCTCCAATATCTGTTGCCACTCTCATGTCATCCCACTCCCCTAACTTGTTGTTAAAAAATCACCGGTGTCAAAACACTGATAATAACCGTTTCTTCATTAAGCGGGTTCTTCCACATATGCTTCAGTTCTGAAGGAAAGTGAATAGACTCCCCTTCCTTTAAATAAAACTCTTCCTGTTCAACCACAAAAATGATGGCCCCTTTTAATACATAGTGAAACTCCTCGCCTGGATGTCCAAAGGTAAATGTATCAACTTGCAACGGCTTCACCAAAACTTTAAACGCTTCCATTTTTCTGTCATTAAAATGGCCGCTTAACATCGTAAATATAGAATCTGATCTCGTTGTTTGAAATGGCTTTTGATCCTCCTGCTTGTTGATATACTTAATCGCTATATCCTTTTGAAAAAAATCTGCCATTTCAATCTGCAACGCATCGGCTATCTTCTTTAAAGAAGTGATTGCCAATGAGGAAGAGCCCCTTTCAACCTGGGATAAAAAACCCACTGATAACTCTGTAGCTTCACTTAACTCCTTTAACGTCATCCCTTTAGCTTTCCTAAACTCTCTAATCTTCCGCGAAACACTTTCCATAATTTTAGTATCACCTTAAATTTTATAGTATATATTAAATTATTAATATAATATCATAATTATTAAAATATACAATACTTTTTTTATGTGGACTGCTTCCGCAATTCTTAACACTTTATTATGTATCAGTATGGAATGATGACGAAAAAACAGTGAACGGGGGTATTGGAGCCAGCTGTCATTGGCAAAACAAAAGGAGATGGCGGGAAGATGTGAGAGAATTTGGCATGATCGAAAGCAAAAGCGAGGAAGAAAGAGGTGTCCGAAAAAGGTGTATCTATAAAAAGATAGAAGGAATAGCATAATATAATTAAAGAGGAAGGCGCCCAAAGGCCGAAAACTCGGCTGATTGGACACCTTCCTTTTTCAGTACGATCAACCGGGATGGCGACCGCTTGCTCTAGAGGATCGTGTTAGGAGTGAGCCGGATCGTAAAGTCTGAAAAGCGGTGAGTATTGTATTTCTTGCTCGTATTTTTCAAATCCGGATAATCGTATCCGCAGAAATAGCTAGCATTGGCGAAAAAAATAGCCAGGTTAACATGAAGTCTCATCATTTTTTACATGAGTGCCGGCTATCATGTCCATACTAACCATTGAGGTGGGCAATATGACTCTTGTACGTCTCGGCTATGTCGCCATGAGTATGGAACTTCAAAATGCTTCCCCATCAAAAACAATGACATTTTCACAATTTCAAAAAATAAAGGACCGGGAAGCTGCCATTCGTAAGCTAGAACGGATTGCGCTTAACAATCTGGAAAATACACTGCGGCTTTTTAAGCATAATCTGATAAATGAGATACACTTTTATCGAATGACTTCGCGGCTTATTCCACTTGCCACACATGAGGAATTATTGGATTGGGATTACCTTGCGCCATTGTTGGGGATGTTGCGTGAAGTAGGAGCTTTTGCCAAAAAACACCGGATGAGAGTCGATTTTCATCCGGATCATTTTGTATTGATTAATTCTCCCAAGCAAGAGGTGCTGAAAAACTCCGTACAAAATTTAAAGCTTCATTATTTATTGTTGAAAGGGATGGGCCTCGATCAAACCCATCGTTGTGTCATGCATGTAGGCGGCAATTATAAGGAGACCGTCCAGTCGTTGGAACGATTCGTAGACAATTGGATGTTGCTGCCGCCTGCGATCCAACGGATGATCATGCTTGAAAATGACGATACATCGTTCACCCTGGATGACACCTTGTATCTTTGTGAAAAGCTTGGCATCCCCTTGGTGTTTGACTATCATCATCACCTCGCCCATCACAAGGACCCCCATTGGGAAGAGCGCTGGGACCGGGTCACACAAACTTGGAAAGATTCTCCCTTTCCAATTAAAATGCATATTTCCAGCCCCAAAAGCGAAAAAACCTTTCGCCATCACGCAGATTATGTAGATGCCGACATGTTTTTCGCATTTTTACATGAAATAAAGGGATCCGTCCCGCAAATTGACTGTATGATCGAAGCAAAGATGAAAGATCAGGCCCTCTTTACATTGATGGAAGACTGCAAGAAGCGGGAGGATGTCGAAATTGTGGATGGGTCATCTTTCTTTTTACGTTAATGATTTTTGCTATACATGAAAATGTGCATGCTAACCATCCTCCCACAATTTTACAATCTGCCCAATCAGTTCTCCAGATCGAAAAATAACTTCACTTACTTCACGAGCTGCCTGATTGATCTCTTCTTTGGCAACATAGTAACAGACCCGATTGGGCGGACGGTCAGTCAGTTGTAAGATTGGCCACCCTCCCTTTTCCCTCAATGCTCGTGCAACTGAGATAGGAACAATTGCCCAATAACCGCCTTTCGAAAGAAACATATAGAGCATCTTAACGGTATCCACTTGAATTGCAGTGTTAGCCACCGGACCCCAGTGTTTCTCATGCCAAATTTGATATTCGGCACCCCAGTTGATTAAAAGTTGCTTTGTAGGATTCAAGCTGCCGTTTTCAACTACTGATTCGCCATCTTCGGTTGGATAAACTAACACCATTTGCTCTTCAAATAGTTGAGTGACTTTCACATCGCGCATAATCCGATCCTGCAGGGAAAAACCAATATCCAATTGATTACCGGCAATTAATGAGTAGATTTGATCTGACTGATAAGTATGTATTCCCAGTCGGATATGTGGCAGTTCATCTATAATCCTGGCATATAAGTCATGTAAAATGTAATTATGAACGCTATCAACTGCACCAACTGTCACCGTTGTTCCTTCTTGCATTTTTCCAATGCTTCTTGCCTCAATCATAAGAGTCTCATATTTTAATGCAAGCTGGTAGAAACGCTCTCCCTCATTCGTAAGCGAAATGCTCTTTACTCCTTTTTCTCTATTCAGCAATTTTACTCCATATTCTTTCTCCAGAGAATCAAGCCTTTGGCTAATTGTAGACTGAGATACAAATAAATGGTGAGCTGCCCTGGATAAACTTCCTTGACGAACAATCGCTAAATACGTTTCCAATTGGACCGGGTTCATATAGTTCCTCCTAATATCTAATTCTTTAATATTTCAATCCTTTAAATTTAATTTTACTATATATCGGAACGGTGATACACTTCATGAAAGGGATTTCATAGTATGAGGCCTGAGGTGAAATGTCAAATAAAAAATAAATAAATATTTTATTCCCAATCTTCGAACTTATTGAAAAATAACCTTTAAGCTAAACGGTCTGTCTAAAAAGCCTAAACGATTTCATCAACTTAACGTAGGATCGTGACCGTACTAAGGCGGCAATCAAAAAAAACGGTCACATACCTATATGATCGTAAACTACAGGGTAGGTCATCAGCATTCATCGCGCCTAAAGATGGTGTAAAAACATCATGTACTAACGTCCAGGACGCTACAAGTAAAAATTGATAGGCATTAAAGGAAGCCTAAATATACGATACGAGGAGAAATGCACATGAAATGGTGGATGAGACAACCGCTGTACAAGCAGATAGCGCTCGGAGGGCTGATCGGTGTTCTTTTAGGCTTCATGCTTGGGGAAAACGTCAAGTATTTTGAACCCTTTGGCACACTATTCCTCAGACTCCTGCAAATGCTCATTATTCCGTTGGTCATCACTTCCATCTTGGCCGGCATTTTACAGATGAAAGATGCAAAGTCAGTTGGAAAGGTTGGAGGCGGCTTTCTTATTTATCTTGTTGTTTCAAGCTTAATCGCAACAACAATTGGTGTTCTTACAGCTTTCATCATTCAGCCTGGTAAAGGGGTCGGTTCCATCCTCGATCACGGTGAATCGGTTGAGTCACAGGATTTCAGCTTTGTCGAACATTTCCTCTCTTGGGTACCGACAAACATTTTTGAGTCCCTGGCGAACTTGGAAATGTTGCAAATCATCATTTTTACAGTATTTATCGGACTTGTAATGCTTTCCTTGGGCAAGGAAAAGACATCCACAATAACAAATTTTGTTAATGAAAGCTCAGACATCATGATGAAGTTGACGAATTATGTAATTCAACTTGCTCCTTACGGCATCCTTGCACTCCTCGCAGGACTCGTCGGTCAGTTCGACTCCGATATGCTGGGTGAAGTTTTAAAATTTGTGATCGCAGACTATATTGCCTTATTAGTCGTCGTCTTGCTCGTCTATCCGTTTTTGCTTAAGTTAACGACAGGTCTGAGCCCGCTTCAATTCTATAAAAACGTCTATCCATCCATGCTATTTGCTTTCACTACATCCACCAGCTCTGCGACGATCCCAATTTCCCTGCAAGTCGCAAAAAAGAACCTGGGGATATCAGAACGTACAGCGGGCTTTACGATTCCATTCGGTGCTACCGCTAATATGGATGGGTTTGCAGTCGCCATTGGGATCATCTCTGTTTTTGCAGCAAACTTGTACGGTATCGATTTAACATTCGGTATGATCGTACAGTTCGTTCTTCTTGGATTGGTGTTATCTATAGGGGCTGCCGGAGTAAGAGGAGCTGGTGTGGTCATGTCAATCGTTCTTTTAGAGTCACTTGGAATGCCGCTCACCCTTATTCCAATCCTCGCAGCAATCTGGCCGGTCATAGACATGGGACATACAACCGTTAACATCACAAGTGATTTGACCGGAACGACAATCGTCGCTAAGAAAACGAATGACCTTGATGAATCCGCATTCAATAGAGCAAACAAAGAGAAAATTTTAACTGCAACATCTTCTCAAGAAATTTCTTAAACATTAGGAAGGCTGTGTTAGAAATGACTAAACGAAACACTGAGTTTTTTCCGAGCGACCTTGGAAACGAAATTGCTTCACAATTTATATATTTGAATAAAGACCCGGCTGGAAACAAGCGTCTCTTTTTCGAAAATGCAGGTGGTTCACTTCGATTAAAGGCAGCGGTGGATGCACAGAGTAAGCTTTCTTCCATTCCAGATTGCCCTGAACGCACACATGATATTGCACTTGAAATACGTGAAATAATTAAACAAGGGGAGCGCGATATTCGACTATTCTTGAATGCAAAAGACGGCACAGTCGCCGCCTCCCTTACCGCTTCAAAACTGATGTTCGAGATGGTGACAGTAATAGCCTCAGCTTCTGAGAAAGGAAATATTGTCACAACTGCTATCGAACATCCGTCTTCCTTTGATGCCTGTCAACTTGCTTCGGATTGGTTTGGACATGAACTTCGTGTAGCCGATGCAAACCCGGCATCCGGAAGCATTCCACTCGATCATATTTTGGAGTTAATCGATGAAAATACAGTCATGGCATCCATCATTATGACATCCAATATCACAGGGGCGATGCACGATATTCATACATATGCTTCCGCAATTCGGGAAAAGAATCCCGCTGTCTTTATCGTGGTAGATGCCGTTCAGGGGGCGCCGCACGGCCCAATTGACGTCAACAGCTGGGGAATAGATGCGCTCAATATCGCTCCATACAAAATGTTCGGAAACCGGGGAATTGGCTTCGCTTATCTGTCGGACCGCGTCGCCTGCCTTCCACATCATCGGCTACTTGCCACTCCAGAAAATAACTGGAGTGTAGGAAGCCCGACTCCGGCCCACTACGCATCATTCAGCAAAGTCATCGACTATATTTGCAGGATTGGTGCCTACTTCATTAACAGTGAAGATCGGCGCGCGCTTATCGAAGAAGGAATGAATCGGATTCATCTTCAAGAACAAGCCATTCTCCATCGGCTTTTGAATGGCTCTGAACGGCAGCCAGGTACAAAGCAAATGGAAAATGTCAATGTCCATTTTGAAGAAATAAATGGAGTGAATCAAGATTTGATTCTTGCACTTACATTCGATAACCTTTCTTGTACAGATGTGATACGTAAGTATGGAGAACAAGGCATCCTTGTCTATGCCCGAGAATCAACTAGCCATTATTCAAAGCGCATTCTCAACGCCGTCAGTCTCGATGCCATCGTCCGTGTCTCTCCCATCCACTGCCATAGAGAGGAAGATGTCGACAGATTCTTAGAAGTAACAGAAGGGATTGCAGCAGGCCAAATTTAAATCGGAAATATTTTTAAAATATAAGCCCAAGAGTGAAGCATTATAACCTATACGGATATCCTACATACAAATATTCCGGTGAGTGAACGATAAGACGACTTCAGCATTTGCGGGGTCGTCTTTTCACTTTGCTCCTTCCCCTATACTTAGCCCAACAGTTGAAAAGTAATTATTCGCTATTGTACCCCAGCCGACCGTTCAAATCAGAGTAATTAGCCTGATAAGCAATTAAGGAGTTATTTAGAGAAGTGACGGATATTTCTTTAGCAGCACGAGAAATCCCCCTTCTTTTTCGGAGAAAAATGAAATGTCATCAGCAGCCTAAAGCTGGTACTGCAGACTGTACTTCATTGTGTCCAAACACATCCTGGTCAAGCGATTTCTCCTGATACTTATGTTGCCATGCCCTTCGTTCCTATGAGCGACATGATCAATGAACGAAATTTCTTTTGCCCACTTCCTAATCTAACTTGTCACTATTGGGAAAAAGGAACCTCTTTTAATTGTTAAACATGTGTATAATGTTACGAAAATAAAGTGGCGACGTTTATAATTTTGCAAAGAAAGTGATGAGCACACAACAGGAAATTTTTAAAATCGAATTGAACCTTTTTAAAAAAATAAAAAAACCCCGAATAGATGAACTTTTTCTAAGATTGTTTACAATCCGGGGTTCGGTCAATCAAGTTGATTCCCCTATTTTCATTTTCCCCTTAGTCCGTGTGTGCGACGGCGCTGATTTCGATCAGTTGCTCCGGGAATGCCAAGTAATTTCACGCCGATGAGGCTGCCGGCCGGCCGATGTTGTCCCATGTATTCCTTTAACAGCCGGATGACTGGTTCAGTATGCTCTTGCGCATTTGTTAAATAGATCTCGATGTAAGCGAGATTGGACTTTGTGACATCAAACCCCTGCAGTACGCGATCGAGATTTTCAAGCGTCTGTCGAGTTTGAGCTTCGATATCGCCCTCGCGAAAGCGCCATGTTGAATGAACAGCCATTTAAATTGGCCCTTGTCGGCTCGAAAGCGCTTGGAGAAGAAGCGAATGGCTGGTCTATTCAATTGCAAAAAGCATTGGCTGATGCATATGGGGAAACACTCGACGTGAAGATTTTCCAATATGAAGAACAGTCGGATCAATTTATAACTTCCGGCCACGGCAAAGAAGTAGCCGAATTCCAACCTGATATCGTTTTATTTGAACCATTCACATTAAATGATAATGGAACAGTTACCTTGGAAGACAGCCATGAAAACATTCACACCTTTATATCCACTGTTCAAAAGGAGAAAGAAGAGGCTGTCGTCATTTTGCAGCCGCCGCATCCTATCCACAATGCCACTTTTTATCCATCAGAAGTGGAGGCGTTAGAAAAGTTTGCCAAGGATAACAACTTGCCCTTTTTGAATCACTGGGCCAAATGGCCGGCTGTGGAAAATGAAGAACTGCGCTCCTATTTATTAGAGGATCAAAGCGCTCCAAATGATAAAGGACATGAAGTGTGGTTTACCTATTTAAATGAATATTTTATTGCAGATGCATAGGAAAAGAAAAGCCGGGCAGATAAATTCTGACCGGCTTTTCCATATGTACGGGAACAATGGCTTGCGCCTTCTGCCACAGTCCCTTACAAAAAGGGATTGCCTTCCACTCAGATCCAACAGAAGCTTTTTATATGCTCCTTGTTGCTTTCATTGTCCCAATTGCATTTTGTTCTGCCCTTTTTCCGTTGTTCCCCATCTCCTCCGTTGGATGGCGTAAGTAATTTCTTCTAGATTTAATAGATCGACACAAATACCACATTCGCGTCAATTTTTTTCATAACGGAAATCTTAACTGGAATTCCCGCAGCCAAATATTCAAACATTTTTGTGGGCAGAGTCTGAGTAATGTATTCTGATTCTGGATGAAGCACGATTAGTCCTGCTTGACTCCTTTTCTATCCAGGATAAACCATGTTTCGATCCGCCGTAGACTCACTCTTCCATTATCCATCGGAGCTTGTATCCGCATGAGTTGTCTATCGCTGACTGCATAACATACAACATTTCCTTTTTCAAGCCACGAAGGGTTACTTTCAATTCATCCAATTTGGGAAAATAATTAGCATTGGCTCAAAGTTTTATAAAAACAATCGTGGATATGTGGTGATCGCGGCCACAATTAAGTCGATTTTTTAGCACTCTATTTTGAAACAAGCTTTGGATTTCCCGGTCATTTACCTTGAAACGGTGGCTTAAAAAGTTATTTGCGATGTTCCCAGACAAATTTTGATTAAAGACGGGCTGTAGAAGCATAACCCGCAGAAAATTCAGCTATTTTCTCCTGATCATGGTCAGAAGCGGTTTGTAGTTTTCGCCCACAAGACCAAGGGCTTCCGCAAAAATTTGCAAGGCAATGATCAAGATGCAAAGGATGACGATGGACAGCCAGGCGGTGGCCATGGAAAAAATAATTCCTGCCAGGCTGAATAGAGCCGCAATCGCATAGATCAGAAGCACTGCTTGCCGGTGGGAAAACCCTATTAGCAGCAGGCAATGGTGTAAGTGAGCTTTGTCAGGGGCGGCAATTGGTTTTTTATGAAGAATACGTCTAATAATGGCAAATAGCGTGTCAGAAATGGGCACACCCAACATGATGATCGGAATTATGAAGGAGATAAAGGTAACGCTTTTAAATCCGAGAAGGGAGAGAACAGCGATCATGTAGCCGAGAAACAAGGCGCCGGTGTCTCCCATGAACATTTTAGCCGGATAAAAATTGTACACGAGAAAGCCGAGGGTGCTGCCAATACATATCAATCCAAGAACGAGTACAAAAAAATCACCATGAAGGAATGCCATGAAGGTGATGGCTGAAAAAGCAATGGCCGATACGCCAGCAGCCAACCCGTCCAACCCGTCGATCAAATTGATGGCGTTTGTGATACCGACCACCCACAACAGAGTGATCGGAACACTAACAAAGCCGAGCACGAACTGCCCTCCAAACGGAATGTTCAATTCGGTGATCACCAATCCGCCATAAATGACAACGCCGCCTGCCGCGATCTGCCCAAGGAGTTTCATATGTGGAGGTAATTGTAGCATGTCGTCAAGGATGCCAGTCATGACAATGATGACTCCCCCAACCACGATCGTGAACACACGCTGGTCGAATGGCAAAACGAGAATGACACCTGCCAAAAAACTGGCGAAGATGGCAAGACCGCCCAAAAGCGGCATCGGCTTTTGATGAATTTTTCGCTGATTCGGCTGATCGATAGCTCCCCAATAATAGGCCAATCGTTTCACGGCCGGAGTCAAAGCGATCGAGATGATAAAACAAATCAACGGCACTACATATATCACTGGAACCTTCCTCCTCCACCTTATCATGTGTAGCTATGAGGTGAAGTACCACAAGTTTTATCATGTAAATGATGGGAGATTATACTTGTGGCAAAAGGAATTCCTTCTGTCGTTCCATGGCCTTCTCTTTGTACATTTCCTTTTCTTCCCGTGACATTTTTTTAAAATCGCTTAAAAATGTTTCGTATTGCGGAATCATTTTATCCACAGCGCCAAAACCTTTCACCATCCCGTACTCAAGCCAAAGAATTTTTTCGCAAAACTGTCTCATCTGTCCGAGTGAATGGCTAACGAAGATGAGTGTTTTTCCCCTCTTTTTAAATTCCTTCATTTTATCGAGGCTTTTTTCAGCAAACGCCCTGTCTCCAACGGAAAGTGCCTCGTCAATGAGTAAAATATCGGGATCGATATGGACAGAGATGGAAAATCCGAGACGGGATCTCATACCGCTTGAATATGACTTCACGGGTTGATCGATGAATTTTCCCAACTCCGAAAAATCGATGATTTCCGGTTCCAATGCTTTGATTTCTTCTTTCGAAAAACCGAGCATGAGCAGCTTTAATTCAATGTTATCCCGCCCGGACAAGTCTCCTTTGAGTCCTGCAGCTACTGCGATCAATGCCGCCTGTCCGCTTAATTCCACCGTACCCGACGTTTCGGGAACAATCCCGGCGACGATGTTCGCCAACGTTGACTTCCCTGATCCGTTCATGCCCATAAACCCGACGGATTCGCCTTTTTCAACTTCAAAACTGACATTGGCCAATGCATAGAAATCCTCGCCATAATCTTTGGGAAAAATCAAATCAAACAGACGCTCTTTCGTTCCATTGTACAATTTATATTTTTTAGTGACGTTTCTGGCGATAATTGCTTTTTCCATTTCATCACGACCTGTTATAAGTAATCAATAAAATGTCTCCTGAATTTCATATGCAGCCTTGCGCCAAATAGGAGCAATATAATGGCGACCGCCCAGAAATAAAGCGAATATCTCCAGTGTTCGGCAAAATACCAGCCCGTTCCAAACAGTGCGGCCCGATATCCTTCAATTAAATAATATAGTGGATTGATTTTCATAATGGTCGGAAGCGGGTCTTCTAAAATGGTGACTTGCCATAAAACAGGCGACAAATATAGAAGCATTCTCAATGTCGCGTTCAGCAGCATATGTACATCGCGAATGATCGTCGACAACGTGGAGGTAATCAACGAAATGGCGAATACCAAGAAAAAAGTCGCGAAAATAAAGTAAAAGATTTGCAAGAAATAAATCGTCACAAAATAGCCGGATACTTGAAATATCAGGATTGTAATGCCAAGTAATATCAAGTGCGTGTAAAACTGCGAGAAAATGACGATGTTTGGTATAACGCTCATCGGAAAATTCATTTTTGACAGTATGAGCAAACGTGTATAAATCGATTTTGACCCTTGAATGACGGCTTGATAAAAAAAGGTCCATAACACAAAACCGCCCAGCAACCAATAGATAAAGGGCACTTCAAACCCGGGAACCACTTCGATATTCGCCCGTTGGCGGATGCTCCCGAAAACGAACCAGTATATCAAAATTTGAATGACCGGGCTGATCACTTCCCACGCCATCCCAAGGTAGTTGCTTTTATTTTTGCTTTTTAATTCATAAAGGGACAGCCTCCGGATCAAATAGAAATGCCCGATTTGCTCTTTCAAGACGTTCCATGCAGATTTCATGAAAAAAACCCTTTCACAGCGGGCGTACGTTGAATACTTCATTGACGACCCGTTCACTGGCATTCCCTTTATCCAAATAACAAAATTTGTCATAAAAAGCTTGCAATGTGTTAGAGTCGATTTGATATTTCATGCTCTTAATTTCGTGAATTAGATCATCAGTCGTTTTAACCAAGGGACCCGGGGCCTCTTTTTCAAAATCAAAATAAAAGCCGCGTAATTTGTCCCGGTAATCTTCAATGTCATACACGAAAAAAATCATCGGCCGCTTTAAGTTGGCAAAATCAAAAAAGACGGAAGAATAATCGGTAACAAGGATGTCCGAAATGAGATACAGGTCACGAATATCTTCATGTTGGGAAAAATCGTACATAAATCCTTCATAGCCTGACAGATCAAGATGTTCCGCAACAAGATAATGGAGCCGGAATATGATAATATATTCATCGGCAAGCTCCCTTTTTAAGGCTGCAAAATCAAGCTGAATGTCAAATTTATACCGGCCTTTGCCGTAGTACTGATTATCCCGCCATGTCGGGGCATATAAAATGACCTTTTTCTCCATTGGCAAGCCGCATGACTTCTTGATTTCCGCGATTTTTTTAGTATTGTTGTTATGGATTAAAAAATCGTTCCGGGGATAGCCCGCTTCAATCATTTTTTTTCCAAAAAGAAATGCCCGCTTAAAAATCTCCGTCGAGTATGCATTCGGTGAAATTAAAACATCCCATTTTCCGGATTCTCTTACAAAGTTTCGCTTATATTTATTCGTGTTTGTCCCCGGCATGTGCACCTCTTCCATGTCAAGTCCGAGCTTTTTTAACGGCGTGCCATGCCATGTTTGGACATAAATGGTTTTCGGGGATTTGGTCATCCAAAGCGGAAATCGGCAATTCGTCACCCAATATTTCGCTCTGGTCACCGTAAAAAGCCATTCAAGAGAAAAGCGCCTGACATATGGGATACCGTGTTTGTCAAATTTCTCCGTACAACGCTTATCAACACTCCACACCATTTTATATCCCGAATGATGGTCTCTTAAAAATTCATAAATAGCCCTTGGATTACAGCTGTACTGCTTTCCCAAAAAACTTTCAAACACAATGAGGTTCTTGTTTTTCGGCAATATTAAAGCCAACCATCTAAACGTCTTTTTGTATATTTTTAAAAGCTTTTTTTTAAGTTTTTTACTCATCACCATCACCGTGCTCCATTTGGAATGCCATATTGAAAAGTATGTCCAATGAATCGGGTAATAAACCGGGGAGAACTTATAAAATGAGGGTGTAAAGCTCATAATACGGTTAACTGATACGCTTATGGGAGGATTACCATGTTTTCATTCCTGACTCGCATGTATGCCACTTTTACAAATGGAAGATCGCGGTTTGAGTATAATCCTGAAGGTTATTACGTCCATCCAGCCAACCGGAACAGGGAATTTAAAGTTTCGGTCGTCATGCCTGTATATAACGCGGAAAAAACACTGCGAAAAACAATTGATTCCGTTATCCGGCAAACGATCGGCTTTGAAAATATCGAATTTTTGATACTGGATGATAAGTCAACAGACAATTCGCGGCCGATCATTATGGAGTACGCCCGTTCTTATTCAAATATCGTTCCCGTTTTTTTTAAAAGCAATAACGGTTCTCCTGCGAAGCCGAGAAATGTCGGAATTGATTTGGCAAAAGGCAAGTATCTCATGTTTATTGATTCAGATGACTGGCTGAGTAAAAACGGAATTGCAGTCCTACACCAATTGTTAGAAAAAACGGGAGATCCTTACGGGATTGGAAGAACGATTAAAGTGGAAGATAATAAGTTTGTCATCACTGGAGAGTACAACAGTTGCGAGTATCGAGAATCGATAAATCCCTGCACGATTCCCCATATTTTTCAGCATTTGGGGCCGACGGCGAGAATGATGAGAACGGAATTTTTAAGACAACACAACTGCCGTTTTCCGCATATGAGGTTTGCGGAAGATAAACAATTTTTCATTGATGTTTTAACAAACTGTCCGAACATATCGACTACAAAAGAGGTTATTTATTACGTCAATCGTTATCGGGACAATAAAAGCCTCGTTTCCAAAACATCTATTTTTGAAAAAACGGATACGAACTTGGAAGTCATTCGGAATGTCATCAAGAAACAGTTGCCGGAAAACATTGAGCGGATGGTTTTGAACCGTTTATACGAATTTGATTGCATCACCAGGCTGTTCAACCGCCACCACTTCTTGCGATCCCTTCGAAAAGACAAGTATTACAAGAAATTTGCGGAGGTGTTGGAAACGACGAAAGGGCTGCGGTACGACTTTACCGAAAATTTTTTCGAACCTTGGCATAAAGTGCTCGTTGATCTTTTCAAGCAAAATCGCTATGACGACATTGTCAGATTAATTGAGTGGAGCCTGAAAGATACGACAAAAGAAACAGTCATTAGGCAAGGATTGCCATACTACCGACTGCCCCTTGATGAGCCGTACCAATGGGCCCGAATCAGAATGCTCGCACTGCACCACGACCAAGTCAAGGAAGCTGATCGTTTTTTATTACGAGTCAAGATTTACGGTGACTATATGGACAAACTACATTCATTTGTCATTCGCCAGCGTCATAACGAATTGAATGAAATCGAGTTGCCCATTCGCCATGCGGGCGGAGAGCTGTATGAAATTGAAATTCCATTTGAGCGCCTGGCCGAACTCTCTTCCGCGAGCCACTTCATGTTCATTCGCTACTGTGACTATCAAAAATTGCCGATCAAAATGAACGCGCGTCGAATTTTTGATTACGATAAGCGGCAAATTGATTTTTATACAACAATCGGGGATAACATTGGAGTGAATATCAAGTAGAGTTGAAAATGAGGGCAGACACGTTTGCCGGAAGTCAAATTCGCGTTCCAGAAGGCGTAACAACTGGAATTGCAGAAGAGTTCCCAACAGGTTACAGGGTACCGAAGCAAAGATATCCAACATAGTGGGGCAAAGGGTGTCCAAAGCTTTTTGGACACCTGTTTTTTATGCTGTATAACCGGGAAGATACGTCCAAATACCCGCTTGAAAGAGGGAATTGAATATCACTTCGGATTAGTTGGAAACAGCCCACCCTTTTGATAGAACCTAAAAATGAGCCTGACCTTTTGAAGGAATGGAAATTTTCAACACAAGAAAAACCAATTCGGAGAATTTGCCTTCATAGAGGATACTCCACCATTTCTTACAAATACTGCTGAAATATTGTGATATAATGGATTGTATGTAATAGTGCAGATCGAAAAACCGGAATGGCGAACCCGTTAGCTACACCTATGACAGGAAACAATCCGATCATGATCTTCCGTAACAGGGGTTGTGGATTGCTTTCTTAGTCTGTCTAAAACAACCAAGTTTTCCAAAAACTGGATGAATTCATAAACTGGAAATAATGCTTGCGTGGTTCAACCCAAGGACAACTGTTATAATGACTAGATTTGTAGTAAACTGCACCTAAAGACGCTCCTTTCTTTGGGTATTTAGATTTGCGGAAACTCATTGAAATCAAAGGACGGAGCTTTTTTTCTTTAGCAACTTAATATTACTGTCACAATTTCAGCTTTACAATCTTCGCCAAACATCTTCAAAAATAGACTTCAGTATGCTATTCTTTTGTAGAATATTAAAATGGTGCCGATGATTTGAAAAAACTGCACGTCACGATTTTGCAAACAACTTAAGAACGCGCTGCATTCTTCACTACTGGTACAAGTTGTCCTTCATAATTAGACAACAATTTGAGCTGTTAATTTAATTCGAAAAGAGGTACCTGTGCATGGAACAAACCAGGTTAATAAAAAAGAAGAAAAAAAGAAAGAAACTTAAAATATTTGTCTTTTTCATAATTTTACTTTTAGTAGGGGCACCTTTAACATATGGCGGCTACTTATTTTTTACAATTAAAAATGCTGCCGGGAAGTCATATACCGAACTAGAACGCGAAAAATCAGAATATAGGATAGAAGATGTAAAACTAGGTAAGGATCCTGTATCGATTCTACTTATCGGTGTAGAGGATTATTTAGAAGACGGTCCTGGCCGCTCGGATGCCTTATTGTTAGTCACACTGAATCCAGAGACCAAAGAAGTGGCAACTTTAAGCATTCCAAGGGATACAAGGACCTACATTAAAACAGAAGGCAAAAAAGATAAAATCAACCATGCCTATGCATTTGGCGGAGTACAAGCAACTATACAAGCCGTCGAAGATTTATTTGAACTTCCTGTTGATTATTATGTCGAAACAAATATTAAAGGCTTTCAGGACATTGTCAATGAACTGGGCGGTATAACGGTTGATGTGCCGTTTGACTTTAAGCAAGTGGGTATGGACGGAAACATGATATACTTCAATCAAGGGGAAGCGAAACTAAACGGACGTGAAGCATTAGCATTTGTACAAATGAGAAAAGAAGATCCGCGCGGTGATTTTGGACGCCAGGAAAGGCAACAGATTGCACTTAGAGCCATTGCAGATAAAGCTCTTTCCATCAGCTCATTGGCCAAAATTGATAATGCCATTGATGCAGTGAGCGACAGCACGAAAACAAACATATCATTAAACGAACTACTCGGACTCAGAAATTTTTACAACGAAATTAAAAATCAAGAGATCAACATACTGCAACTTGAAGGTGAAGACACGAGAATCAACGACGTTTACTATTTTGTTCCCCATACTGAATCGATTAATGAAGTAAGGAATGAATTAAGCCAGATCCTTGAAATAGAAGACAACATAGACAACACCGGAGAAAGCATAAATGAATAAATGAGCAAACGAAAGGCCGCACCGTAAGGATAGGGTTACCCTTTTTGGTGCAGCCTTTTATTTTGGCTCTATAAATGTTGGGGTTTTCAAACAATTTGCCCATAAAAATATACACGCAAACTTCCAATTCTCTTATACTTGAATTGCCTAGAAACAAGAAAAGATTGGAGTTGCGTGCAAATGAATTTTACCATAAAAATAAGAAGTGGAAGATCGTATTGTGCTTCATGTAGAAATGGCTGTCAAGGTACTTAAGTGTCCCAGCTGTGGGGAGAGGACCAAGAAAACTCATGATTATCGGATCCAAAAGATCAAACATTTAAAGTGGTTTGAACGGTTGACGTACCTATTCTACAAAAAGCGCCGTTATGCCTGTTCGTGCGGGAAGCGATTTGCGGAGGACAACCCTTTTGTTCATCGATATCAACGGCTTTCTATCGAATGGAATCGGGCAGTATCCATTCGGATCGTGCAGCCAAGACGTTTAAGGAAACAGCCGAGCAGTTTGGCGTCTCCGTATCGACCATCATGCGCAGGGTTTGATCGTTTGGCCGTAAAGGAAATGACAGAGGTTCAAGAACTGCCCAGGGTGATCGCCATCGATGAGTACAAGGGAGATACAAAGGAAGGAAAATATCAATTGATTATTGCTGACGGGGAGACAAAGGAACCGATTGATATCTTGCCAAACCGAAAAAAGAAGACCATCAAGGATTATCTCCAAAAACATGGAACCAATGTGGAAGTGGTCATTATGGATATGAGCCCTTCTTTTAAAGCAGCTGTCCGAAAGGCGTTGGGGAAGCCAGTTATTGTAGCAGATCGTTTTTATTTTTGCCGTTATATTTATTGGGCTCTTGACGGGGTCAGAAGAAGAATCCGGTCTGATTGGAATGATATACCTGCAGAAATGTAAAAGGATGCGCTATGTGTTTTACAAAGACAGGGCAAAGCTGACCGAAGAGGACCGCTGGTATTTGGACAGGTACCTTGGGATGGACGAAGAACTTCACAGGGCTTACGAGTTGAAAGAGTCCTACTGCTGTTGGTTTAAGCAAGCCAAGGAAAATGGACAGGCTAAGATCCAAGAAACCAAGCAAGGATTAATGGATTTTTATAGGAAGGTAGAACAAGAGGGCATCCCTGAATTTGTGAAGGCTATCCGTACATTCAAGAACTGGCAGACAGAGGTACTAAACAGCTTTTTATTTGGTTACTCAAATGGTTTTTTGGAGGGAATTAATAACCTAACGAAAGTCATGAAGAGGAACGCCTTTGGATTTAGGAACTTCCTAAGGGCAAGAATACTTCTTTTACATAAGTATAAAAAAATTGGAAGTCATGTTGGGTAGGGTGAGATTGCATCTCACTCCACCCCAACATTTGACATAGAACCTTTATTTGTAACCGTTTCAATATAAATGCTTTCCATAGTGCCTACGTTCTTTTCCCAAGCATAATTCTCTAATACAAACTTTCTACCGGCAGCCCCCATCTGTTTGCGCAATGATTGATCATTAACAAGAATAAGGATTTTCTCCGCCAACTGTTCCACATGTTTCGGTTCTACGATAAAACCGGTAACTTCATCTATTACAACTTCCGGCAATCCCCCCACATTTGAGACAACAACAGGAGTTTCACAAGCAGATGCCTCAATTACTGCCACACCAAAGCTTTCACTAAGACTCGGTGCACAAAAAACATCGATGCGGTTCAACCACAATGGTACTTGATCATTTGGAACAGCCCCAACAAATTCAACGTGCTTTTGTATTCCTTTTTTTCCTACCATTTGTTCTAATGCTTCCCTCCCGCTCCCATCACCTACAAACAAAAGCTTAAGGTTTATTGTATTGTTCTCATCATTGTTTCCTATGTCGGTTAAGACCTTCGCAAATGCTTCAATTAAATATTTAGCTCCATAAATAGGCTCCAAAAGTTTTATCATACCGATTGTTATACTGTTATCTAGGCTTTCCTTCTGTTCGTAACGTTTAAATTTTGTCGTATCAACCCCAAATGGGGTTACCCTGATATCAGTTTCCGGTTTTAGGAATTTCTCTGTTTGGATTTTCATACTATAACTCGTTGAAAGGATTTGATCAGCACTCTGTAAATTCCTTTTCAAGGTTTTCTCTTTGAAGCGACTTTGATAAGGAAACTCAAAAACATCGCTCCCCCACACCGACAAGATCATTGGATGAAAGTTGATTAACCGTCCCAAAGTCCCATATCCACTTGCATAGTGAACATGAAATAGATCCGGCTTTATTTTGTTTAACAGCCTTTTCCCTTGCAATGCGTTCAAATAATATCCTACAGGGGCGTGAAACAACAATTTATGAACTTTGATCTTGGGATGCAATGCTTTTATATCAGGTGTATGTATTGTCAATAAATGAACTTCATAATTTTTTTCAGCAAAAGCATTTACCCATTTGATTGTATGAATGGAATTGGCCGGCGCCAAAAAACATATTCTCATGTTTATGTCTCCCTTTAGCTTTCCTTTAAAAAACGATAAAAAAACAATAAATAGTAGGACATGCCTATTATTTATTGTTTTTTTTACTTATATTTTTCAGAGCTTATAATAGTTGTCCATTTTTTCTTGTTTACTCATTGCATTCCTAGTATCAAATATTGCTTTGCTTGACCGGGCTACTAAATCGTAATCAAAGGCACTATGATCCGTCAGAATTAGAGTTAAATCCGCACTTTGGATTGCTTTTTCAGTGAGAAGAACCGTTTCAACTACTTGATGATCAAGTTTAAAACTTGCTACATGTGGGTCAATTGAAATCACTTCGGCCCCTCTTTGCTTCAACATGGAAATGATGGAAAGGGATGGCGATTCTCTTACATCATCAATATCTTTCTTATACGAAACACCAAGAACTGCTACAGTTGAACCCTTTAATGCCTTTCCAAACTCATTTAATATTTCCAAGCATTTATGCACGACAAATTCAGGCATTGAATTATTGATTTCACCCGCTAATTCAATCAATCTTGTATGATAATTGTACTCCCGCGCCTTCCAGGTTAAGTAAAATGGATCGATTGGTATACAATGGCCGCCAAGGCCAGGACCGGGATAAAATGCCATAAAACCATACGGTTTTGTTTTTGCAGCATTAATCACTTCCCAAACATCAATATCCATCTTATCACATAAAATAGCCATTTCATTTGCCAATGCGATATTGATATGCCTGAATGTGTTTTCGAATATTTTTTCCATCTCTGCAACAGCGGGGCTTGAGACTTCATGAACTTCCCCATCCAGTACAGCCCGATAAAGCGCTGAAGCTACTGCTGTACAATTTGAGGTAATCCCTCCAACAACTTTGGGAGTGTTTTTTGTATTATAAAGCTTGTTACCCGGATCGACGCGTTCCGGTGAATAGGCGACAAATACGTTTTCTCCGACGACAAGCCCATTAGCTTCTAAAACCGGGCTAATAATTTCTTCCGTTGTTCCGGGATATGTGGTCGATTCCAGTACAACGAGCATGCCTTCATGTGCATATTTTGCTATTTCCTTGCTTGATTGGCGTACATAAGACGTATCGGGTTGCATATGCCGATCTAACGGTGTTGGAACACAGATGGCTACAGCATCTACTTCCTGAATACGTTGATAATCAGTTGTTGCTTCCAATCTTCCCAACTTCACCATTTTTGACAAATCTTCATCCACGACATCGCCAATATAGTTATGACCTTCATTCACAAGGTTTACTCGACTTTCTTGTATATCAAAGCCAATGACTTTAAAACCAGCCTTCGCTTTTTCAACAGCTAACGGCAATCCTACATAACCAAGTCCAACGACACCAATAATGGCCTCTTTCACTTCAATCTTCTTTAATAAAGTATTTACAATGGTCAAAATTGACCTCCTCCCCTACTCTTAAGAAATTGTTATGTGATTTTATTGAGCAAGCTTATAACTTCCCCAATTAAATAACATACGACGTATGATCAAAAACTTGCCATACGAAATTATAATGCAGAAACTTAGTAAAAGTATCCCCGAAATTCATCATTAAAAAAACTCACAAGCACGAACAACCTTTTAATATTGTGAGATTCACGCTTCATTTACGGAATTCATTATAACACAAAAAAACAAAGGGAAATAGTAGCTTAATCATACGGGAGAGGTAATACATTCTGTCTTATCTATTAATAACAGCCTGTATTGCTTTTTTACAAAATAAGGAAAAACGCTTTATACGCCTTAGAAAAGCTTGACAGTTAATTACTTTGACAACAATTCAACAATTTTTTTAGATGCATCCGCTTCTCCAAAATATGCTTCATAGTTCGGCGAAATTGATTTATATACAGCATCCACGATCTTTTGAGTATCCGTACCAACAATGTTAGCTTCCGATTCCAGTGTCTCGACCCACTCCGTTTGCTCACGCAAAGTAACACAAGGAACTTCCATGAAATATGCTTCTTTTTGAACCCCGCCTGAATGTTACAATTTTCAATTCAAGATTTTCTAATTTCAACATATCTAAATATCCGACTGGTTCAATAATATGCAGATCAGGTATCTTGTTAATATCCAGTCCAAAATAATGAAGCTTCTTTTTTGTACGTGGGTGGACTGGCCAAACTTTTGGCCCTTTTATTTGAGAAAAAGCATCAATAATCCGACTCATTTTTTCAAAATCATCGGTATTCTCAGCTCTATGAATGGTAATTAACTCAACTTTCGCACCAATCAACTAGTGTGTAATCATTGGTAGTCTTAGTACGAAGGCTTGCCAATCATAACCTTGACATCTGCAGTAAGAAATGAAAAAACACCTCATTTTTTGGTACAGTGAGATTGTCTGAGATCACTACCACAGAAGAGGCGTTCCTACTATAATAGATCAAAATAGCCAATATAATCAACTGCCGAATGAACTTAATTTGTTTTTTTCTGAGCTAGAAGTGAAAGGCATTTGCGTCAAGCAGGCATTAAATAATTCTTTGGTTTCAGTTGTTCTTACTTGTTTCAGCTTGTATTCTGCTTAATTTTCCAGCAACCATGTCTTAAATGTTTCAGCTGTTCGATCGGGTAATAAGTCAATGGGATGAGATGTTTGAGCATCGCAAATAATAACCCCATACTTATGTCGCCGTTTGAAAGCAAAATCATCAATACCAACGAAAGGGACTCTCCTTTTTTGGCAGAGGTGTTTTGTAGATAAGACGCAATAAAGAATCATGGCTAACCGGCATACCTAATGTCCGGCACACTTTTTTCTGCCTGCATTGCATGCGTTGAAAATGCAACCTCTCGAAGAGCATTTTCCAGTCGCTGAGTACGTCTGCGATAAGGAGCTATCCAAGGTAGTCGTTCTGTAAATACTTGTCTCTCACATTTGCTATTTTTGCAGAACCATTTATAAGATTTTACATGAATAAAAACTTTACGTTCTTCTATAGGGAGATCTGAAATCTTACGCATATAGGAGCTATGACGATTAAACGAACGCTTGCCGCATGTTGGGCATAGGGCGGAAGACGAGGAAACAAACACAACAAACTCCATTCGATCAGATTCCTCTAATACCGATTCAACCTTAAGAAAGGGATCTAGTCGTTTCAGAACATTTTTCATGAGTATCACGCTCTTTTTCCTTTTGGTTGTTATATTCCCATTTTATTGTCAAATAACACCCATCAAAAGTGCGTAAGAACCCTTTTTTCAAACAGGACAATTTCCCGTAAATGTTCTTTATCCCGGTTTGAAACCGCCTCTCGAAAGCCTTGAATGAAGCAAAATAGGGGCGTAGTTCTGGATATCGTTTAAGAAATCATCAACGAACGCCTTGTCTTTTTCTTTTGTAGAATACCTCCATTGCCATAAAGCTCGACGAATTTCATTTCTTGTGTAATAGCTTGATGGCTGAAGTGTTTGTCCCTCTGTTTTCGTTTTCTGCGAATTTCGGTAACTAGCACTCGTACAGAACTATAGGGACCTTTATATCCCTGTTCGGTAATGGTATTGTAAATTTCCTGAACAGTACGTCCATTTTTTTCTAAGGTGAAAACCATGAAATTAGATTTCTATACGAAAAAATTAACGACAGAGTCATTCCTAAAATTACTGCTTTTTTCTCAGCTACATGAAGTAGAAAGTCTTCATACGCTAAGTGATTGTCTTTTCGATGATCATTTTCAAAAAGAGATTGACCTTGATTCGATCAGTATTTCGTAGCTGTCACGCCGATTAAATGGCATGAATCCAGATCTATTTCAAAGGCTTTTCCTTGACTTAGTCCCACAAATTCATGCCAAAAATCACTATACAAAACTTGTAATGTCGTTAAAAATCATAGATTCAAGCACATTGCCACTGAATTTAACTAACCATAGGTGGGAAAAGTTCCGCAAAACAAAAGCCGGCGTGAAACTGCATCTACGCCTTGTATTTATGGAAAAAGGAACTTCCTATCCCGAAAAAGCCGTCATATCAATGCCAAAGAACACGAACGTGGTCAGCTTGAAGACATGGTGGATGACAAGGAATGCATGTATGTGTTTTGTATTTGTTGATAATTGAGCCTAAAGTTAAAAAGTCGAATATAGTTACAATATGAACAGTTAACAGGAGGTCAGATGAAATGAATACGAAACTAATGCTAGATCACATTGTTACACAGTTAAGAATGCCTACAATTGGAAGATAGTATCGTTCTCTCGCAAGAGAAGCTGAAGAACGAAATATAAGTTATGAAGGATACTTATTAGCGTTACTAGAAACAGAACTACAAGCAAGAGAAGAAAATCAAAAACAAAGTTGGCTCAAACAGGCCACATAGACATTAATACTTATGATTTTAGCCTAGTGCCAAGTCTGAATAAAAATCGCTTTATCACTTTAGCGAAAGGAAAGTTTGTAGAAAAGAAAGAGAAACTCATTTTTCTTGGAAATAGTGGCACAGGAAAAACATATCTGTCCATAGCTTTGGGGATAGAAATGGTTTATCACTGCTTCTGCACTGGTAAAGGAATTACTAATGGTTAATGAAGAAATAGGCTTGAGCATTTGAGAAAAAGTGGCTCAAATTTGATTTGAGCATCGTAGATAAACTAGGTTACGTCCCTCTCTCTAAAACAGGAGCAGGGTTATTGTTCCAATCTTTTCAAGTAGATATGAAAGCGCGAGCGTGATTATCACGACCAATCTAGCATTCTCTGAATGGACGAACGTTTTTGGAAATGATAAGGTGACAGCTGCATTACTCGATCGATTGACACATCAATCACATATTCACTTACTAAACGGAGAATCGTACCGTTTCCGTCAAAGTATGGAGCATCAGGCAAACGAAGAAAGGTAACATTATCGGCGGGGTGTTTGGGATTCTTTCCCCGGGGCAAGAATCCCAAACATCCAAAATCAAGTGTTCATCGCACTGATTGTTTTTTGCCTACATGTTCTCGAACAAATAGAAACAGGAAGCAAACGAAAAACCTTACAAATCAGCCGTTATCTACGGGCTGCTTTGTGGAAGCCAGCGCATATTTGGCTTCGAAAAATTGAAGGAAAAGGCGTTCCCTGATAAGTAAGTTGTCATCGCTCTTAAAGTCTAATTATAAATAAATCTCAAATGGATGGAACCACCTGTAGTTAGGTATTTACTTTTTTGGCTCTTAACAGGGAAAACAAATAAGCGGAAAATCCCATCAAATTTTATGCAACACTAGTGCTTCCTTGCTATTAAAATATTTGACTTGGATAATTACCTTGCTTGGGTACTATGCCTCCGAAAAAAGTTTTTTTATTTTGGATAAATCTGCATACACTTTAGCAGCCCTTGCATACCAAGAATGATTTTTAAAAGCGGTTTGTAGAATATTATTTTTATACTCAATATAATTATTTTTTTGGATAATGTTTAAAATAGATTGAGCAAGCTCATCAGCCGAATCTTTTATAACTAAGCCATATCCGCCTTCCCTTACGATCCTTGTTTGCGCGCTACAATCTGTTACGATTAGCGGCAACCCAAAAGAGAGGTATTCAAACAATTTTACGGGCACTGCAAAGTCATGATATGAATTTTTTTGTATCGGAACTATTCCGATATGAGCTTTTTTGAACACTTGTATTAAACTTTCTCCTGATAAGTGCTCAATTGTAACCCAATCATTTTCAGCCTTTTCTTTTAGAAATGTATTTTGTTCATATTCAGCTTTTCTACATATTACATACAAATGAACATGCTTTTTCTTTTTTTGTAATAATATTTCCATTGCGTCAATTAAAGTCTTTATTCCATATCTTTTACTTATCCCGCCTATATATATTAAGTTCACTCTGTCATTTATCTTTGGATTACTTAGATTCTTCATTTTATCAATCCCAGGTGGAAGTTCTTCAATATTTCCATCCCAACCTACATATTCATTCATCTCTAATGAGGGGAGATATAAAACATCAACAATTTTGTGGAACTGTCTTAATTCCTTTTGATAGATAGCGCGCATCACGGGCGTTAATAACTTCTTAGCTCCTTCTAGCGTATACAATTCTTTAAATTTCCAATAAATATCCCGATAAAATAATCCGATGGGAACATTGTTTCTTTTCAAGAATTTCCAAAATCGAATATCACTAAAAGGATGTCTAGGAACATGGTCTTCATCGGTTAACCAATAGGGCATTGTACTATTTTCCATATAGCAAAACAATGTTTTTTTTATTTTCTCAGAATTAATAAATTCCTTTATTTCCCTTTTCCTTTGTTTGCTTTCTCCTGAAATAACGATTATTTCAATCCCATAATTATTACCCAGTAACTTAAAAGCCTCAACCATTTTATGAGGTCTAACACTAGAACCGGTTTTTGGATTGTCACTTAGCTTATATGGAAAATATACAATAATATTTTTCATCCAACTTCACCTTTTACTTGTTTAAATTTCAAAAAGAAGGCTTTATGCATAGTTATAAAACACTTTTTTATTTTACAAGCCTTAAGATTTTTGGTTCATGTAAACCTCGGAGTAATACTTATGAATTTCTTGTTTGAAGCGGCTTAGAATGAGTATACCTACAAAAAGGAAGAACAATAAGATCCAGTAAGAATTAAATATAAAGTCAGTAAAGCCCCCCACCAATACCCGAGGAATATTTACTGTAAAATATACAAATAAACTAATGAGTATAGGGTTTTTAGGCAGACGAATAAAAGAAATATATATTATCTGTACGAATAGACCTATATATAGTGTACCTAAAACAATACCAGCATAACCAAAGTTTGCAAAAGCTTCTCCAGCGAATATGGTATTCAATACTCCTGCTATCCCTGCTTCTACTTTTTCTGGATAATATACTTCCATAACTAGCCTTGCAGATCTTACATGCTCAATATCATACAAATTTAAAATGATATTTGGCAGGCTCTTTCCCATTAACGGATCAATTTTATCACCAAATAATTCAAGGTGTAAAAAAAATGGAGAGATCTGGGATAATATCATACGCCCTATTGGCCCCGTATTATAAGATAATAAATTGAGTAGCGACATATTTCCAATGACCTTATACATGACTAATAAAAAAGAGAAACCGAAAACACCAATTACAGATATCCACCTGAAATTTAAAGTAAGTTTCCCAATATATATGTTAACCAAAATAAACATTAATACATAGAAAAAGATCGGAGCCTTCTGCAAGTCATACACACTTACAAATATCGACATGCCAAATAACATTAAAAACAACAGCCACCAAGGAAGGCTTTTGGTTTTTATAGCATAAATGTAAGCAATTAAAGATAAAACTGGCGGAAGACCAAGTGCAAAGATATTCCTAAATACTATATTTCCTTCAAACCCTCTTCCAGCATTAATTCTCAATTCATCTAAGTTTGAAGCGCCTCTAAATAGTTCAACAATCGGTATTTTATCTAGTATAAATATCATATAAACAACTGCTAAAAAACAAATTAAAGATAGAGTAGTCATCAAAATAAATATATCTCTATCCTTTTTCGCGCTTAATGATACTTTTTTCTTTAGATAATTATGAAATTCTCCATGCGCATTAAAGCCAAACAACCGTGTTACCAAAAGCATTGTTAACGGCATGAAAATCATAATATAACAAATCCAATAAAAGCCTATTTCCCGATAATCATCATTATGGAGCCTTGTTAACATATAATGTTCATCTATATTTAACACTATAAACAATGCTCCAATAAAGCTGGTCACCAGAAGTGAATAGTAAAATATTATTGAGATTAAATTTGGCTTTAAAATTGACAATGATCCAGATACAATTTTAAAAAGATATATGGAAATAAATAATGTGATAATCCAGATTGCTACATAAAACAATATTCTCCACTCACTTTTTATCAAAGATGGCCTTCCAAATTCCTGTTAAATATATGGATCCAAGTAGCAAAAACCATGGTACTACATGTAATATGGCATTAAGTTGAGGATTATTATACAAAAAGGTAATCATCCCTATACTTATTAGTGTTGCCAAATACACGATAATCATTTTGCCAGGCTTAACAGGAATATAGTATACTTCTTGGCTCTTTTTAAATATGATGACATTTACAAAGAGATAAGAAATGATTAAGGCAGCTACCGCTCCCCAAATGGAGAACAAGGGAATTAAAACGATGTTCAGAATTACACTGATAACTGCTGAAATCCCAACATATTTTGATATAGCCCCTGTCTTTTCCTTAAGGAAAAGACCTACAGAAATAATCAGGTAGTAAAAGCTAAGAAATGAACTCATACTTAGAAATGCGATGTAGTTTCTTGCTTCTATATATTCGGGATTAATCATCATCATTTTTAAAATAAGTGGGCTCAACTGAGCAACCATGGTAATCCCCAGCATACCTATTATAAAAATAATGTAAAAAATACCAGCATATATACGGTCAGCATCTGGCTTTTCTCTAATAGACATAGAATAGGGCCGCCACGCCATTTGTACACTAGATGTAAGTAAAGTAATCACCATGCCTATCTTCATAGCGATACCATATATACCTACACTATCCAACGATTCAAATTTTGTTAAAAAAATCCGATTAGAGAATGTAATAACCCAGAAAGCTAATGAAGCAGGAACTAAAGGTGCTCCGTAAACCAAGAGCTTTTTTAGCAAATCTTTCTCAATTTTTATTCTTAGTAATTTTGATAACGTACTAAATAAGGCTATTGATATTAGGATTAAACTGTAAAACCTTGCCCAAAATATTGCATCTACATTATACGAAAAATATTTCAATAGCAAAAAAGAAATGACTGCTACAGCCCCTAATTGCAAAACTGTATAAATCACTACTTTCAGGCTTTTAAATTGGAATCTGAAATAAGTAAGAATCACAGTGGTTATTGCCTCAAAAACGAGTATGATTCCTGTTAGATAAAAAAGTTTCTCGTATCCTGACATCCCCAATAACAAAAAAGAGAGAGGCTTTGCAAAAAGCAGGAATACAATTAAAAAAAGAGAGGCCAGGTACAATCTGAAACTTAAAACAGTCTGAACATACCTCTCCTTCAATTCTTTATTATCGGTACTGTAAAAAAAATAGGCTAAGGCACTGTCCGTTCCAAAAATAATAACAAATGTTAATATAGAGGAAATGGCGTCAATATTTTCCATTATCCCCATTTCTCCCGGACTCAAATAATGTGTATATACAGGGAGCATTAAAAATGCTATAAGTTTCGTCCCTACATTCATTAAAGCGAAAAGGAGAGAGTCCCCCCCAAGCCTCTTAATTTGCTTAAACAAAGATAACCTCTCCTACATCTCAATGCATTTATTAATATCAAATACTTTTTTTGGGCTTTTGGTTTACTTCATTCCATTTCTATATTAAACATTAGCTTTTACAGTCACTAAGTAAATCATAGTCAAATTATTATGGTCGGTAAGCAATAAAACAATTTTTGCTTCTTCTATAAGATCCTTAATCGTTTCGACCCTAGCTGGAATGAAAAGTCAAATGGGGCAACACTTTAAACCTTGCCTCATTTTATTTAAAGCTTGTATGATTTCATTCCAAAACGAATCAAGCTTTTTTCACCCTTCTCGCATCTGCCATATACTTCATAAGAACCAACAGTAGGACAGATAAAAACAAGCCAAATACTGTTGCAATAAGGAGGTTGGCCTTCAAATTCCCTCCTTGATCATTGACTGCTGTATCTAATACTCGTGGCTCCTCCAACTGGATTAATTCACCTTCAATTTCATTGATTTTCTGAAGATAATCATATTTCCTTTTTTCAATTTCACGCAACAAATCAAAATACCTTGCTTCCAAGGAGGTATCTGTATTTGGAGCTTTTAATGCATTTTTATATTCCTGGGCCGACTCTTCCAACTCTAATAAATATTTTTTTGAGTAATTTAACTCATCTTCCTTAGAGCGATGCATCTCCTTATAGATACCATTAACCTTTTGATGGTACAGATTTGTTAGGCGCTTTAAAGAATTTATAACTTGCTTCTTGTCGGTTCCCTCTATGCTAAGTGTAGTTCTTTTCTCACCCTTGGTAATGGTATAGTCTAGATCCTGCTTAAGCTCTTTATCCAATTCCCTTTGGATTAAATCGGGCTCAAGCCATGTTTCCTTTGTGACTGAACCCACATAAACTATAGAAGTCCCTGTATAAGTTTTTCCTTGAGTGGATATAATCCCTGCAATGATCATCAATAAAATTGGCATTATAGGAATTAGCCATTTCTTTTTCCAAAAAAATATTAGATATTCGTAAAAAGTATATTTTTCCGTTTCTTGGCCTGACAATATAAACACCTCCCAGATTACTGGATGTTAAACGAAGTAACCCCTTAGTTTGATAGGTAAGGGGTAAATCGAGTTTAATTTTTTGAAAAGTATTTTTTCATCGTTTCGATCACGTATTTTTGCTGTTCTTCTTTAATCTCAGGGAACATCGGTAATGATATAGCCTCTTTTGCTGCTTTTTCACTTTCAGGAAAATCTCCTTCTTTCAACCCCAGTTCTTGAAATACAGGTTGCAAATGTAGAGGTACAGGGTAATAAATCATTGAAGCTACACCATTTTCCTTCAGGTAGGATTGGAATGTATCTCTCTCTGGTACTCGAATGGTATATTGATGATAGACATGAAAATTCCCACCTGCTTCAACAGGTGTATCTATTAGTTCACCGAACTCTTTTTGGATCATACTTGTATAATTTGAGGCTGCATTTCGTCTATTATCTACCCATGTATTTAAATGCTTGAACTTTACATTCAATACAGCTGCCTGAAGTTCATCGAGACGACTGTTATACCCAAGTACGTGATGATAATACTTTGGCTTACTGCCATGAACTCTTAGTACTCTACAATTTTCAGCGATAACATCGTCGTTAGTGACAATCATTCCGGCATCTCCATATGCACCTAGATTCTTTGTAGGAAAGAAACTAAAGCATGCGGCATTTCCCATTTCACCAACCATTTTACCCCTATATCTAGCCCCAATAGCCTGAGCAGCATCTTCAACAATATAAAGACCATGTTTCTTGGCGATTCCTATAATAGGATCCATGTCTGCACTTTGACCGTACAAATGGACTGGAAGAATTGCCTTTGTTTTAGTTGTAATAGCTGATTCAATTTGTTCAGGGTCTATATTGTAAGTCGTTGGATCTATGTCTACAAATACAGGCTTGGCGCCGCAACGAGCAATTGCACCCGCAGTTGCAAAGAAAGTGAATGGAGTGGTGATTACTTCATCACCTTCGGATACTCCACATGCTTGAAGTGAAATATGTAATGCATCGCTGCCATTGGCTACCCCAATGCCATGTTTTACATTTGAATAGTTTGCAATCGCCTCTTCTATTTGCTTAACATTCGATCCTAAAATAAACTTCGATGAGGTCATGACTTCATCTAGAGCCTGAATCATTTCTTCTCGCAACTTACTATACTGTTCGGACAAGTCTAACATAGGTATTTTCAATATAATCGCTCCTTCTACATAAAACCACGAACCTTAAGTCAGATTACCACAAAATAGTGATGTTGAAAAGAAGCAGAAAAAAGTTTTATTGACAATTTCCGGTATTGTTTTTTGAAATTTACTGTTTTACATGTTATATCCATTAAAGTATCATTTCACTATAACACTAATATTTAGGATAGATGGTTTTATTAATTATACTAAGAATCTTTTCTTTGTTTAGATAGCCGTTTGTATCAGTGGTTATTAGGAGTTAGATTTAAGTAGTGACAACATGCCCTAATCCCCTCAAAGTGATAGGGATCACGCCAGTTTCTTTCAAGGGGATCCCACAAATGGAAAATCAGGCGGAAGAAAACGAATTGTTTTCTTCCTCCTGATTGTTTTTAGACCCACCTATTTTTCTTACTTGAATCCGATGTTCTTCACGGCATTTGACATTTACATAAAATCTCGAATAACACAACCATAAGCGCCGACATGGTGAAAGTTCCTTATCCAAACATCTATGTTCCCTGGATAAAGCTTTTATAAGGGCATCAACAAAATGAACTTTTTTAAAATATGAACCCTGGATGGAACTAAGATAATCCCATCTCACAAGCAATAACATTAAATCACTATCTCAATATTGCTATAATCGTCATAAAGATAATTTTAACATCATTTATAACCGATTGCTGATCCAAATATTTCAAGTTCAAGCTCAGTTTATCTCTCATTACTTCTTCGATATACGTTTTTTCGGGGTCTTCGCTTTTCGCCAAAACTTCATTTTCGTTCCGATATTTTATTGAGGCATAATCAGTTATACCGGGTCTGATTTCAAAGATTCTTTTTTGTTCATTTGTATAATAAGCTGTGTATTTGGGCACTTCAGGCCGAGGACCTACCAGGCTCATGTCACCTATTAGAACATTGATGAGCTGCGGAAGTTCGTCCAGCTTATATTTCCGAAGAAATTGCCCTGTTTTGGTGATCCGGGAATCTTTGCCAACAGTAATTTGTTTCCCTTTTTTCTCGGCATCTACGATCATCGTTCGAAACTTGAAAATTTGAAAAGGCTCTTCATACCGGCCTACCCTCGTTTGTTTAAAGAATACCGGACCTCTTGAATCAAGCTTTATACATATACTTATAATGAACAAGAGGGGAGAGATGATCACCAGTCCCGCCAATGATAATATGACATCCATTGTCCTTTTTAACACATCATTGAGCTTGTTGCCTTTTTCGTAATAAAGCTGTTTTTCATCCACATTGCTCACCTGCCCGCTTATCTTTTATACGTTTCGGCCAGTTCAGTTACAGATTTGATGACACGATGAATTTGATCCTCGCTCATTTTCGGATATAGAGGCAATGAGATGGCTCCTTCATATGCCGCCAATGCTTGAGGATAATCTTCAATTTTATAGCCAAGCTTTTTGTAATAAGGATGCATAGGAACAGGGATAAAATGTACACTTGTTCCGATGCCTTTCTCATTTAATTTTTCAATGAACTCTCCTCGGTTTATTGTAAACCGATCCGATTCAAATCGTAACACATACAAATGCCAGGCATGGCGATTAATTTCGTCGCTATAAGGCGTGATCAATCCTTCTAAGTTTTGAAATGCCTCATTGTACATTTTCGCATATTTTTCCCGAATCTGCTGCATTTTATTAAGCTTTTTCAATTGAACAATACCAAAAGAAGCCTGAATATCTGTCATGTTGTATTTAAATCCGGGATACTCCACCTCATAATACCAGGATCCTCTTTCGGCGTAACGGTTCCAAGCGTTCTTGCTCATACCGTGGAGGCTCATAACCCTTAGTTGATCGGCCGCTTCCACATTGTTCGTCGTTACCATGCCGCCTTCTCCTGTTGCAAGATTCTTAGTTGCATAGAAACTAAAGCAAGTGTAGTCCCCGATGCTCCCGATCATCTTGCCTTTATATTGTGTATAAACTGCATGCGCCGCATCTTCTATGACAATCAGGTTATGCTTTTTGGCAATCTCCATGAGCGGCTCCATGTCACACGGATATCCTGCAAAGTGGACAGGTATAATCGCTTTGGTTCTTTCGGTAATGTTTGCTTCAATTTGATGAACATCTATATTCATCGTGACAGGATCAATATCAACAAATACAGGCTTGGCACCTGTATGAATAATGGTATTGGCACTCGCAACAAAAGTGTAAGGTGTGGTAATGACTTCATCACCTGGACCGATTCCTGCCGCAAGCTGTGCAATGTGAAGCCCTGCCGTACATGAATTTAAGCCAATAGCATGCTTGGCATGAACATAATCACTAAAGGCTTTTTCAAACTGAATCGTTTTCGGACCCTTACTCAGCCAGTTTGATTGTATCGTGTCAATTACTTCTTTGATCTCTTCATCTTCGATGAAAGGTAGTGCGTAAGGGATTGTTTCCATATGTCTATCCACCTCTAAAATAAGTCCAAAAGGACTTTTGTTTAATCACTCATTATGAGCAGGAACTTCTCTGCCAGCACTTTATAATCATGGGTTGCCATGACAAAATTTTTACCATTTAGACCCATTTGCATTCTTTCTTTTTCCGTTTTTTTCATGAGTTCTTTAACAGCAGTAGCTATTTCTTCCGGATTTTCAGGTGGGATCGATATCCCGCATGAAGCTTCTTTTACAATGTCATTTCCTGCCTCAATCCCATGGATAATCGGTTTTGCAGACATCAAATAATCGAGTAACTTATTGGGACTGACACCGTATTGATAAAGAGGGCTTTTCCTCCATCCTATATATAAAGCATCCATTCGACTTAAGAAATCAGGTATCGCCTTTTTGTTAATAACCGGTAAAAAATACAGGTTATTAACACCTTTTTGCTCCGCTTGTTTCATCAGGTGTTCCTTCTCAGGACCTTTGCCGACAAATACAAATGCAGCATTCTCTTCCTTTAACAGTTGGCACGCTTCGATAACATACTCTAAGGCATTCGCTATGCCGTGTGTCCCCGCATAGCCAATTAAAAATTGACCATCCTTCTTTAGTTGATTAATCACTTCTTGATGTTCCTTTGGAATGATTTCTGTAGCTTCATTCCATTGTTCAACATCAATACCATTGGGCAAATAATGAAATTTTCCAGGTGCCATCCCGTGATCAATCATATGTTGTTTAGCCTTCGGAAGAAAGGATACCACTTTATCGGCCTTGCGGTATGCATCATTCTCACCTTTTTGCATGATCATAATAAATGGGTGATATGGTGACATGTTTCCAAGCAACATTGGGGATAACGGCCACAGGTCATGTACTTCAAATATCAACTTGGCATTGGCTTTCTTTGCAATGGCAGAGGCCGGGTAAATATCCAACGGATAAGTGGATGATGCAATAACGACATCAGGTGATACGCCTTCCACTAGCTTTTTCGTGTTAAATTGCAATTCTTTTACAAAAGAAAGCATGTTTAAGAACCTTTTCACACCATTGCCTTCATATTCAGGCGTTTTTATCCAAATATAAGAGATACCGTCTATCAGCTCTTCCGTCCATTTTCCCCTAATTGTAGGCTGGTTGGTTCTAATGTGGGAATGTGACGCTCCAATAATTGTCACCTGATGCCCTTGCTTCACCCACTCTTTTGCCATATGATAGGGTCGATATTCCATTCCATGGATATTTGATCCTGCGTAATGGTTTATGAGTAATATATTCATAGCATCACCAATTATTGATTCCTTAACAACTGATCCTCAGGAACGTTTCGCAGCTTTCGTGCCGGTACCCCGATAACCAGCTCTTCTTTCTGGACATCTTTACTCACTACGCTTGCCGCTGCAACCGTTCCGTCTTCATGTATCACTTTTCCAGGCAAAATCGTAGCATTCGCCCCGATCCTGCCTCCTTTTTTTACCGTCACACCTTTAAAATGCTTGAGGCGCTCCTTGGAACGGGCCATATAATTATCATTTGTCGTGACGACATACGGTGCAATAAACACATGGTCTTCTAATGTGGAATAGGCCGTAATGTAACAATTCGTTTCCAATTTACAATATTTCCCCACATTACAATCATTTTCTACAGCTACTCCCCGTCCAACTATTGTTTTTTCACCGATTGAAACTCGTTCTCTAATGGTAGCCAAATCGGCAATAAAAACATCATCGCCAATTTCAGCATTGGCATAAATAATCGCGGATGTTCCGATTGTTACACCATTTCCAATCACAGTAGGCGGTAGCTTCTTTACATCCGGCAAGATGGAAGTTTTGGCTCTTGTAGGTTGTTTTCCAATGACGGCATTATCTTGGATGATAATGTTGTTTCCAAGTTTTACCCCATCATATATTACTACATTATGGCCGATCGTCACATTTTCTCCAAACTTGACATTCTTGCCAATCACTGCGTTTTCTCCCATTTGAACATTTTTCATAGTTATCAATTCCTTCGGTTATTGATTTCATTCAATGTCATGCGCTTTTATAGGCATTCTCTTCTCAGCAGACTGGTAGAGCCCGGCAACCAATCGCAATGCCCTGATGCCGTCTTCACCTGTAATGATCGGTTCGCGATCATCATTAACAGCTTGAACCATGTCTTCTATAATACACTGGTGGCCAGGAATTCCGTATGGATTTTCATTTATTTTATGTTTTAATTGCGCAACCTCTTCTTCCGGCATTCCTTCCATCACCCAGTGCTCGATGAAGTTGGCCGTTCTTCCTCCGATTTTCACCGATGCCGTTTCTCCGAAAATGCTCAAAGACTCTTCAAAGTTCTTTGGATATATGGTTGTAGCAGCTTCTATGACACCCAAGGCGCCGTTTTTAAATTTCACAGTTCCTACTGATACATCTTCGGCTTCAATTTTCCGGAGTCTTGTAGCGGACATACTGTACACTTCATCGATATCTCCCATTAGCCATAAAAGGAGATCCAAATTATGTATAGCCTGATTCATTAAAACGCCGCCATCCAGTGATTTGGTTCCTCTCCAGGGTGCTTGATCATAATATTGCTGATTACGATTCCACCGAACAGTGGCATTGGCATGGCTCAGCTTTCCAAAGCGCCCCTCATCCATCATTTTTTTCAATTCCATCATTGCAGGTCGAAAACGATTCGGATGCAGCACTGATAATTTGACTTTGTTCTTCTTGCAAGCCTCTACAATGGCATCTGCGTCTTTTATAGTTAATGCTATTGGTTTCTCAACGATGACATGTTTTTTCGCTTCTGCGGCTTTTATAGCCAAAGGGGCATGGGAGCCGCTTGGCGTACAAATGTTCACAACATCTATTTTAGGATTTTTTAACATTTCATCATAATCTTGATAAGCAACGGCCTGACATTCTTGAACATACCATTCCATATTGGAAGGAATGGTATCGCACACGGCAACCAATGTTGCTCCTGGTGTATTTTTGATTCCTTCAGCATGTTTTTTGGCAATATGGCCACAGCCTACTATTGCAAAATGAACGTTTTCCATTTTTCCACCTCATCACATGGGAGCATAAATTATCCCGATTCAAAGAAAGAACGTCAGTACGAAATATATGGACACGTACTACGTTCTTTGTTATCAATGAGCCATTGTCAGTATTTTCTTTACGGCTTCATGATTGGGACCTTTACATTCCGTCGGATTCTTTTTATTGGTTATTGTCAGAAGCGTTTTTCTAAGTTCTTCCTTATCATTGATAATTAGCTCGATCTCTTGAAGCACCTCAGTCATATTTTCTTCTGTTGCTTTTCCAATAAATATTTTCGGATATACTTGGACGGGATCTACTTCTTCTTCATTCATGATTTCTTCATATAGTTTTTCACCTGGACGGACCCCGGTAAATTTGATTTTAATCTCGTCTTCGGTGAAGCCGGAAAGTTTAATAACTTTTTTGGCAAGATCTACAATTTTTACAGGCTCACCCATATCAAGCACAAAAATTTCGCCGCCTTTTGCCAGAGCGCCCGCTTGGATAACAAGTCTTGCCGCTTCGGGAATCGTCATAAAAAAGCGTGTCATCTCTGGATGGGTAACAGTTACTGGCCCGCCATTGGCAATTTGCTTTTTAAATAACGGAACAACACTGCCTCTGCTTCCCAACACATTTCCGAACCTTACGGAAACAAATTTGGTTTGGCTAACTTTATTTAAGTTCTGAACGATGATCTCGGCAATGCGCTTAGTCGCTCCCATTACACTTGTCGGATTGACCGCCTTGTCGGTTGAAATAAGCACAAAAGTATCAACATTCGCGGCATCGGAGGCTTCAGCAACATTTTTCGTACCATAAATATTGTTTTTGACCGCCGCTTCCGGATTTCTTTCCATAAGGGGAACATGTTTATGGGCAGCTGCATGAAATACAAAAGCAGGTTTATGCTTGCCTACTATTTCAAACATCGTATGGCGGTCTTGAACATCCGCAATTTCTGTTAAAAATGTGATTTTATCTTGATGTTTGGATTTTAGTTCCATGTCAATGCTATATATACTGTTTTCGCCATGCCCAAGCAGGATCATCTTTTTCGGGGAAAAGTGGCATAATTGCCTGCAAAGTTCCGAACCAATGGAACCCCCTGCCCCGGTGATGAGTATTGTTTGTCCTTTGATTTTATTGGCGATACCTTCTATATCAAGTTCTACCGGCTCTCTCCCCAGTAAGTCTTCGATGGAGACATCCCGGATCTCAGTGATCTCGACTTTTCCTGATGCTAAATCACCGATCATCGGCAGTATTTGAACATTTTTCACATATTTCTTCGCTTCGGAAACAATATCATTCAATTTTTGTTTCTTTAATGATGGGATAGCGATCACAACATGTTCAATCTTGTAGCGTTTCATCACTTTCGGCATATCTTCGATTGTACCCGCAACTGGCAGGCCGCCGATCTCCAATTGTTGGACACTTGAATTATCATCAAGAAACGCAACTGGCTGGAGTTCTGTATTGGGATGCTCTTTGAGCTGGCGATGCAGCATCCTTCCTGTTGATCCAGCGCCAATGATTAAAGTCCTTACTTTTTTACTTGGGCTAACCCCCCAATTTTTAATGTCGAATAAAACAGACTGGATAAATCTCCACCAAAACCGGACTCCACCCAACAACAGTATGTGAAACATAAATGTCAGTGACAGCCCGCGAGAATATATATTATTAAAGGCAAGCTTTTGAACAATTGCCGTAATAATAATGGATGAGGTCACGACATAAAATACGCCGGCAAGCTCTTCCATACTCGCATATCTCCACACTCTTCGGTACAAGCCAAAAAAATAGGAGAAAAGATGGTGAGTGATTAACAAAGTGATCGATGTAGTAATGATCAGTTCATTAACGACATATTTATAAAATGGGTTTAATAAAAAATGCGACATGAAAATCGATAATAAAACAATCGCTGAATCAATACAGACAAGCACAAACATTCTTGTCTTGTAATTCATGAAACTTCCCTCCCGGTGCGCTTTAGAGAAAACTGCACTCTGACACATTATAACATAAAATTTTCTAGGGACGATGAACATTCTGTTGCAAAATGAACCAGATCGCTTAGCTAGGTCAAAAATTGTCAAATCGGGCAACTTGTACGCGATGGAAACTACCGTGTTTGCCTGTTAATCAGTGTCTTAAAGACTAACCGAAAAACTTACAATCGTCAATAATAGTAGAAACGTCTGGCGGCCCGTAAAAAGCCCTAAGGAACCAGGAACTTGGCCTTGATTTTTACGTTTCCCCCACTTCACAAAAAAAGCTCCCTCATTTGGTAAAATGAGGTTTGAGAAAAACCAACAATCCAAAAAAAAGAGCACTTTTATCGTGAAGTTTATCATAAACCCCACAAATAGAAAAGCAAATTTTCATTAAGAAGTGTTACCAATATTGCAAGATTGTTGCTGCTTTATGAATAACACTTTACTGCTTTTGAATCAAAATAAGGAAAACGAGGAGGCCGCATGATCATTTTCAAAGATCAATATACCCTTGCTTAAGATGTTGTAAACTCCCACTAGGCAGATCAATATACCCTTGCTTAAAATGTTGTAAACTCCCACTGGGCCGATCAACACCCCTTATAAAACTGCCCTCTACCGTTCCAAACAAATCACTTTCCAGCAGCGAAGACGGGACTGCTGACAATTTTGATCAATGAATGGAGCCGACCTTATCCGGGGTGGATCTTTATACAACCACCCTATATTCCGAAAGGATCGTGCAACGAAGTGTTGCCACCGTGGCACTTATTTCACGAAAAAAGGTTTGTAGTGTCATAGATTCAGCTCTGAATGAGTTCATAAAATACTTCAAATGATGTTGATATATTTACTTTCTTTAAAGAAACAAAGACTGAACGATATTGTTTCCGTAGCGAAAAGAGATGTGAAAAATGTTCAAATACTTTCCTTGGGATAAATGGCAAATTCTTGACATAACATAATAACTAACGCTTACGGAGAAGTTTGCAAATGTTTAAAACAAATTGGAGGGCTCTTCAGCATGAAGAAAATCATCACGTATGGCACTTTTGATTTGCTTCATATCGGGCACATTAATATTTTGCACCGCGCGAAGGAATATGGGGACTATTTAATCGTGGCGATTTCCACTGATGAATTTAATGCTTTAAAACAAAAAAAAGCATACTACACATTTGAACAACGAAAAGCGATTATGGAAGCGATTCGCTATGTGGATCAGGTGATTCCGGAGCATAGTTGGGAGCAGAAAGTAGAAGATATAAAGAAGTATGGCATTGATGTATTCATAATGGGTGATGACTGGAAAGGGAAGTTTGATTTTTTGCTGGAATACTGTAATGTGGTTTATCTTCCGCGCACTGTTGGGATTTCAACGACTAAAATTAAAAATGATTTACAGCTTAGTAATGCTTAGAGAAGCGGCGATTATGTTATATTTACTTGTTTTTCGCGTGTTTTTCTCAATCTTTCAATTATATCCCCAGCAGGCGAAAACAACTTTCGTCGCGTCTTTTGGAGATAATGTTTTATTTACATTAAACGCGCTGGAAAAGCAAGTAAACCATTCTATTGTTATTTTAAAAACTTCCCAATGCAAAATGGATTTCGAGCGGCGATGTGACTGCCTTGTGTTAGCCTTTGATCCCAAGAATGTCATTGACTGGTTTCGCTCCATTTACCATCTGGCTACATCCACCCATGTTTTTGTGGATAATTATTTCGGTTTTTTGGCGGCAGCTCGGTTTAAACCGAATGTGGTTTGCATACAGTTATGGCATGCAGCGGGGGCGATTAAACGGTTTGGACTTAAAGACCCTTCTATCCAGAATCGTTCCCCGCGGGCGTTGAAACGTTTTATCAAAGTATACAGCCGCTTTGATTATGTTGTGGTTGGAAGCCGGAAGATGGCGGACATTTTTCACGAAAGTTTTGGCATTGAAACTGAAAAAATGTTGCGGACAGGCATTCCCCGGACAGATTTTTTCTTCCATAAAAAAGACATGGAGAAGGCGGCAGATTTGCTGAAAACAAAAATCCCAATCATTCACGGTAAAAAGGTCCTTTTATATGCTCCTACTTACCGTGACAATGACATTCACAACTCCAGGCTCAAGTTGAATATCGATCGAATGTATCAGGAGTTGAATGAAGATTATGTGCTCCTTCTACGACTTCATCCGGCTATCCAAACAACATTTTGTCACATGTATCCGGACTTTATTTGTGATGTCTCGGGATATTCTGAAGTCAATCCATTATTGGTTATTACGGAAATACTCATTACCGACTACTCGTCCATTCCGTTTGAATTCTCGCTTTTACATAAACCAATGATCTTTTTTGCTTATGATTTGGACGTTTATGCTTCATCCCGCGGTTTTTGGGAGCCTTATGAACAGCTGGTTCCGGGGCCGATCGTGAAGAATACAGAAGAACTCATAAAAGAAATTCACAAAAATCATGAAGAGTACCTTGAGAGGGTTCAAACATTCGCGAATGATTGGAATGAATATTCAAGGGGAAATTCAAGTGATCGGTTAATAAAATACTTATACTGATACATGATCTCCCTAACAAACTGGAGGGGTCATTCGTCCCCTTCAGTTTTAATGTTAAGCTCCAAAAATGTCTATCGGATCAATTTTATCGTTTTTTTTAACGTATCGCTTGCTGTAGAACCTAATATTTTTAAAACAAACAACGGTAAACATGTCATCCTTTTCCATCTGGATGGCTGTTTGCATAACCGATATAACCATTCGATTTTCCAGCTTCTCCAGATAGTTGGTGCACGTTTTACAACACCGGCTAACACATCGAAACTACCGCCCACTCCTATAAAAATGCCCTTTTCAAATACGTTTACATTCTTTTGAATCCACCTTTCCTGCCTTGGGAAGCCCATCGCAACGAAAACAAGATCGGAATTTGCTTTTTTTACCATATCAGTAATATGAGGATCATTTCCATCAAAGTAGCCGTGATGGTAGCCGCCTATTCGGACATTAGGATATTCTTGCTTCACATTACGGATCATCATTTGGATTACATTGTCTTTGGAGCCGAGGAAGAATACATTCAAGCAGTCTTGATTGGCCACCGCCAATAGTTCTGTCATTAGGTCGAAACCCGCTATCCTCTCAATAAGCGGCCTTTTTAACATCTTCGCTCCCAGCATAATCCCAACTCCATCCGGAATGATAAAATCGGCAGACTGAAGAGTATCCTTATAATCTTGATCTCGCTGTGCTTTCATAACAATTTCTGGATTCGCTGTAACAATAAATGTTTTCTTTTTCTGTTTGATGCGAGTCTTGATCATATCAATCATTTGTTTTTGGGTCATATTATCAAATTCTATTCCCAAAACATCCACTTTTTTTGACATATTAAGCTCCATCATAACAATTCCCTTTCACATATGCTGCATGGAAGTAACTTGGAATTTATATTCTCCATTATGGTTAATGTTGCCCATGTTCAGATACTCTAGTCTTCGATGAAACCAATAAATCTCCACTACCAGCGTCTTCAGAGTGCGTTCTTTAAAATTGAATTAGATTGAAGTGTATACCGGATTCAATCCACGCACTCAGATAGGAATCATAGGACACGCATTCAGCTTTTCTCGGATACTTCACGGACAAACTGCAAAAATGTGTCCAACGCTTTTGTTCTATAAGGAGACGATGTAACGATTGAGAATGTTCTTGTGAAAGGCAGGCCGTTTACATCAATGATTTTTAAAGTATCCATGGAGAGCTCCTTTCTGATGGCCCACTTTGAAAGCAAGCTGACACCAAGCCCCGCCTCAACGGACTCTTTAATGATTTGAAGACTTCCGAATTCCATCATTTTTTCGGGAGATATATCAAGGGAATCAAGCATCTTATCTGCCGCTGTTCTTGTTCCGGAGCCTTCTTCCCGAACAATCCATGTTTCTTGGGCCAAGTCGGCGGGTGTCACTTTTTTCAACTTGGCAAGCTTGTGGGTCGGCGCCGTGACAATATGCATAATATCTTTAGCAAAGGGCTCAATCATAAGCTGGTGGTGGCGGAAATCCCCTTCCACAATGCCGACATCCAGCTGGTGTTTCAAGACGGATTCCGCAATGTCCCGGGTGTTGCCAATGGAAATGCTTGGAGTGACAAGCGGGTATTGTTCAAGCATATCGGCAATTACATAGGGCAAAATATACTCGCCGAATGTGTAGCTTGCCCCAATCGTTAACGGTCCGCTCGTTTTGTTTGTCAAATCATCGACAAGGCGTTGCATTTTCGTATAAAGACCGAGTATTTCCACCGCATGGTCGTATACGATTTCACCAGCTTTATTGAGTTTCACATATTTATTGGTCCGATCCAATAGCCTCGTTCCGATCTCCCGCTCGAACGCCTGAATGTGCTGGCTTACCGCAGGCTGAGTCATATGCAGTTCTTCAGCTGCCCGTGAAAAATTTTTCTTTTCGGCAACAGCGACAAACACTTCCAGTAGCTGATCCATCACGCATTCCTCCCAAGTATTTAAAATGCTTATTATTGCTATTATAATCATTTATTTTTCTTATATATCTTTTTCATATATCCTTACATTAGGAGATCAGCCGGAGGGATGGATACACATGAGTTTTGGAAAAACGGAACATCATAAAGAGGAAGGCGAACCCCTGCAACGGCAGAAGGAAAAAAGTTCTTTTTTCGGATTATGGGCAGGAGGAGTTGCTTTTACGTTTTTCATTGCATTGCTTGGATTTTTGCTTGCAAGAATTCCGGGTTTCAGTTTGATCGGTCAAATGGCTTCTGCCATTTTAATAGCGGTCGTTTTCCGGCAAATTTTCGGCTATCCGGAAGCATTGCGGTCGGGGGTGGCTTTTTCTTCTAAAGTGTTGCTGCGGACAGCGATTGTTCTATATGGATTGAAATTGAATATTCATACCGTTTTACAAGATGGTCTTGGGTTATTGATACGGGATGCGGGCATTATTACGATTGCCATTTTGGTGACGGTATGGGTCGCGAAGCGGCTGCGGGCAAATCCAGTCATTTCGCTTCTTCTTGGTGTTGGAACTGGAGTATGCGGGGCAGCCGCAATTGCGGCGGTAGCTCCAATTATCAAAGCAAAGGATGAAGATACCGCGATCAGCGTGGGGATCATTGCTCTTGTGGGAACGGTCTTCGGTATTGTGTATACGATTTTGCGGCCGGTTTTGCCGCTGACCGGCGCTGAGTACGGAGCGTGGACCGGGATGAGTCTGCATGAAATCGCCCACGTCGTGCTGGCAGGCGCGCCAGGGGGCCAAGAGGCACTGGCCATGGCATTGCTGGCCAAATTGGGACGGGTATTCTTGCTTATACCGCTTTGTTTCATATTGGTTTATTGGGTTAAATCAAGGTCGGGAAAAGATTCGACAGGGAATGCCAAAGTAGGCTTTCCGTTATTTCTTCTCGGCTTTATTGCGATGAGCATAATCGGAACGTATGTGCTCGGAGCTGTGATCGTGGTTCCACAAGGCTTCATGGACTTTGTTTCAAGCGGAACGACGTGGCTTCTCACGGCAGCCATGGTCGGTCTTGGACTGAATGTCAGCCTACAGGATGTAAGGACAAAGGCATTGAAGCCGCTTTTGGCGATGAGCGTGGCGTCCGTCTTGATTTCGGTATTGGCATTTTTGCTTGTGTAAAAAAGAGTTGATGTTCAGATCGTCATTTCGCAGTTCCAGATCATGACCGCACGCGCCACCACTACCGTAGCGGACAGGTCACAACTATTATTAGGTTAAGGTTAAATGGGAAATAAGCTTTGAAAGCTGCTCCTCCAATTCTCCAATCGGCACAAATCTTGCTTCTCTAATCATTTCTTTTCCGTTGGCGAAGACAAGAACGGCAGGGACGGTAAAAACAGAGTATTCCCCTGCTATTTCAGGAATTTGATCGGCATTTGCGTGAATCGGAACGATTGCTGGAAATTGTGTCAGCAGCTCTTCCACCTGCGGGAGCAGTGAGTGGCATACCGAACAACTGGGTCTGGATATATAAAGGAGTGTTACCTTGTTTTCTTCAATATTTGCCTTGATTTCTTCCAAGGAATGTACATGAATCACAGCTTTCAATCCTCCATCTAGATGTGTAGTGGGCGATACAGTGAAACTTCATTCAGTAGGCGTTTTCTTCTTTTCCTACTGAATGTTAGTTGAACCAATCGGGCATTTAGGTGCCGTTTCTCACACTTAGACCTTTTGTATTCACTCAAGATTTTGAAGTGGGAGTCTTACGGCACCTTACATGCGGGATAAAGTGAAACTTCATTCAGTAGGCGTTTTCTCCTTTTCCTACTGAATGTTAGTTGAACCAATCGGGCATTTA
>NZ_JAFBFH010000010.1 GCF_016909185.1 Siminovitchia thermophila | reverse complement strand
TGACTGTTTGTCAAGGGCGATTGCGGGCGACATTTTCCCTCTGTACTTTGGAAAAGTGGAAATCGTTAATCTTTCATAGAACTTTTTACACTACCTTCAATTCCGGATCAGGGCCCTACGGGGGAGTTCCTGGAGTATATGGACCAGCATCCGATGCGCCCGGCGCACCTCCACTTTATGTTTGAAGCCGACGGCCATGAAACACTTATTACCCAAGTATTCTTCGAAGGGGACAAGTGGTTGGAGACGGATGTAGCAGACGGGGTTCGCACCGAGCTTATCACCAAGCTGGAGGACAAGTGCGATTATAAGGAAGCTTCTTTGGATTTTGTTATGCGCCGGGAATAACCTCCGGCTGCCGGGGGCATAAAAACTGTCCCCTTTTTTCTTTGCCTGAGGTTCTTTATAAGTACAGGAGGAGATTTTTCTTGACAACCTTGCGAATTAAACGAATTACTACGGAATTGCTGGACATCCCCATTAAAAGACCCCACCAGTTTTCGACCGAAAAGGTGGCCGTCAAAAGCTTCGTGCTCATCCGAATGGAACTTAGCAACGGTGTCGTCGGCATCGGGGAAGGAACTACACCGGGAATCTGGTGGAATGGTGAGAGTGTAGAAACGATGAAGCTCGTCATCGACCGGTACGCCGTCCCCCTGCTCCTGGAGGAGAATCCTGTTTATATCGAAAAGCTCATGCAGAAGTTGAACCGGCAGATCCGTGCGAATCCTTTTGCGAAAGCCATTGTGGAAATAGCGCTGTTTGACGCGCTCGGAAAAATGTATGATGTACCTGTCCATCAGCTGCTGGGCGGTTTGCACCTGGAAAAGATCCCTGTCCGCTGGGCCCTTGCTTCCGGAACTCCCGAAGGGGATATCGAAGAAGCAATCGGACACGTGGGTGCCGGACGCTATGCCGACTTCAAAACGAAATCCGGCAAGGAGAGTCCTGATGACGATGCCTTGCGCAATATAAGGATCGCCGAAGGCATCAGAGGCAGGTCCTCCATTGGGATCGACCCGAACGGTTCTTGGGATAAGGTCACTGTGATGAAATGGATGGACGCCTTCTTCGAAGCTGGCATCGACTTCCTTGAGCAGCCGCTTCCACCCGAAGACATCCGGGGTCTTGCCCAACTTGCTGCGATGAAAAAAGTACCCATCATGGCCGACGAAAGCCTGGCCACTGTCCAGGATGCCCTTCGTCTGGCGGAAGAAAAAGCGGCGGATATTTTTTCTCTGAAAATACATAAATCGGGCGGAATGAAGAACACGGTGAGAATTGCAGGAATCGCCCAAGCAGCCGGCATCTCCTGTTTTGGGGGAACGTCACTGGAAAGCTCCATCGGAACCGCCGCCTGTGTGCATGCCTATGCCTCCATCCCGAATCTTGATTACGGCAGTGAGCTGTTCGGTCCTGATTGGCTGGCCGATGATCCGGTGAAAAACCCGCTGACCATCAAGGACGGCTCCATTTTGGTTCCTGATGGGCCGGGACTTGGGGTGGAGCTAGATGAAGAAAAAGTGGAAAAATATCGAAGAGAAGAGAAAGGAGTGCTAACCCGATGAGACATTTGCCTGCCCCCTCCCTTTCTTTTTTATGTGATATGGAGTTGACTGTTGAAGGTGCCCATCTGCCCGGGAAGACCCCGATCGGCAACCGGCGGATCATCCGCGTCACCGGCGGGTCCCTCAAAGGAGACCGGCTGACGGCTGAGGTGATTCCCGGAGGCGACGACTGGATCACTGTCCGGGAAGACGGCACCATCATTCAGGATGTGCGGATTTTGCTGAAAACAGATGACGGTGAGCTGATCATGATGTCCTATAGAGGCATTCGTACCGGAGAGCCTGAGGTTCTGCAGCGACTGGACAACAATGAAGAGGTCGACCCGGACGAGTATTATTTCCGGACCGTCCCCATCTTTGAGACCGCGTCTGCCAAATATGACTGGCTGAACCGCCGGATGTTCGTTTCCATAGGCATCCGGTTGCCCGGGAAAGTGAACTATTCCATCTACATCGTCGATTAATACGTAGAAAGCGGGGATATGAACAATGGGACAGTACGTGAAAACCAAAAAAGGACGCACCTTTTATATCCATGAAACGCCCGGAGAGCGCGGAACGATCATAGGCTCCCACGGGCTCACCGGCAACCACAAACAGCTCCATTATTTTCAGGAGGCTCTTTCGGATTACCGATTCATCAGCTACGACATCCTTGGCCGCGGAAACAGCGACCCAGCTCCGAAAGACAGCTCGATTGACACCCATGCTGCTGACCTGCTGGACCTGATTGACACGCTTAAGATTGAGTATCCCATCCTTTTAGGCTATTCCATGGGCGCATATATTAGCGCGATTGCCGCCAGCCGACTGGAGGGGGCAGAAGCGTTGATCCTTCTGGATGGGGCTGGTAAAGCGGACGAGGCGACCCGAAAGCTTGTCCTCCCCTCCCTGGATCGTTTGAAAAAGACTTTCTCCAGCCCGGATCACTATGGGCAGGAGGCGAAAAAGCTGTATACCACTCTTGGCGTCGACTGGGGACCGCATATGGAAGAAGTGGTCCGTTATGAAATCAAAGAAGACAGCGGCGCCTGGAGGAACAAATCCGATTCGGACACCATTGCACGGGACTTCGAGAGCTTTTATACGTTCCAACCGGAAGACGTGCTGGCGCAGATCGACTGTCCCGTCTTCTTACTGACGGCGACCGGCAGCCTTGGGGACAATGGGCCTCTTTTTAAAAAAGAGGGGTATGCCCAGACAAAAGAGGCGGCCGGAAACATCTGGACGGCCGTGACATCGGCCAACCATTATGAACTAGTGTTCAACCGGCAGCCGGAGATCATCGGGCAGTTGGAATCATTTTTATCTCAAAAGGAAGTGAAGTCATGACTGGGACCAAACAGACGGATGCACAGCAGATCATACGAAATATCGTCAAGTCTGGAGACACCATCATGGTTGGCGGTTTCGGACTGATCGGCAGTCCCCTGACACTGATTGACGAGCTCACACGCCATGACGCGAAAGACCTGACCATCATCAGCAACAATGTGGGCGAAGCCGGACGGGGTCTGGGCCTTTTGCTGCGGCAGGGAAAAATCAAGAAGGCAATCGGTTCCTATTTTACGAGCAACCGGGAAGTCGCCCAGTGGTATAACGAAGGCAAGCTCGAAATCGGATTGCTTCCACAAGGAACTTTTTCTGAGGCCATCCGCGCAGGCGGTGCGGGGATCGGCGGGTTTTACACGAAGACTGCAGTCGGCACGGAGCTGGCAAAAGGCAAGGAAACGAAGGAAATTGACGGAGAGACGTATCTCTTTGAAAAAGCGCTGAAGGCCAACGTGGCCCTGGTTCGGGCAGAAAAAGCGGATACAAAGGGAAACCTAATCTACTATAAGACGGCACGGAATTTCAACCCGATCATGGCTACCGCCGCGGATTACGTCATTGCGGAAGTGGATGAAATCGTTGAAGAAGGAGAGCTGTCTCCTGAAGAGATCGTCACTCCTCATCTGTATGTAGATGCTATTGTTACCAGCCGGCTCATCTTGACGAATGAAGGGGTGGTCGAAGCATGAATAGGAAGGAACTGATTGCCAAGCGGGCTGCGCAAGAACTGACCCCATATTCCATCATCAATCTGGGAATCGGCATTCCTACTTTAGTTCCCAATTATCTGGACCAGAGCAAATATTATCTCCATACGGAAAACGGGCTTCTGGGCGTGACATCTGTTGAAGAGGATGAGGTCGATCCGAATCTGGTCAACGCGGGCAAGCTCCCGGTCGGCGAAGCCGTAGGTGCTTCTTATTTCCATAGTGCGGACTCATTCGCGATGATCAGAGGAGGCCATGTGGATGTCGCTATTCTCGGGGCGTTGCAGGTCGATGGAAGTGGTCATGTGGCCAACTGGGCCATTCCCGGGAAGGATATCATCGGTGTCGGCGGAGCCATGGACTTGTTATCCGGCACCAAAAAGATCATTATCACGATGAGCCATGTTTCTAAGGACGGTTCCCCAAAGCTTGTGGAGCGCTGCACTTTTCCAATTACGGCTGAGCGTGTGGCCGATGTCATTATCACGGATCTCGCCGTCTTCCACTGGAAAGATGGAGCATATGAGTTGACTGAGCTGACGGGGGATGCCACATTGAGAGAAGTGCAGGAAAAGACATTGGCTCCATTCCAGATTTGCGAGGAACTTCTCCAAAAGGAGGGAAGATGATGACAGAAGTCGTTATTGTGGATGGGGTCCGTACTCCGATTGGAAGATACAAGGGCGCACTAAAGAATGTCCGCCCTGACGATCTGGGAGCTATCGTCATCAAAGCACTGATGAACCGTAACCACGGTCTGCCCCCGGAGTTAATCGGGGATGTCATATTCGGCAATGCCAACGGGGCCGGAGAAGACAACCGGAACGTAGCTCGCATGTCGCTGCTTTTGGCAGGGCTACCTGAGACAGTGAGCGGAACGACGATCAACCGTCTGTGCGGATCCGGTCTGGATGCCGTCAGTATGGCCGCCCGCACGATTCTTGCGGGGGAAGCTGATATCATTATCGCTGGTGGAACAGAAAGTATGACAAGGGCGCCGTTTGTGATGAAAAAGCCCGAAGCGGAATTTCCGAGAGGAAATATGGAGATGTTTGATACGACGATTGGCTGGCGGTTCGTTAATCCAAAGATGGAAAAGATGTACGGGACGGACTCTATGCCCCAGACAGCGGAGAACGTGGCACAGAGGTTTGGCATTTCACGGGAAGAGCAGGACGAGTTCGCATATCTCAGCCAACAGAAGGCGAAAGCAGCCATGAAAGCCGGCCGGTTTTCCGATGAAATCGTGCCTATCACTATCACGGACCGTAAAGGCAATGAGGCCGTTGTAGAAACGGACGAACATCCACGTCCAGAGACTACCCTGGAAAAGCTGGGGAATCTTAAGCCTTTATTTGCAAATGGGACGGTTACGGCTGGGAATGCTTCTGGAGTGAATGACGGAGCTGCTGCCCTGTTATTGATGAGTGCGAAGCGGGCAAAAGAACTGGGGTTAACACCTCTTGCCAGATTCGTTGGATCTGCATCCGCCGGAGTGGAGCCTGCTGTAATGGGATTAGGCCCAATCAACTCCACGAACAAGCTGTTGGATCGACTGGGATGGACAATCAATGATATCGATCTGATTGAGTTGAATGAAGCCTTCGCCTCCCAATCGTTGGAATGTATCAAGCAACTTGGCTTGGATAAAGACAAAGTGAACGTAAACGGAGGAGCTATTGCGCTGGGTCATCCCCTTGGAGCCAGCGGGGCAAGAATATTGACGACTCTTCTTTATGAGATGCGGAGACGTAATGCCAGGCGAGGACTGGCAACAATGTGTATTGGCGTCGGTCAAGGAATATCGGTTTCTGTTGAAAACCATTATTAAAACATATATAACTTCCCAAAAAACCTCCCTCTTCGGGAGGTTTTAATAATGTCAGCTATTGCTACTTAAATACATTTAATAAAGCAGCAAACTTCCGTATATAAGAAATACCCAGTAGTACTTACCGGATTGACATTCTGTAATCTGGATAGCCCTCCCAATAAAAAGGAAGAAGGCTGCTTTATGGACCTTCTTAACTCCGATCGCACCCCCTCGTAGACAATTCCCCAATTTTAGCTCCTGCCTTATATGATACGAATCGTACTGAACTTTGCGGAATATTCAAACCTAATGTGATGTGGTTTGAGTTTTTTAAATATTCTACTATTACTATAGAGGTTACTTCTAAGTTGACCTGCATGAATCAGATTACTTTATGAGAACGTGTTCAATAAATCTTATATACCAAAGAATAGGTTTCTTTACTTTTAGGGAAAGAGAGGAATTTGATGATGACAATGAACGATCAAAGGGTCGCGATAGTTACAGGAGCTAATAAAGGTCTAGGGTTAGCTATCGCCGAAAATTTTGTGAAAGAAGGAAAAAAAACGGTTTTCGTAATTAGAAATAAGGAGAATCTCGAACAAACAAAACAGCTGTTTCAGCAGGAAGCAATGCAAAACCAAGTGATGTTCATACAATTGGATGTATCTGAAATGGACGGAATAAAAAAGGCTGTCAACCAAGTGATCAATGAATGGGGCAGAATCGATATTCTCGTAAATAATGCGGGAATTCGTTTTGAAACTCCGATAGAAGAAATCAATGAGGAAGAATGGGATCAAGTTTTGTCTGTAAATTTAAAAAGTACATTCTTTTTTTCACAGGCTGTCATTCCTGTAATGAAAGAGAGGAAGTGGGGACGAATCATCAATATGTCTTCTTTTGGAGGGCAAGCAGGTCCATTAACTTCAGGGGCTCATTACTCCGCTTCTAAGGCAGGACAAATCGCGTTGAGCAAAACCTTTGCCCGCTCGTTGGCGGCTTATGGAATTACGGTTAATGCTGTTGCTCCAGCTTCTGTTCGTACACCGGAGATGGATAAAATGGATCCGGATAAACTGGCTCAAATGGTAGAGACCATTCCACTTAAACGTGTAGGAGAATCGAAAGAGGTGGCAGACTTAGTATCCTATTTGGCCTCTGATTCAGGCGGATTCACAACTGGAGCAACGTTCGATATAAATGGCGGCAGGCTTATGAGATAAGTTTATAGTTTTAAATGTATTTATTAGAGAAAATCGATCGGGCAAAGTTTTATAAGAAGCAGGGAGGAAATGATTATGGCTATTGATATAAAAAGTCAAAACCTACTTAATTGTGTGTTGACTGAAATCCGCGACAGACGGGATGAATTTGAAGTGAAACGGCATGTGCCCCGGGATATGGTGGAACAACTAAAACAACTGGGTGTTTATCGTGCTCATACGCCGCGCTGCTTTGGCGGGGATGCCCTCTCTCCTTCGGAATTCCTCAAGCTGATTGAGTCTATTTCAGAGGCTGACGGTTCCACTGGATGGGTAGCAAGCTTCGGATCCTCGGCGGTCTATTTAGCGGCTCTACCGCGCGAAACACTTTCACAAATTTACGCAGATAGTCCGGACGTGGCCTTTGCCGGCGGCTTGTTTCCAGTTCAGCCCGCGGAGAGAATTGAGGGAGGCTGGCGTGTGAATGGCCTCTGGAAGTTTGCAAGTGGCTGTATGGGAGCCGACCTTCTCGGAGTCGGTATTGGAGCTGGAGAAGGCGGTAAACCGCTTACTGCCGTACTTAAACCTAAGGATGTGGACATTGTCGAAAACTGGGAAGTCATCGGGATGCGTGGAACAGGGAGCCATGACCTACGGGTAAAAGACGTCATCGTTTCTGACGAATGGACCTTTGTCCGGGGTGGTGTACCTTCTATTGAAGAACCGATCTACCAGTACCCATCCATCGCTTATGCAGCACAGGTATTGGCGGTAGTCAATCTTGGTATAGCCCGTGCAGCGCTTGATGAAGTTTCTCAGATGGCTGGTAACCGTGCCGGCATCACCGGGGCACCGAAGATGGCCGAACGCGCCTATCTGCGAATCTCCTTGGCAAAGGCAGAAGCATCCTTAAGGTCGGCACGCTCTTTCTTCTACGAGGCCACTGACTCTGCGTGGGAATCGATTCTAAAGGGCGATGGGGTATCCGATGACCAAACGAGCATCCTTCGTTTGGCTGCCACTCAAGCTGCCCGTGAAGGTGCGCGTGTCGTGCAGTCAGCCTACCTGCTTTCTGGCACTGCAGCGATCTACGATGGGCACCCGCTGCAACGCCATCTTCGCGACGCAATGGTCGTGACTCAGCACGCATTTCTTAATGAAAGCATGTACGATGGGGCAGGATCGGTATTCCTGGGCGTGCCACCGATACGGGGTTACATCTAAGTTTGTCAAGGTTAAACGAACAAACTTACATTTTAACTTTTTAAAAGAAAGTCTAGAATATAAAAGTATATTAAATATGATACTCATCCAAACAGGTTCAATCACGCTGTGTTGAAGGTTAGAGCACGTTCAGAGAGACACTCCAAAACTACATTTTTACCAGGATTAGGCTTCTGCCGAATAGGAAAGAACATACTCTATGAGTACTTGAGCGTTGCTGCATGTGATGGCGTAACAAAACTATTATTAGCAGTATTTGAAAAAGCAAGGGAACTGGGAAGAGCCTGTAAGGTTCAGAGAAGAGATGTACTGGCGGATTCATTAAAATTGCTAGGTAAACGATTATAAAATCTGTAAGACGCTTTGCCTTCTTCATTGAGGAAGTCAGGCGTCTTTCTTTGTTTTTTCATCTAACAAAATTCCTATATGATAGAATAGGTAACGGTTAAGGACCAATATTTATGGAAAGTTATTTTTTGTGAGAATAATAACACCTATTTTTATAAATTTCTAGAACCGATATCAAAGGAATTTGCTTATTTGGCAAGGGAGCTTGAAAACAGCATATATTCCAGTCCGCAGACAATGCTGACATATGCTCGGACATTTGCAGAAGCGATTCTTCAGCAGATTATGCTCATAGAAAAGGTAACTGATACACCTTATATGACCCTTAAAGAACGAATCGATTTGCTCAGTGACAAAGAATTTCTGACCTACTGTTCCACAAAAACCTGATATCATGTTGGAGATTGAGAAAAAGGGCAAGATGTATTCGTATGATTATATCTTTGATGTAAAATACAGGATAGACTTTTCACGGGAAGGCCCAAGACCACTGGAGGAAGATATTAATTAGATGCATCGTTATCGTGATGCCCATGTAGTCAAGCAGGAAGGACCTTACGAGCGTTTCGCTTTTGGCGCTTATGTTCTGTTCCCTTGGCAGGATGAAGATAATTATGAGAAGCATCCATTTTACCAGAGTATCAAAAAGCTGATATTGGTGCTTTGTCCTTTTTACTGGTTCTTTCAAGCTTGTTGAACAGTTGATCGACCGGTTAGTGGAGAGCAACCCAGAGGAACTGCAGGAAGGAAGTGGGAATCCTGCCGTGTATGTGTTCTCACAAGATTTTAGGAGAAATGCCAAACGGTCACATTTACATTAAAAAAATAATTATTATACGATAAAAAATTACCATTGTCAATAATAAATTTGCATTAATTTAGATTATATGATATGATATTCTATAGTTAGAATAGTTTTGAGACAGCATTTGATCATCGTCCTCAACTTCTTCTAGACAGAGTTTGAGTACGATTTTTTAATTTGAAACTTATTTTCGTACCATTCAAGCAGGCTAATTAGAAATAATAGGTGTCAATAAATACCTGAATATTTTATATAAGGAGAGTGGGTTAGTGAATTTAATTAATGAAGAAGTAACTCATAAAGTCTTTGGTGAAGGAAATATCGTGGATCATGATGAATCTGTCATCACCATTGATTTTAATGAGGATATAAAAAAATTTGTTTACCCTGATGCTTTTGGAAAATTTATTACACTAAATGACCGGAATGTTGCAGAAGCTTTGAAGAAAGTCCTTTTGAAAAGGGAAATGGAAGAAGCACTTGAAAGGAAACGTGAAGAAGAGAAAGAACGACAGGCGTCTGAACAGCAGCGTAGGGAAAAACCGAAGAACCCTAGAATTTATGAAAGCTCACAAATTGTTTTCTGGCTGGACGAAGAAGAGAAACAAAGAGTATTTACCGATTGGCAAGTATCTACTGGCAAGATTCAAAGCGGAAAAAATAAAGGTCAGCTAAACAGAGTAGCTCGTTTGCGTCCAAACAGCGCAGGCCTTCTGACTGCAAGAGAGTCGGATCAACCAGAAACAAAAAGACGGATTCTCGGTCTCTACATGGTAAATGAAACGTTTTCTGGCAATCTTAGCGAAGATGGGATGGTCCCGTCCCATGCAGAATTTAGAATCGAGCTCACGGATCAAGAAGCAGAGAAGATGCTTTTCTGGAATTATTATGTCAATAAGAACTATCCTCATCGAACTACATGGAATTCTGGTAAATTTCGTTATTTTGATAATGTTTGGACCGCTCAAATCTTAAAAGATATCATTGCATTAAAAACGGATGAAGAGCAAATCAAAGAAGCTAAAAACTTTCTGGAATACTTCTGTCAAATGAATGCCCTTGACATGGAAAGCATCCCAGAGGCGAACGGAGCTTTAAAGCAATAATAATCAGATGGCATACAGAGGCGGTTCGCATGATCTGAAAACATCTGTCAAATAACTTCCTTTCCCAAGCTTTCCCTCTGTTTAGGAAATGATTAAACTTTTGTGTTGTTTGAACATCTCTATTCCACAACTTGGATTCTGCAAAATAGGGCGCCATCAGTATTCCCGATAAGCGCCCGATTGTTGAAGACGTTATTGAACTAAACCCCCCCGTTAGCTTAGTAGCAAATGATTACAACCTTCTGATTAAGCCTTTTACCTCATGTGAAAATGTATATACACAAAGGGAAAGGAATCCCAACGAAAATGACAAGTCGATTTTTATGAGAATGTTTTTTTTCTAATGATGAATTCAGCTATAAGTAGATTAAGTGTCCAGCATAACCAGACAGCGATCGTATAGGCATTTCCATAGGAAAAATTCATCGCGTTATGGGCAATGGCTACGATTATATAAATAGTCATATTGGCAAAGGAAAGAAAGAAACTTCGAATGATCCATTGACTATGTAAGGTTACTTTTTGTCTCTTGATATACCAATAACCAAGGATAGTTGTTCCGAGCCATAATGTATTTAAAATAAGAAACCCTATTGTGCTTGGCCATCCCCCGGTTGCAAAGAAAGAGACATAGACTCCGGGAATGAAATTTAAAATGATAGACAAGACATACAATCGGCCATTCCAACGGTGGAACTTGATAGATTTTACTCGTATTCTTTTAATAACGCCTAACGGGCCCGTGAGAAGCGAAATAATAGCCAGCGAAATATGAATACGAATCATGAATATCCATAGGGATTGATCTGTTAGAATCAGATCTTTTCTAGAAATAAATTTTTCGAAAGTAGGATCAATCATAAAATTCTTTGAAAATGTATGTAATACCCACATGATTGGGAGGATTAAAACGATTATTCCAATGCTTTTTTTCATCAGGTTTATTCCTCCATTGAATGTTTAGGAAAACAAGCTGCGATTTGTCATCATAAAGATAGAAGCAATGATGAGTAAAAATGTGATCCAGCTGTACCATTTTAACTTTGATACATGTTCTAATAATTTCTTCTCAGGGTTCTCTGCAAAAATGATCCTTTTTATGTTTTTATGCATCATTCCTATCAGGCCACCAATAAGGATTACCAGCAGGATTGCAATCCCTATCCATAAGATAGAAGGATAGGATGAATGCGCAACAACCATCCAAACCCCTGAAATCATTAAAGAAACTAATGCATAATGACTTGCTCGAGTAAAGCTCAAAGTTGTTTTAAGTGCTGTCTTTAATTCATTACTCGTGCGAGAAAAAAAGCTATTCATGACTAAAGGGAGAGCTAGCAAGCTTCCCAAAAATAAAGCACTAACTACATGAAAAAATACAATAATTGAATACACCGTTCCCACTCCATTTTAAGAAATACGATGTCCAGTTAATTTAGATGAGGGAAGCATTCCAGCTTTTGCTTCACCATACATCTTGTTTCCAACTATAGTAACGATAAATTTTAAAGTTAGACGCATGGGCTTAGTCACTTTCATGGACCACTTTAATTGATTCCCTTCAAGTACAGGTTTGTCCAAAGTGACAATTTCTTCTCCTTGCTTTGCAGTTCCTACTATTTGTCCATTTTTAGAAGTTAAATCTAATAAAACGGAAAGGTTTCCTATAGGAGTGGAAATGGTAGTATCCCATTTCCCTTGAAAATTAACATTCTGATTAGCTTGGTAAGAGGAATGATCCCTTGTCGCTTCAATTGGATTTTCTTGTTGGCTTTCTTTAGGTGCATTTCCTTCAGCTTTCCAAACCGTACCCCTCCGTTCATACTCAAATAATTGTTCCACAGCAAGTGCTATCCGAGGACCTAATTCTCGTTCAACTAAGTAAAGGGCAACATCGAGCCCTGAAGTAACGCCACCACCAGTAACAAGATCGCCATCATCTACGATACGGGCATTAACTGGAATAGCGTTGGTAGCACTCAAAAGACCCATTCCCATATGATGCGTTACTGCATGGCGGCCTTCTAATAAGCCCTCCATTGCTAAAATGAGAGAACCGCCACAAACTGTGGAAAGTAAGATATCAGCTTTCTTCATTGCTTCTCTTAGTAGATTGCTTAATTCAGATTCAGCGGCTTTTTTTAATTTTACTGGAATGGAATCTGGCCCATTATCATGAATGGTACCAGATGCTCCCGGAACAAGAATGATCCCTTTACGGGATAAATCAAATGTACCAGTTGCTTGGAGTTTTAACCGATTAATTCCACTTGTTACCATTCCCGCACCTTCAGCGGACACAAGCTCTACTGTTATCTCCTCATTGGAGAGCATGGCAGCAGAGGAAAATACTTCATAAGGTGCAATGGCATCTAATAAATCAAATCCATCAAATAAAACAATTTGAACATGCATACATATTACCTCCATTTTAAGATCAGGCGAAACCATCCGGTCTAATGAATTGAGATTCTGTGACGCTTGAGGTTTTTCTTATTTTGTAAGAAGATCTTTCAACCTTTGATATTCCGCCTCGTCAAGTTCTCCCTTGGCTAACCGGCTTTGAAGAATCGAGGTGATGTTTCGGTCTCCTTGTTTGGAAGCACGATAACGGTATCGAATTTCAAATACTCGAACCGCAGCAAAACAGAAAAGGACAAGGCAAAACAATGCACCGAATGGAAAGAATGCGAAACTGTCATTTCCGAAACCCATTTGAAAATCCTCCTTTCAAGTAGTTAAAGAGTGGGCGAAACATTGCACTCAGTTTATAGTGGATATTCGCCGATCGTTCACAATGAAATAATAACCTTTAAGTATCACAAACGATGGTGCAAAAAAGTCACAAAACAATCACAATCCATTATCAAACCTATAACTTTCCTTGTTCCTTATGGAAAAAATGATAGACTAAATATGAAATTTGATTGATAGGTTATTATCCCGGGAGAGTCATGGAAGGAAAGGTGGGATTTGCATGAAGGAATTACAGACGATTCTAGTCGTGGACGATGACAAAAGCATTGCGGAACTATTGAGGGACTTCTTAGAGAATGACGGTTTTCATGTGGAAACTTCATATGATGCTATTCAGGCACTGGCAGTGCTGAAACAAGGTACAATTCATTGCATCATACTTGACATCATGATGCCAGGAATGAATGGTTTCGAGTTATGTCGACAGATTCGTTCGGAAAGCAACGTACCTATCCTTTTCTTGAGTGCTCGCAGCGATGATGTAGATAAGATTCGCGGTCTGGCACTTGGAGGAGATGATTATATAGTTAAAACCGCATCACCGGGTGAGATTGTTGCCAGAGTGAAGGCTGTATTACGACGCTCCAGTTCTCACCAAGAATTGAAGAGGAGGGTCTTGGAATATGGACGTCTTACGCTGGATTTGTCCACAAGAGAAGTATTTGTAGGAGGGCGACCCATCTCACTCACACCGAAAGAGTATGATTTACTACTATTGTTTGCCGAACATCCAAAATATGTTTTTTCATATGACCAATTACTTGAAAAATTTTGGAGTGGAATTGGCGACAAACATACCATTCGCGTCCATCTAAGCCGACTTCGTGAGAAAATTGAAGCCGATCCGAATGATCCACAATTCATAGTCAATGTATGGGGCATCGGCTATCGTTTCAAAGGTGAATAAAATGAAAACAATTCGCATTCGTAAGTTTACAATACTCAGCTTATTGCTCATCCTCACTCTGCCATGGTTATTCTATGTAGCCGCGCATTTTATGGAAACGAAAACTGTCAGGTTAGGAATGGATGATTCTCAAAAAGAGAATTTGGAAGCAACAATTCACTTGATCGAGACAAACACCGATAAGTGGACAGACCCCGCTTGGCAAGAACAATTGAGCAGACAATTAGAGAAAATGAATATGGATGTATCGATTCTATCCGACTCTAATCAGGAGATTTTCCGAACGAATTCCGAACGGGAGCCCTCCTTTATGCGGGCAGAACATTTTTCGATCATTCAGGATGGTCAAGTACTTGGACGGGTTGCTATGTATCAAGCAAATTCAAAAGTAACACAAATGATTGCGGCATTCGTTGGTCTAATATCGGCTTTTTTTATTGTCGGATATGCCATTCGGAAATATATTCTCATACCTCTGGAGAAAACGAGCCAATGTGCTCGGCAGATTGCAGAAGGCGATTTGGATGTCCAGTTACCTTCATCTAGGATCACAGAAATCGCTGAGGTTCATGACGGATTTAAAGTGATGGTAGATGGTCTAAATGAATCTTTTCAAAAACAAGTGGAATTAGAAGATGAACGGCGGTTTGTGATTTCTGCTGTTGCCCATGATTTACGGACACCGTTATTCGCCTTACGGGGTTATTTGGACGGCCTGGAGAAAGGCATTGCCGATTCGCCGGATAAAATGACAAAATATTTGGCGGTTTGTAAAGAAAAGTCGGCACAATTGGACCGACTTGTAGAGGAGCTTTTTACATTTACAAAGACAGAATATTTAGATGTGAAACTGAAAGAAAACACGATTGATCTTCCACTTGTGCTACAGAAGTCGATTGACAGCCTGAAACCTTTAGCTCGGAAAAAGCACATCTCGATTATCGTGAATCATTTTGGGGAGGATTGCGCAATCATGGGCGATTCGCACTTGCTGGAGAGAGCCATGAACAATTTATTGGATAATGCGGTCAGACATACACCATGCTACGGTAAAGTTTTTATCCAATGCTTTAAGGATGGTAACAAAGTGATCTTTACTGTTCGGGATACAGGGGAGGGTTTCTCCTCGAAGGACCTCCAACGAGTATTTGAACCACTATATCGTGGGGAAGCATCGAGAAATCGTTCAACCGGAGGCGTGGGATTAGGATTGACTATTTCACAAAAAATCATTAGGCGACATGGAGGTGACCTAATGGTAGATAACCATTCTGACGGTGGTGCACTCCTGAGAGGTTGGATCCCCTCCCATGGCTAAAAATCCTCTGTTTAAATGCTTGAAAGCCTATAGAGAACCTTGTTAATTGACTTCTTCTGACTATGGGTTCTTACGTAAGAAAAATTTCAGCCTTATCATATGACAATAGCTCCTGCGTTCTAGAACACTAATCATCTACATGAATATCCTGATATGGGAGGTGTTTCATATGAGAGACTCGATCAAGCGAATAGCTCAACAGTTTATCGTTTCCCACTTTCCTGAATCAGATATAGTCTTGATAGGTGGAAGTGCTGTTTATGGAAATTTAACAACAGAATCTGATATCGACTTAATTATTATGGATGAAACAGAAACACCAAGAATTGAATGTTATCACTTTCTTGGATGGAAAATAGAAGCATTTATTTTTACGGCTTTTTCTCTAGAGGTTGAATTTCAAACAGCTAGATATATAGGAATGCCCACCATCATTAAAATGTGTGCCGAAGGTCTACTTATAGAAGATAAACAAGGGAAGGGAAAGGAACTCCAAAAAGAGGCAAAAATACTTTATGAACAGGGTCCACAACTTTGGGATGAGGAGCAAATAAATAAAGCCAGGTATCAAATGACAGATTTTTTGTCAGACTTTAGAAGTTCAGAAGACTTCGAAGAAAGTTTATTTATTTTAAATAAGTTAATAAATACGTTAACTGAACTGATTCTAAGGGCAAATGGCCATTGGGTTGGTGAAGGCAAGTGGGTTGCCAGGAGCCTTAAATCATATGATAAAGACATGTGCGATAAACTAGCTAAATATACAAAAACATACATGAGTACAAATGATAAAACTGAACTAATTTCATTCATTCAATCTACACTTGATCATTATGGTGGAGAATTGTTTGTTGGTTATAAAAGATGCTTTTTGTAAGGGTTTCGAGGGGCGAGTGAATGAAGAAATCAATTGAGGAGGACAGAGTAATCCTATTCATTATTCGACAAGATTTAGCAAACTCCTGGTCGTGGCACCAAAAATGAAAGAAACTTTTCTAAAAGTAAACGATCCCTTGTGCTTCTATTAACTTTACCTTTTGACGATTCCCCTAACTTTGTGGCATAACCTATAATATCTTTCCATAAAGAGGGAATTTTTTTATGCCATTATTCATAGATAGTTTCGGTGGTCCACGTTTCCGTTTCCGTCGACGTCCCATTTTGAGAGCACGTTTTGTTTTCGCCGTGTCCCATTTATCTATTACTGGTTGCTACTTTTTTTGATAATAAATGTGAGAAGTTTGGATAGTCTACACTTAATTAGACAAATATTATAAGGTCATAAAAATACAACTTAAATCGGCTTAAATTGTTTCACACTGACCGTGGAAGTGAGTTTAAAAACAGCCTGATTGATCAAGCATTAGACATGTTTGGTATCAAACGGTCATTGAGTGAAAAAGGAACTCCGTACGACAATGCGGTCGCTGAGGCGACATTTAAGATCATCAAAACAGAGTTTGTTAGTGGAAGAGTTTTTCCTAGCCAACAATCACTTGAATTTGAACTTTTTGATTTTGTACATTGGTTCAACAATTTTCGTATACAGGATCGTTAAACTATCTTACACCAAATGAATACAAGTTAATGCACCTTTCATTTTTTGTACAGTTTAGTGTTGACATTCCATCTTACGGCACCTTGCATGCGGGATAAATTGTCCTAGTGTATAATAGGCAAGCTTTTAGCGTAGTCAAAATATGTAGACTCCTGCGGGAATAGCTCGAGCTGAAGATCCCGCAGGAAAGCGAGCTTTGCTTTCCGAGGAAGCTGAAGCCGTGCCCGCGGAAAGCGAAATATTTTGACGTAGCGATGATAGGGATTTTTTAACACAAATAAACCGAACAATTATAAATGAATGGTTCAGTTTTTTCTATTTCTTATTTGCTTGTGTCTAAGCCTTTTTTATTCCACAAAAGGACCATTTTGTACATAGTGTATAGAGGAATGAACGACGGAAAGACATATCTAAATGTATTGTTTGAAACTTTGTTTTATTTATAAACGTATATAATTGGAGGTGAATTTTATGGAGAAGGAGGTGAAGTTTATGGAGAAGAAAATAGGTATTTCTCTGTCTTTTTTGCTACTTGGTTTCGTTGTCAGTTATATCATAACATCAGCATTCGCTCATTATGGGATGAATACATCATCTTTAATAACTGGATTGCTTGTTGTCGGTGTTAGTGTTTTTCTAATTTCATTGTTTGAAAAGATTTTTCCCGGGAAATCAGAAGCCGCAAATTAATCACATCATCTATTTAACCTAAGGGAGTAGTTATACGAAGGACTATTCCCTTAGGTTGGTTGCGCTGTTTGACCACAGTCTTCCGCAATGGGGCGCAATTGTAGCGCGCTACTATTAGGAAATGGTCTCATACTTAGCTAAAATAAAAACCTCTATTTTGATCCATCCTTTTTCAAAATGGAGGTTTTTTTATTTGCCGTTAAATAAGGATTGAATAGGATCTTTTAATCAAATTTTATTCCAATTGTTGGGTTTCATCTTACTTAGTAAAAAGCATAGACGTATTTTTCATCGTTCCAATTCTTTTCTTTAAAATGATTACAGTCGTCATCATTACAATTTAAAGGATAGATTCATACATGTTCATAAAGGCAGGGAAGGGGCTATGCGATGACCTCATTTCATCAGGGAGCATTGAACAGATATTAATAGACATTTGCAAATTTTTTCCATAGCCAATCATCGCTATTTCTGCCATACGATCTCCAACAAAAACTGCCACTTGGCAGTTCACAAGCTTTTCCACTGAATCTTGTGGAACGGATACTGTTTAAGGACAGAGATCACGAAAAAAACAGGCCCCTGATCATCGGTTGATGAGGTAAGCTCGGTAGCGATATCCAATCCACTCAATGACAGCGATGGTGTCATCCTTCCCTATTATGTAACATACGGTCCCCCAAATGGCTTATCTTGCTCTCAAATATTTTTTTATTTTATTCAGCCAACTTCTCCCTTTTGTAAATCGCAATGATTACGATTTACAACACCTCATCACATTATTTACATTTCAAACCATTTTTTTTAGGAACCTTTTCTCCTCCAGGTCATATGGAAGAAGGAACAGGTGTAGCCTGCGGCACTGTATACCTATTTGTCATGACGTTAAATAAAACGGATTTTATTCAATCTAAAAAGGAAGATATGAACAAATGGAATGAGGGTCTGCGCTGATCTGTTTTAGCGGGAAAATATTGAAACTTCATTTCGTTAAGGTTAAAAGTCCGCCTCTCTGTATGAAGTGGGAGGGAGCAAGCCATTTTTACAACAGATGATAATTAAAGTAATTTGATAATAATTATCATTTTTGAAAAAGCTAAATGTCTGTTATAAATAGTAATGATAATCTTTATCAGTAATAATAGTTCTCAATTAGAATAATAAATTCTCAATTACACTTGACTGGAGGGGAGGAATTTAGTAATATATTTATATAATAATTATTATAAATAGCTTGGGCGAGTTTTAGATAAAAAGGGAGGGCGAGCAAATGAATTTATCAACACAATATGTAAAAGATCATTCAATCGTAAAAAGTAATAAAGTTTGGGGGAAAATGAAAACACATATTGAACTGATTGCGGCTATTTTTAGTGGCGTGTTGATCTTTCTCGGCTGGCTAATTGATATAAATGGTTATCAAACAACTTCCATTGCTTTTTTTATCCTCGCGTTTGTGATTGGCGGGTATTTTAAAGCAAAGGAAGGCATTGAAAGCACGATTCAGAACAAAGAGCTTAATGTAGAGATGTTGATGATCATGGCGGCGATCGGGTCTGCTATTATCGGATTTTGGATGGAGGGCGCCATATTGATCTTTATTTTTGCCATGAGCGGCGCCTTGGAAACTTATACGATGAATAAAAGCCATAAAGAAATATCGGCGTTAATGGAAATTCAACCTGAAGAGGCATGGCGGATCACTCCATCCGGTACGAAAAGGGTGCATGTTTCCGAGCTTGTGGTTGGCGACATGATACTTATTAAACCGGGGGAAAGGGTTCCATCCGACGGGGAAATTATGAAAGGCAGCACAACAATGGATGAGTCGGCCATCACTGGTGAATCCATGCCCGCTTCCAAAGGATTGGGCGATGAAGTGTTTGCGGGGACAATGAATGTGAATGGATCGATTACAGTACGGATTACAAAGCCGAATGAGGAATCACTATTTCAAAAGATTATCGAGCTTGTTCAGTCTGCCAAAAGTGAAAAATCGCCATCACAGCTTTTTATTGAGCGATTTGAAGGAAGGTATGTAAAGTTCGTTTTGGCCGCCGTTGTCCTTATGATGTTTCTGCCCCATTACCTTGTGGGCTGGAGCTGGACAGAGACTTTTTACAGGGCCATGATTTTGCTCGTTGTCGCTTCGCCATGTGCGCTTGTCGCCTCTATTATGCCTGCCACATTATCGGCTATTTCAAATGGCGCAAGGAAAGGCATTTTATTTAAAGGAGGCGTCCATCTTGAACAATTAAGCCATATTAAGGCGGTTGCTTTTGACAAAACGGGCACATTAACGAAAGGAAAGCCCGAAGTGGCCAATTTCGTTGTTCGGGAAGGTTTGGACAAAGAACCTGTTCTGCTTGCAGTGGCATCAATTGAAAGGCATGCCAATCATCCTCTCGCCAACGCCATCTTACAGTATGCCGAGAAGCATTTATCCGAATCGTTCATGGAACCTGAATCATTGGAAAATGTGGCCGGTTTTGGAATCAAAGCGTCCATCGACAATGCGGCTTGGAAGATTGGCAAGAAAAGTTTTGTTGATACGACTAGGGCTGATCAGTTCTTATTGGACGAAGCAGAAAAATTGGCAGACGAGGGAAAAACGATTGTTTTTGTTCAGAAGGAAGATGAGTTGGCGGCAATCATTGCTTTAAAAGATATGGTGAGAAAAGAATCGATGGATGCGATTGATCGGTTGAAAAGAATGGGGCTGTATACGGTGATGCTTACAGGGGACCATGTTAAAACAGCTCAAGTTATTTCCAAAGAGAGTCATGTCGACGACTATATAGCAGATTGCCTGCCGGAACAAAAGGCTACTTATTTGAAGGAATTAAAGAAAAAGTACGGGACTGTTGCGATGGTCGGGGATGGAATTAATGATGCGCCTGCACTTGCGACAGCCAACGTGGGGATTTCCGTCGGAGACGGGACTGATGTGGCCTTGGAAACAGCAGATATGGTTCTCATGAAAAATGATCTGTTGCGCATCCCGGAAGCGATACGCCTTTCGAAACGAATGAATCGGATCATCAAGCAAAATATATTCTTTTCCATCGGGGTTATTGTTGTGCTGATTTTATCGAACTTTACACAGTTGGTCGATTTGCCGTTGGGTGTCATTGGACATGAAGGAAGCACGATTCTCGTTATATTAAACAGCTTGCGGCTTTTGAAATAATGTGTGGTGTGTAACGTTTGAAAGATGTAAAACATAAGAAAGGAAAGGCCTGCTTTCAAGGTTGCCGGCCTTTCCTGTTTTTTGAGCGAACGTATTGGCGAAAAGTCTATTTGCCATAGCGAACGGGTGAGAGTTCGCCTGCACACTCGCCAAGTTTTGAATTTTTACTACTCTTTTTCTGTTTTTGCGGCATCATGACATTTTACATTTTTCGGTGTTTTAATCGGATCGATGATTTTATCGTCATGTACCCGGACTTGGTATGTTGTTCCATTGTATACATATTTAAATATCCCGTTATTAAAGTCTGTCCCTATATCCTTAAAAAAGATGCCATCGTAACAGACGTCTTTTTGATAGGCGAAACTGACACGGTAGCCATCTCCGTCTTCAAGTAAATAGCAGCGAACCCCGGGTTCGAAGGCCATATTTTCTTCGGTATGGACCGTTCTGTCGATGGATACGATATGAATATCTACAAAAGAGATGGCTCTTAAAAGGACGTTGACGAACGAACCACGTGTGATTTCTTCCCACCTGTTTTGCGCGGTTTGGCCGATCACAATTTGAGTAATATTGTGACGGTGGGCAACTTCGGCAATCACTTTGGCGGTTGGTCGCTTTTCATTATCTCTGAGAATAAAATTCTCTGCCCCCAATTCATCAGCCAGTTCTTTCCATCTGTCGACGTAGGCGGACTTTTCCGCATCGAATTCATCAAATGGGAGTGGGTCCACTGTTAATATATAAAAAGGGCAATCCAGCATATTGGCAATTTTAGAACCGCGTTTAATTAACCGCTCTCCATTTGGGCCGTAATACACACAGACGAGAATACTCTCATCCATCCGTCCCTTTATTTTTTTCATGACACATTTCACCTCGAAAGTAGATGATACATTTCATTTGTAACTGGCCAATACTCACGATATAAAACTCCTCTATTATAAATGATCGTTCGGGTAAATTCAATATTCACCCAAATATGTGAGTGGCCATTTTCAAAGAAACCGTCTGGACGATAGAGAAAACAGCATCTTCTGTGCGGAAATACCCGGTTTCGTGTATAATAGTGAAGGAAAATTCATCAAATACCCGACGGTGATTTATGCCTGTCCTCTTCATCGCAACGGGTCCAAAATAAAATCTCCTGCTTAACCAGCATAGGCTCAACACCTCTCTAACTGATATATATAATAAAGAGATCCTATGGTTTCCCATTATCTCGCGAGCCAACCAAAGAGTCAAGTACCGATGAAGGGCTTCCCAGATTTGTTTTTCGCTGCTTTGAATATCTTATGCCTGTTCGTATTTTTGTTTACCAGACGGGAGATAATCATTATTTAATGAGCTGCCACTGAAATTTTATGTTGAATGGGAGGCATGATTTTGTTCACTGCAAATACGATCATTCTTATTCCTTTTTTGGCTGCCATGATCCTTCCCTTTTTATACAAAAGAATATCCTTTCAGATCGGCTGGATCGTTCTTTTTGTACCGGCAGTTTTGTTTATTGTTCTTGGAAGTTACATTCCTTCCATAGCAGGCGGAAGCACTTATTACCACACGTTTTATTGGATTCCTTCACTTTCCATTGATTTTACTACATACCTCGATGGACTTGGCTTGATATTTGGGCTGTTAATTACAGGTATAGGCGGTCTTGTAATCCTCTATTCTATTTACTACTTATCCTCAGAGGAATCTTTACTGCATTTTTATATGTATGTACTGATGTTTATGGGGAGTATGCTTGGAGTTGTCTTTACCGACAACTTGCTTGTATTTTATGTGTTTTGGGAACTGACGAGCATTTCTTCTTTTCTGCTGATTGCTTTTTGGTTCCATAGAAAGAGATCGCGATATGGGGCGCAAAAGGCGATGCTGATCACAGTAAGCGGCGGATTGGCCATGTTGGTGAGCTTTATCATGATGTACATGATGGCTGGCACAATGAGTATTCGGGAACTGATCAAAACAATTGATGTGAATCATGAATTGTTTATACCGGCTCTGATATTGTTGCTGATTGGAGCGTTCACAAAATCGGCCCAGTTTCCTTTTCATATCTGGCTTCCGGATGCCATGGAGGCTCCGACGCCTGTCAGCGCCTATTTGCATTCTGCGACCATGGTCAAAGCGGGGATCTATTTAGTGGCCCGCTTTACTCCCGTATTTGGTGTGGAGGAGATTTGGACCTTGCTGATTACCGGGGTTGGACTGGCAACTTTGTTGTGGGGATCGATTACGGCTGTCCGCCAAACAGATTTGAAGGCATTGCTCGCGTATTCCACTGTGAGTCAATTGGGTTTGATTATGAGTTTGTTCGGGATTGGGGCCGCAGCCTTGCGCATGGGTTCGAGTACCGAAACGGCCATATATGCCCAAGCCATTTTTGCCGCTTTGTTTCATCTGATCAATCATTCCACTTTTAAGGGAGCGCTTTTTATGGTGGTGGGCATTATTGACCATGAAGTGGGAACGCGGGATATTCGCAAGCTTGGAGGGCTCATGTCCATTATGCCGATTTCTTTTACCGTTGCTTTGATTGGCGCCTTTTCTATGGCCGGACTGCCGCCTTTTAACGGCTTTCTGAGTAAAGAGATGTTCTTTACAGCTGTTTTGGATGCAAGAAACCTCCAGCTTTTTTCATTATCTGAATGGAGCGGGCTGGTTCCCGTGATTGCCTGGATCGCAAGTATTTTTACTTTTATTTACAGTATGATTATTGTGTTTCAAACATTTTTTGGTCGTTCTCGTTTGGAGAATGAAGAATTTCCTGTTCGCGAAGCTCCGTTTGGCATGTTAGTCTCTCCCCTTATTTTGTCCATTTGCATTTTGGGGATATTCTTTTTTCCGAATATTGTTGGAGATTACTTGCTGCGGCCGGCTTTGGCGGAAATTTATCCAACAATTCCAGAAATATCGGGCCTCATGAAACCTATTACGATTTGGCACGGTTTTAATGCCGAATTATTCATGACATTTGGTGTCGTTGTGTTGGGAATTGTGCTTTATAAGTATCTGTCAAGATGGAAAGGCCTATTGTATCTGCTTCCGTCAGCCTTGTCTTTCGATGCGCTTTACAACAAAACGCTGGAATGGGCGGAAAGTGCTTCTATACGCGTCACCGGTTCTTATATGACGGGAAAACTCTGGCATTATGTAACGTATATTTATCTCTTTTTTATCGTGATGATCGGCGGAGCCTTATTGATGACAGGAGCATTTTCTTTTGACACATCCGGTAATGCGGAAATCCGTTCATATGAATGGCTGATCGTTTTTGTTATGATGGCAGCTGGTTTAGCCCTTCCTTTAGCCAAATACAGGGTGACGGCTGTTCTGCTGAATGGTGTTCTCGGATACGGCATAGCCCTTTTATTTGTTATTTTCCGCGCGCCGGATTTGGCTCTGACGCAAATCGCTGTTGAGACTGTTACAACGGCATTATTCTTGGTTTGCTTCTATTTCTTGCCGGCATGGGAAAAAGAAAAGAGACCGGCTGGAACAAAGCTGTTCAATGTGATTATTTCCATTTCCGTCGGCGCCATCTTTATTATGGTGGCTTTGTCCGTTCAGAGTGAAAGATTGTTTCAAACGATTTCCGGCTATTATGAAAAAGCCTATGAACTAGCCGGGGGCAAAAATATCGTGAACGCGATTATCGGCGATTTTCGGGCATTTGATACAATGCTTGAAGTAGTGGTCCTTTTCATTGCCGGGATTGGCGTTTACTCTTTGACGAAGCTAAAGGCCGGCAGAGGGGGAGAGAATATTGGAGATCAATAATGTCATCCTCAAGACCGTTACTAAAATTGTCGTATTCATTATTTTAACTTTTGCTGTCTATTTGTTTTTTTCGGGACACCACACGCCAGGGGGAGGATTCATTGGCGGCCTTGTACTCGCTTCAGCATTTATTTTGCTGTTGCTGGCACACGATATAGAAACAATACAAAAAGGTATTCCCTTTGATTTTAAGCTTGTAGCTGCATTGGGAGTATTGATCGCCGTCTCTGAAGGCGCTGGTTCTTTATTATTTGGCAAACCTTTTTTGAGTCAGGCGTTTGCTTATATCGGCATTCCTTACTATGGCAAAATCGGGCTGGCGACCATTACGCTTTTTGAAGCAGGTGTCGCATTGACGGTGGTCGGTGTCGTTGTAACGATTATTTTGAGCATAAGTGAGGGTGTTTAACTATATGGAAACGTTAACGATTATTTTGGCGGGAGTCCTCGTTTCAGTGGCCACATATTTCATTCTTTCCAAGAATCTGTTGCGGGTGATTTTGGGATCGGCGGTCCTGTCGCATGCCGTTCATCTGCTTTTGATGGCCATGGGGGGATTGAAAAAAGGCAGTGTTCCGTTGCTGGGAGAAAAGGCGGAAGTCTATGCCGATGCACTTCCCCAAGCGCTTATTTTAACGGCTATTGTGATCAGTTTTGCCGTAACGGCGGTATTCCTTGTTCTGGCTTATCGTACTTATCAAAGCGCCAGATTAGATCATTCCGATTCATTAAGAGGTTCTGAACATGAATAATATTCTCGTATTACCGATGGTTCTTCCGATTTTAACGGGTATATTACTTGTGTTTTTTCGCAAGTTTATCCGAACCCAGCGCTGGATCAGTTTCGGGACGATGCTTCTTACAGCGGGGATTAGCCTGTACATTTTACACCTTATACAGACCAATGGGATATTGTCTCTACATTTTGGAGGATGGAAGCCGCCATTTGGAATTGTCTTTGTGGCTGATTCCTTTTCGATGCTTCTTGTCTTGACGACAAGCATTGTTACCACCATTTGTCTTTTGTTTTCCTTTTATTCCATAGGAGAATCATTTGAAAAAATGTTTTTTTATCCATTTGTCCACTTTATGGTGGCGGGTGTCAACGGTTCTTTTTTAACGGGGGATTTATTTAATCTATTTGTTTGTTTTGAAGTAATGCTTTTGGCATCTTATATCCTTATTTCCCTGGGGGGATCCAATAGACAACTGAGGGAGTCGGTCAAGTATGTAGCGATTAACGTATTGTCCTCTTGGCTTTTCCTTGTGGCAATCGCTTATTTATATGGAACGCTTGGGACGTTGAACTTGGCCCAGTTGTCCCAGCGGATTGCAGAAGCCGGACAGACTCCGATTTTAACGGTAATTGGTATTTTGTTTTTGATTGTTTTTTCCTTAAAATCGGCGCTGTTGCTTTATTTCTGGCTTCCCGGTTCTTACAGTGCGCCGCCGACTGCTGTTGCGGCTTTATTCGGCGCTTTATTGACAAAAGTGGGCATTTATTCCATGTTTCGCGTGTTTTCTCTGCTCTTTTATCATGAACCGCATATTACCCATACGATCATTGGAATCATGGCCGCAATGACGTTGGTCGGAGGAAGTATTGGTGCGATTGCGTATAAAGACATTCGTTATATTATTTCCTACAATGTTATTATCGGTGCGGGTTTTATTTTAGTCGGACTGGCGGTAGCTACACCGGCAGCCGTGGAAGGTTCCATTTTTTACCTTGTTCACGATATGATTACGAAGGCAATGCTGTTTTTGTTGGCGGGAACGATGATCACCTTGACTGGAACAAGTAAGATGAATGAAATGAGCGGGCTCATTCGTAATTATCCTGTGTTGGGATGGTTGTTTTTTATCGTTATGCTTTCATTGGCCGGCATCCCGCCGCTTAGTGGTTTTATCGGGAAAGTATTGATCAGTCAAGGTGCAATCGAAGGGGAATCTTATATTCTGCTTGCTTTATCCTTGTTATCGAGTATATTTGTTCTTTATTCTTTGCTTCGTATCTTTCTGCAGTCGTTTTGGGGAGAAACGATTATTGGTGAAGAAGAGGAGAAGCCGCTCAAAAAAGGCTGGATATATCCAAGTATACTGTTTGCTGCCGCCACGATCGGTTTTGGCTTTGGGGCAGAGTGGTTGGTCCCCTATGTACAAGATGCGGCATCCATACTTATGAATCCCGAAAAATATATTGAAGCTGTATTATATCAAAATCAATAAGAATGAACCCAAAAGGAGGTGGAATCATGCCTGCCCAATTTATTTTGAATTTGTTTATCGCCTTTCTTTGGATGGTCTTAAATGATGAGGATGAGCTAAGGTTTTCCACTTTCTTTACTGGTTTTTTGACTGGTATCGTCATTATTTTTCTTATGCATCGTTTTTTTGGACAGCAGTTTTACCTTCAACGTTTTTATTATGTAGTAAAACTGATTTTTATTTTTAATTGGGAGCTATTTTTATCCGCTTTTTTGGTTATGAAACATATTGTGAGCAGAAAGGTGGATATTAAACCAGGCATTTTTTCATATAAAACGGAGCTGCAGAGCGATTGGGAAGTGACAACGCTTGCCCTGTTATTAACGCTGACCCCGGGATCCGTCGTGATGGAAATATCACCCGAAGGAAATGTGTTCTATATACATGCCCTGGATATTGAACGTTATAAAGCATCATTATTGCGCTCGCTTGGAAAATTTGAAAAAGCAATTATGGAGGTAACCCGTTAATGATTAAAATCATGCTTACTGCTGCGCTTGTTCTCTTTTCTGTTGCCATTGCGATCGCGCTTTATCGCATTATCAGCGGGCCTTCCCTCCCTGATAGGGTCGTTGCCATGGATATGATTGTGGTAAATCTCATTTCGGCCGTTGCCATCATTTCGATTTTGCTGGAGACAAAAGCGTTTCTTGAAGTCATTTTGATTTTGGGTATTCTTGCTTTTATCAGTACGATCGCCCTCTCTAAATATGTTGAGAGGGGTGTTATCATTGAACGCAAGCGAAATCGGTGAGTTTTTGGTTGTATTGCTTATTTTAATAGGCAGCATAATAAGTGTCATTAGTGCATTGGGGATTATCCGCTTTCCTGATGTATATACCCGTTCCCACGCTGCCACAAAAAGCGCGACTTTGGGTGTGTTGCTATCTCTTACGGGAGCCTTTATATACATTTGGTTGACGGACCATTTTATAAGTGTCCGCCTAATACTTGGAATTTTGTTCGTTTTTATTACCGCCCCCGTGTCGGGACACTTGATTATCCGGGCGGCTTACCGCTCTCATGTGGAGATGACGGAAGATACTGTGGAGGATGAATTAAAACCCGTTTTAAATGATAAAAGGTAATGTTTAAGCCGATTTTACACGATAAAAGGAACTGTATATGAGTGAAAAATGCAATGTTTGCAGGAAAAAGATCATGCTTCTTTTTCCTGTTTTTTTATGATGTGCAGGTTGCTTCCGGCATACGGAGTGAGGTTGTTTTTATGAACATAAGAAATTGGGATCTTTTGTAAAGATTTAGGAAAAAATAACCATAATATGTTGAATTTTGTCAGGTGTTGTAGTATTTTTTAATAAACTACATCAATATTCATGATTTTTTTCCTATTTTTGTAGTTCTAAAGTCCCATCATTAAGCTTGGTTTTGAAAATCTTTTATCAGGAAAGGCGGTATGGGCTGGAAAGAACAATAGGTGTTTTCGGTATAGATATTTGAATATTAAAAATAATCCATGTGAGAAAGGTGTAGGGCAATGAAATTATTTAGCTGGTTCTATCATTTAAAAACCTCTGTCAAGTTGATATCTGTGTTTGTGATCCTGGCTGTTTTTCAAATTGGTATAAATTTATTAGGGTTGGCAAATATGGGGGAGATAGAAAAAAATGTTGATGACATGTATAAAGAGAGATTGGCGCCCGCGGAGTACTTATCTGAAGCGAGATTTCTTTTTCAGGAATTAAGGGTGAAGTGGCGTGATGTAACGATTACGGATTCCAGTGATGAATTAATGAAAGATGTGAACGGACTTAGGGAGAAAATAGAACAAAATATACAATTGTACGGCCAGTCCTCTTTAACGAAGGAACAGGAGGCATTATTGACGAAATTTGATCAAGCATATGAAGAATATAAAACTGCTTATGATGACTCTATTTACGCCATTATTGACAGAAAAGAAGATTATAATCAGTTTGTAAATGGGGATTTGGCTGATTCACAAAGGGCCTTAGTGGATATTCTTGATCAAATGGCAGACATGGATGCTGATGTAGCATTGGAACAGTATAAACACTCGCAAGAGATGTACTCTTTTACAAAAACGGTAACGATTGTCTCTAGTGTTATTACATTTTTGTTGAGTATTGGACTTGGCCTGTTCGTAGCACGCACGATCTCAGGTCCGTTGAACAAGGTAGTCGGTTTGGTTGAAAAGGTGGCTAGCGGGGATTTAACGGAAACCGTTGATATCAAAACAAGGGATGAAATCGGCGTCTTGTCACAATCAGTGAATAAGATGGTGAGCAATCTAAGAACAACGATCCAACACATATTAAAGGCCTCCGAAAATGTATCGGCCTCCGCGGAACAATTATCTGCCAGTACTGAAGAGATTGCGGGTACCAGCACTAATCAGGCAAATGCGGCTCAGACTATGAATGAATTGTTTAAGGAACTGTCAGACGCGATTCAATCTGTGGCTTTAAATACAGAACGCGCGGCTGAGCTATCAAACGAAACGAACAAGATTGCCCAAGAAGGAGGGCAAGTCGTCCATTCTTCGGTAGAAGGGATGAATGTGATCAGCAGCCAGATGTCCCGCTTGGAAGAAGATTCAAATAAGATAGGAGAAATTGTGGAAGTCATCAATGATATAGCTGATCAAACCAACCTTCTCGCTTTAAATGCCGCCATAGAAGCCGCGCGTGCTGGAGAACAGGGACGCGGATTTGCGGTTGTTGCCGATGAAGTTCGCAATCTTGCCGAAAGAAGCAGTAAAGCTACCAAGGAAATCGCAGATATTATTAAAAACATGCAGAAAAATACTGTGCAAAGCGTTCAAGCGGTTGAGGATGGAGTCGCTTTTACAGAAAAAACAGGAGAAGCTTTTGATCACATCATTCACATGGTTAACGACACCGGACAAAAAGTAACGGAAATTGCCGGAGCAAGTGAAGAACAGGCTGCCCAATCCGCGGAAGTGCTCCGGTTTATAGAAAGCATTTCGGCCGCCACCGAAGAAGCAACAGCAAGCAGTGAAGAAACGGCCTCGACTGCTACGGCGCTTGCTGACTTGGCGGAAGAGCTCAATCAGTCAGCGGCATCGTTTAAAATCAGTTAATAGGAGGTCAGTCCCATCATGGAGACTTGCCCATAAGAATACACTTTAACAGACTATACTCAACAATATTGCCATCACAACGGTTTTTAAAAAGGAGAGGGGGTGTCAAAGGTCGGATAAATCGACTGATGGCCCCTCCTGTTTTAAGTTTGATGAGGCCCGCTGTTTTTCGGAAACCCTCTCCCCTTTATGGGTATCACCATTGTTCAATAGACCGGGAACGATTTTATGGGCCAGATGAGCACGTCATGTTAGATTGAGTGAAAATTTGTTTTTCCATAAAGAACGTTTACAATGGTGTATAACAGTAATGTTCCGACGATCGCATGTATGGCACGAAACAGGTTTCCGATTTATATCACAAAGTCGTCCCATCTTTTTCCCGCACAAATAAACATTTTCCAAGTTTGACGATCGCTTAAGGAGAGTATCGCCATGAAAAGAACAGCATTTATATGTTTACTTGTCGCGGCGTTTTTGACAGCTGCGGTTATGTTGATTGAATTGGTCGTCCGTTCACCAATGTCATCACCGCTTATACTGTTTGATTCCAAAAGTGAAGCGAAAGTCCCCAAGCTTTTAACCGGATATTCCATTTACCACGGACATTATCTTCTGGAAATGCAAAGGGATACACAAAGCGATGAAGGACGTCCGCTTGCTTTTCGCATAGGAAGCGAAGATTATCAATTGAAGCAAATACATCCGGAAAATGTGTCGTTGCCGGCGGGACAAGAAATGAAGGTAATGACGAGAAGGGGGATTGATGTCGATATTAGTAATAAGACAAGCATTCAATCCAATGAACGGAGCTTCTTTTTTAATGAATATACAATAAGCCCTGCTGAAAGCGAGACATCAATTTCTATTCAATTAAGATCTGAGTTTGGTCTAGCTCTCACCCTTTTGATCTATTTCGGCTCATTTTTATTGCCAAGTATGCTGGCGTTGGCGTTTAATCATGTTTTTTCCTGGCGCCCTCTTTTTACACTGTTTTTCCCATTTATATTGGCCGGTCTTTTGCCTTTGTTATTAAACTATCACTTTACGATGGGGTATGGGTTGCTGTTAACCGGCTCTTATATTTGGAGCATTGTTTTGTGTATTTTCCTGCCGGCGTTTCTGGCGATTGCGTTGACGGCTGCTATATATCAATACACGTTGAACAGTGAAGAGGATGAGGTTTCCCTGCCGGAAATGGAAGAGACAGGCTTTCTTTATTGGACAAGGAGGGAGACCATTGGCATTTCGCTGCTGATGGGCGGCGGTATTGCCTATTTCTTCGCACTTTTTTCCATTCCTTTATCGGTATATGTAAATATTACTGAAAAATGGTATTTGTTTATCGCTTGGTATTTGTCGGTTACCTTCATGATCATGATCGTTTATACTGCTGGGCACCGTTTTATCGGAAACTATGAAAACATTGGGCTTCAAGAGCCGTTTGCTTCTTTGAAAAAAGCGGTAGAGCAAGCGTGCGGAACGAACGTCAATCTTTTTAAGAAAAAGGAATCCCGGGACGAGACAAATGCCTGGGTGTATACTGTTCCGTTTGCTTCCAAAAAAGGCATTAACATTTATATGACCGAAGGATTAATGAAAAACTTTACATTGGCTGAGTTACAAGCTATCTTATTTCATGAAATTGGCCATATTAAGCTGAAACATGGCCGATTAATCTTGGCGACCACTATTTGTGCAATGGTCGCAATTAGTTCGCTGATGTTTTTCGCGAGAAAAATCATGTTGGGATATGGATGGGGATATTATACTTTCTTGCTTTCGATCAGCATGGTTGGGGTCGTAATGCTTATGAAATGGCTCCCGAATAAAATCAGTAAACTGTTCGAACATCAGGCTGATGAATATGCCGTGAGACAATTGGGGGATGCGGAACTATATATTCGAACATTGGTGAAACTTCATGATATCAGCGAAGAAGAGGAAGGCGAATGGACGCCGAAAAGGAAAGAATGGAAGGAAATTCATCCATCCTTGCAAAAAAGAATTCATTATATTAAAGGTTTACATGGGGTATAGGGCGGTGTTTATGATCACTTGGATTTAACAGTGGATAAAGAGTTTATTTATACCCTTTCCAATTTTTTATGAATGAAGAATATGTGAAATGCATGGGGGAACGAGGTCAACCTTTGGTATGGCTTCTTGTTATACGACATTGCTTTTAAGCGAACCATTATGGTCGGTGATCGTTCGATGGCAAGCGCAGTAAATAATTGGCTTGCCGTGAATAAAAGTGCTTGGTAATATCCAATCATGAGAGTGCTTATGACTAACTTATTACTTGAGACTTCTATTTCGTGAAAAAATGAATGAAGCTTTTCAACGCTGTTTCCATTTTGTTTCTTATTTGTTTCAAGTTTTCTCTTACTTTTTCCTGTCGCGGTCGAATTATGGTCTATGGGAGAAAAACTCCACGGGATTTAACAGGAAACAATTTATCCATATGTAAGCCACTAATACGCTCCACGTTATTTCTCCATACATACAATACCCTATTTTCTAATTGATTTGGATTTTGTTCCTCATCATAGCCATAGCGAATGGATCATGTCTTTCATATGTGTTTTCCCTCCTAAATGACTCCGTTATAGGCGTCTGGATCACCGATTATTCTACATAATAAACAATTTCTTTTGAGCTGCATTCCTCCTGTTCCTACGTCATTCGATTTTCTCCTGGGTAAGGGGATTTTTTCCTCTTTTTGCATCTGATCGTGCGCCACAAACAACGATTGGTGAGACTTATGATTCTGTATTTTGGATTACGTATGCGGGTCTATTTTCCCAATAATGTTTATCCTGATTCAATTGGATTTTCAGTCTTTATTCCTGAAACTATTGGAAATTTTAACAAAATTACTAATTCTTAAGCATTGTTTTCTTCGGAATGTAAACAAAATTCAGAATAAAGTGATATAATCTTCTATGCTTAGACAATTTTTAGGGGGAGGGTAAAAATTGAGAGCAAAAAGGTTGTTGTCATTTCTTCTTGCTGTCACAAGTACTTTGGCGTTAACTGCCACTTCATTTGTTATCACCCCATTGGAAGCAATATCTGCAGAACCTGTTTCTGAAAAGGAAGTCGAGTTGGAGCAGGAAATGGCGCATGTCCAAATGATTGTCCCAGATCAAAAGACATTAGAAGAGTTGGTCGCCAACGGTTATGATATAGCAGGAATAAACACGCGGAATGATGATATCGAGGTTCAATTAGTTGTGAGCCAGGCGGAAATGGAATTGCTAAAACGTCAAGGCCTAACGGTAAAAGTTATTCAAACATCCGAAGAGGCAAAACAGCAGTTAAGGCAGCAGCAAAAGAAAATGCAGCGTCTCCAACAACAGGCGGAAGATAAATTGAACATTTTCAGATCGGATTATTTCAAGAACCAATCGGGAACATTTTTATACTTGGAAGTGAAGTCTAGCGCGGGTCCGGATGTCGCAATGACAGCTGAGTGGACAAACTCGAATGGTGAAAAAGAGACGGCAATGATGACAAGAAAAGTCGATTCCGGCGAGTATCTCTATCACTATGTCTTAAAAGATATTGAAGCGGTTCCGGAAAAGGTCACTATCACAACACAACTGGGCGGGAAGATTGAAACAACATTAAAAGAATGGATTGGTGATGGAACCCCTTCTGAAGATGAGTACTTCAGCGATTTTGTTGATCACTATATGACACCTATTGAAATCACCGAACGAATAGAACAACTGGCAAAAGAGTTTCCCGAACTGGCTGAAATCGTGACGCTGCCTAATAAAACAAACGGATATAGAAGAAAGGCGCAAGCGACAATTGGAAGCACGGTGAATTCAGCGTTCGTTTTGACATCACAGGCATGGGGGCATGAAGGCGGAAACGACATAGAGATCGATCTAAAGGCTCCCGATAAAGCAAATGAACATATAAGCGTTTCTGTTGAAGGTAATAAGATAACCGTTCGTTTGGGAACGGATGGTTCTTCCAAGCCAAACAGTACAGCTGATCAAGTCATTGCTGCCATGAATGGGGCGGCCGGTCAGCTAATAAAGGCGACAAGATATAGAAATTCAAACGGGACTGGAATCGTTCAACCAGAATCCGGGATCAAACTCTCAGACTTTTTGAATGCGCCGAAAGAGGTTTCCAGGGAGCCGCAAGAAGTGAAAGCCATCCGAATTGGAAAAGTAAGGGACGGTTCCAAACCGGGAGTATTGGGATACTCGCAGGAACATGCCCGTGAATGGGTAACCCCTCTCGTTTCTGTAGAAACTGCAGAGCGCTTGCTGCGAAACTATCATACAGATGAGAATACGAAAACACTTGTAGATAATTTGGATATTTTTATTGTGCCAAGCGTCAATCCTGATGGCGGGCTATATTCCTTCTACGATTATAATATGCAGCGAAGAAATTTGGTCAATTATTGCGGACCGGAAGGATCTGATTCCGCCAACAGAAATTCTTGGGGAGTGGACTTAAATCGAAATCACAAAGTCGGAACCGTGTATGAAGGCTGGATTGGCGGTTCAACAAACTGCCTATCTGATCTTTATGCCGGACCGGAGCCATCATCCGAGCCGGAAAGCCGCAATTTGACTTGGTTGGCAGAACAAAACCCGAACATTACATTTGCCATGAATATCCATTCACATGGCGGTTACTTTATGTGGTCACCTGGTGCATATGATGCGAATCGCAAGACACTCCCTCGTCCCACTGCCGGTCAGGAAGCCTATTTCTGGCAAGCATCCGAACATATTTTGAAAAGAATTAAGGAGCACCGTGGAACCGTTATTTTACCGGGGCGGACGGGACCGATTCCGGATGTACTATATTCTGCGGGAGGAAACTCTGCGGACACACTTTGGTATGAATATGGGATTTATGCGTGGAATTTCGAAGTGGGAGCTCCATTGTGGGATTCGGACACGAAACGTTGGGTCAGTGTCGGATTCCAGCCGGATTTTGAAGAAGGACATGCAGAAGCAATGGAATTTGCGAGCGGTTTGATCGGGCTGTTGGAAGTAGCTTATCAAAATGCCACCGATGAAACAAATCCTGAATCAACTCTTAGTGTTGAAGAAGGCACATATCATGAGCCGATCGAAGTGACGTTTAAGACGAGTGAACCGGCTACTGTCTACTATACACTTGATGGCTCAAGACCGACATTGGATTCCAATGTGATCAGAGTGGCTGGCACAAGAGAAGGGGCGGAAACGTTAACCATTGAAGAAACGACAACGATTAAATGGTTCTCGGTTGATGCCGCCGGAAATATTGAAAATGGCTACGATCCGGATGGTGAAGAAAATCAATATAACGAAGCCGCCATTGTCATCGACTATTTGCCGGAAGGTGTAACGGCCAATGGCATGAAGTCACTTGTGGAGCGTTTTGAGAAAGACGGAGAGTTCGCCGGTGAAGTCGCTGCCCGGGCACTCAAAACCCATTTGGCTGCGGTAGACCTTTACGAAAGGCAAAAGGATGCGGCAAAAGTAGCCAAGCATATGAAGAGCTTCCATACTTTACTTGAGCAGCAGGAGAAAAATGAACTCGTTTCTGCGAAAGTAGTACGAATTCTCAAGCCCTATTCCGACAAGTTGATTGAATTATGGGACCCGCAATTTGCTTCCGACAGGGCCATGAAACATCTTCAACATTTAAGTGTGGATATTGGTCCGAGAGTGACGGGGACTGAACAAGAAAAACAAGCTGCCCAATATATCAAAACAGAATTTGAAAAAATGGGTTACGAGGTGTCTACTCAAGAATTTGATATTCGCGGCGGCCAAAAATCGCAAAATGTCATTGCAGTCAATAAGCCAAAGGGAATTAGCAACCCTGAACTCGTCTATGTAACAGCGCATTATGACAGTGTGTCCCGCTCTCCCGGCGCGAATGACAATGGATCGGGAACCTCGACAATGCTTGAATTGGCAAGGGCGATGAAGCACTTGGAGACGACGAAAGAAATTAGATTTGTCGCATTTGGCGCGGAGGAGATCGGGTTGGTGGGCTCCAGATATTATGTCGGCCAGTTGCCGGCAGGAGATATCGAAAGAAGCATCGCCAATTTCAATTTGGATATGGTTGGCACAAAATATGAGTCAGCTTCCCAATTACATGTGAATACGGTTGATGGAAATTCCAATCTTGTTTGGGAATCAGTGAAAGCGGCATCTGAACAGTTAGAGATCGATGAGGGTATATTAAACCTTTATCAATTTAGCAGATCGGACCATGTGCCGTTTCATGAAGCCGGTATTGATGCCGCCCTATTTATCTGGATGGTTCCGGGAACCGCCGGCTTGGAGCCTTGGTACCACACGCCCGATGACAAAATTGAAAACATTAGTCCTGAAAGAGTGCAATTAGTCGGCAATGTTATTCAGTCGGCTGTAACGGAACTCATTACCCAAAAACAAGCAATTGAGAAAACAAAAGCTTCCTAGTGTAATCGTTTTTTGAAAGGGGTCAATAGGATGAGAGGTTATGAGAAAACAAAAAATTCACATATTTACTTTCTTTCCGTCATCTACTTGTTCTTTTTTATCACCTCTCATCTGATCACTCCGACCAATGCGTATTATACCCATCAAGAAAGCATTGTTGGAGAGATTGCAGTCATTGCGGAATTAGAAGAGCGCGGGGAGCCCGGCGCTCAATCGGAAGACCATGAACAAAATTCGCAGGCAGAAGTGACAAAAACTGGTGAAAAAGATACACAACACAAAACGGTTGAACAGGTGGAAAAAAAGGAGAACAAAGCAGGTAAGGTTGAGACAAAAAAGCAAACGGACAATGATGCGGCAGCTTCCAGCAAATTCAAGTCTGAAAATGAGTATTTGGATCATCCTGTTCCAACTGACATAAATGAGAAAGAAGAAAAGCAAGCGCTCAATGAAAAGACTCCGTAAATCGAATATGGACATGTTTGCGACAGACTGGGGTGAAACTTTGTGATGAACTGGCAAACAACCAAAAAGGCAATTGGCCATACTTTTTCCACCCTCATATTGCTGATTCTGGCTATTGTTTTATTAAACGTGGCCATATCTAAAGCATCCGGCAAAAATCCGAGCATCTTTGGGTATGAAATGAAAGCTGTTCTGTCCGGTTCAATGGAACCCGGCATTAAAACTGGCTCTATTATATTGATGAAGCAAAAGTCGCAAGGGGATCAATATAAAAAAGGCGACGTTATTACCTTTATTACGAAAGAGAATCTCCTCATTACACATAGAATTGAGGAAGTACATGCAAAAGGCCGCTATTTTACGACAAAAGGAGATAACAATAACGGCCCCGATTTGGATCCTGTCTATATCGAAAATATAATCGGACAGTATACAGGGGTGGCGATACCGTATGCGGGTTATATGTTCAAATGGACCGATTCTTCGTTAGGAGCCGCCCTCATCCTGTTTTTGCCGGGAATACTCTTAATCGGCTATGGCTTTTTGACCGTATGGAGAACAGTAAGAATGGCCAAAAGTTATCAAACAATCCGCTGAATAAATAATTTCTTGTTCTCATAAGGAACAATTGTATAAAAATGAAATCTTTTGGGGGAATGAACAATGGGAATGAAAAAACGTATTGGCATGGGGATAATGTCGGCGGCTCTCGGGATCGCGCTTATTGGCGGAGGAACTTATGCTTATTTCAGCGACAGCGAGGTGACAAACAACACCTTTGCGGCGGGTACGCTCGACTTGACTGTCGCTCCGACGGAAATTATCAACATTGAGAATATGAAACCGGGAGATTCTTTTATTCGTGAATTTAAATTAGGAAATGGCGGTACATTGGATATCGACAAAGTGTTTATTGAAACAGACTACACCGTAAGTGATCCGCAAGGGGACAATACCAAAGATTTTGCGGAGCATATTCAAGTGGAATTTCTCTTTAACGTAAACAATTTTAATGAAGTGATTTTTAAAACGACATTGGCCGAATTGAAAGAGATGACACCGGAAGCGATCAATCAACATATATTTTACCCCGAGCTTGGGGAAAAAGGACTTCCGGCCGGGAAGGCTCATGATTTTCTCGTTGAATTCAGCTTTGTAGATAACAAAGAGGATCAAAATCAATTTCAGGGAGATTCCTTACAGTTGGCTTGGACGTTCCAAGCGACACAAAAGCCGGGTGAAAAACGATAATTCATAGAGTTTGAGTTTTATAACTGCTTGGGAGTTCCCTTCGATTCAGTATGACAGATGCTTCACCGCAACACCATAAAGAGATGAATAAATCAAAAGGGAGAGATTCAATGTTAAGGACGCGTGTGTGTTTCATCGTCATAACTTTATTTCTCATGTTCTCCTTCAGTGGAATGGCAGGGGCAGCATCTGACAGCATCGTTGGTTCAGAAATAATGAAATATGATGAAATGGTGCAAGTTTTAGAACAATTGGAAGAACAAAGTGGCGGCAAGCTGGATGTGTTTACACTAAAGGAAATAGGGATTGAAGAAGGAAGAAGTGAGACAGGCAAGGATCTTTATATTGCAAAAATAGGTAATGGGAACAAGAAAATATGGGTTCAGGGACGCATTCATGGAAATGAGCCGTATGGAACAAACGCCACGCTGCGTCTGATTGAAAATTTGATAAATGAAAAAGATGCTTCCGACAAAAAAATCATGGATGAATTAACGGTTTATTTTATCCCCATGTACAATGTCGATGGCGCTGAAAGGAATCAGCGGGGAACGATCCTGTATGACCATGAAACAGGAGAACCGAAATTAGTAGATGGCAGAACAGTTACGGTTGATTTAAACAGAGACTGGGTTGAAGGCGGATTTCAGGCGATCGAATCGATCGGGTATTACAAATTCTGGACCCAAGTACAGCCTGAATTTATGATGGACATTCACCATCAGGGAAGCAAAAATTTCTATGGGACAAGTATCCCCGTATCTTTGTCACTCGGCATTTCTTTAAATCCGGGGGGACCAACATTGCCTCATATTCAGGGCGGACGATATGAGGATTTGACGCGCCAGGCGATGGTTACCGTATTCGATGCGATGAAACCGTATAAAGAGTACACCGTCGACCAATATATTACAGGCCCTAACGTCATTGATATCCGGGGCGGCGTTTCATCCGGTATGATGCTTGGTATTAATTATGAAGGTCTTAATCCGAATGGACACAGCAATCCCGCTGTTTTCTTAGAGACGTCCGGTCAATTTTTGGATGGGGAGCGCGAGCCTTTAGTTCAGCAAAATGTGATTGCGACTCATGCTTTTTTATACGGGCTGGCTTCCGGTGATTTGTATCAAGCCGATCCTGAACGGTGGAATGAAGTGCCAATCCGCCCAATTAGCGGCTTTAACACCGATTATCAGGGGATCATTCCTATCATTCCTCCCCGGCCGGAAATACCTGTAAAAGTATCTGCGCTTCATATAAAAGAAACGATTGAACGCTATGAGGAGTTGGGGAAATTTACGAACAGCGGTGCCGCGCAAGCGTTGAAGATGCACGCGACAGCTTTAAGCCATTATGAAGCCAAAGGTCAGATGGATAAAGTGGTTAAACATATGGCGGCTTTTCATCAGTTGCTTGACCATCATAAAGATGGCATGACGACTGGAGCGTATCAAATGCTGAAAGGAAATTCCGATTATTTCATCAATCAGCTTCATCAGCCTGACAATGGCTCGTCCGTTGCAAACGCCGGCTAAAGGCAATATGTGCGGAACTTTTTTGATAGCTGCGGGCTACGGCGACGTTTCATCCGGCATGTTGCTTGACATTCATTATGAAGGGGAATGCGGTTGGACGCAGCGCCTTTGAAACGAAAAGTAACAAAATGTCCTGCAACACAAAGGAGCAACTGTCTTTTTGAGATCAAACATTATTGAGGGGGAATGAAAAATGGGAATGAAAAAACGTATTGGCATGGGTATGATGTCGGCGGCTCTCGGGATCGCGCTTATCGGGGGAGGAACTTACGCTTATTTTAGCGATAGAGAGGTGACAAACAACACCTTTGCGGCGGGTACTCTGGACTTGACTGTCGCTCCGACTGAAATCATCAACATTGAAAATATGAAACCGGGAGACTCTTTTATTCGTGATTTTGAATTAGGAAATGGCGGCACTTTGGATATCGACAAAGTGTTTATTGAAACAGACTATACCGTAAGTGATCCGCAAGGGGACAACACCGAAGATTTTGCGGAGCATATTGAAGTGGAATTTCTCTACAACGTAGACAATCTGGATGAAGTGATTTTTAAAACGACGTTGGCCGAATTGAAAGAGATGACACCGGAAGCGATCAATCAGCATATATTTTATCCCGAGTTTGGGGATAAAGGACTTCCGGCCGGGGAGATTCACGATCTTGTCGTCAAATTCAACTTTATGGATAACGAAGAGGACCAAAACCAATTTCAGGGAGATTCCTTACAATTGACCTGGACATTCAACGCAACGCAAAAGCCGGGTGAACAGCGATAAGAAATAATTGGAGCAGGGTTTTCTGCTCCAATTTAGCTGAACTTTCATTGAATGATGATCGAAGGAGGCTTTTATATGAAGTCAGGCCGCTTTGGAAGATCTATTTCCCTTTTCATCATCTTTTTTCTATTAATGGGATTTTCACCAAAAAATTCAGCTTTTCAGACTATGAATCTGATAGATTCACCTGTTGCGACTCAAGATAAAGATGATATTAGTATTGCCAACATGAAAGCCCTTATGGAGATTTTTCAAAAAGATGGGGAATTTTCCACTCCGGAAACTTATCGTGCATTAAGCACCCATATGACTGCAGTGGGGCATTATGAGGAACGAAAGTTATATAAGAAAGCGATCAAGCATATGGAAAGCTTTCACATTTTGTTACACAAACACCACGAAAACAAGCATATTTCCAATCATGCGGCAAATATTTTAAAAGAGTATGCGGATGCCTTAATAAAAAAGTGGGAAGCCGTTTTTGACTCTGAGCGAGTCATGGATCATATACGGGAATTAAGTGCAGGAATTGGGCCGCGGGTTGCCGGAACGGAAGAAGAAAAGAAAGCGGCGGAATATTTGAAAAAGCAATTTCAAAGCTTTGGCTACGATGTTTCCATTCAAGAGTTTCCCATTAACAATCGAGTGGAAAGGACATTGCGCATTTTAACTGATAAAAACAAGGAACTCCCGGTGGGAGCGGCGAGTGGATCGGCCAAAACAGATGAGCATGGCATTACAGCCGAATTATATTATGCGAATCATGGACTTTCTGGAGACTTTTCTGATGAAGCAAAAGGGAAAATCGCATTAGTTCGAAGAGGTGAGAATACTTTCTGGGAAAAAGTGCGGAATGCGACGAATGCGCAAGCGGCAGGGGTCATCATTTATGATCATGAGGAAAGCCTTGCTCCACTACGACCGACGCTAAATAACAACAGCACCATTCCGGTTGTGGGTGTTACAAAAGTGGATGGCGAATCATTACGGGAGCAGCTTTCAAAAGGGTCGGCAAAAGCGAATCTCATCATTCGCACCCATACAAATCAAACATCACAAAATGTGGTGGCGGTGAAAAAGCCGTCCGATGTTACAAATCCTGAAATCGTTTATGTTACGGCTCATTATGACAGTGTTCCTTATTCGCCAGGAGCCAATGACGATGGCTCCGGGACTGCCGCTATTGTTGAGATGGCTAGGATGATGAAAGACTTGCCAACTGATAAAGAGCTGAGGTTCATTGCTTTTGGTGCGGAAGAAATCGGTTTGGTCGGTTCGCATTATTATGTCGATCACTTGCCAAAAGAAGACCTTGATCGTAGCGCGATTCATTTCCAGATGGAGATGATGGGCGCAAAATATGAACCGGCCTCATACCTGGCCTTTAATACTGTGGATGGCGAACCTAATATCGCTTGGGATTATATGAACGCCGCATTTGACAAATGGGGGAAAGATAAAGAAAAACTGATCCTGTTTCAGAGAGGGTTGTCAGATCATGTTCCATTCCACAATGCGGGCATAACGGCCGTATGCTTTAATATGGGAACCGCCAATGGCGGATTGGAGCCGGAGTATCACACGTCATATGACACGATCGAAAATATCAGTCCGGAAAGGCTCCAATTTGCAGGGGATATGATAAGTACGGCTATATTGGATTATGTGGCGGATCATCATCCCCAACAAACTCATTTAAAGGATGCTTCATAATGGCAAAATGGACTCTATCTTGATCTCTGGGGAGATGGAACGAGGGGGAAAAGAATGGGTAATCAAAATAAACTCGGCATTGGCCTAATGTCGATCTTGCTAGGCATTTCATTAATAGGAGGAGGAACGTACGCTTATTTCAGTGATCATAAAGTCTCTGGTAACACATTTGCATCGGGAACTCTTGATTTGTCTGTGAACCCTGAAACACTCATTCAAGTAAAAAATATCAAGCCCGGAGATTCTTTTCTCCGTGACTTTAAATTGGAAAACAAAGGTTCTTTGGACATTGGAAAAGTGATCATCGAGACAGACTATGAGGTTATTGATGCAAAAGGTGACAATACAGAAGATTTTGGTGAACATATTTCAGTAGAGTTTTTGTTGAATATGGATAAACACAATCAACCTATTTACAAAACGACACTGGCAAGATTAAAAAATATGACCCCGGATGCTGTTGCTACAAATATTACGATTCCCGCTTTTGGTGAAGAGGGGTTGCCCATTGGTTCCAGTGACCGCCTTGTTGTAAAGTTCCAATTTGTTGACAATGGCCAAGATCAAAATCAATTTCAGGGTGATTCATTGAATTTGGGATGGACGTTTATAGCGGTTCAAGCGGACGGGACTGATCATTAACAGTTAGAGGAAAAAGTGTACTCACATTGTTTCGAATACGCTTTTTTCTGATTGAACAAGACTCACGTCAATATAAAAAGGGGTTCTAGTAAATGGATGAGGGGCATTTTTTCACCACAATTGTTGCCGGATACTGTCGCAAGAGGTTTCTGATGTGGTTGCATGGAAGAAAAAATTCCCATTACCCGGCGCCGATCTGCATGCCGGTACTGTTTCGATTGGAGGTCCTTTTTATCTTTGGAAACAGTTTGACTGTATCAACCCGTTGAAAAATTTTTATCCCCCGATCCGAGTAAAGGGACTATGAATGAAAACTCCGCAAGGGATGGGCGACTTACAATATGGTAGTGAACCTTAACCTTGAACGTCGTGCTGCCTTTCGGGGAACAGGCGGTAAACAAGCCGAGGAAGCTGAAGAGACCTGTGGAAAGCGGAATATGTTGACGTAGCGATGATAGGGATTTTTTTAACACAAATAAACCGAACAATTATAAATGAATTGTTCGGCTTTTGCTATTTCGTATTTGCTTGTGTCCCAGTCTCATTTTCTTTTTAATAATATGGAGAAATCATGACATATACGAGTACGCCTGTAAGACTGACATATAGCCAAATCGGCATTGTCCAGCGGGCTATTTTTTTGTGGCGCTCATTTTCCATGTTCCAGGCGCGAGCGACGCTTGTTAACGCCAGCGGCACGATGGCAGCAGCCAGTAGCACGTGGGAAATGAGTATAAAATAATATAAAGCCGCCATCCAGCCCGTTCCTCCATACGAGGTGGAGGGAGCTAAAAAGTGATACGTGACATACGTGATGAGGAAAAGAAATGTCGTTGTGAAAGCAGCGTAAATAAATCTGCGGTGAACGGTGATATTCCGCTTTAAAATGGCGATAAGCGCCGAAAATAAAAATATAAACGTAAAGCTGTTTAAAATGGCGTTTATCAACGGGAGAATGGTAACATCAAACGCATCGAAGTTTTCCACTCCCGGCAGTCCGAATAGAATACCGATTGCTCCGATCAAGATGATGGAAATCGCCGTGATAGCAGGACGATAGTTTCGTTTTTTGTATACAACGGGGTTATTCATAGCTTGACACACTCCGTCACTTTTTATGTTTAGTGTATCATAATCTTTTTACCAGGGCGCAACGGGACGAAAAGGTTCACATTCTTTTCATGAATGATCGTGAAACGAAACAACAAGAGAAGAGGGTCCCTGGCTGTCAGACTTCTAACTTGTTAAATGGAAGAGGGCGTCCAAAGGTCGAAAAGTTGACTTCGGGGACGCCCTCAGAATAGATTATATTTTTTTGTCTAGCTTAAAGGTTGCAACCGAGGCATTTAGCTCCTCAGCCAGTTCAGTTAAAGCATTGGCTGTTGAAGCAGTTTCCTCACTGCTGGCAGCGGCTTCTTCTGTTGTGGCTGAAATGCTCTCAATATAGGAGAGTATTTCGGATGTCTGGGCAGATTGCTCTTCACTGGCGCTGGCAATTTCTGTTACTTTATTCCCGGTGTCATTAATCATTTGAATAATATTTTCGAAGGCCTCGCCGGATTGCTTTGTTGTCGCGACTCCTTCTTCAACGGATTTCACACTAAGGATAGTGGCGTCTTGCATATGTTTAATAATGTCGGATATTTCACTTGTTGCCTCACTGCTTCGTTCCGCCAGCTTGCGGACTTCGTCGGCTACTACGGCAAATCCGCGACCTTGTTCTCCCGCCCTCGCTGCTTCTATTGCTGCATTTAGAGCAAGAAGGTTTGTTTGATCGGCAATATCATTGATGACTTCTATAATTTCGCCAATTTTATTGGAATCTTCTTCGAGTGCGGACATTTGGACGCTCACCATATTGGCTCCCTCGACAGAGGAGTGGACGACTTGTTCTCCTTCTTGGGCAATTTTAATCGTCCTATTTGAATATTCCGCGGCTTGTTCCGTATTTTGGGCAATGGAAGCAATGGCAGCCGCCAATTCTTTAAATAATTCGTTGATCGTTTGCGCGGCATTCGCCTGATTTGTACTGGCGCTGGCGACTTCTTCAGTGCTGGCTGAAAGTTGCTCGGCGGAAGCTGATAAATTTTCTGAAGCACCTAAAATGTTTTGAATAGTGGCCCGCAAATTTCCAATCATCTTGTTTACAGAGCGGGCGAGAATTCCGATTTCATCTTTAGCCTGTATATCGACTGTTTCGGATAGGTCACCGTCAGCTACTTTTTCCACTAAATCAGCCACTTTTCCAAGTGGACGAGAAATGATTCTGGCAATGAAGATGCCGAACAATATACTTAGTAAAAAGATAAAAGCAATAATGCCTATCGTTATCATGAATGTAGTGGAATATACTTTTTGCGCGTCCTTTTGGGCTTGTTCGGCAGCAGCAGCGTCCATGTCCATAAGGTCATTCAATTCATTGATCAGCCCATTTTGAATATTTAGCAATCCGCCATTAAGGCTTAACAAATATTCTTCGCTTTTTCCTTCCGTCGCCAATTGGAGGGCGCGATCATATGAATTGTTGTGTGATTCCCAAATATTATTAAATCTGTATACTTTACTTTCCTGTTCTTCTGTTAATTCGCTTTTACTGTATGCGCTAACATGTCCTTCAATTTCTTTTCTGATTCTCTTAATATCTTCAACTAACTTTTCGGTTTCTTGTTGTGTCTTCGTCAAATACAAATCCCTGCTGGCCAATCTCAATTGTTGGACTAAATCCCGGGCTTCCGCCACTTCTTGTATTGGTTTCAAGTTATTGTTATACATGTTGGAAATGGAATGATTTAATGTGTTCATTTGAGTCAACCCGACCACTCCGGTTCCCACTTGAAGCAATGCGAGAATAAGGAAAGCTGTGATCAATTTTACTGCCGTTTTTAAGTTTAAAAACCAATTAAAAATCTTCATCTTTATTACACCAACCCCTACATAATATGAAAATAATATTTACTGTTAATAATGGTTAAAAAGGATGATTTAACCTTTTCGCATCACCTCTAAATGATCCATGTAAAGGAACGACCGTTCTTATTAGATGTATGGGGTCAAATGAAGGAAGGCGGCGTTGTTAACGAAGGCTTTGTTTAATCCGGCTCCTCATTCGACAAAATTTAGCAAAAAATTCAGTTCCTACATTATATTTAATCGGCATAAATTTTAAAAAATGAAGTCATCTCATGAAAGAAGTTTTTCATCATGTGATGAGAAGTAAATAAATGTAAATGTATGGATATAAATTGGGGATTACTGTAAATGTTTTCCAAATATATTTTCTGAATTGGAGTTTTTCCCTATAAAGGTTTCTCTTCGCCAATCTACAATTCTTTAATGTTCCTACCAGTCTCTCATGTATTGTTCTGAATTGCTATACAAATCGATCGATTTCGATCATATGGGACTGAAACGTACATTTTATTCTCCAAAGAGGGATACCCAGCCGAAGAAAATCTTTGTTAGAACCAAAGTTTCGACGTTTCCCGGTATCGCGGAGTTGACTTCTCTTCTTTACAGTGCGATTGTGCGCTTATTACGGTCAAATTTCAGAAAGTGTTGTCGGTTATATTTTTGGGTATTAAATAATGAACTTCAACTAGGGGGTGACTCTATGGTCAAACGGTCTTTTGCTGCATTGGCGAGTCTGGCCGGAATCCTTATGTTTGTTGCCAAACGGCGAAAGCGATCGGTGCCTAATCTGCCTGACATCCAGCTTGAGTCTATTGAGCAATCCACGAACGCCATCACGTTTCGTTGGAAAGAAGGAATAGGCTTCTACCGTTTGTACAGAGAAGGTCAGTTAATATACAGCGGTTCCGACATTTGTTTTTCGGATAAGGGGCTGGACCCGGCAACGAGTTATTTATACACCGTGGAAATGATGGAAATAACATCTGGACCAGTAAAAATCCAAACAGCGACAAAGCCGGAAAAAAATGATGAAAGTAATATTCTTAAGGATCTCATCGTAACGACTGTTGTATCGCGTTCGCTTATCAGTTTGGGTTGGGAGCCCATATCCGGGGTCAGTGAATATATAATCAGGCGCAATGGAGAAAAGCTTGCATGTGTTACAAATTGCTTTTACACGGACAAAACTGTCCGGCAGGATGCCGAGTATACATACTCGATCGAGGCGGAGCGAATCCTTCCGTATTCGGAAGAGGATTTAAATGAACCAAAATTTTTGGCGGCGGGAGTCATCGGATTTTTTAAACGAGGGCGAAAAAGGGAAAAAGACGCCACGATGGAGAGGTTCCGGATGACAAAAAAGATTCGTGCCATTGAACAAGTTTTACAGTCAAATGGAAAGGTTTCCGAAACTGAATGGCGTTTTCTTTATCAAACATTTTTAAACAATAAGTGGATAAAAAACCCCAACTTTTTTTCTCCGTATCGTTATTTTCAAGGGGACAATCGGGGGTTTGATCCCCATTCTTCCAATTACAGAACGAAAGCAGAAGTCCATGTGCGGCTTGGTGGAGGAACTCCGCACATACAGTTTGAGAAAGATGTGGGAGAAACGAGGGGATACGGATGGACGAAAAGAATGAAGGATAGAGCAACAGCATCCAGTGAGGGCATGGAAGTGGAAGAGATCGGGAAATCCAGTGAAAAAGCGATCTTTCGGCTTACACATTCCGTGAAAAACCCGCTTGTTGTTTCCCCCGGCTGTCGACTATGAAGTTTGTGCCACTTTTTGGCGGGATGGTTTGTATGATATTTCCGGGAAGCATGATCAGTCGCCTCACCATGAAGTATATGTTCAATCGGACGCTCAATCCCAAGCAGTATGGGAGCCTGTCCATCAGGCGCAGGACCAAGGCCTGGAATGGATGTCGGGGACGATGGCTTCACAGTATTGGCGGGTATCAAACTTGCAATAACAAATATTGAAATTTTTCAAAAAAAGATTACAATAAAGGATAGTAGTTGAATCGGCGTGCCAGGGGGAGCTTTTGGCTGAGAGTGGATTCGTTCCAGACCCTTAGAACCTGTTGGTTAATTCCAGCGCAGGGATGGTTATTTGAGGTGTGAAGGCAATGGAGTATTTCATTGTCTTTGTTCCCCTATGGTTACGGTCGGTTATTACATCATAGGGGGTTTTTTTATGGGAAAAAAGATGTCTTTACGCATTTTGATCGAGGTAGCGATCTTTGCGGCATTTGCGATGATGCTGGACATGATTCCATCGATTCAGGTAACGCCGGCGATCAAATTTTCGTTTGCCATGGTGCCTATTTTTATTGTGGCGCTTCGTTGGGGGGCTAAAGCCGGTTTTGCTGCAGGTTTTTTGTGGGGGATGTTGCAAGTAGTTTCCGGGGAAGCCGCGGGACAAATATTAACGCCTCTGCAAGGATTCATTGAATTTTTCGTTGCTTTTAGCTTTGTTGGAGCGGCAGGATGGTTTGCGCCTGCAGTGCAAAAGGCTGTAAGGTCTGAAGGAAAAACAAGGCTCGTACTGCTCTTGTTTGCAGCGATCTTTGTTGGCGGCTTTGCCAGATATACTTGGCATTTCATAGCCGGAATCATTTTTTGGGGTAAGTTTGCACCTTCGGGTCAATCCGCTTTTCTTTATTCACTGATTTCCAACGGCACTTCTTACATTATCTCTTCATTGGCATGTTTTATCGTGATCGCTTTGCTCGTCACAACGGCGCCCCGTTTGCTTCAAGTAAAATAATGGAAAAGGTAGAAAGCAGCGGCACAACCCACGGCCAAAGGGCTTGCTGCTTATTTTTTGTGAAAGTGAAAGTTCGGCTAAATCGTGTACTAGGGAATACGGAGGCTTCTATGATTAGCTTGTGAAGGATTTAGAAAAAGAATGATCGGGGGGCGAAGAAAAGGTCGTCAGAGGGGAAGTCCGCTCCCTCTCCCCGACTTGAAAGCGCAATATTGCTCTTGGCCCCGGCAAGGGCATGCCAACGGCGGCTTCATGACAAGACCGCTTTGGTGCTTTCCGGCGGTTGTATTCAGGGGGGAATGTTGGGAATATCGGCCCGAACAGTTTGAGCTTGGTCAAACGCCTGTCAAGTTGTATTCAGGGTGGAATGTTGGGAATATCGGCAGACAAACAGCCTCTTTCAAGAGTCTGGAATGAAAATAAAGCAAAAGTCGGAGGGAGCGCCATTTGAGCGAACCCCCTCCGGCCAAGTGCCGCTTTTGAGTCAAATCCGAAGTGGATGTGACAAGTTCTTTTGCTACGATAAAAATCGGGCGCGTATATCCGGCGGCGGAAGCATACAGCTTTCTTTTTTGCCAAACCATTTGTAACGGTTTTTCGCAATCAAGTCATAAAATAGATTGCGGATTGGATAAGGAGCGACCATCAATGGATATAACCATTTCCAAGGTGCGTTCAAATGGCTGCATATCCGCAGTGCTGCTGCCGATTTATAGTACACTTTGTTTTCGTCGATTAACATCATGCTGTCGATATGGGCAGGTACATCCTGGGCTTTTAATAATTTTTGGCCGATGTCGCTTTGTAAAGAAGCAAAGTGAATCTTTCCTTCTGGATCGTTTTGAATGATAAATTGGACACTGGCATCACAAAAATGGCACTCGCCGTCAAACAATACGATGGGATGCATCTTAACACCTCTTCCAAATGGAATCTCTTTTTACTTTAACCGATTTGGCGAAATTGAAACAACGGAAGAATGCGGTTTGGTTTACACAATCTATTTTATTGAAGTACTCTTAGTATAAAAGTGGAAAAGGAGATGAAGAGAATGGATTTACATAATTGGTATGAAAAAGGGTTGACGCCGGATGAATATATCGAAACACTTGAATATCACAAGGACGGCTTTTCGCGGGTTTATGATCAGTTTACTCCCCCGGAGGATGAGCACTTTTTTCAATCCATAAAAGACAAGCAATTGCGGGTCATTGTCTTGGCAGAACCTTGGTGCGGACATTGTATGCTGAACATCCCTGTTTTGCTCCGTTTGGCTGAAAAAACGGATATGCCGGTCCGCTTTTTGCTCCGGGATCAAAACTTGGAACTGATGGATCGATATTTGACGAATGAAAAACGAATTATTCCGATTTTTATTTTTATAGACGAAAACGGAAATGAAGTGGCGAAATGGGGACCGATTACAGATTTTACAAAAAAGTTTGTTGACGGGTTCAAAAAAGACTTGCCGCCGAAGGATGATCCAGGGTACGATGAAAAATTTAAAGTGATGGTAAAACAAGTGGCAAAATCTTTTAGGGAGAATCCGGACTTTTGGAACAACTCTTATGAGTCTATGAAAACAGCACTATATAACTATAAACCTTAAAAACAATTGGGACAAGCAATGCTCTTGAAGTGCTGCGAAAAGTGAAACGCTAATAAGGCCTGAGCCCGATATTGCATCAGGCTCAGGCCTTTTCGTTTTTGCCAAAGGTACAAAGCACTCGGAATTGCCGCAATTTTGGCATCAGTTTGCCAGCCAGATATGCAGGAGAAACATCTATATCAGAGGGAGATGGTGGAAATATATTTTCCCGGAAAGAAAAGTGGAAGGATGATGATTTTGCAGAAAAAAAGACAGTGTCAAGTCGCTGTTGTTCAAGCCGGCGCAGAAGTGATGGACAAAGTGAAAGGGGTCGAAAAGACGGTCCGGTTGATCAGAGAAGCGAGCCAAAAAGGGGCCAATATCATTGTGTTCCCGGAGGCGTTCATACCGGCTTACCCAAGGGGGATGTCCTTCGGAACGGTGGTAGGTTCCCGGTCTGATGAAGGGAGAAAGGATTTTTTTCGGTATTGGAACAATTCCATTACAGTGCCTGGAGAGGAGACAGTAGAAATCGGCAAAGCTGCCAAGAAGGCAAAAGCTTATGTTGTGATAGGGGTGATTGAAAAAGAAAGTGAATCCAGCCAGGGGACGCTCTATTGCACAGCGTTGTTTTTCGGCTCGGATGGGGAGCTGTTGGGAAAACACCGCAAGCTGAAGCCTACTGGGGCGGAGAGACTTATTTGGGGAGAAGGTGATGGAAGCACATTGCCCGTTTTTGATACACCGTACGGAAGAATAGGGGCACTCATATGCTGGGAAAATTACATGCCGCTTGCGCGCGCGGCCATGTATGATAAAGGTGTGCAAATTTACGTTGCGCCAACCGCTGACGGAAGGGATACGTGGTCTTGCACGATGAGGCATATCGCGCTGGAAGGAAGATGCTTTGTTTTGTCATGCAACCAGTATGCCACAAAGAGTATGTATCCGGAGGACCTTTCTTCACGCAAGGAAATGAACGAATGGCCGGAAGAACTCACCCGCGGGGGGAGTTGTATTGTGAATCCGCTAGGAGAATTTATTGTTGAGCCAGTGTTTGGAAAGGAAAAGATTCTCTACGCGGAAATTGATCTGGAAAAGATTGCCGAAGCGCAGTTTGACTTTGATGTCGTAGGCCATTATGCGCGACCAGATATTTTCCAGCTGACCGTGAACGAACAAGAGCAAAAAAACACAGTTTGGATCAAGTAGAACGATAGAAATCCTTTCAGGAAATAGGTATTACTTCTTGGAAGGGTTTTTATATTGCAAAGGTAGACATGGGGCTATCTGCACCAAAAGATTTAATCTGGCGTGTTTTGATGACGCTTTTTTAATCTGCTTCTTTTTTCAGCCGTTCTGACCATGTTATGGCGTTTTCCTCACTACAAGACTAATGTCGATTTGGGAAATCTAGCATTCTCGTAAAAAAAATTTGTAAAATATCCCAGATAATTAACCGAAAAGACCCTTTTCTATAAAGAATATTTAAATTATTATGAAAATATAAACAAAAGGGAGGGAAATGATATAATGCGTTGGAGTACAAGTAGAGTGGCCCTTAGTCTAGTATTGTCTCTTTTGTTAGTGCCGTCGTTTTCCCACCTCGACAATGATAAAGTATATGCCGAGCAGGTAACGGTTTCTGGACATGAATTGGAAGATGGCGTCACACGGCCCATCTATTCTTATTTGGACGCCATTAAAGAAACCGTTTTCATTCAATCGGAATTGGACAGTGATGAAAATGGAGAGCCGGATCGGATTGCGATTGACATTATGCGTCCAAAAGAAACAGAGGAAGGATTAAAGGTGCCCGTAATCATGGAGGCAAGTCCTTATTATGAAAAGTTGGGACGAGGTAATGAGTCCCAAGTAAAAGATCCGGATGGTTCCGGAACAAACGAAATGTTCCCTTTATTTTACGACAATTACTTCGTTCCGCGGGGATATGCGGTCGTGTTGCTGGATATGGTGGGAACAAACAATTCCGATGGCTGTCCCACAACAGGTGGATTTGAAGAGACGGAAAGCGTAAAAGTGGTCATCGAGTGGTTAAACGGAAAGGGAAAAGCGTTCGACAAAGATGGAAATGAAGTGAGTGCCGATTGGTCTGCTGGAAAAGTGGGAATGGTCGGCAAGTCTTACGATGGAACCTTGGCAAATGCAGTGGCCGCTACGGGTGTAGAAGGCTTGGAAACGATCGTTCCGATCGGTGCCATCAGCAGCTGGTATTATTATTATCGTTACGAAGGCATTCCGTTTTACCGCAACGGCCCCAGTGGTTTGGCAAGCAGGGTGACAAACAGTAAAAGGGTGCGGCAATGCGCACCGATTCACGAAAGAATAAGAGTCGCCGCTGACGATGAAACCGGAAATTACAATGAGTTTTGGGATGAGCGCAATTACTATAAAGATACAGGCAATGTCAAGGCAAGTGTTTTTATGATTCACGGATTAAATGACTATAATGTAAAAGCCAACCATTTTTCCAAATGGTGGGAAGCGTTAGCTGAAAACGATATACCGAGGAAATTATGGCTTACACAGACAGGGCATGTAGACCCGTTTGATTTTAGAAGAGCAGAATGGGTACAGACACTTCACCGCTGGTTCGACTATTGGCTGCTGGACATAGAAAACGGCATCATGGATGAACCGATTTTAGACTTGGAAACAGGTCCGGGTGAGTGGGAAACACATTCCAGTTGGCCGGCTGAAAATTCAACGTTTGTCAGAGTACGACTTGCTCCAGGAAATGAAAGTTTGCCAGGCACGCTGAAAACTGGACCGGTGAATGGAGAAGCTGTCCAAACATTCACGGATAACCCGGATCAAACTGACAAGCAGATGGTTCAAAATGAATTTACAGTAAAAGAGGACAGACTCATCTTTTTGTCTCCGGAACTTCAGGAAGATGTCCGGTTAAGCGGTGTTCCCGAAATAGATATTCGCACGGTCGTTGATAAGGAAAATACGAATCTTACAGCGCTGATCGTAGATTATGGAACAGATGTAAGGGTAGATCATCAAAGCAGTGATGAAGGGATCCGGACACTTTCCAACAGAACGTGCTGGGGTGAAAGTTCTCCAACCGACAGTGCCTGCTATCTGGAAACAGAATTAACAACAATTGAATCCCCTTATGAAATTGTGACACATGGATGGCTTAGCGCCAAGAATAGAAAATCGCTTGAACATCCTGTCTTTCTGGAGCCTGGAAAGAATCATCGCATCAAATGGGAAACCCTTCCAGAAGATTATGTGTTTAAAAAAGGCCATCGGATTGGAATTGTCATTGCCGGAAGCAATAAAGGAAGGCTCCTTACGGACCCAAACCGTGCTGCATTTCATGTTCATCTAGGAAAGAGTTTGGTAGAATTGCCGATCGTTGGAGGGAGAAAAGCTCTTGAAAACGCACTTGGAGAAACAACCCCAACAACTGCAACAGAAATTCTGTCGCTTGTGGAGAGTTTAAAAGAGGATGGCGAGATTCAAAATGAAGAGGAAGCCCGTGCTTTAACTACTCATATGGCGGCAGTTGAACTTTATGAGAAAAAAGGGCTCGGTGATAAAGTAGCGAAACATATGAATGGATTTATGTTGTTGCTGGACCAGCAACAAAATAATGGGCTAATATCCAATAAAGGCTATTATATGCTCAAAGAAGAAGCTGAATCACTTATTGAAAGCATGCCCTAGTTTGCCGGAAATAGGATGATATTTTTGAAAAATAGTTGTTTCCCGGCAACAGCCAGAGAGGCGATGCCGGGAAATTTTAAATGAATAGCAACGAAATAAACAAGTGATTGAAAATGAAAGAAGACTCAAATGTTATGGCAATAAAACTTGAAAACCATGATTAAATAAAGTATATTTAACCTAATCACATTTTTTACATAATTCCAAATAAAATGGCTTTTTTTTAGGAGGTGTGGACATATTTGAATGAAGTAATTTTAGAGATCAATCAATTACATACCCATTTCTTTACCGACACCGGCGAAATACCAGCTGTAAATGGCGTGAGTCTCAAGGTACATAAAGGAGAAGTGCTGGGAATCGTTGGGGAATCAGGATGTGGAAAAAGCGTCACGTCCTTGTCGATTATGCAATTGGTTCCAAACCCTCCAGGCAAAATTGTGGGAGGGGAAATCTATTTTTTAGGTGAAAATCTCGTAAAAGCTTCCAACAAGCGAATGAGAAAAATAAGGGGAAATGAAATTTCCATGATCTTTCAGGAGCCAATGACATCTCTCGATCCCCTGTTTACGATTGGAGATCAGATCATTGAAGCGATCCGAATCCATCAAAAAATCAGCAAAAAAGAGGCCAGGGCGAAATCGATCCAATTACTGAAACTCGTTGGTATTCCCCGGCCGGAACAAATTATCCATGAATACCCCCATCAGCTTTCGGGCGGAATGAGGCAACGCGTCATGATTGCGATATCGATGGCATGCGAGCCGAAACTTTTGATAGCGGATGAACCGACTACAGCTCTGGATGTAACGATTCAAGCCCAAATTCTTGATTTGATGAAGAAGTTAAATACAGAAAACGAGACTGCCATATTACTCATTACCCATGACTTGGGGGTTGTGGCCGAAATATGTGACCGGGTGTTGGTGATGTATTCCGGACAGGTTGTTGAAGAAGGTACGATGCGGCAAGTTTTAAAAGACCCGAAGCACCCCTACTCGCAGGGCCTGATCAAGTCCCTCCCCGTTTTACATAAAAAACAGCAAAAATTGTATTCTATTCCAGGTACAGTTCCACAGCCAAAAATTGGAGCAGTTGGATGTCACTTTGCGCCGCGATGCGAGTTTGCATTTGATCGCTGTTTTGTTGAAACGCCGGAATTGTATGCGCTTGCAGAAGGGAGGAGCAGTCGCTGTTTTTTATATGAGGGGAAGGAGAGTGAACAGGGAGAACATGCAAAAGCCACTCTTGGAAGTTAAGGGTTTAAAGAAGCATTTTGACATAAAAGGCGGCGTTTTGGGACGGAAAATTGGAGCAGTGAAAGCTGTTGACGAAGTTTCGTTTCATGTCATGCCGGGGGAGACATTTGGAATCGTCGGCGAGTCCGGGTGTGGAAAGTCCACTACCGGCAAGTGCATTTTACAATTGATGAAACCGACAGCCGGAAAAATACGCTTTGAGGGAAAAGAACTCACCACCATACCACCTGAAGAAATGCGAAAGTTAAGGCGGGATATGCAAATCATCTTCCAAGATCCGTATGCTTCCTTAAATCCAAGGCATAAAGTGGAAAAAATTATCACCGAACCACTTCTCGTTCATGGAATGGCGTCCGCAAAGGAACGAAAAGCCCGGATGAAAGAACTGCTCGAAATTGTGGGTCTAAGCATGTATCATGCTTCCCGCTACCCCCATCAGTTCAGCGGGGGGCAACGGCAAAGGATCGGCATTGCAAGAGCGCTTGCGAACAATCCGAAGTTGATCATATGTGACGAGCCCGTTTCTGCTCTGGATGTTTCCGTTCAAGCCCAAATTCTTAATTTATTGGAGGATTTACGTGAAACATTTCATTTGACTTATATTTTTATCGCGCATGATTTAAGTGTGGTCAAACATATCAGCCATCGTGTTGCCGTCATGTATTTGGGACGGATTGTGGAATTGGCCGAGAAAGACAAACTATACTCAAATCCGAAACACCCCTATACGGAAGCCCTTTTGTCGGCGGCTCCCGTACCGGACCCGGATGTAGCAAGAGAAAGGATTATTTTAAAAGGAGATGTTCCGAGCCCTTCGAGTCCGCCATTGGGGTGTGCTTTTCATACAAGATGTCCAAAGGCCATGGAAATTTGCAAAATCGAAAGGCCAGAATTTCGCAAGATGGAAGAAGGGCATTTTGTGGCTTGTCATCTTTATTAAATAGAAGGAATAAGCTTTATTAAATTCATTTTATGAATGAAAAGGGGGAAATGGGTTTGAAGAGACGATTAGCTCTTTTACTTTCACTTGTCACTGGACTAGCTTTGTTCCTTGCGGCATGCAGCGGTGGAGATCAGACCACATCAGATGATTCAAAAGGATCGGGGAAAAAAGAAAAAGATACTGAACAGGTGCTTATTTATGCCCGTGGCGGGGATTCCAGCAGTTTGGACTTTGCCAGCGTGTCTGATGGAGAAACCTCCCGTGTGACGAAAAATATTTACGAAAGCTTACTCGATTATGACAGAGAGTCATTTGAAATCGTACCCAAGCTTGCTAAGGAATGGGAAGTTTCGGAAGATGGATTGACGTATACTTTCTTCCTGGAAGAAGGAGTGAAATTCCATGATGGTACAGATTTCAATGCAGAAGCAGTAAAAATCAACTTTGAACGTTGGTCCGATCCGGAACATCAGTACAGCTTTGCCGATGACGGATATATTTATCCCTTATACGGCGCCATGTTCGGAGGTTATAAAGGGGAAGAGGGACATATCATCAAGGAGGTCAATGTAAAAGGAGATTATGAAATCGAGTTTGTTTTAAATGAGCCGTTAGGTTCTTTCTTGCAAAATATGGCCATGCACTACTTTTCCATTACATCCCCGGCCGCTTTAGAAGAACATGGCTCAAAAATTAACGAAAATCCGGTAGGAACTGGTCCATTCAAGTTTGCCAGTTGGACGAAGGATGACCAAATTGTCTTGGAAAAAAATGAAGATTATTGGAAAGAAGGATTGCCCAAATTAGATAGAGTTATTTATAAAGTCATTCCAGACACCGCCGCCCGCTTAATTGCCCTCAAATCGGGTGAAGTGGACATCATTGATGATGTAAACCCCGAAGATGCCGAAGGCATTGAAGCGGATGAAAATTTGCAGTTATTTACACGCAGCGAAAATAACGTAGGTTACTTGGGATTCAACAATCAAAAGGAACCGTTAAATAATAAGCAAGTACGTCAGGCGATCAATTATGCCATTGACAAACAGTCTATCATTGACGCATTGTATTCGGGTTACGCGACTCCCGCGAAGAATCTCATCCCGCCAACCTATTTGGGGTATAACGATGAAGTGGCAGGATATGATTACAATCCGGAGAAAGCGAAAGAACTGCTGGGCGAAGCAGGCTATAAGGATGGATTTGATATTGACCTATGGGTCATGCCTGTATCAAGGCCATATATGCCTGACCCAGAAAAGGTAAGCGAAATCATTCAAAACAATTTGGGGCAGGTTGGCATCAAGGTAAACATTGTCCGTGAAGAATGGGCGCCTTATTTGGAGAAAACGGCGAAAGGTGATCAAGAGTTGTATTTAATGGGCTGGTCGGGCACAAATGGCGACCCGAATTACTTCTTTGACAGCTTGATGCACAGTAAAGCGATCGGAGGAGAGAACAGAAACTTCTATGAAAATAAAGAAGTGGATAAATTATTGGATCAGGCACGGCTGTCTATAGAGCAAGACGAGCGGGCCAAACTATACAAGGAAGCGCAAGTGCTGTTAAGCGAAGACGCCCCGACAGCATTGTTGGTACATTCCAAACCGCTTGTGGCGGCAAAAAGCACCGTGAAAAACTTTATACCTCATCCATCCACGAGTGATCCGTTAGAAGAAGTAGAACTGGAATAAAGATCAATATAGGGCTGGGACAAAACCCAGTTCACTAGAAAAAAAGTGGCGCACACCACACGAGTTGGTGGGGTAATAGAGTCCTTCTATTACCCTATATTTTTATTTTTACAATCAAATGCACTTTCATCAATTTAGGAAATGGGGTGGATGTATGTATGCCTATATTGGCAGGCGTATTTTCGTGCTTATTCCTGTTTTGCTTGGAATGACGATTATTACGTTTGCGATTGTACATATGATTCCCGGAAATCCGGCACAAACCATTTTAGGGGAAGCGGCTAAAGAGTCGACAGTTAAGGAACTGGAAGAAAGGTTGGGCTTAAACAAGCCGTATCCCGTTCAATATGGAATCTATTTATCAAATGTGCTGCAGGGGGACTTGGGAACATCTTTGCGGACTAAAAATGACATATTGACTGAAATGCTGCCACGGTTGGGGGCGACCTTTGAGCTGACATTTTTCGCCATCTTATTTGCCATTATTATCGGAGTCAATGCCGGTATTATCAGTGCTTGGAAGCAAAATTCATGGTTTGATTTCTTGGCGATGCTGTTTGCCTTAATCGGTGTATCAATGCCTGTCTTCTGGCTGGCGCTCATGGAGCAGTGGCTGTTTGCCCAAGAGCTTGCATGGCTCCCTGCTTATGGAAGAGAGGCAAGCAAGGATCCCATTACACCCATCACCCATTTATATGTCCTCGATTCTCTTCTGCAAATGGACTTTGAAAAAACGGTGACAGTCTTAAAACACCTCGTTTTGCCAGCTATCGCACTCGGAACGATTCCAATGGCGATTATTGCCAGAATGACACGTTCCAGCATGTTGGAGGTAATGAAGTCCGATTACATTAGGACAGTCCGGGCAAAGGGGGCGGGCACGTTCCTGGTGATTTATAAACACGCATTAAAAAACGCCCTTATCCCTGTCATCACCGTCATTGGTCTGCAGGCAGGCGTATTATTGGGCGGTGCGATTTTAACTGAAACGATCTTTAGTTGGCCAGGTGTGGGACGTTATATATTTGAGGCGATTAATTATCGGGATTATCCGGTCATTCAAAGCGGAATATTGGTGATCGCTTTTATATTTGTCATTATTAACTTGATTGTCGATATTTTATATACCGTCATCGACCCCAGAATCAAATATTAATAAGGGGGATCAAATATGCAAACAAATGTTGAAATGGGGCCCTCAACACAAATTCCTCCCAAAAGGCCCGAGGAACCTGAAATGGGAGCCCCTCCCTCCCTTTGGCGGGATGCTTTGAGACAGCTTAGAAAAAATCGTTTTGCCATTACCGGTTTTTTTATCATACTATTTTTTGTTTTGCTTGGATTCATTGCCCCGTTCGTTACGCCTTACGGATTCGATGAACAAGTCATTTCCGACAGGCTGCAGCCTCCGTCTGCAACACACTGGCTTGGAACGGATGATCTTGGGCGGGATATTTTTACAAGAATTGCGTATGGCGCGAGACTTTCTCTTCAAGTTGGTTTCTTTGCGGTTATAGGCGCACTATTTTTTGGAACGATTTTAGGTGTTCTTGCCGGATATTATGGGCGTTGGGTGGACATGCTTATTTCACGATTTTTTGATATTTTGCTTGCTTTTCCGAGCATTTTATTGGCCATCGCTATTGTAGCCATTTTGGGAGCCTCTCTGCAAAACGCCTTGATTGCGATTGCCATCGTTAATATTCCGATTTTTGGGCGTCTTGTCCGTTCCAGGGTCATTAGTTTGCGGGAAGAGGAGTTTATCATGGCGGCGAGGGCCCAGGGAATGAAAAATGGCCGCATACTGCTCCACCATATATTGCCGAACAGCATGGCTCCGCTCATCGTACAAAGCACATTGGGATTTGGCACAGCCATTTTGGATGCCGCCGGGCTTGGTTTCTTGGGGCTCGGAGCGCAGCCGCCATTGCCGGAGTGGGGTAAAATGCTAGCGGATTCAAGAGATTTTATACAGCTTGCGCCGTGGACGTTGATTGTGCCGGGAGTCTGTATTGTGCTCGTTGTTCTCGGATTCAATCTTATGGGTGATGGACTGCGGGACGTTTTAGATCCCAAGATGAAAAACTAAAGCGAGGTACAATGAGTAGCTTGGTGATCATTTCTATGCTTTTCATCATATCCGCATGCAACGCAAAACACGCAAATAAGCGGTGAAAGTTGCAATGGAAACTGATGTGAGCTAAAAGAAAGATATAGACAGGAATTGTTAAGGGTGTTTGTCAACATATTGGAAGATTAAATGATAAAGAAATAGATGAAAAGGTAATAGAGAGCATAGGATCAACTGGGCGACCAGTTTGAGATGTGGCTGGCAAGTCAAGGGTTTCTAGGGGGAAGGGGCGGTGCGCATCGGCCTTTTAAACGAAAAGGCGATAGATGTGGTGGTAATATTTGAGAAAAATAGATAAAAGAGTACTATAAGCGCATGAAAACGGAGATTCAGGCTCCCCCTATTTTGGTAAAGAATGAAAAGACGGCCAAGGAAATAAAACAAACGTTTGATAAAGGAGAAAAATTTGAAGCGTTGGCAAAACAATATTCTACCGATACTTCCAATGCAAAAGCAGGAGGAAAATTAGAATATTTTACTGTCGGTGCGATGCTGCCGGAATTTGAAGAAGCCGTGTGTCAACAAGAGGGCGAGCCCGTATATAGGCAGGTGGATGAAAAAGCCGGGGACGTATGAGAAAAACGGAGAAGCGATTTTAGCGACACTCCAATAAAAAAGTAGATCTGAAACCACTCGTAGAAATGACGGGAATTGTGTAAGGGTGGATGTATTCAAGGATGTGTTTAAGGCGGATTACGTAAATTCAGAGGGATACATGGTGATTGCCTTTCCTTGCGAGCTTTTCGCCTAGAATAACACTGGCTTCAGCCCTATTATGTATGCGGGCTGAAGCCGGTTCACTTTCTTGAACGCACTCATCTACCGCTTCTTTCAAATGCCTATCGCTTTTGGCATTTTATTGCAGTTGACCGATAAAGATATGAATTTTAGGTGTTCTCGCCCTTTTTTAGAGTCATCAAAAAACTCCCCATCTGTCTGGATCAAGGGGAGAATATCGGTTTTATTTCATCATCATTTTGGTAATCAAAAGGTCATTGCCATTTTTTTATGAAGTAATCCGTGTCAGATTTCAAAGTTTGATAGGCGCGTTCTGACATATGTCCTTTTTGAAAATAGTGATCAAGCAAAGGGTAAAAACTTTTCATATGTTGAACTACCTTTTCAGCTTTGCCTTGCTGTTCGAAATGATGGATGGATACTAAATGAACCTGCAAGGAACGGGCGGCCTCATTATTTGTAAACTCCCCATCTTTCTCGAATTGCTGTACAGTTTTTTCCATGATGGCCGCGGTGATATTCAGATGTTGCAATTCACCATCAATTGGCAGGGTTATTTCACTTTCTCCAGGAAATATTGTTATTTTTGTTCCGGCCGGAGGACGGATTGTGAATTCATGGTCGCTTGCAAGAAGAATGATGCCCAGGCGATGCCCCGATTTAAACACATAGTCATCTGGCTGCATATCCCACTTGAATGTATATGCTTGATGAGGTGTTAGTGGTACAGATTGTGCGGCTGATTCCAGGTTTTGTGGGTCCATCCATCCCCGTGTGACGATTTCCGGTTTCGTTCCGCCATAATCGACAAGAAGTGCGGTCAAGTTGGCTACACGCCGGTCAATGCTTGCCTTCAATGTCACTACAGGTGTGCCGCTTAGACGGATGGGCTCTTTTAATACTGGTGAAAGATAAGCAAGGCGATTTTCAGACTTTATTTCCGGTTCTGCCGCAAGCTCAGTTGCTTTTTTCAAGGGGGTATCGGTCAGGCTTTCATGACTCGATGCATTTGCGAACGCTTCGCTGCTGAGAACTCCGCTATCTGTATCGGTGCCTTCCTTAAGATGCAGCTTTACGGAAGCTGCTTCAGGGGCAGGCCAGTCCTCTTGCTGATGCCACGTACGGTCTTCACGCTGGATGTCGACCTTCGGTTCGTCCATCAATCCGTTTTCAATTCCATATAGCCAGTAATCGAACCATCTATTTTCCGTCTGTTTCCAATTATTTGATGAAACCCCACTATGGCCTCCCTGATGGAGCCACATTTTTCGCGGTATGTTGTTTTGCTTTAGTGCTTCCCACCATTGTGAAAACTGCTTTGTCTTTACATTCCAGTCGTTTAAGCCATGGACGATCAAGACACTTGCTTTGATGTTATTCGCGTCATTCAAATAATTCCGCCTGTTCCAAAACTCGTTATAATCACCTGTTATACGGTCTTGTTTTTCGGTGAGCTGATCAATTCCTTGTTGGCAAATATCGGGATTTTTCCGTGTTAAAACATATTTAGCCAATACGTCGGCATCCTCTCCCTGGTAGCCGCCGGGAGCAACCACGGCGCCGTTTGCCCGGTAGTAATCGTACCAGTTGCTGATTGCCGCTATGGGTATAATCGTTTTCAGCCCTTCCACACCGGTAGCCGCAACGCCGTTTGGCAATGTGCCGTTATAGGAGACGCCAATCATGCCGACATGGCCAGTCGACCAATCGGCATTCACTTCACCCCCATCTTCTGTGAAAGCTTTAGCCCGTCCATTGAGCCAATCAATGACCGCCTTTGTTCCCATGATTTCATGTACATCGCCTACTGTTGGACAGCCGTCCGAGGCACCGCTCCCAATGCTGTATCCTAAAATGACCGCATAGCCTCTTGGAACATAATAATCTCCCAAAGAGCCAAGATTTGCTGCCGACGGCTTGCCGTCGATCGGAACCAAATCCATATCAACGTTGTGAAAATCAACTGGATTTCCGCCGGCCCGATATGGGCTCATTTCATAGATGACCGGCACTTTTATTCCGGGATCTGTATGCGGGCGCATGACACGAATAGCCACGCGGTCCCGTTTACCATCCCCATCGCTATCTGTTTCTGTTTCAACCAATAAGTTCTCGATGATGGCCTCATCAATGGGATAGATCGGCTTCGTCATTCCGTCTTCTAGTTCTATTTTGGTGTATTCTGTTGCTGTTTCCGGAACAAGTCCATTCATTTTGACTGGTTCCTTGGAGGAAGCAGTCGGTGAAATCTGATTGGCTGAAACTTCGGCGGTGCTTCCCAAAAGGATCATCAACATGAAGAGTGAATAGATGACCGGCCTTTTCATTACCCATCTTCCTCCTTTGGTGAATCGTTCATTTCGGTTTGCTCGTATTGCCGCGCAAATCCTGTTTCCTCCCCCGTTAAAAAATACAGTTTGAGTTATCCATAACATAACACTGTTGCTTAATTTAAACAATTTAAAATTATTGAAATAAATAAAATAGTAAGCAAGTAATCTGTTGTCGTTAGGATATATTGCCTATCATTTGCTTTTATGCTGTTTGGCAAAAGCGAAGCATCCAGTGCATACTCAGCCATCAAGGGAGAACGGATTCTTAAAGGTTTGTTCATACCTTGTAACCTTTTGCAAATGCTTTACAGGTCTTTATCACTATTTTTCATTAAGTCTCTAGAAATGGGTACAGAAAAGGAATAGATGTGATGATCCACACTTTCATTCAGAATATAATAAATATTAAGAATAAAGCATCACCTAAACCCTATTATGAAAAGTTTCAGTTGTTATTTAAGAAGAATGAATAATGTGTAAAAAAATGGGTTATAGGCGATGTTCTTATGAACAAAGGACCAGTCAGCCTTTATAGTACTTAAATATTATTCAGTATATTCTCAATTGTCGGAATTAAATTTAAATGGTATGCTTTTGTTAAAAATAAAAGGAGGTTGCTGGTTTGAGGCGAATAAATAGCATTTTTGTTGTTTTAGGTATTTTTTTGCTTTCAGTAGGCCTCACCTCACCTGTTTATGCTCAACAATCCGGGTTGGACACATTTCCGGAACCGGTAGATTCCGAGTCTTGGGTGTTGCCGGAACATATGACATGGGATGACTATCGACCCGTACCAGGGATGGATTGGAACAACGCGAATATTCAACCTGAAAGAGTGTTGAAAGGCGCATTGGTCGTAGTAGACTTTCCAGACCGGGAGTTTATTCTAAGTTCGGAAGAGGGAAGCGAGCATCATGGGAATCCGATCAATGGAAATATTCCCAGGGAAGAGGTGCCGAAGTATTGGGAAGATTCTTTAAACAAACCTCAACCTTTAAACAATCACCGGACAATTAACGAATACTGGATGGAAAATTCTTTTGGAAAATGGTCGGTGGACATTGATGCCTTTGGTCCTTACAGAATGGATCACAACGAATTTGAGTATGGCATGAATGAGTTTGGACAGCAGCCATTTTTACCACCGGATTATACGCCTAAAAGTACTTTTAGAACAGAAGCGATGAATAAGGCAAAAGCCGATATGGAAGCTTCGGGAGAAGAATATGATTTTACATTTATACTGCACGCCGGATATGATGAGTCAGGTGTTTGGCAGGAGTTTGGTGAAATGATGTTTGATGGTCCCGAATCTGTAAGTGATGAATATGGAGCGCCTTCCGAATATCCCGATATGCCAAATTGGGCTGCGACACGGTATGTTCCATGGACTTCATGGGTTGCCGCCAAAGGGATTTGGTCCCACGCTGATATAAGAAATGGCATATCTGTTCAAGGTGAAAACGATGGAATGGGAACCTTCGCACATGAATTTGGACATATTATGCAGTTGCTGGACAACTATAACAATCCATATGCCGACCCTGTTTCCCGCACGTATTCAGGTCCTTGGGAATTAATGAGTCGCGGCAGCTTTAATGGGCCAGGCGGCCCTCATACAAGATGGATGGTTCAGCCAACTTTAGGAGGTTCTGCGCCATCCCATCATATGCTGAGAAACAAGATTAAACAGGGCTTCTTGACAGAAGGCCAATATTTGAACGTCAACCGGGATGAATTGGCAGACACCGGTCCGGTGTTTGCGGACGTCCTTGCCCGCGCAGTCCCGAGCGGTGAGCAGTTTGGCCGGAGCGGCATATATGGCATCAATATCGAAATGGAAGATTTGACGCCGCCCAATTCCTTGCGGGATGATTGGCGCGCCGATATGCAACGGGGAGCGAAATGGTACGACAACTATACCTTGGAAGTGGTAGATCGTGTAGGGTTTGACTCATTTATACCAGACTCAGGAGTGCTGTTGGCCAAAACAAAGAACGCTGAATCCGCACCAAACATATGGGTGATTGATGCAAATCCGGAAGATATTGATCAGGTAGACTTCACGAGACCGAATGGTGAAAAAGCCATGTATTCAAAAGGAGACTATCGTCAGTTGGCAGATGCGTTATTTAAAGCAGGAACAGCGGATGGAGTGGTCAGCGAATACGTTGATGAGCATAACAGGCTCCACTTTTATATTCTTGATAAGAAATATGACGAAGATGGTGTGCTTTCTTACCGGGTGGCTGTCCGGCATTTGGATGGTGCGGGGGACTATAATCGTGGAGTAGAAGCGGTCAAGGACAAGGCGGAAAAAGCGGCTCCCGGAAAAGTGGCCACATACCATTTCAATGTGACAAACAGTGGGGATAGTGCTGACCTATACCGGCTGAATGCGGCAACAGAAGGCGGATGGAACACGATGCTCCAACACGAAGTGATTGAAGTGGCAGCAGGGCAGACAGTGAATGTGCCAGTCTATGTGCAAGTTCCGGAAGGCCAAGATTCGCAGACAGTGCTTTCTTTTACGGCAGTATCGGAAACAGATACGAATCAAGCCGTAACAATCCAACGTGTTGCCGGAACAAATGTCACTGCCAGCGATCTAGTTTCGTTGATTCAACAATTTGAGACTGGTGGCGAATTTGCCAACCAAGAAGCAGCTTGGGCTTTAAAAAACCATATGATCGCTGTAGAGCGCTTTGAAAAACAAGGAGAAAATGAAAAGGTGCTCAAGCATATGGGCGGGTTTGAGACTTTGTTAAATAACCAGTTAAAGAATCAATTGATTTCGGAAAAAGCTGGACAAGCCCTTCAGATTTATGCAGATGAGCTGATTGAAAAAGTTGGAAATGAATAATGGTATCTATCGTAAACGATATGTCTAACAAATATGTGCGTTCCTATAGAGGACGTGTCCGGAAGAACAAACAGACATTACCCTCGATTTTTATTAGGCTATGTTAAAGTGTTTGGTTCACTTTTGTGGGGAATTAACAAAAAGGGGTAATTCAAATGACCTTGGCCAACCGCAGAGACGTTACGACTTAGAAATACCGTATTCTAGCAGGAAAAATGAACTTGGAGGAAATGTACCTCCAAGTTCGTTCCTGTTATTACATTTTTTCTACAGATGTAGAGATTTTATGAATAATTTCTAATAAAGGTAATGTCCCATCGACAATGATATCCGAATTTGGCTTTATCGTTTTTAGCATCTCAAGATAACCCCGTCTTCCTTGTGCAATATAATTTTTCATATCCAACAATATATCATCAATAGAATTATTCTTAAAATCTCTCATCACTCTTCTTGCCATTGCGATATCCAAAGGAGTATCAATAAACACTGCGAAATCAATAAATTTACTCATTTTTGTGTGTTTATAGGCGAACGGAAAATCCAGCACAATGTAATCTAGTGGTTCGCTAAGTAGCCCTTCTAAATCTTTAATCAACGGAACCAAGTTCCAATCATCATAATTAGCTCCTCTGTCTACCCAATCGATCATGTCATCTGGACCTTCAAAATTGTAGTGATCAAAATAAAGTATTTTTGAATTTTGTAAGCTCTGGTTTAACTGTGTGGCTACTGTTGTTTTTCCTCCACCAGATACCGCAGCAATGGCAATGACAAGTGGAAGCTTTCCTTTATTCATACATTCACCCTTTATATCTTTTATACTATTTTACATTACAATTGGAATATTTTGTTACTAAACAAACCTAGTTACCATCATTCCTATTTTTTGCTTATCATATGAAACATTCTTTTCAAATCGACCTTTACCTTTAACATTATGTTGACATGATAGGAAAACATTAAAAAAACAGATTGATTAGGGAGGGGAAAATGACGTGTTTCGTCAAGGTAAAAAGGTGATATTGTCCTTGTTTGCGATCGGTGTCTTGATGCTTATGGGTTTGAGTCCTGCAACGGAGCAAGGAGATCGTTTTTCCATTGCATCAGCGAAAAGCGGACAGCTTGAGGTTGGTGATGTCAATATCGTTCCATTGCAGGTAACAGGACCGGCAAGTGAACGATTGAATCTAATCATTCTGGGAGATGGTTATACCGCTGATGAAATGGACAAGTTTCACGAGGATGTGGATCGGAATCAAAATGTCCAGTGGAGTGTTGAGCCGTTTCGGAGTTATCGGAATTACTTTAACGTATATATGGTAGAGACACCGTCCAAGGAATCAGGAATCAGTTGCGACCCGGATGATGGAAATGTCCGTCGGGATACTGTTTTTCATCTCCAATATGCGAATGAATGTCCGGCTGATCCGTTAGCGCGCGGTGTGACATACGGGGCTGGAGGAGTTGAAGCCAGGGATGCGATACTTAGAGATCATGTGGCTCCGCTTTTAGGAATACCTGAAAAATCTCAAAATATTCAAACGCTTGTTATAGCCAATACGTTTACTTATGGCGGGATCGGCGGCGTGCATGCCACAACAACTGGCGGAAGCCCGCAAGGACCGTTGGTTTCTTTGCACGAGTTGGGTCATTCCTTGGGTCAACTGCAAGATGAATATCCTTATTGGGGCAGAGAATATCCAGGTCTGCCGCATCCGAACAGCGAGCCAAGCTCTTTGCACCATACGCGGATGAGCTCAGAGGAAATGATGGCGCAAAAGGCAAAGTGGTGGCGTTGGTTGGGGGAAGAAAGCGAGTCTGGGGGGATGATTCGGGCTGCGGATCCGGACGGTTACGAAAGTGGTTCAACACGCGGGTCAAATGTTTGGCGTCCCAGCGAGCATTCTATGATGCGGTGGACTGGATTTTACTTCGATCAGGTTGGCAGGGAAATCATGACTCAGCGGATTACTGGAATGAGAAACGCCAATAAGATGCCGGTTAATTCAACGCCTGAAGGAGAAGTCGGCACCGAGGATGTACTATGGGTAGAGACAATGCATCCAAGATTTCATATGCTTGATGTAACGTGGGAGATTAATGGGAAAAGGGTGGCAGATACGAATAATAGCCGCTATTTAGAACTTGGGAAAGTGAATGTAAAAAAGGGAGACAGTATAAAGGCAACTGTGAAGGATACTACCGAATTTGTCCGAGACCCCGCATACTTGGATGGGCCGCGCATGACACAAACGAGAGAGTGGACAGTTGGAGCTCCGCTTCCGAAAAAAGATGTGGAGATTCAGTTCACCAACCATTCTACTACGCTTCATCATTTGACGCATGATGAAATCGTTTTTGTTGAAACAGCCAATCCTGTCGACAGGGTGTTACAAGTAACATGGGAGATTAATGGGAAGAAAATAGAAGACAAACATGATACCCGTCATCTCGATTTAAGCCAGTTCAATTTGCCGAAAGGATCATTTGAATTAAAGGCAAAGGTTATGGACCCGTTGGACTCTGGCGGGGGATCGGATACAGTTGGCTGGACTGTTGACAATGAACTTCCGCTAGCCGAAAAAACATTGTCTGATCCGCTGGCCATGTTAGGGACTGAACATTACGTATATTTCAATGAGTTTGATATGCTGCTTGATCCAAAAGATAATCAATCCGGGTTTGTCGTAGGCGAATTTCGGCTAAATAAAGATGGATGGTACAATTACTTTGGTTTTCCGGACGCCCCTCTGGGTACACCGTTTACATTTTCACATTCCGGAACAGTAGTTAAGGCACTCGTATATGGTAACTTGGGGACAGGAGGTCTTTCGAAGGCTGCTTTTGAGCAAACTTACAATGAGAATGATCCTGGAGGGCCGTTTGTTGCTGGATTTGGCACACATCTCGTTGAACATCGTGCAATTGATGCGGCGGGAAATATCGGCTTATCCAAAGACTTTCACGTGACTGTTTTGCCTGGCGGAAAACCAGCCTGTTCGGAAAAAATGACTGGAAAGCACCCAGGTAATGTAGTGGTGAAAGATGGGGTCGTCTGTATTGAAGATGCTGAAGTATCCGGGGGACTGACGGTCCAAGGAGGCGCATCAATCATAGTATCGAACAGCACAATTCATGGTGCCATTGAGAGTATAAATGCCGAAAGAGTTCAAATAGTCGAATCCACTGTCCAGGGGAAAACAACTGTGATGTCTACGAAAAGCGATGTATCCATTGTAGGCAGCTCATTTAACGGATCGCTTGCTTTGCTCGACAACAACCAAGTATCTGTGAACGAAAAATACGGAGAATACGGGCCGGTTGTAGTTGGAAACTCCGTTCATGGAACGCTCATTTCAGTGCATAATAACGCAAAAGTTGCTGACTTTGGAGCCTCGAATAAAGCAAGTGGGACATCTGATATAAATGCGCAAGATATCCTCTCTTTCATCAAGCATTTTGAAGTAGGAGGAGAGTTCTCCAATCCGGAGGCAGCCCGCGCATTAAAAACTCATATGATCGCTGTTGAGCTTTTTGAAGAAAAGGGAGAAGATGAAAAAGTACTTCAGCATATGGGCGGTTTCGAGACATTGCTTAATAACCAGCAAAAGAATCAATTAATCTCGGAAAAAGCCGGACAAATCCTTAACGCTTTTGCAAACGAGTTCGTTAAAAAAGTAGAAAGCTAATAAGGAAGGAGTGAATGTTTTTTAAAAGAAGGTGAAAAGAGCTTGCTTTCTGTCGGGGGAGACTTTTCCGCATTTGGCCGCTATATGGTGACATACACAATTCTGCTCGCACCTGATTGGGCGAAGTAGTCAGAAAGCTAACTTTGAGGTTCGGACAAAACCCTATAAAATTAAATAAGCCAGCGTGAAATCAAATTTACAAACCTTGATTTCACGCGGTTTTATTTTCACGATTTGTACGGGAATGTCAGTTTGTTTTTAACTTATGTACCAGGCTCTGTTTTTTGTTGGGGTCTTTCGTTCGCCAGTTTTCCATTCTCCAAATATAAAATTCTATCTCCCAGTTTTTCAGCTTCCTCGCGGTTATGAGTGACTAAAATAATGGGAATGCGCCAGAGCTGGTGGATGCGGAGCAATTCTTCATGGCTTTTTATACGCGTATGGTCATCCAATGCGGAAAACGGCTCATCCAAAAGCAGGGCGTCTGGTTCGGTGGCAATCGCTCTTACAAGGGCTACACGCTGTTTTTCGCCACCTGAAATTTCAGAAGGATATTTGTTTGCCAGATGTTCGATTTGCAGTTCTCTCATGAAGTCTTTGGCAAATGTTTCATTTTTCATGCCGTAAGAGATATTTTTCCAGACGGTCATATGTGGAAAAAGGGCGTAATCTTGAAACAAATATCCGATGTTTCTTTTTTGGATGGGAACGAGCGGCTTGCCGTCAAAAAATGTTGTCTCGTTCAAGCGGATGGTCCCGGAGTCGGGCTGGTTCAGTCCCGCAATACAATGTAGGATGGTTGTTTTCCCTGATCCGGAAGGTCCGAACAAGATGACGATTTCATTGGCTGCCGTGAACTGCACCTTCAAGTGAAAATGGGATCGTTTTTTTTGAATATCAACGGTAAGCACATTCGAACCCTCCATCAAGATTTCGTGTGTTTCATCATGTTCTTTTTACTCCACCAGTTTAGCCATAAAATGGCGCTGAATCCAAGGGCAACGATAATGATGACCCAAAAGGTGGCAAGCTCCATATCTCCAGATTCCACTGCGAAGTAGATGGCGAGCGGAATCGTATCCGTCACGTTCGGGATATAGCCGGCGATCATCAAAGTAGCGCCGAATTCACCGAGTGCGCGGGCGAAGGAAAGGACAGTCCCAGCGAGCAAACCCGGCCAGGCAAGCGGAAAGGAAATCGTCCAAAATACTTTCCATTTGGAAGCGCCCATCGTATAGGCGGCACTTTCAACATTCGGATCATATTGTTGAAAAGCGGCGACGGCACTTTGATACATCAATGGAAACGATACGACAATTGCTGCGATGAGGACTCCGTACCAGGTAAAAACAATTTGAAAGTCGAACCAGTCAAGCAACAGCTTGCCAATTATGCCATTTTTTCCGAAAATGTATAACAGGCCGAAGCCGACAACGGTTGGAGGAAGAACGAGCGGCAGCATAATGATGGCTTCCACTACGCTTTTTCCGGTAAAGGAATTGCGCCCAATCACCCTTGCAAGGACGACTCCTGTGATAAAGACGATGATTGTCGCGATAGCAGCCGTTTTAAATGATAATAAAAGCGGAGAGTAGTTCATATGTTCCATCATACCTTACCAACGTTATTTCTTGAATCCGTATTTTTTCATAATGTTTTGAGCTTCCTCTGTTTGCAAAAACGTTAGAAAATCTTCCGCTTCTTTTTCATGCTTCGTATTGGCGATGACGGCGCCCGGGTAAACGATAGGGCCATGCAAAGAATCGTCAACAGTGGCTAACATCTTGATTTTATCGGAATTCACCGCATCACTTTCATAAACAAAACCGATGTCGGCATTCCCGGTTTCCACATATGTTAATACTTGCCGAACGTCTTTTGCCAAAACAAGCTGATCTTTTAGCTCATTCCATTTATTCAAATGATGTAGTGCTTCTTCCGTATATTTACCTGCCGGAACGCTTTTAGGATTGCCAATGGCGATCTGCTCCACATCTTTCGCTGAAATTTGTGCTGCCGAAGTATATTGGATATCGGAATCCGCACTTGTAATCATGACCATTTTATTTCCTGTAATATTTGCTCGTGTCGAACGATTGATTAGGTCTTCTTTTTCCAATGTGTCCATCCATTCCTGGTTGGCAGAAAGAAAAATGTCAACAGGTGCGCCCTGCTGAATTTGCCGGGCTAATGTGCCGGAGCCGCCCAACTGCAAAGTGATATCGACTGTATGGTCTTTTTCATAGAGTTCTTTGATTTCTTCCAGTGCCTCTGTCAGACTGACTGCTGCGGAAACAGTCAATGGTATCTTTTTCCCTTCTGTTTCCTTGTCGACGTTGGTGGTTGTTTCCTTGCTGTTGCATCCTGCCAATAACAACGAAGCGACTAGCAAGATGAATATGGCGAACTTTTTCATCTGAATCCCCCAAAAAAGCAGATTTGGTTATATCTATTTATCATTAGTTATAACTAATTATAGTTAGCTTGAACATATAAGTAAATGATAAAATAGAGTGATTATATGTATTGAGGTGTTGTTGATGGCACACAATGAGTCTTTTACAACGGAAGAGATTGCCCGGCTCTTGAAAGTCTCCAAATTGACGGTTTATGACTTAATTAAAAAAGGGGAATTGAAAGCGTTCCGGGTAGGACGGCAAATGCGTGTGGATGCGAATGAGCTGGAGCATTACAAATTACGGACACTGGAAGTGAAATCTGCTCCGGAAGTGGAAGCTGAAAAAACGGTAAAAGGATCAGTGCGTCAAGTCGTGATCAGCGGCCAGGATAGCAGTCTCGATATTTTGGCCAGACAGATCGAATCGAACACAAACCAGTATCGTCCGTTGCGTTCTTACGCGGGCAGCCTTGACGGCTTGATTGCCATGTATTTGGGAAAAGCGGATATTGTCAGTACGCATTTGCTCGACGGTGATACACTTCAATATAATATTCCCTACATAAGAAAGCTGCTTGTCAGTCAATCCTTTATTGTGATGAACTTGATCGGCCGCAGGGCCGGGCTTTATGTGGCAAAGGGAAATCCATTGCAAATAAGGGGTTGGCCGGACTTGGCCAAGGCTGGTTTAAAGCTGATTAATCGTGAGAAGGGGGCCGGAGCCCGGGTGCTGCTAGACGAACAACTGCGGCTTAACGGTATATCGAAAAAACACGTAAAAGGATATGGAGATATTCAAACAAGCCATTTGGGAGTGGCTAGCAGCGTGGCCAATGGAAGAGCCGATGTCGGTGTCGGCATTGAACATACGGCCAAAGTTGCGAATATTGATTTTATCCCCTTGATGACAGAAAGCTATGATCTTGTCATATTAAAAACAAATGAAAATGAACAGCTCATCGGCAACGTGCAGGCGATTTTACAAAATAAATCTTTTCAAGAAGAATTGCAATCCCTCGGTTATGATGTATCCAGAACTGGTGAAGTAGTATATGAACAGTAAAGATGTTAGTTCGTGAATTGGCCAGGTTTTTAAAACCATGAGGGTACGCCAAGAGATTGCCATAAATATCAAATCAGCATAAAAAAACTGGACCTGCCCGGTCCTGTTTTTTTATGAGCCTATTCGGCAGAAAGCTCTTCCCAAATCTTTTTCATGCGCTCTCTGCCTTGTTGGATGTTTGGTGAAAATTGAATGGCGGCCGCCTGCCTGGTTTCCTGGATAGCTCGTACGGCCTCATCCAATTTTTGATCAATGATCATGGACTCTTTTGCCGCCTGTTTTGCAATCGAGAGTCCGGCGGCAGTCCCTTGGGCCATGGCAATTTTTCCGCTTTCAATCCCGGTGATATTTCCCGCCACAAACAGGCCTTCAAGCGGTGTTTCCATTGTTTCTGAATGAACAGGGACATGCCCTCCCAATTCAGGAATATACCGGAACGGACAGCCGGCGACTGCGGCCAATTCAGCAAGTGGATATAACCCGCCCGCGATGCAAACAAAGTCCGCTTCGTACTCCGTTTGCGAATTTGACATGATATTTCCCCGGGAATCAATATTGACGGTTCGTACCCCTTCCACTTTTGTCTTTCCCACAATTTCAACAGCCGCTTTTCGGAGTTGGAGGGAAGTGCCGTTTACTTTTATGCCTTGTTTCGGATAAAATTGAAGACCCCAGTTTCGGAAAGCAGGACGCTTCATCAAGCGGCTGCCAATGCGCAAAAATCGCGAAGGAGCCAAATGGGAAGCATGGAGCAGGGATTCCATGACATTTTCCGGTATAGCGGCATGTTGACTGAGCGCGTTTTTTTCTGGGAGGATGATCCGTTCCACACGAATGCCGGCCAGTTGCAGTTCATTTAATATGGCAAAGGATAGTATGTTTGCTCCGATAATGATCCCTTTTTTCCCTGCCCGAACCCGGTGGACATTGGTCATCACTTGGGCGGCTCCAATAGACATCACACCCGGCAATGTCCAGCCGGGTATGGGGATTGGAAATTCGGCTGCTCCAGTGGCAAGTAATATAAAAGGAGCATCAAATGTTCCGGCGTCTGTATGGATTTTCCAAAGTTTTTGGGCTTTTTCCAAATCAAAGACTGAAACACCGCAGTGTATATGAACGGACAATTGTTTTGCTTTTTCATGCAGGCGTTTCGATTCTTCTATTCCGTTCCACCATTTTCCCGGTCTTTCTTCGTGTAGCTGTCCAAGCAGCCGGCCGCCCGGCTTTATAAACTCATCGAGTACTGTTACCTCTAGGCCGTGTTGAGCACAGGCAATGGCTCCTGCAAGTCCTGCGGGTCCGGCGCCAATCACAATAACATCGCTCATTTTTTTGCCACCATCTCTTTAATCATATTGGGATGCTGCTTTCCGCTCTCAACAGCCATATCTTTTTTCACAATCGTAAGACAGGCGCGTTGATTTGCCTTCCCGTTGACGGTGACACGGCATTCCATGCAATGGCCAATGTTACAGTAAAATCCGCGAGGTGTTCCACTTTGTTCGTGGACACGGAGTTGGCGGATGCCATTGGCTAAAAGGGCGGCCGCGATTGTTTCTTCTTCGTAAGCGGTATATGTTTCTCCGTCAAATTGAAAAGGAATTTTTTTTCTATGTTCGATTTTGCCTAAAATAGGGTGGTCAATAATTCTAGTCATCAAGATCACCTGCCGTTCCGAAAGTGACCGGTCTGACAGGCGGCTGGTATTTCAACGGAATGTCTGAAACGGAGATGCCCGGCAGTACCTCTTCAATGAGCCGGTCAAGTGTCACCCTGCATGTGCGGCCTCCACAGAAACCCATTCCTGCCCGCGTTCTGAGCTTTAACTCCCTTGCACTGCATGTATATGTTTCAACAGTTGTTTGAATTTGTCCGAAAGTGACTTCCTCACATCGGCAAATGACCAAGTTCTCGTTGCCAGTCATAGGCTTTGCCTCCTTTTGCTGTCTATGCAAGTTTATAATGCAAAAACTGTACCAACAAAGGGAGGATATTCAGTCAAGTCCAAGGCGCTTTAGCCGGTTATACAGGGTGGCTCGTGTGATGCCGAGTTGCTTGGCGCACTCCGCTTTATTTCCTTCTACGATCTTTAAGGCCCGCTCCAACACTTTTCTTTCATGCTTTTCCATTTCGGTCTGAAGCGGCAAAATGGTTTGGTGTTGTTCTTGCTCTTCCCATTTGGGCAGCTGTTTTTGATCAGAGAAGCTGTCCGGAACGAAAGGCAAATACTCTTTTTTGATGATACCGTCCGTCGCAAAAACGACAAGCCGTTCGATGACATTGCGCAGTTCCCGAATATTGCCCGGCCAGTCATACTGTAATAAGGAATGCATAACTTCGGGGGAAAAATCTTGGATGGGACGATCGTAGCGAATAGACAACTCTTTTAAAAAATGATTTGTCAGTTCAATAATATCTTCCTTCCTCTCACGTAAAGGAGGAATTTGGACACTGACGACATTTAAACGGTAAAATAAATCGTCACGGAATTTTCCTTCTTTCACGAGCTCCGATAAGTTTCGATTTGTTGCGGCAATGATACGGAAATCAATATTGATTTCCTTTTCACCGCCAATTCGGTAAAATTTTTGCTCCTGCAACACCCGTAATAATTTTACTTGCATGTCAAGCGGCATTTCTCCCACTTCATCGAGGAATAAAGTTCCTCCGTTAGCCAGTTCAATCTTTCCTTTTTTCCCCTTTTGGCTGGCGCCTGAAAAGGCCCCGCGTTCATAACCGAACATTTCACTTTCAAAGAGAGAATCCGGTATGGCCCCACAGTTAACGGAAATAAATGGGGCGCTTTCTTTTTCGCTTGCATCATGGATGGCTTTCGCGAACACTTCTTTTCCAACGCCGCTTTCCCCTAAAATCAGGACGGTTGACTTAACGGCACACACTTTTTTTGCCAAATCCACTGTTTCCTGGAGGATTCTGCTTTTTCCTTTAATAGCGCTGAACGGATCGTTTGTTTTTCTGTATTTCGCGACCTCTTGCTCGAGGCGGTGTACTTCAAAGGACATGTTAAACAGTTTTTCATTGAGTACTACTTGGCTGGTGACATCCGTTTCCGACACCACGGCCCCAATGATTTCCTCTTCGTAATAGACGGGATTGGAATTAATCAGTACAAATAAGTCGGAACGCGGATGATGTTGTTTGTTTTTAATGCTTTTCCCTTTGTGAAGAGAATGCAAGATTTCCAGTTTGTCAGGTTCAAAAAAGTCCGTAATCAACCGTCCCAATATTTCTTCTTGTTTAATCGAAAATATTTCTTCTGCGCCCTTTGTCCATGTTTTGACACGACCGTCGGCGTCAATGGCCGTCACCGAAGAATCTGATGTGTTGATGACTGCTTCATAAAAAGCGCTTACATGTTGAAAGGAGGTGTAGAGAAACTGGATCATCTGAGCTGCGGTAATATAGCCGTTCGGCTTGTCATTGGCATCAAGCACCACTGTGACGAAAGTTTCTTGGAACGCATTGGTTAACGCCATAAAAGTGTCGTCCTCGTATACCGTTTTACATCGCCATTCTTTTTCAAACGGACTTTTTTGGTAAAAAAACCGCCCGTCTCTTTCCAATATATAGTCCATGTTGTTAGGCCGTATTAACGTATGCAGCACTTCACGGATAGTTGGCAGCGAAAGAGCCATGATTCCACCCCTTATATATAAAAAATTTTACAGTGTAAAGATTATTATACACTAATATGTTCAAGTTTTTAAAATTTTCCCGAAAGTAATATTGATTTTCTCATGTGGCAGGCGGAGCGACCTGGCACAGTATTTGCAACCTATAAAAAGTAAGCACCGAAGGGAGGAACAGCTTTGAAACATTGTGATGTGTTCATCATCGGCGGCGGAATTATCGGGTGTGCTATCGCCTATTACGTGTCCAAATCCGGTCGGCAAGTGACCCTTGTTGAAAAAGGAGATTTTGTAAGCGGCACTTCTTCTCGTTGTGATGGAAATATTTTGGCTATAGATAAAGATCCGGGTTTTGACAGCCAGATGTCTTTGGTCAGCCAGAAGCTTGTCGCTGATTTATCACGGCAGTTGGATTATCCATTTGAATACCGCGCACCAGGAAGTATTCTTGTTTGTGAATCTGAAGAAGAAATGGAAGCTGCGGAGCAATGGGTGGAACGCCAAAAAGCGGCAGGATTGCCGTTTCGGATGTTGGACCGAAATGATATACGGCATGAGTCCAAGTATTTTGCTGACGACTTGCTTGGGGGCTTGGAATGTTCCACAGATTCAACCGTCAATCCATATATGCTTGCTTTTGCATTGTTGGAAGCGGCAAAGCAGCAAGGATCAGAGGCTTGGAAACATACGGAGGTGAGGCGTGTAAAAAAGGAAGGAGACGGGTCTTTTTCCATTGATACGTCAAACGGAATGTTTACCGCTAACCATGTGGTGAATGCCGCTGGCGTCTGGGCGCCTAAAATCGGGGAGATGCTGGGCCTGTCGATTCCGATCAAGCCAAGGAAAGGGCATATCATTGTCGCCTCCAGACAAGAACAGATCGGTTTGCGTAAAGTGATGGAGTTTGGCTATTTAATTTCCAAGTTTGGCGGGGAGCGCCGGGTTGATCCGCTTACAGAGAAATATGGGGTGGCGCTTGTCTTTGAACCGACGGAAAGCCAGAATTTTTTAATCGGGAGCAGCCGGGAATTTGTCGATTTTAACACGAAGGTAGAGCATGAAGTCATTCAATGTATTGCCCGCAGAGCGATTCGCTTTTATCCAAAAATGGCTGACATGATGATAATCCGTACTTACGCAGGTCTCCGGCCGTACACGGAAGATCATTTGCCGATTGTGTCGCGAGTGGATGAGATTCCAAATTTTTACATAGCGGCAGGACATGAGGGGGATGGAATCAGCCTGGCGGCTGTCACAGGGAAAGTTGTGGAGGAGCTCATGAATGAAAAAGAGACCAGTATTCCGATTCAACCTTTAAGCTATCATCGTTTTCAGAAAGGGGTGGCAAGTATTTGAAGGCGCAAAAAGTGTTTACAACGATAGATACACATACAGGAGGAAATCCCACGAGAACTCTCATCAGCGGGCTTCCCGAACTAAAAGGAAACACGATGTCGGAGAAGATGCTGTACATGAAAAAAGAGTATGACTGGATCCGCAAGCTGCTCATGAATGAGCCCAGAGGGCATGATGTGATGTCGGGAGTGCTTTTGACAGAGCCGTGCGATCCCGCGGCGGATATCGGCGTCATCTACATTGAAACAGGCGGATATTTGCCGATGTGCGGCCATGATACGATTGGCGTCTGCACAGCTTTGACAGAGTCGGGGCTCATCTCTGTAAAAGAGCCGGTGACCTCCTTGACATTGGATACACCGGCCGGGTTGGTGGAAGTGGATATCCTTGTCGAAAACGGAAAGGCGGTCACCGTTTCTTTTAACAATGTGCCATCCTTTTTGTTAAAGAGCGTCAGCGTTGATGTGGAAGGCATCGGCGAGGTGCAGGCGGATATCGCGTACGGGGGAAACTTTTACGCGATTATTGACGCCAAATCAGTGGGACTCGATTTGATTCCTGAAAACGCTTCCGACATTATTGCAAAGGCGATCAACATTCGTAACGCCATCAACGAATCAACGGAAGTGGTCCACCCGCAATTTCCGTTTATCAGGGGATTGACCCATGTGGAATTTTTTACGGAGCCAACGCATAAAGAAGCGGATGTAAAAAACACCGTTGTCGTCCCGCCGGGCGGGATCGACCGTTCACCGTGCGGGACGGGGACTTCTGCCAAGCTGGCTGTTCTTTATGCCAATGACGAAATAGGGATAGAAGAAGAATTTGTCCATGAGAGTATAGTCGGCACATTATTTACAGGGCGTGTGCTTCATGAAACGCAAGTCCAAGGAATGGACGCGGTTGTGGCAAACATATCGGGATCGGCCTGGCTGATGGGCATGCACCGCTTTTTCTACAATGAGGAAGATCCGCTTAGGGAAGGGTTTCTTCTTATTCCGCCGATGGAGCATGAAACGGAGGATGTGACATGAAACTGCAAAAAATGTATCACACGACTGACGTGCATGTGGCAGGCGAAGTTTTTCGGATCATCCATGATGTGCCACTCGTTCATTACAGAAGTCTGCAACAATTGGAGGAGCAGCTGCCGGCCACTTTTTCGGAAGAAATGAAATTGCTTGTAAAAGAGCCGCGCGGATTTGCGGGGATCACCGGCTGTCTCGTTGTTCCGCCTGTCAGTGAAGAAGCGGATGTGGCTGTTATCTTTTTTGATCATGAAGGCACAGTGCCTGTTCATAATGCCGGAGTTGCCGCCATCACTACTGCCCTGCTTGAAAATGGCCGCTTAAAGGAGAAACAATCAAGCGAGTATTTGATAGAAACCGTTCAAGGCATCGTTTTTGCATCGGCGGTAATGGAAAAGGAACAGGTTGTATCCGTTATTGTGGAGACAGGTTCGTTTACTCTCGTGAAGTCTGACATTCCTTTTTTAGAGACAATGTATACCCTCGTGCAGGGGGAGCATTTGTATGCTCTGTTTGACGCGAAGGAAGTTGGCGCCGTGCTGGAACTCGCCAATCTTTCAGAATTAAAAGAATGGGGACGACAGGCTGTTCAAAAGTTGGCAAGGGAACGCGCAGTTGAAAGGGTTGTGTTAATGGATTGGGCGGAAGCATCCAAGGGAAGGGTGAAATCAGTCACGTTCCGGGAGGACGGATGGCTCGTCCGTTCGCCGGGCTTCGGTTCGACGGCGGCCTGTTTTACAAGTCTGGTGGGGAAAGGGGAAATCCGGTCGGAACAACGGCTAGTGAATGAAAGCATTTTTGGAAGTTTTCTTGAAGCAAATTTGCTTCAAGTCGACGGCGACAATCGGTTCAGTATACGTGCGAGAGGGTTTATGACAGGGGCGCAAACGTTTATCCTCGATCCAACGGACCCTCTGCCTGACGGTTTTTTGCTTAAGTAATGGCATTCCTGGTTTATGAAAAATGAGGAGGAAAACCATGGTAAAAGAAAAGCGTCTTCCCAATCTGCCTGAAGTAATCTTTGTGTTAGTGAGTTTTATTGTCATCATGTACGTGTTTGTTGCGCAAATTGGCCTTCCGATTCAATTGGCATTGTTCGTTTCCTGGTTTGTCATTATGCTTGTCGGCCTTAAAATCGGTTACACGTATTCCGATTTGCAGGATGGCATTTTAAAGGGGATTCATAACGGTTTGGAAGCTGTCTTGGTCCTCATTACGGTGGGGGCGTTGATTGGTACATGGATTGCCGGCGGAATCGTTCCGAGCATCATTTATTATGGTCTCACCATTATTAATCCGACGATCTTTTTATTTGCCGCTTTCGTTATTTGTACGTTGACATCGCTGGCAACCGGAACGTCATTCGGCACAGCGGGCACTGCCGGCATCGCCATGATGGGGATTGGACACAGTTTTGGAATACCGATAGCGCTTGTGGCAGGGGCCGTCATTTCCGGAGCTTATGTTGGAGATAAAATGTCTCCGCTTTCAGACACGACGATCATGACGGCCTCATTGACGAAAGTAAACTTGATTGAGCACATCAAATCCATGCTGTATGTCAGTGTTCCCGCTTGGGTGTTAACGGGGTTGTTATTTATCTTTACCGGTTTGTTTTACGTGAACAAAAGCGGCGACCTAAGCCGTGCAGAAGCGACGATGGCTTCATTGCAGGAGCATTTTCATATCGGCTGGTATATGCTCATTCCTGCCGTGATTGTTATTATCCTTCTAGCCATGAAAAAGCCCTCGATTCCGACGATTGCTTTTGGTGCCTTGCTCGGAGCCATTTGGTCCTTTCTATTTCAAGATATGACGATACTGGATGCGATTAAAACTTCCTACAGCGGATTTGCGATTGAATCGGGCGTCGATTTTATCGACAATTTGCTCAACAGGGGCGGGATTGTCTCCATGCTTGATGTCATTGTTCTCATTTTGTTTGCTCTTGGCGTTGGCGGTTTGATGGAGAAAATCGGCATATTGCAGGTTATTTGCAACACGATGCTTGCTTGGGCGGATAATGCGGGGAAAGTGACACTTTCTACGATCATTTCCGGATTTTTTGGGAACTTCTTTGGAGGCGCTGCTTACGTATCCATTATCACGGCGAGTAAGATTACCGAAAAAAACTATGATCGTCTTGGCATTGACCGGCGGGTGCTTTCAAGAAATACAGAAGCGGGCGGAACAGTTACGACGCCGATGGTGCCGTGGAGTGATGGCGGGGTATATATGGCCACTGTATTAGGTGTAAGCACTTTGTCCTACCTTCCCTTTTTATGGTTTAACTTTTTGGCTGTATTCATTACGTTGATTTACGGGTTTACGAATAAGTTTATTTGGTATACGAACGATTCGGACAGTGAAGATACGGATCAACAAATTGCAAGTCTATAACATAATGAATGGAGGAAGTAAAATGTCAAAAATCAGGGGAGCTTTTCCGGTTTTAATTACCCCGATGAATGAACATCAGGAGATTGATTGGGGAGGTGTTAAGAACAATATACATTATTTTATCGACCAAGGTGTGGCTGGAGTCATTATCAATGGGAGCACCGGAGAGTTTGTCAGTCTGACGAAAGAAGAAAAATATAAGATGGTTGAAACGGTGGTTCAAGAAGTAAACGGACGAATTCCTGTAATGGTTGGGACAGCGTCCGAAACGACGAAAGAAACAATCGAATACACGAAACAGGCGGAAGCGAATGGCGCGGACGCCGCCTTGATCATTAATCCTTACTATTGCAAACCGAAGGAAGAAGAAATCTATTTTCATTTTAAAGAAGTTGCCAAAGAAACGGATATTCCGATCATGCTGTATAACAATCCAGGTCTGTCCGGCATCGATATGAGCACGGAGTTGATGCTGCGGCTTGCAAGAGAATGTGAAACCATTACACATGTCAAAGAATCGAGCGGCGATATTCAGAAAGCGAGAGACCTCGCCCGTGAAGGAAAAGGCGACATTGAAGTGTTTTGCGGAGCTGAAGAGCTGGTCATGGAATCTTATTTCGTCGGAGCAACGGGCTGGGTGTCCGTAGCGGGCAATATTGTGCCGAAACTGGTGACAGATATGTTTCACTACTTCCAAAATGGTGAAATTGACAAGGCCTGGGAAATCAACGACCGCATTCTTCCTCTCTGTCATTTCCTTGAAGGATCGGGGAAATATGTCCAAATTGTCAAGCGGGCTCTGGAATTGACCGGGCAGGCCGGCGGACCGTCGCGCTATCCAAGACTGGGATTGTCGCCGGCTGAAGAACAGCAGTTGAGAGATATTTTATCTCAATTAAACATTACACTCGCCACAGTAAAATAAAAGAATATGATGTTTGCGAAATTCAGTGGAAAGGACAGGATTACATGGTTTAGTAAAATGTCAATCTTCTACCAGGGGTGGTAAGCCATGAATGTTCATTTAATCATTGTTATTGTGTATTTAACTAGCATGGTTTTCTTAGGAATGTATTTTGCTAAGCGCGAAGTTAAAAATACCGAGGATTTTATGATAGCAGGGCGGCGATTGCCGGGTTTTATCCTCGTTGGAACATTGCTTGCCACGTGGGTGGGATCAGGAACAATAGTCGGAGGGGCCAGTTTTATTTTTCAATACGGGCCTCTCGCCTCTATTATTTACTTTGCCGGTGGACCTATTGGGATCATGATTTTATACTTCATTGCCGATAAGGCCCGATTATTGAAGAAAAATACTTTACCAGAAATGTTGGAGAATAGATATGGAAGTACTACTCGGCTTGTCGCCACTGTTTTTATCCTGTTGGCGTATGTGGGCATTACCGCTTACCAATTCATAGGCGGAGGAGTCATACTGAGTATGACGACTGACATATCACCTGAAACCGGCACGATTCTCATTGCTGTTTTTGTCATATTTTTAGCTGTAACAGGTGGACTATTTTCTGTCTCTTACACAGATTTTGTAAGCGCTATATTGATTGTGTTTGGATTTTTAATCGCTGTCCCATTTTTATTGCCCAAGGTAGATGGTTTTTCTGGAATGGTTTCCGCATTGCCTGACAGTCATGTAAGCTGGTCGGGAGGATTGACATTCCCGCAATTGTTGGGGTTCTTTTTACCGACCTTCCTATTAATACTGGGAGACCAAAATATGTACAATCGATTTTCGGCAGCCAGGGACGAAATCACCGCAAAAAAATCAACAATCGGATTCTTTTTTGGGAATGTCATCATTATTAGTTTAGCGATCTTTATTGCGACAACTGCTGTTGTGTTATACCCGGAAATTCAATCTGACACTTCTATTTTTCATATTGCCGCAAATGCAGTACCGGTTCCCGTTGGGTCACTGATATTGGTTGCTTCCATTGCGTTGGTCATTACGACAGCTAACTCCTTTTTATTATCCATTGCCGGAAATATCGTTTACGACATTTACTCTCGATTTAAGGGTACGCTCACAGATCGGCAGCATTTACGTTTTAGTCGGATGTCTGTTATACTGCTTGGTATTTTGGCCTATGTACTCGGTACTTTTTTTCCGAGTGTATTAGAAGTACAAATGTATTCTTACACGATGTATGGTGCAGCAATTACACCCGTTGTGATGGCGACATTTTTTTGGAAAAGAGCCAATACGGCGGGGGCGCTGGCTTCTATTATTACTGGTGGGATGGCAACCCTTTTCTGGGAACTTGTACTCAATAAGCCGTTTGATTGGAACAGTGTTTTGTTTTCTTTGCCGTTATCGGTCGCTGCCCTCATTATTATCACGTTACTCACGTCAAAAAAGAAGGATATCGCGAGTATGGATACAGATTCAACAATCGTTCATCAAGCAAATGATAAACTTCCGGGAGGTCGGTGAAAAATGAATATAGACCATCGGTTAAATGAATTAAGAACGTTTATGAATGAGCAAGGGCTTGCGGCTTGTGTCATTTCTAATCCGGATCATCAATATTATCTCAGTTCCTTTAAGGCGATCTTATATTCGCGTCCCATTCTATTTGTGCTAGATGAAAAATCAACGAGCTTAATCGTTCCGGCGTTGGAAGAGGTTCATGCCAAGGAAGAAGCAAAGATAGATCGTATTCTTACTTATTATGAACATCCGGAAAAAGCAAAGGAAGGTATTCATCCATATCAACATTTGGAAAAATTGCTCGTTCCGTATTCGACAGGATCAAAAATCGGCATCGATATGAGTGCGACTTCCGCGTGTCTGGCTGAATGGATACGGAAGTTGGGATTTACACTCGTTGATGTAGGACAAAAAATCGTTGAAATGCGTTATATAAAAGATGAAGAAGAGTTGAAGTTGATAGAGGAAGCGGGCCGGCTTGCCAACTTGGCGGTAGATCAATCTTTAAAGGCGTGTAGAGAAGGAATCACGGAAATCGAAATGGATGCGGCAGGAAATGAAGCTTTATTTAAGGAAACGGCTAAAAAGCATCCAAACTCAACACTGGATTTATTTGCCATGTCTCCTTCCGGCATAGAACGCACGATCATGCCGCATGTCTTTTCAAATACAAGGAAACTACGAAAAGGAGATGTGATTATTCATAGCCGTCAAGTGGCACTCAACGGTTATCGGGCCGAGCTGGAAAGAACGGTAGTCCTTGGCGAATTAACGAAAGAGCAAAGAAGAGGTTTTGAAGCGGCAAAACTGGCCCAGCAAGCATCAATTGATTTTATTAAACCGGGAGTTACGGCCGCTGAAGTCGACGAGGTATCAAGAAATGTGTTAAGAGAGGCTGGATTTGGACAGTACGCCATTCACAGGGCTGGGCATGGCATTGGGATATCCGCGCATGAAGAGCCTTCATTACGGTTTGATAATGATTTGATGTTAAAAAAGGGGATGGTATTTACGATTGAGCCGGGAATTTTCATTCCAGGCATAGGGGGATTTAGACACTCAGATACACTTATACTGACTGAGAATGGTCATAGACTCATCACCGAATACCCGCGTGAATTAGAAGATTTAACCTATCGTTAATCCGGGAGTTACTATACATCCGGACTTTCTCCGATACGCCTGTTGCAGATTCGCAGGACAAATAGTGACTGCCTGTCACCGTATTGGACAAATTTTTCATGAGTCCTTGAACATATTGCAATGTCCGCAAAAATCTGATGAAAAAAATTTGCAACTAAATGATCCATTTATCGGAGGTATGTTTATGGAATTTATCATAAATGGGGTAACGGCTTTTTGTGGTGAAAATCTGGCATTGAAAGAAGAGCAGGCTATTTGGATTAAAGATGAGATGATTTATAAAGTTTTACCAAGTGATCAAATTCCATCAGATAAGCATGTCATTGATAGAAGCGGGATGTTTTTGCTTCCTGGATTAATCGATTTACATGTCCATATTATTTGGGACGGTGAGACGGACCCTGTTAAAACGAATGCGGAAGAAAGCTATGAACAAATTATCATTCGCGCTGTAACCAATTACCAAAAATATATAACGAAAGGGATTACGACAATCAGGGATCTTGGTTCCATAAAAGATATTGCCTTACATGTGGCCGAAGCAGCCGATAGAAACCTGATCGCCGGTTCAAGATTAGTCGCATGTGGAAAAACGATCACGATGACGGGCGGACATGATCCTTTTTGGGGAAGTTTTTCGGATGGACCTTCCGAAGTTCTAAAAGCGACACGAGAGCAAATATACAAACATGCCGGGGTTATTAAAGTAAGCGCCACCGGAGGAGTATATGGCAGAAGCAAAGGCGAAGTAGCCGAAAGATCGGAACTCACTTACGAAGAGTTAAAGATTATATGTGAGGAGGCTAATCGATTTGATCTTAAGGTAGCCTCCCATGCCATTGGAAGGGAGGGGATTATCAACTCTATTAATGCGGGAGTAGATTCAATCGAGCATGGTCATTATATCGATGAGGAGATCGTCGAGTTAATGAATAGAAAGGGTTCATCGTGGGTACCGACATTGGAAGTCTATCAAAAGCTTGCCAGTCTGGAGCATGTGCCTTTATATGCCCGAGAAAAAGCAAAAAAAGTAATAGAGGCGCACGAGAAAGCATTTTGTCAGTTTTTTGATCAAGTGCTTGTTGGCGCCGGTTCGGATGCCGGATCCATATCCACTCCTCACCCCTCTTTGCTGGGTGAACTTCATACAATGAATAAATATGTGAATAATCCTAGAGACATTTTGAAAACGGCGACAGTCAATGCGGGAAAGATATTAGGAATTCCTACAGGCCAAATTACAGAAGGCTATTTCGCCGATTTTATTTTAATGGATCAAAACCCTTTATTAGATCTCAATCACCTCGAAGAAATAAAAGAAGTTTATTTAGAAGGAAAAAGATTTGTATAAAAATGTATTCTATTACAAAAAGGAGACTTATCTATGATTACTTCTTATGCAACTTTGAATGAAAAGGTAAAGGATTTTTTAAGTAAACCGATTGGTCTATATATAAATGGAAATTTTGTGCCGGCGAAAAGCGGGAAAACATTTGAAACATTAAATCCGGCGACAGAGGAAGTGCTGGCAACGGTGAGCGAAGCACAGGCAGAAGATATTGATGCGGCTGTCGAGGCCGCCCACAGGGCTTTTCATGAAGGACCATGGTCTGCTTTGACAACGGCCGAGCGCTCACATTTGATCTATAAATTGGCTGATTTGCTGGAGGAGAACAGAGAAGAGCTTGCCCAGCTTGAAACGCTTGATAATGGCAAGCCATTTAAAAATGCCCTGGAAGATGATGTGGATGGAACCGTGAACCATTTTCGCTATTATGCCGGCTGGGCGACGAAGTTGTATGGACAAACGATTCCCATCTCTAAACAATATTTAAATTATACGGTTCATGAGCCAGTCGGGGTGGTGGGGCAGATTATTCCCTGGAATTTTCCGCTGGCAATGGCCTCATGGAAACTGGGAGCGGCACTTGCAACGGGTTGCACTGTTGTCATCAAGCCTGCCGAACAGACTCCCTTGTCGCTTCTTTATACAGCAAGACTTTTTAAAGAGGCAGGCTTTCCCGACGGTGTGGTCAATATTGTTCCGGGATTCGGGCCCGAAGCAGGCGAAGCAATCGTCACCCATCCGAAAGTAAATAAAGTTGCATTTACCGGATCGACCGTCACGGGAAAAAACATTATGAAGAAAGCGGCAGATCAAATCAAACATGTAACCCTGGAGCTCGGAGGCAAATCGCCAAATATTATTTTTGAAGATGCCAATGTGGAAGAAGCGATTGAAGGGGCTTTCCAAGGGATCATGTACAATCATGGGCAAAATTGCAGCGCGGGTTCACGCGTCTACGTCCAGCGTTCATTGTATGATCAAGTGTTGAATGCCCTAGTTGAAAAAGCGAACGAACTCGTTCTTGGCAATGGGTTGGACGATAAAACGGAAATGGGGCCGCTCATATCCATGAAACAATTAGAACGCGTCCTTGGCTATGTTCAAAAGGGAGAGGAAGAAGGAGCCAAAATGGTTGCAGGCGGAAAACGGGCATTCGATACAGGCTTCTTCATGCAACCGACTATTTTTGCCGATGTGACAGACGATATGACCATCGCCAGGGAAGAAATTTTCGGGCCGGTCGTTGTGGTGATGCCGTTTGACACGGTAGAAGAGGTCATTCGCAGGGCAAACGACAGTCATTATGGTTTGGCCGCCGGAATCTGGTCGGAAAATATTCAAACTGCCCATTATGTGGCCAGTCGTCTCGAGGCAGGAACCGTTTGGATTAATGACTACGGCTTGGAAATGGAAGGCGCGCCATTTGGGGGCTATAAACAATCGGGAATCGGCCGAGAACTTGGAAGCTATGCGCTGAATGAATATACCGAGGTAAAAAGTGTTTGGGTGAAAGTGAGATCGTAATCCATAGATTTTTAGAGAAAAACTGCCATAAAGGGGCCGGGACGCCCCCTTGTAAAAATGAAATAAATCGCATGGAATCAAGTTTAAAACCTTGGTTTCACGCGGTATTATTCTAACGATTTTTACGAATATTAATCAACTTTCAACTTATGTCCCAGCCCCTAGGCTGTCAAGAAACCTCGAAGAAAACTTAATCACGGCAAATCCATCCTCCCCTTTGGGGATTACTCGTCTTTTTTGGGGGAAGCGACTTTTGGGGTTTACTAGCGACTATTTTGATTTACTCCCGACGGAAAGCGAAATATGTTGACGTAGCGATGAGGGGGATTTTTTTACACAAATAAACCGGACAATTATAAATGAATTGTTCGGTTTTTGCTATTTCGTATTTGCTTATGTCCCGGCCACTTCCTCATAAAACCTTTTCATGAAAAATCAATTTTATTAAAAAAAAGGTTGATTCACTCTATTTTTTACAGTATAATCATAAATAATTTCAGTAATACTGTAAAAATAGAGAAGAGAGGATTTTGATGGAGGACATTTTTATTAAGATTCAAAAGTTGAGAAAAGAGAGGAGGCTGACTTTAAAAGAGCTGAGTACGGCGACTGGTCTTTCCATTAGTTTTTTATCGCAAGTCGAGAGAGGAACAACGTCATTGGCGATCACTTCATTGAAGAAAATAGCAGATGCTTTAGAAGTGCCCATGGTCTATTTCTTCGAAGAGGAGAGGGATGTAAACTATGCGGTTTATAAAAAAGACCAACATCCTTTTCGAATAGGCAGTTCGGATTCCACGCTCATCAGATTAAGCAGTCAGTTCCCAGAAAGAAAAATAGATGCCTTTATTATTACGTTAGATCCAAAACATAAAGATCCGGAATTGGTTCAGCATCCGGGAGAAGAGTTTTATTATGTATTGGAAGGCGAGGTTCTCATTTATATTCATGACAAAACATACTTGTTAAAAAAGGGAGATGCCATCCATTTTCCTTCAACCATTCCTCATAAATGGGAAAATCCGCTTGATAGCGAGACGACATTAATCAGCTCTGTAACACCAGCCGTTTTTTGATTCGCAGCAGATAAAACTGCTTGCGAATGAAATAATGTAAGCGCATAACAATTGTTCACTGCAAGTTCATATCTGAAAGAAATGAGGAGGATATACCATGCACCGTTACCGTTTAGGAGTAGACATAGGTGGAACATTTACAGATTTGGTTTTATACGATAAAAAAACCCGGAGTTTCCACACTCATAAAACATTGACAACACCTGATAACCTGGCTGAAGGCGTCATGCAATCTATCAGTAAATATGTAAGGGATTTCAATGAAATTGAATATTTTGTGCATGGTACGACTTCGGGGCTCAATGCTTTGTTGGAGAGAAAAGGTGCCAAGGTTGCATTGGTCACAACAGAAGGATTTCGGGATGTTTATGAGATTGGCAGAGCCAACCGTGTGGACATGTACAATATTCAGTATAAAAAACCAGCTCCACTGGTTGATAGAGAACACATATATGAAATGGCGGAGCGAGTTTCCCATGACGGAGAAATATTACAGCCAATTGACAATGAGGAAGTTAAAAAATTGGTGAACCGTCTGAAAAAAAACCATTATGAAGCCGTCGCTGTTTGCTTTTTGCACTCTTACAGAAATCCAATCCATGAGCAGGCCGTAAAGGATTTGATAGAAAAAGAGCTGAATATCCCAGTCTCGCTTTCTAGTGATATTGCAAGAGAGTGGCGTGAATATGAGCGTACAAGCACCACGATCATGAATGCGTACATCGCTCCGATCGTCAGGAAATATTTAAATAAGTTGGAAACGATGCTAGCTGAAAGCGGATATACAAACGATATTTACATTATGCAGTCAAATGGCGGTGTGATGACATCAAAGGTGGCTAAGCAACTGCCTTTGCAAACGCTTATGTCCGGGCCGGTGGGCGGCACGATCGGAGGTGCCAATCTCTCTGCGCTCATAAATGAAAAAAACTTAATTTGTGTAGACATGGGCGGTACGAGCTTTGATGTGAGCATGACGATTGACGGGGAACCGGATATTACCGCTGAAACAATGATGGAAGGCTTTCCACTTCTTTCACCTATGGTGAATATTCATACGATTGGTGCCGGAGGGGGCTCCATCGCCTATACAGAGGGAGGAGGGTTGAGAGTCGGCCCGGAGAGTGCCGGATCGTACCCGGGCCCAGCCTGTTACGGCAACGGCGGGAAAAAACCTACTGTCACTGATGCCAATTTAATTCTTGGCAGGATTGATCCGGATCATTTCTTGGGGGGAGGGATGAAACTGGACAAGAAAGCCGCTTATAAGGCCATCCAATCTGTGGCAGATGAAATTGGGTTATCTGTCGAAGAAACGGCTGAAGGCATATGTAATATTGCCAATGCGAAGATGGCAGATGCCATCCGGACTCTGACTGTCAGAAAAGGCATTGATCCGCGTGATTTTACGATGGTGGCCTTTGGCGGCGCCGGACCCATGCATGCGGTAATGATTGCCGAGTCATTGGGGATACAAAAAATATTCGTTCCAAACACATCCGGGACATTTTCCGCTTGGGGAATGCTGCAAACAGATATTCGTTTTGATTCTGTCAGAAATGATCACTCATTATTGTCTAGCGTTGATAAAGACAGAATGCATTCCCTATATGAAGAAATGAAAGAAGAATGTATGGACATGATGCGCCAGCAGCATATCAGCTCTCATAAAATACGTCTTCAGAAAAGCATGGATGTGCGCTATGTGGGGCAAGAATACACGATCAACATTGTGAATCATTCGGATGATCCACATGATTTGGAGCGCTTATTCCATCAAGCTCATTTCGAAATATATGGGCATCATAATCCGGATAATCCAACGGAAATCGTGAATCTCAGGATGACCGCCATAGGTGATTTGGAGAAATTGGAGTTTCATCAAAAAGAGGAAAAGGACAGCAAAACAGTAATGCCTCAGCATACAAGAGAGACTTTTTGGAGTGGTGAAGCCAAAAGAACCGGGATATACTCAACGGCGGATTTGATGAACGGAAACAATTTGACAGGCCCGGCTATTATTGAAGATCAGAACACGACAATGGTGATTCCGCCTAAATACGCTGTTTTGATTGATGAAAATAAGAACATTCAAATTGAAAAAATCTTCAGCAAAGAGGAGGTATATTCATGAAAGTGCAAGAAAAAAACTTTTTAGAAAATCCCGTTACTACTGAAATTGTGCGAAATGCCCTGATCTCTGCTGCGGATGAAATGAATGCCAGTTTAGCCAGAAGCGCTTTTTCCCCGATCATTTATGAAATGAAGGATTGCAGTGTTTGTTTATTTGACAAAGAGGTCCGGTTGCTAGGCCAATCGGCCGGATTGCCCATATTCCTCGGCAACCTGGATGAATGCATTAAAATAACGACGGACTTAATAGGCGGGATAGAGAAGTACAAAGAAGGCGATTTATATATATTAAATGATTCCTATATTGGAGGAACCCACTTAAATGATGTAACGACATTTTCTCCGATTTTTTACGAAGGGCAACTTGTGGGATTTACCGCTACAAGAGCCCACTGGCTTGACATCGGATCAAAAGATCCGGGATATCCGATGGATGCCACAAGTATTTTCCAGGAGGGCATTCGTATCCCTCCTACGAAAATATATGAAAATTTCAAACCTCTGGAACATGTTATACGGTTAATAACAACGAATAACCGCTTTCCGGAAGCGGCTTTAGGTGACTTGAATGCTCAAGTGGCAGCGTGCAGAACGGGTGAAAAAAGATTTAAAGAGTTAATAGATAAGTTTGGTCTCGAAAGAATCGGCCATTGTATACATGATATTTTCTTGCAATCTGAGATGTTGGATAGAGAAGTCATCGAGAAAATACCAGATGGAGCATACGAGGCGGAGGGGTATCTTGATAATGACGGGACAAACGATGAACCTATTTATGTAAAAGTAAAAGTTTTAGTGGAAGGCGAACATATAACGATTGATTTATCGGGATCAAGCCGTCAAAGGAGAGGGCAGACAAACTGTGGCTATGCCCAGACAATTTCTGCTTGCAGGGTTGCATTTAAAGATCTAATCAGCCCGAGTGCTCCTGTCACGGGCGGGAACTTTAAAACGCTCCGTGTCGTGGCGCCAGAGGGAACCGTTTTTCATGCCGTTGAACCTGCGCCTTGCGGGTGGTATTTTACACCATTAGGTCTATTAATAGACCTCATCATTAAAGCTCTTTCTCCCGTTATGAAGGAAAAAGCAGCGGCCGCCCATTACGGAGATTCAATGGTTGTCACTTTTGCAGGAAAAGACAATAACAGTGAATTTTTAAGTGTGGAAGCAACAGCAGGCGGTTGGGGAGCATTCCAAGGCGGCGATGGGCCATCGGCTTTGATTAACCATGTAAGTGGAGATTTTAAAAATTTGCCTATTGAGGTGTTTGAATCCAAATACCCGATCCGGATCAACCAATACGCTTTAAGAAAAAATTCCGGTGGAAAAGGGCAGTTCAGGGGCGGTCTTGGGGTTATAAGAGAATATGAAGTGTTACGTGACGAAACTTATGTATCACTGTGGTTTGAGCGATCCAAAACACCTGCATGGGGACTTTTTGGAGGAGAACCGGGCCAGGAGCCGGACGTTGAAATTGTTTCTGGACACGGCAGCGAGCATATTTTAAAGGTGAATGGAAAAGAATTGAGCAAAGGAGATCGAGTGATTGTTAAAACCGGAGGCGGCGGCGGTTTTGGCAAGTATTCCTTACGCAGACAGGAAGACATAGAAAGCGATTTAAGAAAAGAATATATAGACGGATAGGGATGGACATCTTTGAAAGAATTCTTTTGGTTCAAAAGAATTCCTTTTTTAAAATATAAGTCAGAATATTCAGATATAAATGTGCGAGAAGGAGTAGCAAACGTGAAAAAAATCAAAATCACATTTCAATCGGGCAAAAGCTTATTTGTGCATTTAAACGAGGACAGCAGGACAGCGCGAGAAATTTATAAGATGTTGCCTTTTAAAAGTGAAGCAGTACATTCCAGATGGTCAGGAAGGGAGATCAATGCCGAATTGCCCATCGATCAAAAAATTCCTCCGGAGGATCAAACGATCTATACAAGCTTGGGAGAAGTGTGTTATTGGAGCAACTGGAGAAGAGGAGAAAACGAAGAGCAAAAACATGTCATAGCCATCTACTATGGGGCAGAAATGACGAGAAGTAAATGTGGCGAGGAGCCAGTGAACGTCATTGGACGAGTAAAAGAGTGTGATATAGAAACGTTGACGGAATTGGGAGAGATGATTTGGCTAAAAGGCGCTCAAAAAATGTATATGGAGAGAGCCTAAAATGAGAGGAAATCGGGGGAATTCACATGAGTTTTTTAGATAAAGACTCCGCAATGAATCGTGTACCTGCATCCGAAAGACAACACTGGATTGTGCCTGCGACAATTTTTGGAGGATTGGAGTTCTCTGTCCCGGTGATCATGATTGGGGCAGCCCTTGCAGGCAGTTTTGGACTGACAAAGGTTTTGGTCATTCTTCTGATAGGGTTGGTGATCATCCAGTGGGCAGGCAATGCCCTGCAAGGATATATTGGCGCCAAAACGGGACTGCCTTCTTCAGTCATCGCGAGAAACAGTTTTGGATCTTTACAAGCAAGATTTATTATTGCATTGGCTTTAGTGATTTTAAATGTGGGGTGGTTCGCGGTAAATACGGCTGTTGCTGGAAATGCGATTGCGGCGGTATTCGGGATTGATTATGCGAATTCCCGAATTTTATGGGCATTATTAACAGTATTAGCCGGGGCTCTTTTTGCTTTGCCGGCGGTCATTGGCTATCATTCCATGAAATGGACTGACTATTTGGCAGTCCCTTCAGGATTATTATTGATTACAGCGGCTGTTTTTTACGTCCTGAAAGGAACAGGCTGGGATGCCATCATGTCTTGGAGTCCGGAACCAACCATGACATTCATGGGAGGCATCAGCCTCGTTTTGGGCGCGAATGTGGCGCAATGGTTAATTGCTTCAGACTATACGCGATATTCTAAACCAGCCCTAAAAGATCAGGCATTGATACCATTGGGAATCGTTGTCATTGGTTTTGTGTTCTTTTTGACAGGAGCCATTATGTCAGTAGGTGTGGGCGAAGCTGATATCGTTCTTGTGATGCAAAATTTGGGCTTTCCATTTTGGGGATTTTTAATTTTGTGGCTCGCTTTGTGGACTAGCCAACTTGTTGCCAGCTACTCTATCGGACTGGCAGCCGCTAATATGTTTAATGTCCAATCGGGACGAGGACGTGCCTGGCTCACAGTGATCGGTTCGGCTGTTGGCGTACTTTTAGCGTTGCTGGGCATCCTGTCTTACTTTATGGATTTTCTCGTACTTTTGGGTGTGATCTATCCAGCCATTGCGGGTGTCATGTTTGCCGATTTCTTTTTTATTCGAAATAAAAATTGGGAGGACAAGGAAGGCTGGAATTGGGTGGCAACAATTGCCATGGCGGGCGGAGGATTCCTGGGATATGTAACACAGTATCTTGTCCCTTTTGGAATTCCAGCAGTTCAGTCCCTGATTGCATCCGTATTCATTTACCTGATAGGCATGAAACTAAAAGCCCAATACGCTCCTGACCACTTTACAAGGATTGCCGGAAAAGACATCATTCCCGACTCCGCGGATACGGTCACCAACAAGGAAGATTTATTGTAAACAAAAGCGGCGATCAGTTGGATCTTTTTAAAATACCCCCTTCATCAATGAAGGCTTCGGATTAGAAACGAATCCGAAGCCTTTTATGTTGAGGTATGGCCCAGTCTATTTAAAGGGTTTGCAGCTTTTTCGGGAAGGAAGTGAGTACTTCTGCTTCTCCTCTCTCATTGATGTACACAATATCTTCGATTCGGACTCCACCCTCTCCGGGTATATAAATTCCTGGCTCAATTGTAAAAACGAGACCTTTTTCGGCGATCTCTTCATAATGTTGGTGGATGGAAGGCGATTCATGGACCTCAATGCCCAGTCCATGTCCAACCCGGTTGTTGAAGTATTGGCCATATCCATGATCTATAATGACCTTCCTGGCCGCGATATCAAATGTTTTCAAGGGGACTCCGGCCTTTACTGCCTGAATTCCGGCTTCATTTGATGTCAAGACAATGTTATAGATCTCTTTTTGTTTTTCAGATGGCTCCCCCAGTACAAAAGTTCTCGTGATGTCAGAGCAATACCCATCTTTGACGACACCAAAATCAATTAGCAGGAAGTCTCCTTCTTCCAACTTGCGATCTCCGGGTGAACCGTGCGGCAGAGCGGATTTTTCACCGGAAAGGACGATGGTGGAAAAAGAAGGGCCGTCCGCTCCAAACTTACGCATCAAAAACTCAAGCTCAGCAGTCAATTCGGCTTCTGTCATGCCTGCCGCAACTTTTTTGATACCTTCGGCCAGCACTTTTTCAATTAGCTTTATAGAATGGGATAGCTTTTCTACTTCCGCCCTTGATTTTTTCTCCCTCTGCTGATTAATAAACGGCTGTACATCTTTTATTTGAGCGCCGGGATACATTTTTAGCAAATTCGTATAACGGTCATAGGAGAAGGCTTTTCCTTCGATCCCAAAACAGGTTGGAAAGGAACCCATGCAATTTTTCAACACTTCAAAAGGATCTTCATCATCGGCGATGGGAATGATTGTCTCCATGTCGGCATCCATTTGGGCAGCTTCAAAATCCAAAGCGGGTACAAACAAAAAGGCCTTTTCTGCTTTTGGGCAAGTGACGTAGGCCATAAACCGTTCGTAAGGCTCAGATAGGAAGCCGGTGTAATAATACACATTGGCCGGATCGATAATGATTCCCGCTTCTATTCCTTTTTCTGATAAATGTTTATTTAATAGAGTTCTTCTTTTTTCATACATACGTTTCCATTCATCCCCTTTTCTTCTATTTAAACATAAAAAAGCAAGAAATGTGCCACGGGAAAGCTGGCATAAATATTGCAATATTAATAACTACAATAAAAGGAGGGGAGGCAACCGTTCCAAAAAAGAATGTATGTGAGAAGACAGGCAACTTGTTGGAAAAGTTTCGCAATGGATTGCGTCAAGAGTAAGCTGAAATATACTATTACAAACTAATCGTTGTAAAAGAAAATAGACAGTGCTTAAAAATTTTGACAAGCCGTTTTCAAAGAAATTTGACAATGTACATAGTCATTTACTCTTTAATTGAAACCGTTTACATCAATAAAATGGGGAGGACAAGTACATGGAAAACAAAAGGCGCTATTGGCTGATGGTTCTTTTATTTGCAAGTTTCCTAACGCTTGCCGGCTGCTACGGGGGAGACAAAAAGGCGACAAAGGACGGGAAAATGGATACAGGTGGAGGAGAGAAAGCGGAATCTGGGCAGGTTCTCAATCTGTCGGTGGAAGGTGAAATACCAACGTTAAGAACGAATGGCACCATGGACGGGCTGTCACAAACGATCATCCAAAACATTTTTGAAGGTCTTTTTCGTTTGAATGAGAATGATGAAATTATTGAAGGTGTGGTAGATTCGTATGAAGTCAGTAAAGATGGGAAAAAGTATACGTTTCAATTGAAGGAAGACGCGGTTTGGAGCAATGGTGATCCTGTAAAGGCCGACGACTTTGTCTATGCATGGAGAAGGAACCTGGCTCCGGAAACAATTTCTCCACATGCGTATTTAATGAATGCGGTAAAAGGGGCGGAAGAGATTCAAAATTCCAAAAGCGATTTGTACGGAAAAACAGATCAGCTCGGAGTAAAAGCGATTGACGCATCCACTCTCGAAGTCGAGTTGGTGAACAGTGTTCCGTATTTTACAGAATTATTAGCCCATGCTGTTTTTTATCCGCAACATGAAGAATTTGTCGAATCCAAAGGCGATCAATACGCGTTGGAACCGGAACATTTGATCTTTAATGGACCTTTCCAGCTTGATTCTTGGGATCACGATCAAAAATGGACGTTGAAGAAAAACTCGTCATATTGGGATGAGGAAAATGTAAAAGTGGAAGAAATCCGCTACAATGTCGCAAAAGATATGGCGACAAGCGTGAACTTGTATGAAACCGGCGCTATTGATGCTGTCAATTTATCATCTGACTTTGTCGATGCCTATAAAGATCATGCGGAATTTACGACTTCATTAAAGTCGGAAGTGTACTTTTTAAGGATGAACCAAAAGAATCAATATCTACAAAACGTAAACATCCGGAAAGCGATTGACATGGCTTGGGACAAAGAACAGGCTGCCGATTCCATATTGAAAAACGGATCAAAAGCCGCATATTGGCTTGTCTTTCCGGGGTTTGTACAGTCTGAGGACGGAGAAGATTTCCGGGAAAAATTCGGTGATTTGAATAAGGGAGATCTGAAAGAAGCGCAGGCGTTGTGGAAAAAAGGTCTTGAGGAATTGGGTACAAAGGACATTTCTTTGGAACTGTTGAGTTATGACGATGAACAAAGAAAGTCGATTGCGGAATATATGAAAAATCAGTTGGAAAAGAACTTGCCCGGTTTGAGCATTTCGATTAATCAACAGCCAAACAAGCAGAAGTTGGCGCTTGAAGAAGCGCAGGATTACGACTTGTCCCATTCGGGCTGGAGAAACGATGTGTCCGACCCGGTTGAATTTTTATCTGTCTTTTTATCTGACGGCCCATATAATTGGCAAGACTTTAACAACGAAAAGTATGACAGCCTTGTCAAAAAAGCGATGTCTGATTTCTCTGATATTCAACAGCGATTTGAAGAACTCCAGGAAGCGGAAAATCTATTGATCGGCCAGGAAGCCGCCATTTCACCAATGTACCAAGCGGGGTCCGCAAGACTCATCAAACCGTATGTAAAAGGGTATGTGGCCCATGCGAATTCAACCGCTTCATTCCAGTGGGTATCCGTTGAAAAGTAGTTCATTTATATCCGAATTTCCTTCAGTGGTGGAGCTTGTCGTGGAATGATACTCCTTTAAAGGTGGTGAAAAATGTGAAGAAATATATTGCCAGCCGACTTGGGTATATGGCGCTCACCTTTTTATTGATCACAACTTTCACATTTTTTTTAATGCAGACATTGCCCGGGTCTCCCTTTAACGATGAACGCCTGACCCCTGAGCAAAAAGAAGTTTTGTATGAGAGATATGGCTTAAATGAACCGATGAGTGTTCAGTATGTCAAATATGTAAGCAATATTATCAAAGGGGACTTTGGTGTTTCTTTTCAGTTTGACGGGCGGCCAGTGACAAGCATTATTGGAGAGAGGATTGGCGTTTCCGCTGTACTTGGAGCACAGTCATTGGCGGTAGGAACAATCATCGGACTGCTGTTGGGAATTGTTGCTGCCATCAGACATAACACGGTTATTGATTATGGAGCGATGGTAGTGGCGGTTTTGGGATTGTCCATTCCCAACTTTGTGTTGGCGGGTCTTCTTCAATATTGGGTGGGAGTGCGTCTCCAATGGCTTCCTGTCGCGTTTTGGGAGGGGTTTGAGTACTCCATTTTGCCCACAATCGCGCTAGCGGCATTCGTTGTCGCGACCATTGCCCGTTTCATGCGAACCGAAATGCTTGAAGTGCTTGGACATGAATATATGACAACGGCCCGCGCGAAAGGGGTGGGGGAAGTGGCTGTCATTTTCAGGCACGGTCTTCGCAATGCCATGATTCCCATTATTACGATCATGGGTCCTTTGACTGTTTCACTGATGACGGGGACGCTCGTTGTGGAGAAAATATTCAGCGTACCGGGACTGGGTGAACAGTTTGTCAAGTCGATATTAACGAATGATTATCCTGTGATCATGGGCGTGACTTTGTTTTATAGTTTCCTATTTATCCTGGCCATATTTATTGTCGATCTGCTGTACGGTGTGATGGATCCGAGAATTCGCCTATCAGGGGGTGGACGAAAATGAACATCAATGAGATGGAATTAAACGACGAGCTATTTGAGCAATCGGATGAAACATATCATCAAAAAAAGGAAGAAAGCCGTCCCGCTTCCACCTTTTGGCGGGATTCATGGATTCGCCTGAAGAAAAACAAAGGGGCTTTTGCCGGGCTGATTTGCATTATCATCATTGTTTTTTTGGCGGTATTCGGTCCGCTCATGAATTCTCACGGGTTTGACGATCAGGATTTGACTAGGGCTAATCTGCCGCCAAAGATTCCGGTCATAGAACACATCCCATTTTTGGGATTGGATGGCGTGGATATAAACGGGACGGATCAATATCAGGAAAAAGATGTTGCCGGTTATTTTTGGTTTGGAACCGATGATTTGGGCCGGGATTTATGGACGCGAATATGGCAGGGGACGAGAATTTCTTTATATATCGCGTTTTTGGCGGCGGCGTTGGATTTGTTGATCGGTGTGGCATACGGGAGTATATCTGCTTACTATGGCGGCAGGGTCGATAATGCGATGCAGCGGATCATCGAAATTTTAATGGGAATTCCGAATTTAATTGTCGTCATTTTATTTATTTTAGTTTTAAAGCCCGGAATCGTTTCGATTACGTTGGCAATGGTGATTACCGGATGGGTGAATATGGCGAGGATTGTTAGAGGACAAGTACTGAAACTGAAAGGACATGAGTTTTTCCTGGCATCGAAAACATTGGGTGCTACGGATCGCAGACTTATTTGGGGACACCTCATTCCAAACTCATTGGGTCCAATCATTATCACGACGATGTTTACCATTCCAAGCGCGATTTTTACGGAGGCATTTCTCAGCTTCATCGGCTTGGGCCTGCAGCCGCCCATCGCTTCTCTCGGAACAATCGTAAATGACGGATTTAAGCTGTTGAAAATTTACCCGCATATGCTGATGTTTTCATCGGTGATTATTAGCTTGATCATGATCAGTTTCAATTTACTTGGCGATGGTCTTCGTGATTCTTTTGACCCGAAAATGAAGAAGTAGAGGTGAAAAAGGTGGAGAAAATACTGTCAGTAGAGGACCTGCACATATCATTTGATACGACTGATGGGGAAGTGAAGGCTGTCCGGGGTGTTTCATTCGACTTGTATAAAGGAGAGACATTGGCTGTTGTCGGTGAATCCGGGTCCGGGAAGTCAGTGATGTGTAAAAGCATTATGGGGCTCATTCCGAAGCCGGCGGGAAAAGTGGTGAGCGGAAGCATTTGGTATGAACAGAGGGATATCGCAAATTACTCGAATAAAGAATTCATGGATATCCGCGGATCTGGCATATCGGTCATTTTTCAAGATCCGATGACGTCGTTAAATCCGACGATGACAGTGGGAAAGCAAATAAGGGAAGGGATTTTGGCGCATCAACAACTGTCAAAAAGAGAAGCGAACGAAAGAACAGTTGAGCTATTGGACCTTGTTGGCATTAACCATCCTGAAGAGCGTTTAAAGCAATACCCTCATCAGCTTTCCGGAGGAATGCAACAGAGAGTGGTTATTGCGATGGCCCTTTCATCCAATCCGGAAATAATAATTGCGGATGAACCTACGACCGCCCTGGATGTCACTGTGCAAGCACAGGTGCTGGACCTGTTGAAAGAAATCCAAAGAAAGAAGAAAACATCGATCATTTTTATTACCCATGACTTGGGAGTCGTTGCCAATGTGGCAGATCGGGTTGCCGTGATGTATGCCGGAAAAATAGTGGAGGTTGGGAAAACGAACGAAGTTTTTTACAATCCCCAGCACCCTTATACAACAGGACTGTTGGCGGCCATGCCTGATTTGCATACGGATCAGGAAGAGCTGGAGGCGATTCCCGGCGCGCCTCCGAACCTGTTGCATCCTCCAAAAGGGGACGCCTTTGCTTTAAGAAATCCTCTTGCTTTAAAAATTGATTTTTTGTACGAGCCTCCCATGTTTCAGGTGTCGGAAACCCATTTTGCGGCCACCTGGCTGCTTCATAAAAAAGCTGCCGGAAAAAAGAAGGGGAAACAGGCGGGACAAAAGCTTATGTTAAACGAAAAACAAAGTCCTTCTAAAACGGTCGGCAAGGAAAAATTGTTGGAAGTAAACGGTCTCGCGCTGCATTTTAAGAGTGGAAAAAACAACATTTTGAAAGCGGTGGACGGCATTACGTTTCACATTTTTAAAGGGGAAACGTTCGGTCTTGTCGGTGAATCGGGTTGTGGAAAGTCGACAACCGGGAGGACGCTCACGCGCTTATATGAACCAACAGCGGGAGAAATCTTGTTTAAAGGAACCAACATGCATGGACGGCACCGGATGAATTTACATAAGGACATCCAAATGATTTTTCAAGACCCGTATTCTTCACTCGATCCAAGATGGACAGTTGGCGATATCATCTCGGAAGGCATGGATATTTATCAATTATATACGTCCGGGCAAGAGCGGACAGACAAAGTGTATGAACTGTTGGAAACGGTAGGGCTCCGAAAAGAGCATGCCAACCGTTATCCCCACGAATTCAGCGGGGGACAAAGGCAGCGGATCGGGATTGCCCGAGCGCTCGCTGTTGACCCGGAATTTATAATAGCGGATGAACCGATCTCCGCGTTGGATGTTTCCATTCAAGCTCAGATCATTAACTTGATGAAAAGACTGCAACGGGAAAATGGACTGACGTACTTATTTATCGCCCACGACCTTTCTATGGTGAAGTACATCAGCGACCGTATCGGGGTGATGTATCAGGGAAAATTGGTGGAGGTGGCGGAAAGCGATACGCTATATCAAAATCCGCTCCATCCTTATACAAAAACCCTTTTGTCGGCCATACCGGTTCCCGATCCCAAGATGGAAAAGAAAAGGATCAGACTGCCGAAACAGGATTGGACAGTAGCTTCGGCGGATTGTCTGTTGAGAGAGGTAACAAAAGACCACTGGGTATTATGCAATGAAGAGGAGTATGAACGGTTGACAAAAGAAACTTGCTCCCATTTTATCTAAACAGGTTAAAGGGGGACAATCAATGAAAACAAGCTGGTTGCGCATACTGACTGGCCTCATTGTGGCAGCATCATTATTTGGCTGGGCCCATGTTGTCTATTTGGATGCCTTATTTTTGGGGGGACTTATTCTTTTTATGGCAGGCGGATTTGTTTTTATGTTGGAAAAAAGAGTGTTTGATCGTTTCTTCCAAAGCTTTAAAAAGTTTTTGCGGAGTACCTCTAAGCTGGAAGAATACGTCTCTGAAACGGAAGGTTCCCGACAGCCTGCTGTCATTCGTACTTCTTCTTTCAGTGTCTGGGCATTACATACCGGATTGTTTGTCATGTTGATGACTACGGTAATAGGATTCTATTATTTTTAATATAGCAGGAGGTTCTGATTATGGAACGGATTGTACAACTGCGGAACAGATTTGATGAGCTGGATATGGACGGCTTTATGATCAATGGGGAATGGAACAGGCGGTATGTGTCCGGATTTACCGGGTCTAACGGGCTTATCTTGATTACGAAGGACGAGGCGATTTTGATAACAGACTACCGCTATTTTGAACAAGCGAAAAAACAGACAGAATTGGACATCGTCCTGCATAAGGAGCATACCGGTCATAAACATAAAATTTATGACGAAGCAACGAAGCAAATCAAACGTTTGGGTGTGGAACGTCTCGGTTTTGAGCAGCAACACTTGAACTTTGGAAACTATGCAAAATTAAAAGAACAGTTGCATATGGAGCTTGTCCCTACCTATGATATGGTGGAAGATTTGCGGATGGTGAAAAACGATGATGAGCTGGAGAATATAAGAATTTCCTCCCGCATTACGAACGAAGCTTTTCTCCATGTGTTGGAGATAATCAGGCCGGGATTAACGGAAATGGAAGTAGCGGCGGAGTTGGAAAGCTTTATCAAACAAAATGGGGGCAGCGCATCCACCTTTACGCCCATTGTTGCTTCGGGAAAGAGGTCGTCGTTGCCGCATGGAAGGGCCAGCGACAAAGTGATTGAAAAAGGAGATATGATTACCATTGATTTTGGGACAAACTACAACGGCTACTGGTCTGATATTTCGCGAGTCGTGGCGATTGGCGATCCAGGCCAAAAAATGAAAGAGATTCATCAAGTGGTGTTAGAGTCGTTTCAGAACTGTCTCAACCATTTGAAAGCCGGGATGACCGATCAGGAAGTGGACAAGTATATGAGAGAAATTTTGATTGCATCGGGCTACAACAAATATTCCGGCACCGGAACAGGGCATGGGATCGGTCTGGAAGTGCATGAAAAGCCGCTGTTTTCAGTGGACCTCGAGAAAACATTGCAGCCGGGAATGGTCGTCACCATTGAGCCGGGCATCTATTTGGAAGATATCGGAGGAGCCCGTGTCGAAGACATGCTTCACATTACAGAAAACGGATGTGAGGTTTTGTCTCCTTCCACCAAAGAACTAATCATTATTTAGATGGCTACGTAAATGCTTTTAAAGAAAACGCGGAACGAAGCTTTGCACATTTAAAAGAATTGCCTTGGCTTCGCGATTTATTTAGCACTTGAAACATTAGGGCTTGATCAATCAGAGATTCTACGTGCGGGTTTTGGTTTTAAATACGATATTATTCCTGTCTCCGAGCTTGGGATTGCATCATGTTGGATCAATCGGTATGGAGAAGTTCGCCCTTCCCATGACAAAGAAACCTATTTGGTGGTAGATATGAGAACTTTTGCTCTCCTAGTAAAAGGGTTGGCTCCACCCTGCAATTGGGGGTGGGACACAACTAAATCAGCTGATGAAAAAACGAACCATAAAGTGACACTTCATTCAGTAGGCGTTTTCTTCCATTTCCTACTGAATGTTCGTTGAACGAATCGGGCATGTAGGTGCCGTTTTCTCCCACTGAATTTCCTTTGTTTCCATATATATGGGATCTTCTACAGCGGTTATCATATGGAATTTCCCAAAGGATCTGATTCAGTACTTCGCTCACAAGTGGCTCTCTCGGCGCTTTACATTCAGTACAGGTTCACAAAAGGGCGCCACTAGCCAAAAGAAAATTGATCTTTTATACAAATTCAGGTGGAGAAAACGTTTTGTTCTCCCACCTGTTTGATATTCCAATGTTCTATTTTTTGTAATTCCCGGAGCATTTCCGTTGTTTAGCGGTATGCTTTTTTCTCTTTTTATTTGCCCTCATTAAAATCAAAGCCAAAGCTCCTACTCCAATCGCGGTGTTCGTTTTCTTGTTGAATATTTGTTTGGCAATTAACGAAAGATTTTGTGGGCGCTCGGCCAAGCGGCGCATGAAATAGCCAAACCAATCATTGCCGAACGGGACGTAGGTGCAAAAATGAAATCCTTCCTTCACTAACTGAAGCTGCAGATCCTTCCTAAATCCATATAACATTTGAAATTCAAACTTATCTTTCGGGATGTTATGTTGCTTCACAAACTGTTTTACATGATTAATAATATGGTGGTCATGGGTGGCAATGGACGTAAATTTACCGTTGAGTAAATGATACTCAATTAATTTGATGTAGTTTTCATCAATATCCTTTTTATCTTGATAAGCAAGATGTTCAGGCTCTTTATAGGCCCCTTTGACAATTCTTAAGCGAAAATCTTTATATTTCTTAATATTTTCCATGGAATGGTAAAAATAAGCTTGAATGACAGTGCCTATATTGTTGTAATCAGCAGATAGTTCGTCAATCAAATCAAACGTGGGTTGTAAGTGACCATAATCTTCCGTGTCGAAATTGACAAAAATACCATATTGATTTGCTTTTTCGATAATCTCTCTTAAATTTTCAAGACAAAAATTGTAACTGATATCCAGTCCCAATTGAGTGGGCTTTAACGAAATATGAGCATCCACCTGATGATCGTGAATCGCCTGGATGACTGCCAAAATTTCTTCTTTTGCTTTTAAAGCTTCTTCACGTTCATAAACAAATTCTCCCAGATTGTCAACGGTTGCAGAAATACCTTGTGCGTTCAGTTTTTTTACACTGGCGATCATTTCTTCTATATTTGTTCCGGCAACAACAGACTGGGCTCCCAGTTTTAAACCCCAACGTTTCGCAGCACTATTTAATGCCTGGTTTTGAGAAAGCGTTATAAAAAAATCCCTCGTTAGTCCCATTAGCCTCAACTCTCCTTTTATAGCAATTTTCTTGGGAATAAAAAACGATAGAAAGCGCAATCATTTCCTGCCAATAGGTCCAGCAAGGCTGTAACATGGTTTTACATGACGGCATCTTGCAAGTTTAGTGAATGTAGCGCCTAATTCAATTATAAATTGCTTTATCGTTTTTAGCATTGTTGTAAAGAAACGAGAAAAGCCTGCTTCTATTGTTGGTTACTTACAAGGGATTGTAATCGGGTTATTTGAAAGTAAGGGACTTTTGAATTACTCGGTAGAAATACATAAAAATGAAACCGGCTTTTCTGTTACATTTAGCCAGTAGTGCGGCTGGCTGGAATCAATAATAATGGAATCGCGGGGATGCAAATGATATTCTTGCTCGCCCGCTTGCACCGTTAACATGCCTTCAAGCACAAACAGGAATTCTTTTCCCGCATGGGTAAACTGACTCCCTTTGTTTTCGCCTGGGTTTAATAAAACGAGTAAAGGGATGAACCCCAATCCTTTATATTGCCCGGCCAAGTTTTTGTAGACAAACTGGCTCCCCGTTTCATCCGCATGTACATCGCCTGCCCGAATGACTGTGGGCTGTTCAGCCGTTTCATCATCGGAGAAAAAGTAACTTGGGTTGACTTCAAGCACATCCGATATTTTTTTCAACGACTCGAGTGTCAACGATGATTTCATTCTTTCCACTTGTGATAAAAAGCTGATGGACAATCCTGTTTGATCTGCGATTTCCTTTAAAGTAAGCTTTCTTTTCTTCCGCAACATTTTCATCTTTTGTCCGATTGACACATTCATCTGATTCCCTCATTTTTCACTTTTTATCTATTATAAAACATTTTATCAACGCAAATTTATCAGAAAAGTATAAAGAGTATGTTGACAGATTTTTTCAACTGCTATAGTATTATGGATAAATTGAAGTGGTACTTCAATTTCTTTAGCGTTTTACTTTGATTTTTACCAAAGGATGGAGTGCTGTCAAATGATGATGAATCAACTGTATTCAACCATTGATGTTCATGTATCTGGAGAGCCGCTTAGAATCATCACCGATGGATTTCCTGAAATAAAAGGAAGAACTCAATTGGAAAGACGCGCTTATTGCATGGAATATTTGGATGACATTCGGCAAGTTCTCATGTTCGAACCAAGGGGCCATCATGGGATGTACGGATGCATCATGACACCACCCGCCAGTCCTCACGCCGATTTTGGCGTATTGTTTATGCACAACGAAGGCTGGAGCACGATGTGCGGCCACGGAATCGTCGCGGTCATGACAATGGGTATTGAAACGGGAAGGTTGAAAGTGACAGAAGAAAATCAGAAGTTCATCATCGACAGCCCCGCAGGGGAGATTGTTGCGTACGTAAAATCCACTGACGATCGCGTAGAAGCGGTTTCTTTTGAGAATGTTCCTTCTTTTGTATTGGAAAAAGATGTCTCCGTACAACTGGGTGGACATGAGTTTCACGTGGATATCGCTTTCGGCGGGGCATTTTACGTTGTAGTCAATAGCGGTGATCTCGGATTAAAAGTAAATAAAAAAGATTTGCCGGCAATCCAAAAGTGGGGGACAAAAATAAAACGCTTTATAGAGGAGAAAATCAACGTTGTCCACCCAATTGAAAAAGGTTTGCATGGGATTTATGGCGTCATTTTTTCGGATGAACCTGTAAGTGGGGAAGCCGATTTGCGGAACGTAACCATCTTTGCCGATGAACAAGTGGATCGTTCTCCTTGCGGAACCGGCACATGTGCCCGGCTTGCCACATTGCATGCTCATGGAAAATTGGGAGAGCGTGGCAGTTTTGTCCATGAAAGTATTACGAATGGACACTTTACCGGCGAAATACTTTCCTTGACAAAGGTTGGGCCGTATGAAGCAATTGTCCCGAAAGTGACCGGCAACGCCTTTATCACTGGTTTTCATCAGTTTGTTGTGGATCCTCATGACAATTTGCCGAAAGGATTTTTATTGGAGGAAAAATAGTGAACTTCGCAATAGAGGGATAAACTGTCATGGTCGCATGATGGGGAATCGGCTATCAATAAATGGCCCGCTTTTCCGCTTGTTGGTCCATTGTTAAGTGCAGGAGTTATCCTTAATGGCTGAATGGTCACCGCAACGTGTTACCATTGAAAGAGTCGCTCACGCGATTTTGAACAAGAGAGGAGTTTTATCATGTTGGTTTTATCAGAAAAAGAGATTCGGTCCGTTTATACAATGAAGGAGGCGATTGCGGATATTGAACATGCGCTTCAATTACATGTCAAAGGCGCAGTGGAAAATCCGGTCCGGACGGTGATTCAATATCCCGAAAAGAATGCGTCTACTTTAATAATGCCGAGTGCGGTTGAACCAATTGGGATCTCCGCTGTAAAAGTGGTCACGATTTTTCCGGATAATCCTTCGGTGGGAAAAAATACGACACAAGGTGTCATTTTGCTCAGTGATACAAATGAAGGGGATCATGTCGCCTGTTTGGAAGCATCGTATTTAACACGACTCCGGACGGGGGCGGCAAGCGGTGTAGCCACGAAAAAGCTGGCGAGAGAAAATGCCCGGGTTGTTGCGGTGATCGGATGCGGGCGCATGGCGGAAGAACAGTTGCAGGCTGTCTTGGAAGTTCGCCCAATTGAACAAATATGGCTTTTTAATCGTACGACAGAACGGGCAGAGCAATTTGCCAAACGTATTTCCAAGCTTTCGCCAAATTACACTGGAGAAGTAAGAATCGCGGGCGAAGCGAATGCGGCAGTTGAAAAGGCGGATATTGTCATTTGCAGCACACGCGCTGAAACGCCTGTTTTTTCCGGAGACGCATTGCGGCCGGGCACGCATATTAACGGTGTGGGTTCTTACCTTCCGCATATGCAGGAAGTAGATGAAGTCACCTTGCAAAGATGCAGTAAAATTATCGTCGATACGATCGCTGGGGCAAAAGAAGAGGCGGGTGATTTTCTCATCCCTGAAAAGGAAGGCAAATGGGATTTTTCGTTGCTGCATGGTGAACTCGATCAACTTGCTGCAGGCCAGATTACAGGAAGAGAGAAAGAAGAAGAAATCACCTTTTTCAAATCTGTCGGGACTGCTTATTTTGATCTCGCCGTTGCCGCTGCCGCCTATAAAAAAGCCGTGAAACTAGGATATGGGACAGAAGTGCCCATGTAAATGCTTGGCTATCGAATGAACGAAAGTATTTCTTTCAATCTTGATACTATTGGAAAAAGGTGTTAGCGGATCAGGGGAGCGTTTTGCGGCTTGAGAAACAAAGTGGATAGAACTATAACCAGCCAACATGTGCTTCTCCCTCAGCAGACAATGAAAGCAGGTATTAAGAAAATATCCTATTTTACAACGCAATGTGAAGGATAGAGAAGAATGGATCAAAATCCATAGCAGCAGAGCAATTCTTTATAGAAATGGCAACTAAAGTCTTTCTTAAAGTGAGTGCGCCAATCGGTCCTGGATCATTAAGATGGTAACTATTACATTTAAAACCTCCCTACGCTTGCACCCGGTCAGTACAAAGGGAGTTGATTCTCCCTTATTTTTATTCCATGCTCGTCATGCCGATATGCATGTACTCAATCATTTTTATTGTAAATATCTTCTCTTCAGCGCAAGAATATTCCAGATTATTTTTAACAAAAACGGGCTGGTGAAGCCGAAGAGTCATCATTCTTGCATATTTTTGTATATGCCGCTTCATTTCTCTTTTGATAGTAGATTTGCAAGGAAAGCATTTACAAAATACAAGACTCCCATAAAAAGAAATATCGATCGAGCGTTAACAAATTCTAGAGCGCCCCCGGTTATGGTTCGTCCTGCTGGTAATAGAAGCCCATTGAATGTAGATTGCACCCCGAATACTCTTCCGTGCAAACGTCCCGGGACCTCGCGTTGAATCGCACTGTAAAAGGGGGCACTCACCAAACCAAAGGAGATACCGGCCACCGTTACTGAAAGCATAATCGCTACTGGATGACTTAAAACGAAAAGCAATCCAAAACCAATTGCTTGTAAGAGATATCCGATGGTTAAATTCACTCGGATGCGATCTGGTACATATCCAATAAGCCAAAACCCTATGAGTTGGCCTAACGACAAAATTGAATAAAGGATTCCTAGAAAGGTAGCTTGTTCTTTTGAGGATAACGTTAATCCTTCATCAAGGAAAATAGGAAGATTGACAAAAAAAGGTGAATACGCAATGGTGGATAAGATGGATATTTGAAATAGACGTATAACAAATTGATTTTCTTTAATAAATTGCAATCCTTCTTTTAAGTCATGAGTCCATTTCGTCGGGGATATGGCTTCGGGCATATTATTTAATGGAACGTTCACTTTTGAGATCAATAACGCGGCTAGTAGAAACGATATTCCATTTAAAACAAGAACCATCTCCACATTAAAAAACGTAATCAGGATGCCACCTAGAGTAGGTCCAACCAAATATCCTATACTCTCTGTAGTTCCTAATGCCGCATTTCCTTGGGTAAGTTCTGTTTTGGACACGAGATTCGACACGGATGCTCTAACCACGGGTTCAAAGAACTGGGTCAAAGCCCCGAAAACAAAAGAGAAAAAGACCAACAAAGGTAAATGGAGCATCCCAAAATAAAAGGTCAGAGGGATAACCAGCACAGTGACTCCACATAGCACACTAGAGCTTATGATAAGGGTTCTGCGGTTCATTCGATCCGCTACAACACCAGCAAAGATTCCAAACACGAAAGTTGAAAAAGTAAAGGCTCCTAGCACAATCCCCAGCGACAATGCCGATCTATCTACCTGATATGTCATCCAGATTATGGCCACCGAATACAATCCGTCTCCAAGTCTTGAAACAAACATGGCAAACCAAGTCAATCGAAAGTTGGAATTCGCTCGGATTAACTGATATAAAGACATTGTATCCCCCCTATGTTTCGTTAGATAAGGGTTTGAAAAATAAGCCCCTTTTAATCGTACCCGTCCCGTGAGGAAAAACGAATGGAAATATCGTACCTCTCCCGTGCGGGAAACCGAAGAGCGTTCACAAGCCCGGTGACCCGCATGGCAGTATCGCACCTCTTCCGCGAAGGAAAACTAAAAAGCAATCATCCGAATGGAAATATCGCGCCTGTCGAGCGGGGGAAACCCGGAGAACGGTGACCAAGCCTGGTGATCATATCTGTTCCGTGCGGGAAGCCGAAGAGCGGCCTTGAAAGGCGGTGAACTGCGCCTCAATTGTGACATGTTCCCCCTAAGATAGAAAGGTAAGCGATTAAGCAGCCTTATTCCCTTGGATTATAGAGTGCGACGCAACGTTGCGGGAGATCGAAAATCCTGTCAAACGGACGATTTCAATCCACAAACTCATGTAGGGTTAAAGGCTGGACAGCCTTGCTTTTACTAAAGCAACCAGCTCTTTTGTGTAGAAGGGCTTCGCCACATAATCATCCACCCCAAGTTCAAAACTGCGTTTTCTATCTTTTTCCGAACTACTGGCTGTTAGCATAATAATAGGCATTTTGTATTTTTTACGAATCTCATAGCACACTTCCATCCCATCGCAATCTGGAAGCATGACATCAAGCAGAACGATATCCGGCCGCATATCCTCAACAAGTTTAAGCGCTTCTTGGCCCGTATAAGCACATTGTACAGAAAACCCTTCCCTCTGGAAGCGGAACTGCAATATATCAGCTATCGGTTTCTCGTCATCTATAATAATAATCTTCGTCTTCATAGCACTTTCTCCTCCAACCTTGCTACATTATTCATCTTTACCTTTTGCACTATTGAACGAATAAGTTAGCTTTTCATTAATCAGGCTAAATCAGGAAAGTTAAATGGACTATCCATAATACTGAGCGGTTTGGCAGAAGTCGGAATTTGACTATGCAAAGCCATTCATCAAGTCCGGATTCTATTTATCATTCGGAAGCGGAATCTCCGTAATGTTCGTTCCATCCAAATTCATCTGATAAAGATGATAATCGCTATTTCTTTGACCAAAACGCTTATCAACCATAAAGTAAATTTTGTTCCCAGGAGCAATTTCAGGTCCTTCAGTATATTCTTTTAAATTGGTTAGTTGCTTTTCTTCTTTTGTCTCTGCATTGTATGTGTATAACTCATATTGAAAGGTTTCTCCTGTGTCCGGATTACTAACCGATTGAAAGATGAATTCGTTTTTATTCGGAACTACTGTAAAGTCATAGATATCGTTTTTTCGTTCAGGGTTGCTGACAACTTTTAAGTTTGTCGGTTGGTCTAGAGGAATCTGGAAGATCCGCTGGAACGATTCAAAGCTGCCTTCAGCAGTATTTACGTCTTCATCATCCGGCATTTGTACAAATACAGACTTACCATCTTGTGCAATTGTAAGGGATTCCATTGAGTATTTCTTAAGGTTTGTATGTTTCATTTGTTTTTTATCCGCAAATCTGTACTCATGCAAGTCAAAATCATGCGGACGTTTACTTGCAATCGGTGAATAGTTCTTGAATACTTCTGCTTGCAAATAAAACAATGATGTTCCTGTCGGTGAAAATTCGATTTCAGTAATAGCTGATTGGACAGAAAACAGCTCCTTTACTTCCTTTTTTTCAAGATCATATTGATAAACGGTGCTTGCCAACTTTTCATCTGAATCTTTGTTCGCAGCTATGTAGACCAGAGTGGAACCGTCATTTGAAAAGCTGGGGTCTACAATAATTTGATCATTTTCTAGTTCTAATGCTTTCATTTTCAGTGACTGTTCAGGATTGTACAAGTGAATTTCTGGTTTACCCTGTAAGTAATGGACATAAGCAATTGTTCCTTGTTTAGAAATATCAAAGTCGCCCGACAATCCATTTTGTTTTTCTTTTTCATCTTTACCAAACAACAAGCCGATGACAATAAGGGCAAGTGTGAGAATGATAACGATGGTGACGAAAATCCAAAGCCATTTCCTTCTCTTCATAGTAAACCTCCTTAGTCTGTTAAAACGGGAAATAAATATAAATGAGTATGAAAGCATTCATTAAAATTGAAATTATCGCAATAACAAAAGCACTTCTTTTGTGTTTTTTCAGTAATCGCATCTGCAGAAAATATAATAAAATCCACAATATAAAAGGAATCGTTAGTAGCAGCATGAATGGATGATAACCGCCAAACAACCACATTCCAATCCATAGGTTAAATAATATGACACTAGTGACAATGACACCTAAAACGAGATTAATAAGGTGCAGCCATTTTGCCTCTTTTACCATTTCACTTTGTAAGTCAAGCTCATAAATGGTTGTTCGATAAACCAAAAAGAGTGCTAAAAGAATGTTCATCCAACTAAGAATTGCGAACGGCAAAAAAGCTGGATGATCAATAGAAGATACAATTGTATACCCGTATAAATAGGTAATAATATGAGTAACGAGTATGCTATTCATCCAGCGTCTACGGTTAAATTGAGCAACTTGATTTAAAGAGATAAGCAAGATCAATGAATGAACAAACATAGATAGAACTAACCAGCCAACATGTGCTTCCCCCTCAACAGACAATGAAAGCAGGTAGACACTGATAGAAAAAACGAAGGAAGTCACAGATAATGTCAGCATCAGTTCTTTACGGTATGGAAAAATGGACTGTTGCAATTGATATCCTATCTCTACCTCTGATCCAAAACGTTCTATCGCTTCCAATTCAGCCTCTTTCTCATTCATCCCTTCTCTTAACAGTTCCTCTTTTGAAAGTTCCAGATGAATGAGAAGTTCTTCTCTTATGTCTTCTTTTTCTTCATTTCTGCACTCGGTTTGCTGTAGTATTTTTTCAACATAGCATTTGAAATTAGATTTCACCTAATCCCTCCGAACTCTTTTTCACGAGGTTGTGAATGAAATTCCAATTTTCCTTCTTAACCTCAAGCTCCTTTTTACCCAAATCGGTAATGCTATAATATTTACGCCTTCCAACTTGCGTTTCACTCCAATAAGAAGTTACCCACTGTTTCCGTTCTAGTCGTCTCAGTGCGGGATAAAGAGTGCCTTCACTCATTTCATAAGCTTTCTCACTTAATTGCTTTAACGTTTTGATGATCTCGTACCCATATAAATCACGTTGTGCAATCAAAGATAGGAGCAATAAATCTATACTGCCTTTCATCATTTCCTTATCCATTTCTTTCACCTCTCTCAGAATCAATATACTTAATATTGTAATACGATGTACATCGCATTACAAGTTCGTTATTCACATGAAGTGGGCATGACTGGCTTTTTCTAAAAAGCTTAACAATACAAAGCGAAAAAAATGATACATCACATGGCTTGAAAGAAAGATTGATGAAATGAATATACTTAGTGTGTCACGTGCAGGAAGATATATTGATGATGGATCTATGGAGTGTTTACGGGGAATATTCAAATGTAAAAAATATTATCTACAACGGTATTCAACTTTTGAAGAATTGAGTATTGCGGTTGAACATTATATATAGTGTTACAATCACATTCGTTACGGGGAGCGTTAAACGGCATTAGCTCCTTGAAACTCCGGGACGAATGCCGCTTAAAACCGCTATTTATTTTGACAGGGGGCCTTCATTCATTGTTCAACTTTTCCAACAATTGGGTACAGTTCAAGGTGGAGCGTGCCCGTCAAACGTGGAGACCCGAAAGTCGGAACGTAGTTGTGCATGACCGAAGTAGGGAGGCCATCGTCGATTTTTGGCTTTTGGACGATGGCTTTTTTTATGTAAAAGCGTTGAGATAACATGTACCATCTCATTTTTTTGGACAACCTTCCGTAGATTCTCACTCATTAATTTTTAACATCTGCAAATCTATATATAATTGACAGTTCGTCTGAAAGTTGTCGAATGAGATGGACGTTAATTCGGTAATTTGGTTCAAACGGTATTTGAGCGTGTTTATGTGGATAAATAGCCTTTCCGCCGTAGGCTTTAAGCGGCAATTTTTCGACAAGTAGACTTCAAGCGTATGGAGCAAGCTCGTGTGGTCTTCTTTGTCTTTTTGCTGTAGTTTCAGCAGATCTTCGTTTACGTAATTCATTTTTTTCTGGTATTGGGAAATTGATTCCAGGTAACGGAACAAGCCAAGTTTTTTATATTCAAAGGATGGAAGGGAGTCCAGCCCGACAAACTTCGCTGTTTTGATCACTTCCATTGCTTCCATGTAGCTTTTTTTCAAGTGAAGGATGGAGGAACGCTCCGTGCTGATTCCCGCGTATATTCGCTGGCCGTTGAACTGGCTCAGGACGGTGGTTGTCAATTCATTGGCGCCATCAACGAGCTCCCCACGGTGTGACAGGTTGCTGCCAATCATGACGATAATTTTTAATTGGTCGATAAAAAGGTGGGTAGGTAGTTTCAGGGCATTTGAAAAAAGGCCGGATTTTTCCAGCAGCTCCCCAAAAACATCTTCGCTTGTTTGCCCCACTGTAAATACGCAAATAATGTAGGAATCCGGGATGGGGAGGTTGACATTGGCGGCCTCCCACTTGACCTGAGCTTCGGTTTGAAATTCATCTTCCATGATTTTTTTATAGAAATCATTTTTCTCCTGATCTTTTTTTAATTTCAATTGTTTTTTTTGATACAGGATTTTTCCGACATGATGGGAAACTTCATCAATAAAGTCAAGTTCAGCCTCCGTCAGCGGTTTGCCGGTTTCCTGTATCCATATATAGCCGAGAATGTGGTCCTTATACCTCATACTTGCGACGATGCGCTGGTTCAAGCCTATTTCCTTGATTTGCTTTACGCGAAATGGCTTGGGGCTCGTTTTTAACTGTGTCACAATGCCTTTGTCCATGAACATTTCCAAGATGGAGATTGGCCAGCGTTTGGAAAAGATCGTTTGCTTATTTGCTTCGTCAAATTGCTCAATATAGAAAGAGCTGTAAGCTAGTAAGGAAAATTGGTCGTCTTCGATAACGACCGGTTTTTTTAAATAGCCGCTGATTGCTTCCGTAATCTCCTCTATATTTGTCATCATCATGACTTTTTCCAACATGCGCTCCATTCCAATCCCCTCTATCCCAAGAAAATCCAGCTATCGCTATTTTATCATATTTTCCCGAATGCATGAAAAAGCCGGGGAATCGCTTCCCCGACAGAAAAAAACTTACTCTTTCAGCAAACGAAGACTTTCATCAAATTCTTTTTCGATTTCTTCGTTGCGTTTATATGTGGCCAGGCTGATAATAACGGCCACTAATAGGTTGATTAAAAAACCGGGCACAATTTCATACAATTCCGACCCCGTCCATTGCCAAACAAGGACAGTGATCGCACCGGAAACCATTCCGGCAATTGCTCCCCAGTTCGTCAGTTTCCTCCAATACAAGCTTAAGACGATAATCGGTCCGAACGAGGCGCCAAAACCCGCCCAAGCATGGGCAACCAGGTTTAATATCGTTTCCGTTTTGTTGGAACTCAAAATGTAAGCGACTATTGCTACGGCTAATACAGCCAAACGGCCGAATGATACAAGTTCCTTGTCGCTTGCGGCCCGGCGGAATAATAATTTGTACAAGTCCTCTGTCAATGCGCTCGATGTAACGATTAGCTGTGAAGAAACCGTACTCATAATCGCCGCCAGAATGGCCGCCAGTATAAATCCGGCAAACAGCGGGTGGAAAAGAATTTGTCCAAGCTCAATAAAGACAGCCTCCTTATCATGCAACGTCGTATTCGTTGTATGGAAGTAGGCAATTCCAATCAGAGCCGTCAAAACAGCGCCAATGAGGGAAAGAATCATCCAGCCCATCCCGATGCGGCGGGCGACCTTCGTTTCTTTTACCGAGTTGATCGCCATAAAACGAACGATAATATGGGGTTGCCCCACATATCCAAGCCCCCATGCGAGAAATGAAATGATTCCGATAAATGTCGTATCCTTGAAAAAGGTTAACAGAGTAGGATCAATTGACTTAATGATACTCACTGTTTCTGCCGGACCGCCCGTTTGAGTTACAGCCAGCGCAGGAACAATGAGTAGGGCGGTAAGCATGATCAATCCTTGGGCAAAATCAGTCCAGCTTACGGCTAGAAATCCGCCGAACAGTGTGTAGGCGACAACGACACCCGCAATAATCAGCAGTCCTTGCTGGTAGCCAAACCCGAAAGAGCTTTCAAAGAAAACCGCTCCGGCGACAAGGCCGGACGAAACATAAAAAGTAAAAAATATTAAAATGACAAGTGCGGATACGATTCGCAACAGTTTCGTATTGTCCTTCAAACGGTTCTCCAAGAAAGAAGGAATGGTAATAGAGTCATTGCTCGCTTGTGTATATGTGCGGAGCCGGGGAGCTACAAATAGCCAGTTCAAATAGGCGCCAATCGTCAGCCCGACGGCAATCCAGACACTTGTTAAACCGCTTGCATAAATAGCGCCGGGCAATCCCATTAGCAGCCATCCGCTCATATCTGAAGCACCCGCGCTAAGTGCTGTTACTGCTGGTCCAAGCGAACGACCGCCAAGCATATAATCCGTTAGATCCTTTGTTCTTCGGTAGGCTACCCAGCCAATGAACAGCATTAACAACATATAAATCACTATCGTCAATAACTTTAAGGCTTCATCTGACATGTTTTTATCTCTCCTTGTTCCGTTTTTTGGGCCTATGCCAACTTGATTAATGATAAAATAAGGTTCAATTAAGGAGTATGGTGGAAGCCGCCATCTTATTGTCGAACCAAGATCATAGAAATCTGGTGTATCATCTACGACGAAAAAATAAGATATGAGCACGTAAAATCCGATAAGTTGCATGAACAGCTATAAGCGCAGCTCTTATGAATCAAACCTTAAAGAATACGCGGTGAGGTTTAAAACAGAAGTGCTTTAATCGAATTATAGCAAATTTTTGGGGGCGTTTGGAGTGAAGACATTACAAATTATTAACCGTTATGTCAAATTTTCTCGCTGGAAAGGAGGTTTTGTCAGCCTAAAGCCACTACATGGAGGAGTGCTTTCATAGGTTACTGAATTACGTTTTTAGCAAAATGGTATTTAGTACAGTGAACAGGATAGTAAGGGGGAGGTTTCATTGAACATTACGTATAAAGTTGTTGGCGCTCAAGATTTTCAGAATGAACAACAAAACATGATAAAGCATGGGGTAAGTGTTAAAGAAATCGTTCACTTTACATCTATTTTCCAAAAAGTACTAGTTCCTCCGAAGCGTGACAGAATGATTCAGAAAGTATCTGTCATAGAAGTGAAAGAGTTCGGTTCTTGGTTGAAAGGTAATGAATTAGCGCTCACTACGATCCAAAACTTTCATACGAAAGAGCTTCAGCTATCCCTGTTACAGCAACTTATAAAAGGAAAGGCGGCTTGTCTCGTTTTTCACCCCGGCAATATCCATGAAAAACAGGAAATTTTTCACGAGACTTTGGAATTTGCCAGACGCTTTCATTTTCCTGTTTTCCAAGTATTTCCTACAGTCACTTATGCCGAAATAATCGAATTGATTTTCAACTTAAAAATGAAAAAACAACATCAAGAAATTGATACACTTAATGAAGTCAATCAACTATATTTTCAATTTTTATCACACCATATAAACTTGAAAGAAATGCTGCATAACGTTAAGCGACTGACGGAAGTAGAAATGATTTTAACTGATGTCAATATGAAACCGCTTACTATTGTTCATTTGCCGGCATCTTCCAGGTTGCGATTTGTATTTGAAAGTGACCAGTTCCAATCGTTTATGAATCGTGAAGAAGTGTTTAAGTTATTTATAAACGGCAACAGATTACAAATCGAGATAACAGATGGGGGCAGTTCCATGGCAGTATTAGCAGAGCCGGTGATGAACCATCATTATCTTCGATCGGTCATTTTTGTCTTGTTAAGCAAAAACAAAGTATTTACTTATAAACTATTGGAAAGTACAGTAGAAGCGCTATCTATTGAAAAAGATACCTTATATGAAGCAAGGTCAAAAATAGAGGACGAAGCAAATCGCGAGCTTTTTGAAAAAAACAATGTAAAGAAAGCCCAAGCGCTTTTTGAGAAAATAGGGTTTCAAATTCAAGATAAATCCTTGTTAATCGTCATGGATGTAAGGGTGAAACAAGTTGGTCAAAAAGAAGAGCATGCGAAGTATGTAGAAAATCTGAAAGTGCGCGTTCGTAAGTCTATTGAACCATATCTGCTCAAAAACGATTTTTCAACATGGTATAAAAACAAATTGATTATTTTTATTTCATCAGAGACCAAACATTATCAACAAGAGCTTTTACGGAATGTAGCCGCGATGATGAATAAGGTCTTTTTTTTCTTACATTTTTATATCGGTGTGAGCGGTGCAGAAACAGAAAGCTTGTACAAAGCTTTCAAAGAAGCGCTTGCCGCTATTAAACACTGCATGAAAAACAAGGAAAGGTTTAGTTCATTTGATGATATTGGATTTCTTCAAGTTTTTACAAATCAAGATACGGATTATTATTTAGTCAAGTATTATGAACAAACATTACGCCCGCTATTGGCATTGGAACCCGATCGGCAAAATGAACTATTGGTTACTTTGGAACGTTTTGTTGATCATAACTTACATTATAAAGAGACTGCAGAAAGCTTATTTGTCCATCCCAATACCGTCCGATATAGGATTCAAAAAATAAAAGAAATTTTTGCTGATGAACATATATTTTCTGATCATGATAAAAGATTTAATATATATTTTGCCTTAAAATTATGGAACCAACATATGAAAAGCCGGACACTCTTGTAAAGGCTGATGTTTCATATGAATTGATTAATCTCAGTCACTGCCGGTATCTGAAAAAGGTCTTGGTGAGTTTTAGATACTGGCAATGTTTTTTTCAACGAGTCAAATCGTTTTTAAGATAATGATTTTCAAATGATGTATAAAAGCGAACCGCCATTTATCCAGTATGAAGCAGTTCACCTCGCTGGCAAGGACAATCCTTCGTAAATACAGGACGAGGTGGATAATGCTCACTCTGAGCTCTTGGAGCCTACGGAAAGTTGTTCCGGTTCCGGCAACTTTATTGAGATATTTTTGCAGTCTACTAGCGTTTGATAATGTTGTGCTGGACATTAAAGCTTTTGGCCAGGACGATCATACTGCGAGAACTCTCCGATTTTACTAACAGTTCAACAATTGATATACCTGGAACAGTGAATGTCCATCAGCTTTAAGGGGAGAAGAGTCTCTATATCCTGTTTTCTCTCAAGAGAACGAAATAAGGGTTTGTCGTAACATTATATTTTGGAAATGCTCTATGAAACTAGTAACGCCTGTTTCTTGGAGCTTTTTTTTATGGTGAAACATAAATGCTGGCATCTTGTGCGAAAAAAGAGTGATGTTATGCAGTATTCCACCTGTTTTCCCCCCTTGTATTTTATGATAAAAACATCTATATAAGGTGGTGGCCATGATGTTAGCGATAAACAATGTGAGTAAACATTACGGAAAAATAAAAGCTTTACATAAGATTTCCCTCAATCTGAACAAGGGGACTTGTTTGGGTTTAGTGGGACCTAATGGTGCAGGGAAGTCGACTCTTTTGAAAATCATTGTCCACATTGTTCAAGATTATGAAGGAAAAGTCACATTTACGAGCGCGGCCAATACTGATCAGAAGCGAACAATCGGATACGTTCCCCAAGATATTTGTTTAGAAGAAAACGTCTCTGCCTTACAAAACTTGTATTTCTTTGGCAGGATGTATCAGTTACGGGGAAAAGCGTTGCAACAACAGGCGGAGAAAGTACTGCATTATATCGGTTTGAGCGCGAGAAAAAAAGATAAAGTGAAAACTTTTTCAGGTGGTATGAAACGCCGCTTAAATATTGGGTGCGCCCTAATGAATGAGCCGCAATTCATTATTATGGATGAGCCGACAGTGGGGATTGATCCACAATCAAGACGGTATATTTTAGACATGATTCAGCAAATGAAAACTGAAAATCGCACCATTATCTACTCTAGTCATTATATAGAGGAAGTAAATAAGATTTGTGATGAAGTCGCATTTATTGATAAAGGAATATTAATAGAACATGACACAATTGACAAATTGATTGAAAAGTATGCCGTCCCTGCGCTATTTTTCACATGTCATCATCGTGAAAAATTACTTGAGGATATCCAAGTTTCTGGTGATGTGGCACCATATAAAAATGGATACAAGATCACAACGGCCAATCCTATGCTGACAATGGAGGAAGTGTTGCGTGTATGCAGGGAGAAAAAGGTGGTGTTAAAGCAATTTGAACTTACCCATCCTACATTAGAAGATATATTTTTCAAACTGACTGGAACGGAGCTTCGTGCTTAAAACTGATGGGAGGGAATAACCATGAAAGCCATTTTTCAAATGGAAATGATAAAAAACGCGCAAGATAAAGGACTCTATTTTTGGACATTTCTTTTACCAATCATTTTTACCGTTTTATTTATTTCAATCTTTACCGCCGGGACAGAAGGAGCCGATAAAGAGTATGTGATTATCTCGATCGTACCTGGATACACCGTCATGTTCGTTTTTTTCATTATGATCTCCATGGGTTTTTCGTTTATTGAAGACCGTGATAAAGGAATGGTGGCACGCCTTGCGAGTACTCCCCTTTCTCCGTACGCTTATCTTTTCGGAAAATGGTTACCGTATGTAGTGATTGTATTTATTCAAATGATTGTGTTGCTTGCCTTTGGAAAAATAGTTTATAATTTTCCAATTGAACAACCTTTATTGCTCGGTATGTTAGCACTTATTCTGACATTTTGTATTACCGGACTAGGGTTAGCTTTATCTTTATTCATCCGTACTAGCAATATGGGAGTCGCGATTACACAAGTCATCACTTTAGGCGGCGCGTTATTAGGCGGGCTTTGGATGCCAATGGAGGCGATGCCGGCACTTTTCCAAAAAGTTGGAAAGCTAACGCCGCAGTATTGGGCGCATAATGCGTTTCAAGAAGCGATGACCGGAACATTGACTTACACTGATTTTTTGATCGCCAGTCTCATTTTGCTCGTATTCGGTGCGGTTGGCTTCATCATTGCCTTCTTTGCCTACCCAAGCTTTTTAAGACGTGCCAAGCATTAATGAGTTCATGAATGGGGGGAGTATAATGAAAGTAAAAATCGATATCGACGATCAATATGAAAATACTTCCATTACGATTCAAACGAATGAGTGGACGGATGAGCTGGAGCAACTCGTTAGTTTCATTAAAAAGGAAAAACCAAAACGGTTATTTGGTGTGGAGGAGGATCAAACGATTGTCTTAGATCCGGAAACGATCGATTACATCTATGCGGAAAAAAGAAAAGTTTACGCAGCACTGGAAAATGGGCGGCGATGGGAAGTTAAAATGAAGTTATTTGAAGTAGAAAATTTGCTTGCTAACAGTTATTTTACTCGTTTTTCCAAATCTGTAATCGGTAATGTAAATCGTATTCAACGATTTGAACTATCATTTAATGGAAATCTCTGTGTTTACTTTTCCTCAGGAAATAAAGAATATATTACAAGAAAGTATGTGGCAAGCGTAAAGGAAAAACTGACGTCAGGAGGACCCGCTAATGATATCTAAAATGATTCACCGATCCATGTACGGAGTCGCTTTTGGGTCAATTGTAACATTCATCGCTTTAACGTTTCTTATGGCGTTCAATATAAATCTCCCTGTATCGCAGATTTGGCTTTATATGCTAGCAAGTTTTTTCATTGGTATTTACTACGGGCTTGCCTCCTTTATTTTTGAGCTGGAAGCTTGGAGCCCACTAAAGAAAACCGTGGTGCATTATAGTTTATCTATAACTGTCTTCTTTATATTTGCGCTTTCTCTTCATTGGGTTCCTTTCAACTGGAAAGCAATTGTACTTACGATTATTGGCTTTACACTTATTTATGCCTTATATTGGTTTGGATACACGCTTTATTATAAAAGAGTGGAATCCTCTCTAAACGATACATTACAGAAACACAAGTAGAAAGGTAAAAAAAGGATTTTATGGATTGGAGCTGCAAGCGAGTTCAGTTCATATGGAAAGCGTGCCACAACTTTCAAGAATGGGAATAACGCTAATGAGTCAGTTTGAAGCTGTTATGCGGTCGGAGAAAGCTGACCCATATTGGGATGAGACTTTTTATGTTCGTATGGGAGCCTTTTGCGTTAGTTGATGTGAAAAATGAATCCAAAGTGTAGCGTCTAGTATAAAAGAACCGTTTTTTTAGGGTTCCCTTTGCGGTATTTGAGAGGTACGCTGTACCGATTGTCTTCAAACGGATGACATTGGCTAAAGCGCCTTCTTTTTTTGCCTTGGTGTGATACTGCTTCACCGCCCCAAGTGACTTCAACTTCCATTTTCGGAAGTGGATGATGAGATTGAGTTTCATCTCATTTGAAGTCCTTGGGGATTTTTATGTTTCTTATTCATCATTACATGATTTTGAATCGTTTTCCAGCTTTAACAAGCTTCTCTCTTTCTCTCCTCGAAAAAACTCCCTTTTCAGCATGTTTCATGAATTCAGGACATTGGCATCAACCAACAAAACCAGCCCTTGCGCCAACGCTTGCTTGGATCGTTACAAGCGTACACAAAGCTGATGTAATGCTGTTTGCCTCCTTCTACCATAGTAAGAACAGACTGAGAACGATATGCCATGTGACGACAACGGCAGACACACAAAGTCCCCGCTGATTGAAGTTTCGCTTTGGTGATTCAGGTGGTTACCATTTTCATTTTTAATTGAAATTCCATTTATTACCTAGTTGTTCTCCGCATACAAAGATATACAAATTTTTTGTTAGCCGTTCATATATCATTGGCAAACTTAAAAATGAATAATGTATTTATATCCACTTCAATATAATTCAAGTGGTTTTTACCTGTATATTCGCCAGCTTTATATTAAATGAACATTTTTATGCAGAAGGAGATGGTATGGATGAAAAAAGAAGTGAGAGTAGGCTTTGATGTTGGAGGCACATTTACAGATGGCGTGATTGTTAAGGGAAAAGATATTTTAGCGAAAACGAAAACATTAACGACAGAAGATGTGACAACTGGAATCATCAACGCGCTGGATGATTTATTGGAATCCAGTCAAGTAGATCCGCTGGAAATTGGCATGATTTCTTTCGGAACGACGCATACAACGAACGCCATTATTGAACGAAAAAATTTAAATAAAGTTGGTATTTTCCGTCTTGCCGCGCCTGCAACAACCGCTATTCCTCCATTAACTGGCTGGCCTGAGGATTTGGTAAAAGCTATTGGAGGAAATGAAAACGTATTCATCGTTGAAGGCGGTTCAGAATATGACGGAAGGGATATTGTTCCGTTAGATGAGCAAGCCATCAGAGAGGCTTGTGAAAAGCTGAAGGGAACTGTGGATTCAATCGCTGTTACGGGTGTATTTTCTCCGATGATACCGGATCATGAAAATAGAGTCTCTGAGATCATTAAGGAAGTCTTAGGCGACATACATATAACGCTATCCCAAAATATTTCCACCATCTCCATTTTAGAAAGGGAAAACTCGACCATTTTGAATGCGTCTGTCATATCAGTGATGCAACGTTCCATTTATGCTTTAAAGAACGCCACTAAAAAAAGAGGGATGGATGCGCCCTTATATGTGGTTCAAAATGATGGCAGCGTCATGTCTTCAGAGTTTGCCATAGATTATCCCATTTTTACAGTTGCTTCTGGACCGGCAGCAAGTGTTAGAGGAGCGGTTTACTTATCTGGTATTACAAACGGTGTTGTGGTGGATGTTGGGGGGACTTCTACAGACATTGGATATATTGTTGATGGCTTTCCTCGTGAGTCGGCTATAACGGTCACAATTGGCGGAGTAAAAACAAATATTCGCTGTCCAGACCTACTTTCAATCGCTTTAGGCGGCGGAACCATTATAAAAAATAAAGGGCCTGAGGTTTTAGAGATAGGACCAGAAAGTACAGGATATAACTTGGTGAACTTGGGAAAATCGTTTGGTGGTCCAATTTTAACGGTGCATGACATTGCTGTTGCCAGAGGTGGTTTGAACGAAAAATTGGATATTTTTGCAACTGATTTTGTCACACATTCAGAAAAAATTGATGAGCTTTCAAAAGAACTGGTTCAGAATTCCACAAAGAAAATAAAGGAAATGCTAGAAATCACAATTGATCAAATGAAAACTACACCAGAGGATATACCAGCACTCTTAGTCGGCGGCGGGGCAACAACCATGCCAAATAAGGGGGTAGAAGGAACTTCAAAAGTCATTCATCCGGATCACTTTGAGGTGTGCGGGGCTGTTGGCGCGACGATCGCCGAAATCGGGTCTCATGCAGAAGGAGTGGCAGATTTAGAAATAGATGATCGCCAAGAGGCGATTAACCATGTCATTGAAATGGCCAAAAACAATTTAGAAGTCGCCGGTGGGGTGAGAGAGACCGCAGAAATTATTGATATTGAAGAAATTCCATTCGCTTATATGCCGGGGAAGAGACAAAAAATCAGAGTCAGGGTAAAAGGGAAAATTTTCGCATAAATAAGGGAGGTCATCTTATGAGTGTATATCAAGTATTAGAACGTTGGGGAATAAAGAATTATCGGGTGATCGACAAGAAAGCCATTGAGGAAATCACTTTGGGAGCGTCAATTTTGGCTACCGGAGGCGGCGGAGATCCGGAAATTGGTCTCCTTTGGACTTTGGGGACCTTGGCAAGAGGAAAAGATGTTGTGCTGATTCATCCGGAAGACATCCCGGATGAAGTTGTGGGGGCAAGTGTAGGTTGTTTAGGCGCTCCAATTGTATTAACTGAAAAACCGCCGTCCCAAAATGTTCTTGAAAAGGCATTTAAGCAATTATCCAGCTATCTAAATAAAGACTTAGAAGTCGTGATACCGTTTGAATGCGGCGGGGTAAATTCTACAGTTGCCTATGCGATCGCGGGAGAATTAGGGATACCGGTGGTTGATGTGGACGGAATGAATAGAGCGTTTCCGGAGCTTCACCAAACTTCTTGGGTGGCAAACGGAAGCCACGCGTCTCCCGCGGTTTCTGTTGATGATCGCGGAAACATGACGATTATCGATACAAAAGAAGATAATATTCGAGCAGAAACAATTGCCAGAAGCGCGGCCATGGCCTATGGGGGGATTTCATGGAAAGCTTCATATCCATTGACCGGAAAAGAAATAAAAGAAAAGTCGATTTTATATTCCCAAAGTATTGCTTGGGAAATTGGCAAAGCGGTGAAGAAAGCAAGAGAAAGTCATCGTGATCCCATAGAGGAAGTGATGAAAAAACTGAAAGAAACAAGAGAGGTTGATAGTTTTAGAGTATTTAACGGGAAGATCGTTGATATTGATAGAGACTTTGGCGGAGAAGCGACAAAAGGATTTTCGTCCGGCAGGATTCGCATGGAAGGTATCGGGAAGTACAAAAATCAAATAGCTGAAATAGATTTTCAAAATGAGTGGTTGCGGTTAAAAGTGGACGGAGAGACATTATGTCTTCCACCGGACTTAATTGCCATCTTGGATAATGAAACTGGAGAACCGATAAGAACCGATATTATGAAATATGGCTACAGAGGCTCTATTTTATTAATACCGGCGCAAGAAAGAATGCGAACGAAAAGAGGATTAGAAATCTTCGGGCCGTCCTATTTCGGTTATGAAGAAGAGTATGTGCCTGTTGAGAAAATTGTTTCGAAGAAAGGATGTCAAAAGTGATTGAAAAAGTGAAAGACCTTATTCACGACGATGCCCGCTGTAAAACAATCATCAAGAAAGTATATGAACATCCATATATCGAATTAAAAGAGGTATATAAAGACGTATCTAAAGAAAACCGGTCTTTTTACGAAAAGGCATTGCAGAAATTAATGGATGAATACATTCTAGTCGAACTCACAAGCCAAGCCGGATCTTCAGTTGAGTCCAGAGTACCTAAGAAAATATTAATCATCAATCCGGAGATTAGTGCTGAACTTGAGGAAATACTGTAAATAAAGCTTCTAGGAAGGTGTCCACTCATGAATGAATTTCAAAAGAGAATTGAACAATTTGCCAAAAGAATGAAACAGGAACATATTGATGCTTCTATCCTCTTTGATCAAAGCCATATTCGTTATTTTTCTGGTTTTATCGTCAATCAAGTAACAGAATCTGTTTTAATCATCGAAAGCGATGGAACAGTTTCTTATTTGGTTCCGAGATTGGATTTCTATAGGGCTGAACGGGATTGCTGGATTGAAAAAATAGAATCTTTTTTAGAAGACACTCCGGATTATTTGGCTCCTTTAAGGAAAATAGTAAACAAAAACTGGCAAAAAATTGGCATTGAACAAAATATCATAACGGTTCGTCATCTTTCTTATATCAAAGATATCTGTAAAGGAAATCTTACATCTGTCGATCTATTGTTGGAAGATCAAATGAAAATAAAGTCTGAATGGGAAATAGCAAATTTACGGCAGGCCGCAAACATTGCCAGTTTGACAATGGATGAAACCAAGCGTTATATAAGCGAAAATACCGGAGTGACAGAACGGGAAGCATCAGGATACGCCAAATATATCATGAATAAAAATGGTGCGGAAAACGTTTCATTTGAACCATTTATCATGTCAGGATTGGATGCCGCCCTTCCCCGACGAATTTCTACCAATAAAGTGCTGACAGAAGGGGAGCTCATCCTCTTTGATATGGGTTGTATTTACAATGGCTATTGCTCAGATATAACGAGGACCTTTTCTTTGGGGCAGGTTTCAGATAAACAAAAGGAAGTTTTTGAGATTGCATTGGAAGCGCAAAAAAAGGCAGTCAAGGCGATAAAACCAGGCGAGCATGTTCAAACAATAGATGCAATCGCTAGGGATTATATCACTGAACATGGTTATGGTGAATATTTTCCCCATTTGACAGGGCACGGACTGGGGATGGCCGTACATGAATATCCAATTTTGGATCAAGGTGAAAAAAGTATTTTACAAAAAAATATGATTGTCACAATAGAGCCTGGTGTTTATATGCCGGGAGTGGGCGCGGCCAGAATGGAAGATATGATTTTGGTTACTGATAGCGGATATGAATACTTAACCACTTCATCAAGAGTGTTGCTATTAAAATAGTCAGGGGGGCGAATTATGTCAGTTTATGATCTTTTGAAAGAATGGAATGTTACTAGCTATAAAAAGATCACTTTGGAGGATTTGGAAGATATCACAGTGGGCTCAACCTTATTGGCGACAGGGGGTGGCGGAGATCCCGATATTGGTTTTTTGTGGGCGCAGAAAATAATCGAAAATAGCCATGATATTGTCTTGATAGACCCGGAAGATGTTCCGGACGAGGAATTCATTACAAGTGTCGGTTGTTTAGGCGCCCCAATCGTACTTACAGAAAAGCCCCCAGGAGGCAACGAAATCTTTAAAAGCTTGGAAGCGATTTCCAATTTCTTACGTAAAAAAGTAAATGCGATCATTCCTGCTGAAGCCGGAGGGGTGAATATGACCATTCCGATGGCTGTGGCAGGAGCATTGGGTATACCCGTGATTGATGCCGACGGAATGGGAAGAGCGTTCCCTGAACTGCAAATGACTTCTTTTTATATCGGAGGGTTGAGCCCTACTCCGGTTGCCGCCTCGAATGAGAAAGAGGAAGTTTGTTTGGTACAAGCAGACGATGGGGACGTGGCAGAACGAATTATTAGAAGTGCGGCCATGGCATATGGAGGAATATCCTGGATTTCTTCTTATCCGATGTCGGGGAAAGACATGAAAAGAACATCTATTCACCGTACCGTTACACAAGCCCGAAACATCGGAAAAATAATACGAAAAAACCGGGCTCAAAACACGGAGCCGGTAGAAGAAGTAGTGGAGTATATGAATGGAAGTCTTGTGTTTAAAGGAAAAGTAGTAGATTTACACAGAGATTTTGGTTCGGAAATGACGAAAGGATTCTCGTCAGGAACGATTGTCATGGAAGGGATTGACTCTGATAAAGGTTCAACTGCGGAAATTTTATTTCAAAATGAATGGCTGCATTTAACCATTAATGGCAAGACACGATCATTGCCACCAGATTTAATTATTTTAATGGACCCGGAGACTGGTGAAGCCTTGCGCACAGACATTATTAAATACGGATATAGGGGCTATATCGCTTTAATGCCTGCCGATGAAAAAATGACGACAGAGAAAGGGATCGAAGTCTGTGGACCGCGCGCATTTGGAATGGATGAAGATTATGTCTCGTATGAAATATTAAACGGTTTGCCTGCTAGATAAGTGAAAGATTTTTTACACTTGACCCTAATAGAAGCACTTTAATCATTTAATGAAGGGGGGATTTTACATATGGAACATCTTAGAGAGGATGAGGATAAGAGCTTTTCAAATCGTCGCGCAACTGCAGAGCATTATGATATGAACCAAGAAGAAGGAAAATATGCCCAAAGCCCTGTGCCTAATGATAAAAGAAAGAGCTGGATTGGAGTGGCTGCCATTTATTTTGGGATGACAGCGGCCCTTTCTGCATTCGCTACAGGGGGCGCCTTAATTTCAGGTTTGACGTTGATGCAATCTATTGTGGCTGTTGTTTTGGGCACAGCGATTTTGGTGTTTTTATTTTTTATTCCCACTGGCTATATTGGTTCTCGAGAAGGTTTAAACACATATATGGTCGGTGAAGCGGCATTTGGTTCGACCGGATCCAATATTGCGACGGCTTTTATTGTCACAATTATTCCCAGTGTAGGATGGTATGGAGTTCAAGTTTCAATTGCGGCCGATGCTTTAACGGAGGTATTAGGCGGAAACCAAAATGTAACACCGTTTCTCATGATTGTTTTAGGGATCCTCTTTTGTTTGCCGGCAATGTTCGGCGTAGTAAGTATGGCATGGTTAGATTACTTAGCCATTCCTGCCATATTGATCATAACGATATATGGTTTTACGAAAGTAATGAGTATAACTGGATTAGAGGGACTTTTGAGTTATGAACCAGCTGCCAGTCAATCAATTGTGTGGGGAGTTAACTTAATGGTGGGCAGTATGATTGTCGGCGCTACGTTTACAGCCGACTATACGCGGTGGACTAAAAATAAGCTGTCCCATGTAGCTTATGCTGGAATTGTTGGCAACTTTCCGCCTCTCTTAATTTTAACTGTTATTGCGGCGATGATGGGCATTTCCGCAGCTTCCTTGGGAAATATTGATGAACCATGGAATATCGCAGAGGTGATGAAAGTTTTAGGATTACCTTTCATTTCGCTGGCATTGGTAATTGTGATGCAGTGGTCTACAAATATTACGTCTTCTTATAGCGCAGGACTGGCTCTTACAAAGGTGTTCGGCTGGAGCAGATTTTGGTGGACGCTGATAGCCGCTATAGTTGGGACGAGCCTTTCTTTACTTGGGATTATGCAGTATTTTATCGGGTTTTTAGGAATCCTGTCCTCATTTGTTGCGCCCGCAGCAGGCGTTATGTTGTGTGAATATTTCTTTGTTTCTAAAGGGAGTTTAAACAGAAAAACGGGGCTTTACTGGCCTGGCCTCTTTTCATGGTTTTTAGGCGGACTAGGTGCTTTTTTTATACCGGTATTTATTCCTGCAGTGAACGGAGCGGTGATTGCTGGATGCATATATTACTTCATTCACGTTATACGATCAAATGACAAATGAAAATCTGTCACAAATAAGAATTAATCATTGTTTTTTTTAGAATAATGAAATAAATAATAGATCAGCTGATTAAAAAACGAACAATAAAGTGAAACTTCATTCAGTAGGAATTTTCTTCCATCTCTTACTGAATGTGAGTTGAACCAATCGGGCATTTAGGTACCGTTTTCTCCCACTTAGAACTTTTGTATCAACTCAGGTCTTGATGTGGGAGTCTTACAGCACCTTACATGCCGGATAAAGATAAAGTCCATATAATTGTGTAAAAAGAATAGGTCACCATCATGACCATGTTACAATGTTTTCGACCAAGAAAAACACATGGAGGACATGATGA
>NZ_JAFBFH010000009.1 GCF_016909185.1 Siminovitchia thermophila | reverse complement strand
GAATACTTCTTTTACATAAGTATAAAAAAATTGGAAGTCATGTTGGGTAGGTGAGATTCCATCTCACTTCACCCCAACATTTGACATAGAACCAATATAAAAAACATTGTCCGGCGAAGTGATAAAAGCAGCATCAATTCGTTCCTGGCGCAACCATTCCATCAATTTTGTAAGTTTTCCACTCATGGACAAACCACTCCCTTTTCATCCGGTTACCTAAAGATTACCATTTTAAGCGGTTGCATAAAAGGGAAATGGATTATTTGGCAGGAAGACAATGAATGGTCTAGAATGATTTTATGTTGAGGATTTTTTTAAAAACAAGGAGGTTGCTGCATGATGAAAGTATCTTATCATGGACATTCGGTTGTCAAAATGGAAACGAACGGCAAAACAATATTGATCGACCCATTTATTACAGGCAATGAACTTACTGATTTAAAGGCAGAAAATGAAAATCCCGATGTGATTATTTTAACCCATGGGCATGCTGATCACGTCGGGGATACGATCGAGATGGCCAAGCGGTGCAATTCCCTCGTTGTGGCACCAAATGAACTTGCTACATATATCGGATGGCAAGGGGTGCAAACGCATCCTATGCATATCGGCGGATCCCGCGAATTTGATTTTGGAAAAATTAAATTTACCCAGGCTTTTCACGGCTCAGCTATTTTTACGGAAGATCAACAAATCATTTATTTGGGAATGCCCGCAGGTGTGCTCTTCATGGCTGAAGGCAAAACAATTTATCATGCAGGCGATACAGCGCTGTTTTCAGATATGAAGTTAATCGGTGAACGTCATCCCATCGACCTGGCTTTCTTGCCGATCGGCGACAATTTTACAATGGGGCCGGAGGATGCGGCACTGGCAGCAGAATTCTTGCAGGCAAAAACGGTTGTACCGATCCACTACAATACGTTTCCGCCCATTAAGCAAGATCCTGAACAATTTATCGGGATGCTGAAGGAAGGACTAAACGGGAAAGTAATGAATCCGGGCGATTCTATCGAACTATAAGCATATCCCCTTGCATACATTAGTAGAAATATTGTATGGAGGGGGATTTTACATGAAAAACCGATACTTGCTGTGCTTGTTGCTTTGCTGTGCCCTTATTTATATTGCTTTGCCAAGACTGAATGTACATGCCCAGGGACTAGAAGGTATTTTTTCACTTTCGTGGATTGCTTTTGCTCTTCTCGTTTTTGCCGGGAATTTAGCAGCGCTGCTATTTTTTAATAAAAAATCCCTGAAGAAACATCAGGTGAAAACGATGCATAAAGATACCGAGGGCAGACGAATACGGCCAAAAGGGACAACATAAGTTTGATGTAGCGGGCTTTTCCCGATATAATGGAATAATAAATAACTGTACGTTTCAGGAAAAGGGTGAAAAGCTTGTCGACGAAGCATGAACAAATTATCCGTCATATCGATGGCCTTCCCGTTGGCGAAAAAATCTCCGTCCGTCAAATTGCAAAAGTGTTAAACGTTAGTGAAGGGACTGCGTATAGAGCGATCAAAGATGCAGAAAACAGGGGATATGTCAGTACAATCGAACGGGTCGGCACGATTCGGATCGAGCGCAAGAAAAAAGAGAATATAGAAAAGCTCACCTTTGCGGAAGTCGTCAATATTATAGATGGACAAGTGCTAGGTGGAAAGGCGGGCCTTCATAAAACACTTAATAAATTTGTCATCGGGGCAATGAAACTTGATGCGATGATGAGATATACGGGCCCTGGCAACTTGCTGATTGTCGGAAATCGAACAAAGGCGCATGAGTACGCTTTGAAGGCGGGAGCGGCGGTTTTGATTACGGGCGGTTTTGATACGGAGGATCACGTAAAACAGCTTGCCAACCAATTGGAACTCCCCATTATATCAACAAGCTACGATACGTTTACGGTGGCCACAATGATTAACAGGGCCATTTATGATCAACTGATCAAAAAGGAAATCGTTCTTGTGGAAGATATTTTTATTCCGCTTGAAAAAACGATAAGCATGTCAACTACAGAAAAAGTGGCGGATTGGTACGCTCTGAAAGAGAAAACAGATCATAGCCGGTTTCCTGTCGTTGACGCAAATGGAAGAGTGCAAGGCATGGTTACAGGAAAAGATGTGATAGGCCAGGATCCCAATTTGGGGATCGAAAAGGTAATGACGAAGAATCCCATCACCGCCTCGCAAAAAACGAGTGTCGCTTCGGTTGCCCATATGATGATTTGGGAAGCAATCGAAGTTCTGCCCGTTGTCGATAACCAACAAAAATTGGTGGGGATTATTAGCCGCCAAGACGTCTTGAAGGCGCTTCAAATGATTCAAAGACAGCCGCAAGTTGGCGAGACGCTGGATGATACAGTATCGAAGCAGTTGTCCAGCGGCAAGCAAGGCGGGGAGACGACATTTCAATTTGAAGTGACGCCGCAAATGACGAGCCAGCTTGGGACAATCTCAAACGGCGTATTTACTTCCATCGTGGCAGAATCGGCCAACCGTTTTTTCCGGCTGAAGAAAAAGGGAGAGCTCGCTGTAGAGAGTATGACTATTTATTTCCTGAAGCCAGTGCAAATGGATAGCATGATCGAAATCATTCCCAAAATATTGGAATCCGGACGCAAATACGGAAAAGTGGATGTTGAGGTATATAATAATGGCGAGATTGTTGGAAAAGCATTGATGATGTGCCGTCTCATTGATAAATAAAAGTTTGTTTAAGTAGTTAAAATGCGACGGGGAACTGGCGTTATTTCCTTTTTTATTGAGATAAGCGCAAGACGGCTGGCTATACGTCGCTTGCACTGGGAAGTCCTGGCCGTTGAACCTGTTTGAACGAAAAAAAAGCCGCCTTCCAAGCGGCTTTATCATCAGCTTTTTTCCTGTTCCAACTGCCGGGCTTCTTCTTGGGCATAAGGAACGTGATGCCGATAGCTTCTAAATCCTGCCCAAGTACTTAAACCGCCAATGATAATAAAGACGGTGGCTACGATATATGTTACGGTTGTATTGAAAAGGAAAAGTTGATTGATTCCAAACAAGGCAACAAACAAGCCAAGTGCCATGCTTGATTTACCACTCAACAATTTTCTTTCCATGGGGCGGCGGCTCCTTACATACTTTATTTTATAATAAAGATAAAATGAGAACGAAAGTACGATAAAAAAAACAAGAAATGGCAATTTTGTAACCTCCAAAAAATCAGCGTTCATATCCACACCATTGTAACGTCATTTTTAAGGAAATGCCACTGGGTGCATCAATGAAGTTTTAATAAAAATGTGAACAGGCTCCGCAAGAGCGAAAGGAGTTACATATGAAAGAGCAAATATTCGAAGCGATTAAACGGTATCAAAAGATTATTATCCACCGGCACGTTCGGCCGGATCCCGACGCTTACGGCTCTCAAGGCGGATTGGCGGAAATCCTGGCGGCATCTTTCCCTGAAAAAGAAGTTTACGCTGTGGGTCGGCATGATCCGTCACTCGATTATTTGCGTAAGCCGGATGTTATTGACGATGATGTATATGAAGGGGCGCTTGTCATCGTTTGTGATACAGCCAATCAGGAACGGGTATGTGATGCCAGGTATAAAGACGGCGAAATGCTGATAAAAATAGATCATCATCCGAATGAAGATCCGTACGGGGATCTTTTATGGATTGATACGGAAGCCTCTTCCGCAAGTGAAATGATTTATGAGTTGTATGATACATTTCAAGAGCAGGGTTTAAAGATGACCGACGAAGCGGCAAGGCTTATTTATGCCGGAATTGTTGGAGATACAGGCCGGTTTTTATATCCGAGCACGACGGCAAAAACGTTTCAATATGCCAAGGAGCTCATCCAATATTCTTTCGACCGCTCCCTTTTATATGATCAGATGTACGAGTTGTCGGCCAATATGATCAAACTGCAAGGGTATGTATTGGAGCACTTTGAGATGGATCACGACGGGGCGGCGTTTGTATCCATTGATAAAGAAACATTGAAGAAATATAACGTACAGCCCACCGAAGCTTCCTTGTTGGTCAGTACGCTCGGTATCGTAAAAGGAATCAAGGCATGGGCATTTTTTATAGAAGAAGAGGATCAAATACGGCTGCGGCTGCGTTCCAAGGGGCCTGTCATCAATACGATTGCCATGAAATATGATGGCGGCGGGCATCCTTTGGCGGCAGGAGCATCCGTTTACACATGGGAAGAAACAAAGCAAGTTATCAAAGATGTGAAAGCAGTTTGCAGACAAAGCTGAGCCGACGGATTAGCCGGCCAGCTTTATTTCTGCAATAAGCGCAACGGTTGTATAAAAGTATAATTCTTTCACTTCAAGCTCGTATGTTTTCCCATTGATTTTGAAAGACTTATTTTCAACTGTCTTTTTAATAATCTCCTTATTTTTATATACATCCGTCAAATTTTTCGCGATAAGCGACTTTAAATCTTCTTTGACCGCTTCTTCTGCTTCAAATATGCTTTGTCGGTCTGTGATGCGGTATCGCTCAAAACCGATAATTTTAACGTCGATTTTTTGAATGGTCAGCATTTCTTCGTTTTTCTTATTTAATTCTTGATAGTCCTCTTGGAAAATTTGAATATAGCCTCTTAGTTCCTTAATTTGAACGGCTTGTTTTTCTATGAGGGCGCTGTTTCTTTCTTGCAACGCCCCAAACATGAACAAAAATATAAGCCAGCTAATGCAGCCGCCTACTGCAGCCCCGGCTAAAAACCGTTGCCAAGACGGCTGCTTGTAATAAGGCGGTATCCTCATGAAAGATGCTCCTGAGTGAGCCAAGAAATGATGAGTGAAGCGGTTTTGGCTCCGCCCATTGCCGACAGGATCCAAAGAAATTGTTTAAATAAATCTCTTGTGCCGCCTTCCAAAAAGCCTTTTTCAAAACTGTATACAGTATCGAATGTGCCGCCGATCGCGGCGATAATTGCCCAAATACGGACCTTTACGGCAGTGTTGGCAATTTCAGTCAAAAGGGGTTCTCCAGTAATAAAAGCCGCCAATCCCCCAATTAATGAACCACCCAACAACACGCCTAGCGCGACAAAATAACAGTAAAAAAAAGTCGGGAAAAATGATTCATGCACGGTTATCATCCCCAAAGTTTTATAAAGCTTCCACTATTACATATATGGGACAAAACATCATTATATGAAGAAAGTATATAATAGGGTTGATATTCTTTTTTTAAAAATATGCAAAGAAGGAAAGAGGTGAATCCGTTGAACTTTCCCCAATTGAATATATCCACAGCATACAGTTTGCTTTCCAGTACAATCTCCATACCAGCCCTTATTAAAAGGGCGAAACAGCTGCAATATCCAGCCCTTGCTTTGACGGATCATCACGTTTTGTATGGCGTGCTTCCTTTTTACAAAGCTTGTATAAAAGCGGAAATCAAACCGATCATTGGGATGACCGTCCATGCCGGAAATGGGGAAGAAAGGGCGCAAGCGATCCTGCTTGCCGAAAATAATGCCGGATATGCCAACTTATTGAAGGTTTCCAGTTTCATTCAAATACAACACAGCGAAATAATTCCTTGGGAAAAGCTTGCACAATACAGTGAGGGATTATTTGCTGTTTTTATCGGTCAGGAAGCAGATAACCAAAATGGAGACCTGAACCGGTTTTTACATATATTTGGCAAACGATTTTATATCGGATTACAAAATTACGGCAGGCAACAAGATCGCGACAGGACGACTTCCCTTGCAACATTGGCCCGGTCCCTTGGCATCCCTATGGTTGCAGCCAATAATGTACGATACTTGGACAAGCAAGATGCGTTTGCTTATCATTGTTTACTTGCGATTCGGGATGGAAATCAAATGGCAGTAGAGGAGCTTGACCAGACAGAAGGGCTTTATGATTTGAAAAGCCGGCAGGAGCTGGAGCAATTATTTTCAGATTTCCCGGAGGCGCTTCAAAACGCCGCGGATATCTCTGAAAAATGCAATGTCATGATTGAAACAAATCAACATTTACTTCCGAGATATCCAGTTCCGGCTGGTGAAACGTCCAGGGAGATGCTCCGCATGCTGACTTTTCAGGGATTGAAGGAGCGGCGCGTTGACCAAGAAGAATACATCTCAAGACTGGAATATGAGCTTCATGTTATTCATGAGATGGGGTTTGATGATTATTTTCTAATCGTATGGGATTTTATGAAGTATGCTCGTGAGAACGGTATTTTGACTGGACCGGGACGGGGGTCGGCAGCCGGATCTCTCGTTGCCTATTCACTTGGCATTACCGAAGTGGATCCGCTAAAATATGGTCTGCTGTTTGAACGGTTTCTCAATCCGGAACGAATTTCACTTCCGGACATTGATATTGATTTTCCTGATATTAGGCGGGATCAAGTCATTCAATACGTTGTCGAAAAATATGGAAAAGAGCATGTCGCCCATATTATTACGTTTGGAACGTTTGCCGCAAAAGCCGCAATTCGCGATACAGCCCGCGCCTTCGGGTTTGATTCAAAAGAATTGGACAAACTTTCACGTATTATCCCCGGGCGGCTTGGATTAACTTTAAGACGGGCCTATGAAGAATCGGAACAGTTGCGCCAATTCGTCAACGAGTCTGACCGGAATCGCCGCCTGTTTGAGACGGCTTTGAAAATTGAAGGCTTGCCGCGGCACGCTTCGACCCATGCTGCCGGAATGATCATAAGCGACCAACCGCTTGTTGATATTATCCCGGTTAAAGAAGGGCCTGACGGTACGCCCATCACCCAATTTCCGATGGAAGATCTGGAAGAAATCGGTCTATTAAAAATGGATTTTCTCGGTCTTAGAAACTTAACCCTCCTTGAACAAATTGTGAAGAGTATTCAAATCGAGACGGGCGTCAAATTGAGAATCGAGGATATACCGCTTTCGGATGAAAAAACATTTGAACTGCTGCAAAGAGGGGATACAACAGGCATTTTTCAGCTTGAGTCGGGGGGCATGCGAAAAGTGCTCCGTGATTTAAAGCCGACTGAATTTGAAGATATCGTGGCTGTCAATGCGCTGTTCAGGCCGGGTCCGATGGAAAATATACCTGTCTATATTGCCCGTAAGCACGGGAGGGAAACGGTCCGGTACCCTCATCCGGATTTGGAGCCGATTTTGGATTTCACATATGGTGTCATTGTCTACCAGGAACAGATCATGCAAATCGCTTCCAAGATGTCCGGATTTTCTCTTGGCGAGGCTGATCTTTTAAGGCGGGCCGTCAGCAAGAAAAAGAAAGATGTCCTTGATCAGCAGCGGGATCGTTTTGTAGCGGGAGCCCGAAAAAACGGCTATGATGAAAAAACGGCAAACGAAACGTATGATTTGATCGTTCGTTTTGCCAATTATGGATTCAACCGCAGCCACGCGGTCGCATACAGCTATATCGCCTGGCAATTATCTTGGTTGAAAGCTCATTATCCGAAACATTTTATGGCTGCTCTTTTAACATCCGTCATTGGAAATGAAGATAAAATCGCTTTGTACGCAGCCGAAGCAAAACAAAAAGGAATTGCTATTTTGCCGCCTTCAATCAATAAAAGCCATTATCCGTTTAAACCGGAAGACGAGGGCATCCGGTTTAGCCTTGGGGCGATCAGGGGACTGGGAGCGGCCGCGCTGAAGGAAATTGTCCAGGCGCGGAAAAGTCGGCCATTTGAAGATTTGTTTGATTTTTGCCTCCGGGTGTCGCCGCGGATGATCAACCGGAAAATACTTGAATCTCTTGTCTATTCCGGCTGCTTCGATGAATTTGGCCATGATCGCGCTGTATTGCTGGCCACACTTGATGTGGCGATTGAGCATGCCGAACTGATGAGACCGTCACGAAACGCCCAAACAGAAGATTTATTTGTGGATGAAGCCATGTTTCAATTCAAGCCAAAGTATGTGGAAGTTGAACCGATGGGCTTGTCAGACAAGCTGTTTTTTGAAAAAAAGGCTACGGGCATTTTTCTATCAGACCACCCCGCTAGTACCTTTAAAGCGGCATTTATGTCCAATGGGGCTGTCGATTTAATCAAGCTTTCCCCGGGGCGGCGCAATGTTGCCGCTGGAGTATATTTGGCAAAAGTCAAGACGATCCGGACAAAGAAAGGCGACATGATGGCATTTGCGACATTGAGTGATTCTTCAGGTGAAATGGAGGCAGTGATTTTCCCGGAAGTGTACAAACGTCATATGAAGCTTATTCAACAAGGGGAAGTTGTCCTGGTGGACGGGCATGTCGAAGAAAGAAACAATCAACCGCAATTTATGATCAATAAAGTGACATCAGCAGAGGAACTTGACATTATGGATCATAAAATGTTGTATCTTAAAGTCATTGAACCGCTGCATGAAAAGGAGACATTAAATCAATTAAAGAAAATATTGAAAAACCACCCCGGCAAAACAGGGATCATATTGTATTATGAAAAAAAACGCCAGACGATTAAGCTGGGTAAAAATAATTTGGTAAACCCAAGCGAAAACTGTTTAAAAGAATTGAAGGCTTTGCTTGGAGAGCCATGTGTCAAGTTAAAATAATTTTTTCAAATGGACCATAATATGTTATATTGTTTTATAAGCTTTTAGACATATAAAAAATGAAAAAACGGGTATGGCAGGAACGAAGGAGTGAACCTTTTTGACATTAAGAGAAGAAGCATTGCACATGCATAAAATATTTCAGGGGAAGTTGGAGTCAAAATCCAAGGTTGAGGTTAGAAATGCAAAAGATTTAAGTCTTGCTTATTCTCCTGGTGTTGCAGAGCCTTGTAAAGAAATTTATGAAAATCCAAGTTCGGTTTATGATTATACGATGAAAGGAAATATGGTTGCTGTTGTTTCCGACGGAACAGCGGTTCTTGGACTTGGAAATATCGGGCCTGAAGCAGCTTTGCCGGTGATGGAAGGAAAAGCAGTTTTATTCAAAAGCTTTGCCGGCGTTGATGCGTTTCCTATATGTCTTGACAGCACGAATGTAGATGATATTGTCAAGGCGGTTAAATTGCTTGAACCGACATTTGGCGGTGTCAATCTTGAAGATATCGCAGCTCCGAATTGTTTTGAAATCGAAGAAAGATTAAAAAAGGAATTGACGATCCCTGTCTTTCATGATGATCAGCATGGAACTGCTATTGTAACGGTAGCCGGACTTGTCAATGCGTTGAAATTGACAGGCCGAAAAATGTCTGAAATCAAAATCGTTGCCAATGGCGCAGGTGCAGCCGGAATTGCCATCATCAAGCTTTTACATAGTTACGGTGTGCGCGATATTATTATGTGTGATTCGAAAGGCGCCATTTATGAAGGACGCCCTGAAGGCATGAATGAAGTGAAGGAAGCAGTGTCCAAATTTACAAACCGCGACCGTCAGGATGGAAACTTGGCGCATGTCATCCAAGGAGCCGATGTCTTTATCGGGGTGTCGGTAGCGGGTGCGCTGACAGAAGAGATGATTGCGACGATGAATGACGATCCGATCATTTTTGCCATGGCAAATCCAGATCCGGAAATTATGCCGGAAAAAGCAATGGCGGCCGGGGCAAAAGTCGTCGGGACAGGCCGTTCAGATTTCCCCAACCAAGTAAACAACGTTCTGGCGTTCCCAGGCTTGTTCCGGGGTGCCTTGGATGTGCGTGCGACTCATATTAATGAGGAAATGAAGCAAGCGGCTGTTGAGGCCATTGCAGGGTTAATTTCAGAGGAGGAACTTTCCTCGGATTACGTCATTCCACGTCCGTTTGATCCCCGGGTTGCACCGCATGTCGCCGCTGCTGTAGCGAAAGCCGCAATGGAAACTGGTGTCGCCAGACAAAGAGTAGAGCCTGAAACGATCAAGCAAAGAACGATGGATTTGGCTGTCGTTGGAAAAAACAACTGAAATAAGCCTAGAGACAAATCAACGAAGGCCGTGCCGCATATTAAGGGCCGGTCTTTGCTGTGCAACGGTAGCGAATAAAGAAATGATAATAGTTGAAAGGAGGGCGTTACTTTGCTAAAGGATTTTTTTTCCAAGCCTAAAAAGAAAAAATATGCCACAATCCCACCGGAAACAGCAAAGCAAGATGTTCCAGAAGGCATCATGACAAAATGTCCGAATTGTAAAAAGATCATGTATACAAAAGAACTGCAAAAAAACTTAAAGGTTTGTCTCCATTGCGGATATCATCACAAAATGACCGCGTTTGAAAGGGTAGACAGCCTGTTTGATGAAAACACGTTCGTCCGTTTTGAGGACAATCTTACTTCTGCAAACCCGCTCGGCTTTCCAAATTATTTAGAAAAACTGGAACAGGACAAGAAAAAATCCAATTTGGATGAAGCGGTTCTGACAGGTTCGGGCTCCATCAATGGAACGGAAGTGGTCACGGCGATTATGGACTCCCATTTTCGAATGGGAAGTATGGGGTCGGTCGTCGGTGAAAAAATTACTAGAGCCATTGAAACTGCGGCAGAAAAAAACGTGCCGTTCATTATTTTTACCGCTTCGGGCGGAGCCCGGATGCAAGAAGGCGTGTTATCGTTAATGCAAATGGCGAAAACGAGCGCGGCATTAAAAATGTTCAGCGACAAAGGCGGACTGATCATTTCGGTTATGACGCACCCGACAACAGGAGGCGTGTCAGCAAGCTTTGCCTCACTCGGGGATTTTAATTTTGCTGAACCAGGTGCTTTGATCGGCTTTGCTGGCCGCAGGGTTATTGAGCAGACCATCAGGGAAGAATTGCCCGACGATTTCCAAACAGCCGAATTTTTGCTGAATCACGGACACCTTGATGCTGTGATCCCACGCCTTGAAATGAAAGAAAAGCTGACAACGGTGCTGGAAATCCATCAACAAGTAGGTGAACTATCGTGGTAAACGAGCTTGAATTTGAAAAGCCCGTCTTGGAATTGCGCAAAAAAATTGCCGAGCTAAGGGAGTTTACGAAAGATTCCGATGTCGACTTATCTGATGAAATCGATAAGTTGGAAACCCGATTGGAAAAGCTTGAGAAGGAAGTATATGAGAATATGCGGCCATGGGACCGGGTCCAGCTTGCCCGCCATTCAGCGCGGCCGACAACACTTGATTATATAGGTGAGCTGTTTACGGACTTTTTCGAGCTGCATGGAGACAGGCTGTATGGTGATGATGCGGCGATCGTCGGTGGAATCGCCAAATATAAGGGCCTGCCTGTTACGGTCATTGGCCATCAGCGCGGGAGAGATACGAAAGAAAATATTCGCCGCAATTTTGGCATGCCGCACCCGGAAGGCTATCGCAAGGCGCTGCGTTTGATGAAGCAGGCGGATAAGTTTAACCGGCCGATTATTTGCTTTATCGATACAAAAGGCGCGTATCCCGGGAAAGCTGCCGAAGAACGTGGACAAAGCGAAGCAATCGCGCGAAACTTATTTGAAATGGCTGGTCTTAAAGTGCCGATCATTTGTATCGTGACCGGAGAAGGCGGAAGCGGAGGCGCTTTGGCACTCGGAGTCGGAGACCGAATTTACATGCTCGAAAACTCAACATATTCTGTGATTACTCCCGAAGGAGCGGCAAGCATACTGTGGAAAGATGCTTCATTCGCCAAGCAGGCGGCCGAGGCATTGAAGATAACCGCCCCTGATCTGAAAGAACTCGAAATTATTGATGAAATTATACCGGAAGTAAAAGGCGGAGCCCACAGAGATATGGAAAAGCAAGCCGTCGAAATCGATAAAGTCATGACAAAAGCTTTGCGTGAACTGTTGGAAAAAAGCCCTGAAGACCTTATAAAAGAGCGCTATTTAAAATACAAAAAAATGGGTAAATACATACAACAAAAAGCAGTTGAAAATGTAAAGTGATAAAGATTGCCCAACGCGGGCATTCTTTTTTTTGTTGGGAAGTGTGTATTCGCCAAGTTTTTATATAAAAGCGAAAGAGCTGTTATAGCGCAAATGCTCGGAATGTGTCAGGTATCTCCCATTTTGCGTGTTTCGGCTTTGGTGCTGCCCCAGCCGTTATGAAGCGTGCGACAAGGCTGGCATTCTTAATTTCCACAAGCCGATTTTTCGCTTTGGCATTCCGAGACGGTATTATTCGAAAACAGCGATGCTTGTCGCAAATGCTTTTTCATGCAAATTTTACATACCCAATATACTCTTGAAAAATTTGTGAATCATTTCATTTAATGGTATTTTTAACTTAGCTAGGATTGTTGACAACTTGTGTTGGGGGTGGACTATGTGAGAAAATTGGCGGTTCTAACGAGTGGAGGAGATGCTCCCGGGATGAATGCTGCCATCCGTGCCGTCGTGAGGAAGGCAATTTTCCATGGGCTTGAAACGTATGGCATTTATCAGGGATTCAGCGGGTTAATCTCGGGCAATATTAAAAAGCTTGAGGTAGGAGCGGTTGGGGATATTATACATAGAGGCGGAACAATTCTTCAGTCAGCCCGCTGTGAAGAATTTAAGACGAAGGAAGGACAACTCCAAGGGTTAGAGCAATTAAAAAGCAAAGGTATTGACGGTCTGATTGTCATTGGCGGAGATGGCTCCTATAAGGGGGCACAGGGATTGTCTCAACTTGGATTTCCTTGTATCGGCGTACCTGGCACGATTGATAATGATATTCCAGGCACTCAATATACAATTGGATTTGATACTGCTTTGAATACTGTTTTGGATGCAATAGATAAAATCAGAGATACGGCTACTTCTCATGAACGCACTTTTATTATTGAAGTAATGGGCCGCCATGCGGGAGACATAGCACTTTGGTCAGGACTGGCGGGAGGGGCGGAAACGATTTTGATCCCGGAAATTCCCGGTGATTTGAAAGAGATTGCCCAACGTCTTGAAAAAGGAATGGAAAGAGGCAAGAAACACAGTATTATTGTTGTTGCAGAAGGTGTGACGAGCGGTACGGAAATCGCACTGAGATTGGAAGAAGAAACGGGGCTTGAAATCCGGGTGTCCGTATTGGGGCATATGCAACGAGGAGGATCGCCAACAGCATTTGACAGGGTGCTTGCAAGCAGACTTGGTGCAAGGGCGGTGGAATTGCTGATGGATGGCAAAGGCGGTCGTGCAGTCGGAATACATAAAGATGAAATAATAGATGAGGACCTTTTTTCAGCATTGGAAAAAGCCCACGATTTTAAACAGAACTTATACACGTTATCAAAAGAGCTATCCATCTAACAAAAAACAACTTCAGAGGAGGTTTCCCCATATCAATGAAAAAGACAAAAATAGTTTGTACGATAGGGCCGGCGAGTGAAAGCCCCGAGCTATTGGATCAAATGATTGCTGCGGGAATGAATGTGGCACGCTTAAATTTTTCACACGGAAATCATGAGGAACATAGCGAAAGAATCGCCAATATTCGCAAGGCAGCTAAACGGGCAGGCACCGAAATTGGTATATTGCTTGACACGAAAGGGCCTGAGATCAGAACGCATGACATGGAAAATGGGGCTGTTGAACTAAAAGAAGGATCCGAAGTCATTATCTCGATGAAAGAGGTAACGGGGACAGCTGAAAAAATGTCTGTTACATATGAAGGTTTGATCGAGGATGTGCATGTTGGCTCGAAAATTTTATTAGACGATGGATTGATCGAGCTAGAGGTGACCGAATTAAAAGAGGACAGGCAAGAGATCGTCACGAAAGTCATCAACAGCGGAATATTAAAAAATAAAAAAGGCGTCAATGTACCCGGAGTTTCCGTCAACTTGCCGGGTATTACGAACAAGGATGCGAAAGATATTTTGTTCGGCATCCAGCAAGGAGTCGACTTTATCGCTGCCTCGTTTGTCAGAAGAGCTTCCGATGTTTTGGAGATCAGACAGCTCCTTGAAGAAAATGGGGCGCCGCATATGCATATCATCCCAAAAATTGAAAACCAGGAAGGTGTTGACAACATCAATGAAATCCTGGAAGTTTCCGACGGTTTAATGGTTGCCCGCGGGGACCTTGGTGTTGAAATTCCCGCTGAAATGGTGCCCCTCGTGCAAAAAGAATTGATTCAAAAGTGCAACGAGGCGGGAAAACCGGTGATTACCGCTACACAAATGCTTGATTCTATGCAAAGAAATCCGCGGCCGACGAGGGCGGAAGCAAGTGATGTGGCCAACGCCATTTTTGACGGATCAGATGCCGTTATGCTTTCCGGGGAGACGGCTGCCGGGGCTTATCCGGTTGAAGCAGTCAGAACGATGGCCAATATTGCTCTGACATCCGAACAAGCGATGAATCACAAAGAGCTTCTTTCGAAAGTTAGTAAAAACGGAAAACGCAGTATGGTGGACGCCATTTGCCAATCGGTGGCACATACAGCCATTAATTTGAATGTAAATGCAATTGTTGCTCCGACGGAAAGCGGACATACAGCGAGGATGATTTCAAAGTTTCGACCAAAAGCGCCGATTGTGGCGGTGACATCCCATGTTGCGGTTACCAGGCAGCTGGCGCTTGTTTGGGGAGTACAACCCCAGCTTGGCCAAAAGGTGACAACAACTGATGAAATGCTTGACCTTGCCGTTACCGAGAGCCTAGATAGCGGTCTTGTAAAACATGGAGATCTCATCATTATTACCGCAGGTGTTCCCGTTGGTGAAAAAGGAACAACAAACTTAATGAAAGTGCATGTTGTGGGCGATATATTGGCAAAGGGACAGGGAATTGGCAAAAAATCAGCGTATGGAAAAGCGGTGGTTGTGAAAAGCGCTGCAGAAGCACGGGAAAAAATGGAAGAAGGAAACATTTTGGTTACGATTGGAACAGATCGGGAAATGGTACCAGCTATTGAAAAATGCGCTGCCCTCATAGCAGAAGAAGGCGGATTGACAAGCCATGCGGCTGTTGTTGGAATTAGCTTGGGCATTCCCGTTATCGTTGGGGTGGAACGCGCAACCGAAATGATAGAAGACGGCCAGGAAATAACAGTTGATGGAACCCGGGGGGTCATTTATAACGGCCATGCAAGCGTGCTGTAAACTGTGGTATAATTATTATAAACAACCACCGGGGATGTGAAGCCGAATGAAATATGTAATGCTTGTTTTTATTATCGTTCCGGCATTGGAAATTGGACTGTTTATTTTAACAGGCCAGGCAATTGGAAGCTTTGCCACGGTTGCCCTTATTATTGCAACAGGCATCTTGGGCGCCGCACTTGCAAAAAGAGAAGGGCTAGGTGTACTGAGAAACATCCAAGAACAAATGCGTTTTGGACAACCGCCCGGTGTCGCGCTGCTGGAAGGCTTTTGCGTCCTCGTTGGAGGATTGCTTTTGCTCACACCGGGATTTATCACGGATGCTATCGGCTTAATAATGCTGTTGCCTCCTACAAGGAAGCTTATGAAACCGATGTTGCTGAAATTGTTTAAACTCTGGATCTCAAAACGGCAGATTTATATATACAGATAAAAAGGATAGACCGGGAAGTAGGATGTTCTCCCGGTCTATCCTGTTGTTTTGCGTGTTGGAATGTATAATCTTGCAGCTCGAAGTTGATTTCACACGGGGAAGTAAAAGTGCCATGAAGGACATCTCCTGCACTTAAAAAGGTTTGTCGCCGGACGACTTTCGTTAAACGAAACGCTTTTTTCCACCCACAATGAGAATCAATGCCGCTATACATTTTGCTGCCAGTCCTATAGGGCTTTCAGCCAGCTTTTCGAACCCAAAATCAAGAGGAACATGTAAAACAATGTCTCCCACAAGGTTCAGTTCACTTCCAAGTATCCCGTGCTCATTACATTCATTCCCGGGCTGGCACGGATACTGCCACCATTGAAATAACGGTAAATCCTTGACGGTGATGCTTCGTTTACCCTGGATACATAAAGCAAAAATGATCGTTGTTAAATCAAGCATAAACGTTAAAGGAACCAGGCCGGGAAAGACCATGAATGTTCAAGCGGCTCAACTTAGCCCATTAACTTTCCCTTGGCGGCCGGGGCGTACCTTTGATATAAGCCCAAATATCGCGAAACACGTTGGCTCTGTGGAGTGTGGTAAGAAGCACGAGTGTTACCGGACCAAGAATTAAACCCAGAAAGCCGACCAGCTTGAATCCGACAAACAAGGAAACAAGCGTTGCCAGCGGGTTCATCCCGATGTTGGAAGATAAAATTTTAGGCTCCATCAATTGCCTTTGGACAATCACAACTGTATATAAAATTCCAAGGCCGATCGCAAGCCCGAAGTTGCCGGTCAGAGCTTCATAAATGATCCACGGAACAAATACCACACCCGTTCCAAGATAAGGCAGCAGATCCACAATTCCTGCAATGAGGGCAATGGTAATGGCGTAGTTTACACGCAAAATCAATAATCCGATTAACACAATCACAAGCGTGATGGAGATAAGGGTAAGCTGCGCCTTTACAAAACCGGCGAGCGCCTTTCTCAAGTCGACAAAAACCCTCAACCCGCTGTGCCATACTTTTTCGGGTAACATCTTTGTTAAAGAAGTGGAAAGTTTGTCCCAATCTTTGCTGATAAAAAAAGTTGCAAGCAGTGAAAAAATAATGACAGTTGCCGCGTTTGGAATCCAGGAAACGAGGGAAGGCAATTTGAGAAAGAAGTTTTGCAAAAAAGCTGTCGCATTTTCCGATATTTTATTGCCGGTCTCGCTTATACTATTTAAAATAGTCTCTTGTTGACCACTGTCAAGACTTTTAAACATGCTGGCTACTTTATTGTAAAAAGGGATGACTTGATTGGCAAAAAGTTTTTCTAAATACGTGATCATTGTGCCCACATGTTCAGGAACAACTTTCGCTAAATAAGAGGCGCCTGCCACGATTTCCGCAATTAACAAAGTGATCAGACCTGTAAATACTCCAATCACAACGAGAAGTGCCGTTAGCACAGCGAGTATCTTGGGAAACTTCCAGCGCTTTTCAAGAAATCGGACCGCGGGATTGATCGAAACGGCGATCACGATCGCAATAATGAAAGGATAGGTTAACTTAAAAATGTAATAAATCGCTATAAGCGAAAGGGTAATAACAGCAACAACAATCAAAAATCGAATGAATCTGTTTACATTTTCACGATCCAAAGAACCCCCACCTTCATTTCGGCTTATTGGCTGTCCGGGCAAGATGCTCCGGAACACGATCTTTTCTTTTATAATACCATGTTATGAAAGATTCTGTTATTGATTTGGGAGATGAATTATTTGTTAAACCAGGCTTATTTATTTTTATTTCTATTGCTGGGCATCGGTTTCCTGGCAAAAAACCAATCTCTTGTTGTAGCTGTTTCCGTTTTGGTCATACTAAAAATGGCAGGGGCAGATGAAAAGCTTTTTGGCATCATACAGGCAAAAGGAATTAATTGGGGAGTTACCGTTATCACGATTGCGGTACTAGTTCCCGTGGCAAGCGGCCATATCGGTTTTAAGGAACTGGGAGGCGCAGTCAAATCTCCTTATGCATGGGTTGCCTTGGGAGCTGGAATGGCCGTGGCGCTTATTGCCAAGTATGGCGTTACCCTGCTCACTGAAGATCCCCACATTACAACAGCTCTTGTTCTCGGAACGATCATGGCGGTTTCCCTGTTTAAGGGGGTTGCGGTCGGGCCGTTAATTGGGGCGGGGATCGCATACTTCATCATGAGAATATTCGAGTTGTTGCGGATTGGAAAAGGTTTGTGAAAGACCTTACTGGATCAATCTGTCAAAAAAGGAAAACACCATTTTCTTTCCGTATTTGCAGCAAATCAGTTATAATGGTCATGGATAATTAAGAATGTTGAAAATTAGACAAGACTTTTTTATTGACTATAATAGGATTAAGGGACATTTTTACTACGGAATCATTATTGCATCGTGATTCTTTCCTCCGGTTTTCTATTGTTTCACAACTATAGATAGATAAATTAGATAAAAAGGAGAGGTTATTATGACAGCAACACGCGGGTTAGAAGGGGTAGTGGCCACAACATCTTCGATCAGCTCCATCATTGACGACACACTTACATATGTCGGCTACAATATCGATGATTTAACAGAAAACGCGAGCTTCGAGGAAATCATTTACTTATTGTGGCATTTGGAATTACCAACGGAAGAACAGCTTCAAGAACTGAAGCAGGAATTGGCCGACAATATGGACTTGCCACAGGAAGTTATTGACAGCTTTAAAACATATCCGCTCGACAAAGTGCATCCAATGGCCGTACTTCGCACCGCTGTATCGACTTTGGGCATTTTTGATGAGGAAGCGGACACTGTCACCAAAGAATCAAATTACAAAAAGGCCATTCGCATACAGGCTAAAATGCCGGCCATTGTAGCTGCTTTTGCCCGGATCCGAAAAGGATTAGAGCCTGTAGCACCGCGAAAAGACCTGGGGTTTGCCGCCAACTTTATGTACATGCTCAAAGGTGAAGAACCTGCAGATATTGAAGTTGAGGCAATGGATAAGGCGCTCATACTTCATGCAGACCATGAATTAAATGCATCCACTTTTACCGCCCGTGTTTGTGTGGCCACTCTCTCGGACATTTACTCGGGATTGACCGCAGCAATCGGTGCCCTGAAAGGACCATTGCACGGGGGAGCAAATGAACAAGTTATGAAAATGCTTACAGAGATTGGTTCCGTTGATAAAGCAGAAGGATATGTACGTGAAAAATTAAAAAACAAAGAAAAAATCATGGGCTTTGGCCACAGAGTTTACCGTAAAGGCGACCCTCGTGCAAAGCACTTAAAAGAGATGTCCAAAAAACTGACAGAACTGACCGGAGAACCGGAATGGTATAATATTTCCGTTAAGGTGGAAGAAGTATTTACTTCTGAAAAGCCATTGCCGCCTAACGTAGACTTCTATTCTGCATCTGTTTATCACAGCCTTGGCATCGATCATGATTTGTTCACACCTATCTTTGCAGTAAGCCGTACATCCGGCTGGCTCGCTCATATTTTGGAACAATATGACAATAACAGGCTCATTCGCCCGCGTGCCGAATATACAGGACCAGGCATGCGCTCCTATGTTCCGCTAGATGAGCGTAAATAGTCTGCTTAGATTTTTACAAGATCTTTTGATATGATAGAACGGGGAAAAGGTTAGAAGCATCACCATCGCTTTCTAACCTTTGATATTGAACTTGGAGGGATAAAATTGACACAAGGTGAAAAAATCACAGTAACCAATGGGGTATTAAATACGCCGGACAACCCAGTTATTCCTTTTATCGAAGGGGATGGAACCGGTCCTGATATTTGGGCGGCCGCTCAACGTGTTCTGGATGCCGCTGTAGAAAAAGCTTATGCCGGGAAACGTAAAATTGAATGGAAAGAAGTATACGCAGGGGAAAAAGCTTTTAACAAATTCGGCGAATGGCTTCCTGAGGAAACATTGGAAACGATCCGCGAATATCTAATCGCTATTAAAGGTCCGCTCACTACGCCAATCGGAGGCGGCTTTCGCTCTTTGAACGTTGCGCTTCGCCAAGAACTGGATCTGTTTGTATGTCTTCGTCCGGTAAGATACTTTGAAGGAGTACCTTCTCCGGTAAAACGTCCCGAAGATACAGATATGGTTATTTTCCGTGAAAATACGGAAGACATTTATGCCGGAATCGAATACCAAGCCGGTACAGAAGAAGTTAAAAAAGTGGTAGATTTCCTGCAAAATGAAATGGGCGTCAATAAAATCCGTTTCCCTGAAACATCAGGCATCGGAATCAAGCCTGTTTCCCAGGAAGGGACAGAAAGACTTGTCCGGGCGGCGATCAACTATGCCCTTAAAGAAGGACGCAAATCTGTCACTCTCGTACATAAAGGAAACATCATGAAATTTACAGAAGGGGCCTTCAAAAACTGGGGCTACGAACTGGCTGAAAAAGAATTCGGCGATAAAGTATTTACATGGGATCAATATGACAAAATAAAAGAAGAGCAAGGAGCGGACGCTGCGAATAAAGCACAGGCTGATGCGGAAGCGGCTGGAAAAATTATCGTTAAAGACGCGATTGCCGATATCTTCTTGCAGCAAATCCTTACCCGTCCAAGAGAATTTGACGTGGTTGCCACGATGAACTTGAACGGTGACTATATCTCTGATGCTCTCGCTGCTCAAGTAGGCGGAATCGGAATTGCTCCTGGAGCCAACATCAACTATGAAACAGGCCATGCCATTTTTGAAGCCACTCATGGCACAGCACCAAAATATGCGGGCCTTGATAAAGTGAATCCATCTTCCGTCATTTTGTCCGGAGTGCTGATGCTTGAGCACCTCGGCTGGGGAGAAGCAGCCCAATTGATTACCAAATCAATGGAAAAAACAATCGAATCCAAAGTCGTTACATACGACTTCGCCCGTCTCATGGATGGAGCGACAGAAGTAAAAACCTCCGAGTTTGGAAATGCATTGATTGAAAACATGGATTAATCTTTCCTGATTCGAATGCAAAAATATTAGGGCTATTGGGGCTATAGAGCTACACACTTTTAGGCTGTTCAAAGAACGGCCTAAAAGTGTGGAAAATTAAAGAAAGAAGGGAACTTCCATGTCAATGAAACGGAAAAAAATCTCGGTAATCGGTGGAGGATTTACGGGAGCTACCACTGCATTTTTAACGGCGCAGAAAGAACTTGGAGATGTTGTACTCGTCGACATTCCACAAATGGAAAACCCGACGAAAGGAAAAGCGCTGGATATGTTGGAAGCGGGTCCTGTACAAGGTTTTGATGCCAACATCACCGGGACTGCCAACTATGAAGACACGAAAGATTCCGATGTTGTCGTCATTACGGCTGGAGTCGCCCGCAAGCCAGGCATGAGCCGCGACGATCTTGTCCAAACAAACCAAAAGATCATGAGAAGCGTTACTCGGGAAATTGTTAAGTATTCACCAAACTGTATCATCATCGTTCTAACGAATCCGGTAGACGCCATGACGTACACAGTTTACAAAGAATCCGGTTTCCCGAAAGAGCGAGTCATTGGACAATCAGGTGTCCTTGATACCGCGCGTTTCCGTACATTTGTTTCCCAAGAACTAAATATATCCGTAAAAGATATTACCGGCTTTGTTCTCGGTGGACACGGCGATGACATGGTGCCGCTCGTCCGATATTCCTATGCCGGCGGTATTCCGCTTGAAAAGCTGATCCCGAAAGATCGGCTCGATGCCATTGTCGAACGCACAAGAAAAGGCGGCGGTGAAATTGTAAACTTGCTGGGTAACGGAAGTGCCTACTATGCCCCGGCTGCCTCTCTCGTTGAAATGATTGAAGCCATTATCAAAGATCAACGCAGAGTTCTGCCAGCGATCGCGTATCTTGAGGGGGAGTTTGGGTTTGAAGGCATATATCTCGGCGTTCCTACGATTCTCGGCAAAAATGGCATTGAGCAAGTGATTGAACTTGATCTGACTGAGGAAGAAAAAGCTGCATTAAACAAATCTGCCAATTCCGTTCGCGAAGTTATGAACGTTCTTGAGTAGAATGCTCAACTAAAAAGCCCTGTTACCCTCGAATGAACCTTTTCATTCGGGGGATTATTTTTTAGTCTTTGTTTTTTAAAAAAGACATGATATGATGTTCAAAAGAGAGTTGTAAGCGCTTATAAACACGGAGGTGTTCTTATTGTTACTTGGGAAAAAAAGAAAGCTCGGGAGACAGATTGGAGAATTAACAGAAGGTGAAAAATTAAAACTGACTGAAAAAATCGAAGATAAGGATCTACTGTTGTTTCTAGGTCTAACGAATGATGCCAATCCTCTCTATATCCAGCAAGACTATGCTTCCCAAACGCCATATAAGAAACCCATCGTTCCTTCCGTTATGCTGACGGGGATTATTACCTCTGCTATTACGAAATTTTTACCCGGTCCGGGATCCCATGTTCTTAAGCAAGAAATTGAATTTGTCAAACCAGTTTATCATTATGCAACGGTTGAATTTTTATTTGAAGTCGCACATGTTGACCGCGAGGCCCATACAGTGACAGTAAAAGTCAAAGGAACGGACGAAAATGAACAAACCGTTATTAAGGCTGCGATTCTTGTAGCCCCGCCCCATGGAAATGAAAGCTGATGAATTCATATGGAAACAGGCAAATGATACCTATTCAGACAGGCCCAACGGTCTGTTTTATTTTTTGTGAACAAAAATAGGTCAAAATGCTTTCCGAAAAGGGTATATCCAGTTTCGGCGTATGGATGGGTCGTCCAAGTGCGTCCCGATCGGTAAGAATATCGCCGTGTGGACAGGATGTCCAAGTGCGTGCGAATCGACAAGGACATCGCCATATGGATGGGGTCCAAGTGTGTGCGAATCGTTAAGGCCATCGCCGTAAGAGCAGAGCGTCCAAGTTCGTGGCGAAATCGTTAAGGCCATCGCCGTAAGAGTAGGGGCCTCCAGTGAGTGCGAGTGTAAAGACCATCGGCGATTGAGCCTTCTCGCCGGATAGGTGTTCAATAGGTCTCATAGGCGGAGAACAAGAGGGTTCGTAACATCCAATCTAAGAAAAAGGACACGCTTTCCAAAACATAGCGGTTTAGGCGCCAGAGACGAATGGCCCAAGCTTTAATCAACAAGGTTTTATTGACGGCACTGTTTTTATTTGAGGAAACGATGCAAATTTCCAAGATCCGTTTTTCTACAGGAATTGTACATGAGCCAGCAAATTGGCAGTTTTCTAGGATATGTCATTTTGGTTCTCTGCCAGTCCTTGTTTTAACTTGTGCTTTCCTCATTTTGAAGGTCAATCAATTCACCGAAACTTTTTTCCCATACTTCCGTAATACAATATAAGAGAATATAAGAAAGGAACGTGGAGGTATGAGTTTAAAGAGGATATATTCTGTCATCGGCATGGCTGTAGCAGGGATCGTTCTGACTGTCTCCTTGTTTACATCTTGGTACACGTTAGGAGAGTCGGACCAGGCTGTTATACTGACATTTGGAAAAGCAGAAGATACGGTCACAGAGCCTGGACTCCATTTTAAGCTGCCTTGGCCGATACAGAACGTAGAAAAGCTGGCCCGCGAAACGATGAGCCTTGAGTTTGGTTATAAAGAAGAGAACGGCAAAAAGGAAAAGTTCTCGGATGAAACAAAAATGATTACAGGTGATGAAAACATCGTCTATGCCGATCTTGTTGTACAATGGAAAATTACGGATCCGAAAAAATACTTATTCCATTCCGAAAACCCGAAAGAAGTTTTATACGATGCGACATCCGCTTCTTTAAGGAGCACTATCGGCAGTTCAAAAATAGACGATGCTCTAACTTCCGGAAAAGCGGAAATTGAAGGAAGCGTCCGGGAATTACTAACCTCCCTGATGGATAAATATGATATTGGGATTTCCATTTTGGCGGTCAAATTAAAAGATGTGGAATTGCCCAATAAAGAAGTACGCAGTGCTTTTACAGCCGTGACCGATGCCCGGGAAACGATGAATACGAAAATGAATGAAGCAAAAAAATATGAAAATCAGCGATTGAATGAGGCGGAAGGTGAAAGAGCAGCCATTATGCATAAGGCTGAAGGGGAGAAAGCGGCCCGTTTGGAAACAGCCCGCGGGGATGTAGCTGTTTTTAATAAATTATATGAACAATATAAATCCAGCCCGGAAGTAACGAGGGAGCGGCTTACAATTGAAACACTCGAGCAGGTGTTGCCCGGTGCCGAAATATATATTATGAACGACGATGGCAGTACAATGAAATATTTCCCGATTCGGCCATTGGAAAAAGAACAACAGCCGAAAAAATCCGATGAATCGAAGGGAGATGAATAATATTGGACAAAAAAGTGGTCGATTTTAATGAGCGCAAGCCTGTGGATATTCAATGGCGCAAATATACGAAAATAGGTATCTTTATTCTTATCATTATTTTATTGCTTGTACTACTTCTTTCAAGCTTGTTTATCGTCAGAGAAGGCGAATATAAAGTTGTCCGACAGTTTGGTGAGGTAGTAAGAATCAAGACAGAGCCGGGGCTTTCCATGAAAGTGCCATTTATCCAAAGTGTCTCCACTTTGCCGAAATACCAAATGACATATGATGTTTCCAGTGCAGAAATTAATACGAAAGATAAAAAACGGATGATCATTGACAACTATGCCCTCTGGAAAATCGTTTCTCCTAAAAAAATGATTACAAACGCGAGAACGGTAGAGAACGCGGAATCAAGAATGGAAGAGTTTATTTACTCTGTCATCCGAACCGAATTGGGCCAACTGAATTATGATGAAATCATAAATGACGAGAAATCGTCACGGGGTAGTCTGAATGACCGAGTAACAGAAAAGGTAAATGAACTTCTCGCCAATGATGAATATGGAGTCGTTGTAACAGACGTCCGCATGAAGCGTACGGACTTGCCAAATGAAAACGAGAATTCCGTCTATACGAGAATGATTTCCGAGCGAGAGTCCACAGCCCAGGAATATTTATCAAAGGGTGACGCGGAAAAGAACCGAATTACCGCGGAAACGGATCGGAAAGTTCGTGAAATGCTCTCCAAAGCCCAGGCAGACGCGGAAGTAATCCGCTCCGAAGGGGAAGGAGAAGCTGCTAAAATGTATAATGAGGCTTTTTCAAAGGACCGGGAGTTTTATCAACTATACCGTACTCTTGAATCTTACAAGAAAACGATCGGAGAAGATACTGTGATCGTTCTTCCGGCTGATTCCCCATATGCACGCCTGTTGATGGGCTACACACAATAAAATAGCACGGTCTTTATCTTCTGGTGAAGCAGAATCCGACCGTCACGTTGGAAAGTTCAGACAAGCGACGTCCTCAAAAAAACTTACGACGCTGTTGTGATGCGGTTCCGCTTGCGCTCGCACATCCTGTATGTTGCGCCAGCCCCATGAAAAAGAAGGATATTTCTTCTTGTGATGTGTCGCCGCTCTTTTCTTGTCCTGTCGGCCTGAACGAACCGATTTTACTGGCGGATAGCCTTTTTCGACTTACTTTAGGGTTAAGAGTATTGCTGCGAGATAAAGCGGGATAAAGGTGGCCGTCGGACTTTTGGACCGGCGGCTTTTCTTCATAAAAGAAACTTTCTTTTACAGCCACATTCATTTAGTATTTCTCCTCTCTTTATCATCTTCCGAAACGAATTTTTCACTTTCACCATTCCACGTGCTAGAATAAATATATTGATATGTTGGACGAGCTGGAACATTGGGAGGGTTTGTTTTGAAGAAAAAATTAATGCTGATCGACGGAAATAGTGTCGCCTATCGCGCTTTTTTTGCGTTGCCGCTGTTGAACAATAACAAAGGCGTATATACGAATGCGGTATACGGTTTTACCACCATGCTGATGAAAGTCCTTGAAGAGGAACAACCAACACACATCCTCGTCGCATTTGACGCGGGAAAGACGACTTTTCGGCACAAAACATTTCAAGAGTACAAGGGAGGACGGCAAAAAACGCCACCCGAATTGTCCGAGCAGTTGCCGTTTTTACGTGAACTGTTGAATGCTTATGGTATTAAACAGTACGAATTGGAAAATTATGAAGCGGACGATATTATCGGTACGCTGGCTGTCGAAGCGGAGAAAGATGGATATGAGGTTAAGGTTATTTCGGGTGACAAAGATTTGACGCAACTCAGCACGGATCATGTCACAGTCGGGATTACGCGAAAAGGTATGACGGATATAGAGAACTACACACCCGAGCACGTGATGGAAAAGTACGGGCTCACTCCTGGACAAATCATTGATATGAAAGGATTAATGGGAGACCAATCTGATAATATCCCTGGTGTTCCTGGAGTTGGAGAAAAGACGGCCATAAAACTGTTAAAAGAATTCGGGACATTGGAAGCCTTGCTCGACTCGATAGACCAGGTGAGCGGCCCCAAACTGAAGGAGCGTTTAACGGAGCATAAAGATCTGGCCATACTGAGTAAAAAGCTTGCTACGATTGAAACCGCGGCTCCAGTAGATATTTCAATGGATGAGATAGAATACAAAGGTTACGATCCAGCCGACTTGAAAGCAGTGTTTCAAGAACTGGAATTTAATTCTCTGTTGGACAAAATAGAAGGTGGAGATTCGCCTGAAGAAAGTACAGAATTAAAACAAGTCGAATTTACAACTGTGGAAACGATCAATGAGGATCTTTTCTCAAATCAAATGGCTTTTTACCTGGAAGTACTCGAAGAAAATTATTATACAGGTGAAATTGTCGGGTTCGGGCTGGCGGATGAAAACGGACCGGTGTTTTTACCGGCAGATATCGCCTTGCAATCAGCGTCCTTTAAAAAATGGGCTGAAGATGATACACAGAAAAAGTTGGTTTATGATGCAAAGCGCTCCATTGTAGCGTTAAAAAGGCGCGGCATTGAATTAAAAGGCATCGAATTTGATCTGCTGCTGGCGTCTTATTTGCTGAACCCTTCCGAATCAACAACTGATTTTGCGGGAGTAGCCAAACGCCACGGCTTCACGGATGTGGAAACAGATGAAGTTGTTTACGGCAAAGGGGTCAAGAGAAAAGTAGCAGAAAAAGAAGCGCTCGGCGAACATTTGGCAAGAAAAGCGCTTGGGATTCATGCTTTATACAAAACATGTCTCGATGAATTAAAAGAAAACGAACAGTTAAAATTGTTTTACGAGCTGGAGCTTCCGCTGTCACTTGTCTTGGCGAAAATGGAATACACAGGTGTAAAAGTGGATGTCGGACGGCTGAAAAAAATGCGTGGCGAAATGGCGGAGCGGCTTACTGATATAGAAGCCAAAATTCATCATTTGGCCGGACAGGAATTTAACATTAATTCACCGAAGCAGCTCGGGGTCATCCTCTTTGAAAAGCTTGGACTTCCAGTCATTAAAAAAACAAAAACAGGCTATTCCACAGCTGCGGATGTTTTGGAGAAGCTGGCACCTTCACATGAAATCATCCAGGAAATTTTAAACTACCGCCAGCTTGGAAAGCTGCAATCAACTTATATTGAAGGTTTGCTTAAAGTGGTACAAAAAGACACCGACAAAGTACACACCCGATTTAACCAAGCTTTAACACAAACAGGAAGACTCAGCTCTACAGATCCCAATTTGCAAAACATTCCGATCCGGCTTGAGGAAGGGCGGAAAATTCGCCAGGCATTCATCCCGTCCCAGAAAGACTGGGTGATTTTTGCAGCGGATTATTCGCAAATTGAATTGCGTGTCCTCGCCCATATTGCGGAGGATGAAAATTTAATCGAGGCCTTTCGCCAAGATATGGACATTCATACAAAAACTGCGATGGATGTGTTCCATGTCAGCAAAGAGGAAGTCACCCCTAATATGAGGCGGCAGGCAAAAGCAGTAAACTTTGGAATCATATACGGAATCAGCGATTACGGTTTATCGCAAAACTTGGGAATTACAAGAAAAGAGGCCGGAAAATTTATTGAGCGCTATTTGCAAAGTTTTCCGGGTGTGAAAAATTATATGGAAGACATCGTGTTGGAAGCAAAGCAAAAGGGCTATGTATCCACTCTTTTGCACCGGAGAAGATATATACCTGAAATTATGAGCAGAAATTTTAATGTGAGAAGTTTTGGCGAACGAACCGCCATGAACACCCCCATTCAAGGGAGTGCGGCCGATATCATTAAGAAAGCGATGGTCGAGATGGCGGAAAAACTGGAAGAAACCGGGCTTCAAGCGCGCCTCCTGCTCCAAGTGCATGATGAGTTAATCTTTGAAGTGCCTAAAGATGAGATAGAAAAATTAAAGGTACTTGTACCAAGCGTCATGGAAAACGCGCTGGAGCTGAAAGTTCCGCTGAAAGTGGACTATGCGTACGGACCGACATGGTACGATGCTAAATAAGGTGAAACAGCAATCAGCTGGGAGGCCCACCCCAGGATGTGGGGGAATACAGGCCAGGCAGTACCACACGGTACGGCGCCAGCCGCATTTTCCCATTGATAGAAATAAAATCGAAAGCCGCTATTGGCAAGTGTAAGCAGCGACGTCCGCTTTACTTGTACGCTACATCCTGGACCTGTACGTCGCAAGGCCTTTGTCGACTTCTTGAATAATTGGACACTTTTACTGGGTGAGATGTGTCACTGTCGAAGTTTTTTCCTGTCCTGTCGACTTTTACTGGCGATAGCTCCTCCCATTTCCAATCTTGCTTTACCGGGAATTCTTGAAGTGAGGGGGCTTGTTGCCAGTTAATGCTGGATAAGGCGAAACTTCAATCAACGTGTGTTTTATTTGTGAAACCACTCGAGCTATGCTGGGAGATGCTCCTCACTTTACCAATTGAAGTGGAAGTCGTACTGCCAGTTAATGCTGGATAAGGAGAAACTTCAATCAACGTGTGTTTTATTTGTGAAGCACTCGAGCCATGCTGGGAGATGCTCTTCACTTTACCAATTGAAGCGGAGGTCGTACTGCCAGTTAATGCGGGAAAAAAACAGAACCAGAAAGACAACGGGGGGAAGGATCGATGCCGGAATTGCCTGAAGTGGAAAATGTGTGCCGCTCTTTATTAAAGCTGGTAAAGGGGAAAACAGTGGAAGATATACACATTGGGTGGCCCAAAATCATTCATTATCCACTGGAAATCGAGCAATTTCAAGACGCGTTGCGCGGGCAGACGTTTCGTGGACTTAATAGAAAAGGAAAGTTCCTTGTATTTGAATTGGATGACTATTCGCTTGTCTCCCATTTACGTATGGAGGGGCATTACAGCGTTCATAAAAAGGGTGATCCATCCGATAAGCATACACACGTTGTGTTTTGTCTGACGGATGGAGAGGAATTGCGTTACCGTGATGTCCGCAAGTTCGGGACAATGCATTTGTTTAAAAAAGGGACGGAGCAAGGCCAGCTTCCGCTCTCCAAGTTGGGGCCAGAGCCTTTTTCCGCTGATTTTTCCGCCGAATATTTAATGGATCGTCTCAAAAAAACCGACCGGATCATCAAGGCGGTACTACTCGATCAAGCGATCGTCGCCGGCCTCGGGAACATATATGCGGATGAAGTCCTGTTCAGAGCCGGCATTCACCCGTGCCGGAGGGCAAAAACGATAACGGAAGAAGAAGCGCGGGTGCTGACAAGCCAAATGATTGAAACGCTGAACGAAGCCATAGAAGCCGGAGGGAGTTCTGTCAATACGTACATGAATTCTCTAGGCTTGGCCGGCTCATTTCAAAATAGCCTTCACGTTTATGGAAGAAATGGCCAAGAATGTGTAAGCTGCGGTACACTGCTTGAAAAGATCAAAGCTGCGGGAAGAGGAACCCATTTTTGTCCATCATGCCAAATAATTGAATAAATGCCTTGAGGTGTGTTACGCCCAAATGTGATTAACCATCAGCCAGCTCATTTCATATACTGATTTACCGACATTGAAGGGAAAGGAGCTGGCCGATGAGCTACATCTCTCTTTTATTGCTGGCGGTTGCAATCAGTTTGGATGGATTGGGCACCGGATTCGCATATGGCCTTAGGAAAATGAGAATACCATTTAAATCCATTATGATAATCGCATTTTGTACCGCCCTTTCGCTTGGCATCGCCATGTTGTTTGGGCAGTTCATTCAAAGTTTTTTATCGCCGCTTGCTGCCAGCCGGATTGGCGGCATGATATTGATTATCATCGGCAGTTGGATCATATTTCAATTTTTTAGATCAGAAATAGAACATTCGGGGTCGCATGAGAAATTTGAATTTAACTGGGAAATTAAATCGCTCGGCATTGTCATTCACATTTTGAAAAAGCCGACACGAGCAGATTTTGACAGTTCGGGCACGATCACCGGACTGGAAGCGATCATGCTTGGTGCCGCCCTTTCTCTTGATGCTTTTGGGGTGGGGATCGGTGCGGCCATGCTTGGTTTTAGTCCTTTGCTTTTATCCGGGGCTGCTGCCTTGTCAGGTGTTCTTTTTTTAAGTGCCGGGCTTGCTCTTGGCAAGTTATTCTCTCATATGAAAGCAATGCAAAAAATCACTTTTTTTCCGGGGTTATTACTCATACTAATTGGCATTTTAAAAATGTAGTGGAAAGAGGCTAGTTTCATGGCATTGATCATAGGTTTAACCGGAGGAATCGCAAGCGGCAAAAGCACTGTTTCCCAAATGCTTGAACAACGCGGATTTACAATAGTTGATGCAGACCTCGCGGCAAGAAAGGTTGTTGAACCCGGAGCATCCGCATATAAGCAGGTGGTAAGTCAATTTGGCGAGGGCATTATACAAAATGACGGGACACTCAATAGGGAAAAGCTTGGAACTATTGTATTCAATGATGAGGAAAAAAGAAAGAAGCTGAATGCCATCGTACATCCCGCTGTTCGGGAAAAAATGAAAGAGTGGCAGGAAGCGGCCATTCAAAACGGAAAAAAAACAATCATTTTGGATATTCCGTTATTGTTTGAAAGTAATCTCCTTCATATGGTCGATAAAACGATTGTCGTTTACGTTGACGAAGAAACACAACTCCAAAGACTTATGGAAAGAAATTCGTTCAGGGAAGATGAAGCCCGGGCACGGATCGCATCGCAACTGCCATTAAGACAGAAAAAGGAAATGGCCGATGCTGTGATTGATAATAATGGTTCGCTCAGTGAAACAGAAAGACAAGTCGAAGACCTCATTAAAAAATGGAAAATGGTACCTTAAACAGGAGTGGATGGGCGCTCTTGTTTTTGGTTAAGATAACAGACACATTTTATTGTTCCTTTTTATGATAATTATGTTATACTAATTACGATAATATGAAATTACAGTATAACACTATATAGGGGGCTCCCGGTAATGATGAAGGCTAATGTTGCGATTAATGGATTTGGCCGTATTGGCCGCATGGTATTTAGAAAAGCGATCATGGAGGACCGTTTTAATATCGTGGCGATCAATGCCAGTTATCCGCCTGAAACGCTTGCCCATCTTATTAAATACGATACAACTCACGGAAAATTCGAGGCTGATGTGCAACCGAAAGAACAAGCCCTTGTAGTTAACGGCAAGGAAATTACATTGTTAAATAACCGCAATCCTCGTGAACTTCCGTGGGATGAATTGAATATAGACATTGTCATTGAAGCGACGGGAAAATTTAACGCTCGTGACAAGGCTGCAATGCATCTTGAGGCCGGTGCCAAAAAAGTCATCTTGACCGCGCCAGGGAAAAATGAAGATGTTACAATTGTGATGGGAGTAAACGAAAACGACTTAAACATTGATAAGCATGACATTATTTCAAATGCTTCCTGTACGACTAACTGTCTTGCGCCTGTTGCAAAAGTACTGGACGATTCATTCGGAATCGAGAATGGTTTAATGACAACTGTTCATGCTTATACAAATGACCAAAAGAACCTTGATAACCCGCATAAAGACTTGCGCCGTGCCCGAGCATGCGCTCAATCCATCATTCCCACAACAACCGGGGCTGCAAAAGCTTTGTCGCTTGTCCTCCCTCAATTAAAAGGGAAGTTACACGGAATGGCACTTCGCGTACCAACACCAAACGTATCGCTTGTAGATCTAGTTGTGGATGTAAAACGCGAAGTAACCGTACAAGAGATCAACAATGCGTTTAAAAAAGCGGCCAATGGTTCTTTAAACGGTATATTGGAATTTACAACAGAACCACTCGTCTCGATTGATTTTAATACAAACCCGCACTCTGCGATTATTGATGGACTTTCCACAATTGTCATGGAAGGAAAAAAAGTCAAAGTATTGGCTTGGTATGATAATGAGTGGGGATACTCTTGTCGTGTAGTGGATCTCGTTACTTATGTAGCATCCTTACTAAACAAAAAAGAAGTAAAAGCTGGTTAATTTAGGGTTTTCTAAAAAGCCCTTAAAATCAATCAGGCGGAAAAATCTGTTTGATCTGCACCGACCTGTTGAAATGAGAAACATAAAACACCTTCGGACGTGTATGTTAAAATAACATGCGCCATTCCGAAGGTGCTTTTAGTAAATACGGCATGAAATTCTTTCAAGGTCAACCTTGCCATCAAGTGTGAAAAATCGCAAAAGCGGTTACCAAACCCGACTAATCGTCCTTATCCAAGAGAGAAAATCGTAAAAGAGTTCATCCATCTATTGTTCATCGTCCCGTCCAAGGCAGGAAATCACAAAAGCGGTCACAACCCCCTGCGAACAGCACCTCAAGAAAAATCGCAAAAGCGGTTACCAAACCCCTGCGAACCGCACCTAAGAAAAAAATCGCAAAAGCGTCCCAAACCCGGCTAGTCGTAGCCGTCCAAGGGAAGAAAGCCCAAACCCGGCCATCCATCTGTTTTATCGTGTCCGTCCAACGAAGGAACTCGATAAGCTTCCACCAATATAAAGCCTGTTCGAAAAAGCTTCATCAATGTAAATAGCTTTCCGATAATAACGGGCAACATTGGCCAGCCTCTGCTCTTCATTACCGATTTTCCTTCTCGTCTTATACCTCAATAGCAGGATGCTATATGAACCGTCATTAGCTGGATGGCCCAAATGCTTCAAATGGATAAATGCGGAATTTTACTTCGCCAATCACAGCATCATAAGAAATGAGCCCGAATGTACGGCTATCCTTGCTGTTTAAGCGGTTATCGCCCATCACGAACAACATTTGTTCCGGAACCTTGGCTTTTCCAGTTTTCTCCTGTAAAGAAAAGTCCTCGGTCAGTTTGTGAAATGGATTGTTTTCTTTATTTTCCGTTAAATACGGCTCCTTGAATCGCTTTCCATTGATATAAAGAGTGTCATTTTTCATTTCAATGCTGTCTCCCGGAAGTCCAATGACACGTTTAATATAGTGCTCATCTTCGTTATCCGGCGCATCAAAAACAACCACATCAAACCGTTGAATTTTGGAGGTTTTGCTAATGATTACCTTGTCGTGATCCTCAAAGGAAGGCGACATGGATTCTCCAAATACAGTGATGGGCGAGAAGAGAAATTGTCTGCAAACAAGTGTGATAATAACTGCAAATGCGAGTGATTTCATCCAGGAAACTATTTCTTCCTTAGTGCTTTCTTTCAAAGGACTCCCCCTCCAAATTTCCTATTTATATATATTTACTGTACCATATCAATCCGTATAAACAAGATATTTTATGTATCATTTTTCCTTTTATGCTGTTTTACTGAAAAGCTTTTCAAGGCAATCCCCTGCCTCCCGTTTTTCTCCTTTTTCTTTCCTCTTCAATTGCTGTATAATGGGAGAAGCACACTGGAACGGAGCTGAGAAGATGAAATGTCCTTCATGCAAGCATAATGGTACACGTGTCGTAGACTCGAGACCGGCGGACGAATGGAGGTCCATCAGAAGAAGAAGGGAATGTGAACGCTGTTCCCACCGCTTCACCACCTTTGAAAGAGTCGAAGAAATGCCTCTAATCGTCATTAAAAAAGAAGGGATACGTGAAGAATTCAGCCGTGAAAAAATTTTACGCGGTTTGATTAGGGCTTGTGAAAAACGCCCTGTCACCCTTGATCAGCTTGAAAAAATTACAAATGACATTGAAAGCGAACTGCGCCGTCTGGGCCAGCCTGAAGTGAAATCCGAAATAATCGGAGAAATGGTTATGGACAAGTTGGCAAAAGTGGATGAAGTGGCATACGTCCGCTTCGCTTCCGTATATAGACAGTTTAAAGATATTAATGTATTTCTTGACGAGTTAAAAGAATTGATTAAAAAAGATTAGTGAAAGTGTGTTTGGCGTGAAGCAATATTGGAATGAAGTTCAGCCTGTCGATAGTCTTTTTGTTACAATGAACGGTGTACTCCATGAATATGATAAGAAAGTGATTTCACTTTTATACCAGCCTCTTATCGGAGTAGTCAGTACAAATTTATACAATACACTTACATATGCCGTGGAAAAAAACAGCCTATCTTCAAATGAATGGAACCATTATCAACTGATGAATTTAATGGAACTCAACTTGGAAGAAATTTACGAAGCAAGATTAAAACTGGAAGGGATCGGACTTTTAAAAACTTACAGAAAAAGCACCGATGAAAAAAGAGCCTATATTTATGAACTTCAGCCCCCGTTATCTGCCGAACAGTTTTTTACAGATGGTATGTTAAATATCTATCTTTATCAAAAAATAGGCCACACTCACTTTATGAAACTGAAAGGCCAATTTTTGGAAAAAAATATAAAATCTGCTGAATACAAAGAAATTACCCGCACATTCCAAGATGTGTTTACTTCAATGAGCGTTGAAGCATTGCATTCAGGAAAAGGTGAAAAGGCGAGCGAACCTGAAGAGAACACTTCCTTTGTTCAGCGAAAAACGGCGGAGCCGATTCGAATTTCTGGAAATCATTTTGACTTTGATTTGTTATTATCAGGTTTAACAACTTCTATGGTTCCCAGAAAACTGTTGACGCCGACTGTAAAAGATACGATCAAAAAGCTGGCGTTCCTTTACTCGATCAACGAGGTGGAAATGCAAAAAATCATTCTTTCCAGCATGACAGCAGATGAAACGATTGATCTCGATGAACTGAGAAAATGGGCACGTGACTGGTATCAAATGGAAAATGAAGATATGCTTCCGCAATTGGTCAACCGGGTTCAGCCGCCGAATCTGCGTGAAAGCGAAGGGCCAGGAGATACCAAAGAGAGTAAGTTGATTTACTATTTGGAAACAACATCACCCCGTCAGTTATTAATTGATCTATCGGGGGGCGCACTGCCGGCAATGTCTGATTTGACTGCTGTAGAAGATGTGATGCTTGGCCAGAAGCTTGACCCTGGAGTCATAAATGTGCTGATCCACTATGTCATGTTAAAAACAGATATGAAGCTGTCCAAAAATTATATGGAAAAAATCGCTTCCCATTGGGCCCGAAAAAAAATAAAAACAGTCAAAGCGGCGATGGAATTGGCGAAAAGCGAACATCGCCAATATCAATCATGGGCAAGCAGCAAAAAAGACGGGAAGGAAGCACGGAAAAAACCAATTCGAACGGAAATGCTTCCCGACTGGTTTCTGGATGAAGATCAAGAACAAGTCCCAACAAGCCAGTCACAGACTGCAAAGGGTTCCGATAAACTGGATGAACGTCGCCGCAGATTGAAAGCCATTCAACAAAAATATCAAAAACAGGGAGGTGAAAAAGGTGGAACGAATCAATGATACATTAAGCAGGCTTTCCGGGGGAGAGGCTTTTAAAAGAAGGTTTGAAGATTTGAAGCAGGAAGTGCTACATCATCCCGATGTCCAAGCGTTTATCAGAGAAAACGCGGGACACGTCACGAGAACCATGGTCGAAACCAACTTAATCAAGCTTTACGAATACATATCCCAAACAAAAAATTGCGCGGATTGTCCGGATCTTGCCAACTGTATGAATATGATGGAGGGATATGAACCTTCTCTCGTCATAAATGGCCAAACGATCGAGGTTCATTACAGGCCATGTGCCAAAAAGCTCATTGATGACGAGCGAAGAAAAACAGAAAGATTGATTAAGAGCTTTTATGTTCCGAAGGATATATTACAAGCCTCCTTTGCCGATTTTTCTTTGGACAGCCCCGGCAGGATTGATGCTTTCGAATATGCGGAAAAATTTGCCGCCGAATTCGACCCGCAAAAGAAAATGAAAGGTTTGTTTTTATATGGAGGTTTCGGTGTCGGTAAATCTTATTTGTTGGGGGCAATTGCCAATCAATTGGCGGAAAAAGGGGTGTCCTCTTTTATCGTTTACGTCCCGGAGTTTTTCCGGGAAATGAAACAATCACTTGGCGATCAAACATTGAGTGAGAAGCTGGAGCTTGCCAAAAACGCGCACATCCTGATGCTTGATGACATTGGCGCGGAATCGATGTCAAGCTGGACGAGGGACGAAATTCTCGGCTCTATTTTGCAATACCGCATGCACGAACATCTTCCAACCTTTTTTACTTCTAATTTTGATTTTCAAAGTCTTGAACACCACTTAACTTATACCCAACGTGGTGAAGAAGAGAAGATGAAAGCCAAACGGATTATGGAGCGCATAAAATATCTTGCCAAGCCGATCAAACTTGATGGACCGAACCGAAGACATAAATAAGCTTGCATTCACCGGCCTGTCAAAAATAATAAGCCTGCCTCCACCGTACTGTCAAAAAACAGCCTGTATCCTGACTATGCTTTGTGAAGGATGCAGGCTGTTTTCAAGCTGCCCGCAGTGTAAAGTTAGGCCGCAGGATACATCTCCTGCTTCGTTTTGAATTGAAAACTCCAGGTATTTTCCATGTGCCAGATCTTTACGGTTCCAAATGGCGATCTTTAAACGTGGTTGCAAGTCAAGTCAAAAAACGAACTGCGCCATGTTTAAGCTTATTTCCAATGATTCCTTCTGGAGGAAAATCAAGCCCGACAAAAGCCCAGACAAACAAAACGGCAAGCCAAAGCCATGTTACAGATCGTGTTATCCCAATGAAATGAATAGTTGCTACTTGGCGAAAACGATGAAAAGCTGGCGACTTTTCCCACAAAGATCTCGCAATCCCGTTCCGCAGCTTTTTAACGGCGCCATTCCCAGTTAAATCCATCGCTTTTTTCATTCATTGGCATAGCGTGGACGTGCCCTCCATATACATATATCAGTGCAGTAAAGTTTTTGAATGAGGAGGGGGCCGTCTTGGAACTCATTTTTTTAACTGAAGAGGATGCTTGTCAGTTACAATCTTTCTTTACCAAAACGGGCGTACATTTATCCTATACAAAACAACAAAACCGTTATGTATTCTTTTTTCCGCGAGACGAAAACACGGATCGTTATGCAGAAGCTTTAACGGACTTTATTATAAATGTAAAAAGAGCCGAATTTTTGGATAAGATGTTGTCCACTCACTTTTTTTATGAGAATGAAGAGGAGCGCATACAAATTATCGACATTGTTACAGCGATGTGTTTGGGGAAACGAAAAGAACTGACGGCATTTACAGGCAAGATGAATGAGCATTCCATTGTTAAACAAGCTGTAATCGCCGTTTTTGAAACAAGTGATGCCGTTTTGTTTGATTCTTTGTTAACGTTTCGGCTGCAAGATTATTATGATGCGCTGAAGAAATATTTGTGTGTTGCCATTGATGAATATAAAATGGAGCAGGATTATCAAATGTTTGTTAGCATGCTCAGAGACTATTTACACAAGCAAGAGCCGAAAAAAAAGCTCGTTCACTTGTCACTAACGGACCCTGTATGTTTTTACGATGAAAACTCCAAAGTCATGACAAGGGATGAAGTCATGAAACTGGTGGATCGCCGCCTATTGTTCAATCATCCTGTTTATATTGACTCAGCCGTGATCGCTCCGCTTCTTTCCATCGCGCCTAATGAAATTTTACTTTACACCGATTCTGAGGAAAAAGCGATTATCCGTACATTGTTAAACATTTTTGAAGAAAGATTGAAAATTCTTCCTCTTGCCGATTTCCGTAAATGATCAGTCAACCCCTTGCATTTCCTCAAACAACGATCTATAATAACCTACATAATCATATCATGAAAAGGTTATGACAAGGACATGAGTGTTCACTTACGGTTTACAGAGAGGGAAGATGAAGCTGGGAGCTTCCCAACACGATTTGAATGCTTACCCCCTTGGAACTCCATTCTCGAATTTACAGTAGTGAATGGCGGAGACTTCCGTTACATCTTCTGAAAGTCATTGGCTGTTTGCCAATGAGAATTAGGGTGGAACCACGTGAACAAACTCGTCCCTTTCTGGGGGGCGGGTTTTTTTTATTTTGGAAAAGGAGAGGATAGCATTGACTGAACAACTACAAATTACTTTTCCGGACGGAGCGGTGAAAGAATTCCCAAAAGGAACGACAACTGAAGAGATAGCAGGGTCAATCAGCACGGGTTTACGGAAAAGTGCGATAGCCGGTAAACTGAATGGCCGTTTGCTCGACCTGCGGACACCGATCCAGGAAAATGGAAGCATTGAAATTGTCACGGCGGGCAGTGAAGAAGCACTGGAAATATTGCGCCATAGTACAGCACACTTAATGGCCCAGGCGGTTTCGCGGTTATATCCGGGCGTCAAACTCGGTGTCGGTCCTGTTATTGAAGGCGGGTTTTACTATGACATGGATTTGGATCATTCCTTGACACCTGAAGATTTGCCAAAAATTGAAAAAGAAATGAAAAAAATCATCAGTGAAAATTTGGAAATCGTACGGAAAGAAGTGGAGCGAGATGAAGCGAAAAAGCTTTTTTCCCATGATCCGTACAAGCTGGAATTGATTGACGCCATTCCGGAAGAGGAAAAAGTCACGATCTATGAGCAGGGTGAATTTTATGACTTGTGCAGGGGCGTACATGTTCCTTCTACAGGGAAAATAAAACAATTCAAGCTGTTAAGCATTGCAGGCGCATACTGGCGCGGTGACAGTAATAATAAAATGCTTCAACGCATTTATGGAACGGCGTTCTTTAAAATGAGCGAGCTTGAGGCCCATCTCAAAATGCTGGAAGAAGCAAAGGAGAGGGATCACCGCAAGATTGGAAAAGAGCTCAGCTTATTCACAAACTCGCAAAAAGTGGGACAAGGGTTGCCGCTTTGGTTGCCAAAAGGAGCAACGATCCGCAGAATTATCGAACGCTATATTGTGGATAAAGAAGTGGAGCTTGGCTATGACCATGTCTATACACCTGTTTTGGGCAGTGTCGATTTATATAAGACAAGCGGCCATTGGGATCATTATCAAGAGAACATGTTCCCGATCATGGACATGGACAATGAACAGCTTGTCTTGCGGCCCATGAATTGCCCGCATCACATGATGATCTATAAAAATGAAATCCACAGTTATCGCGAATTGCCGATTCGAATAGCGGAACTCGGCACGATGCATCGCTATGAAATGTCAGGCGCGCTTTCCGGCCTGCAGCGGGTTCGCGGCATGACATTAAATGATGCCCATATCTTTGTCCGGCCCGATCAAATCAAAGAAGAATTTATCCGGGTTGTTCAATTGATCGAAGAAGTATATCGGGACTTCGATTTAAAGGATTATTCATTCCGCCTTTCGTATCGTGATCCGGAAGATACGGAGAAGTACTATGATGATGACGAAATGTGGGAAAAAGCGCAGGCGATGCTGAAAGAAGCGATGGACGACTTGAACCTCGATTATTATGAAGCGGAAGGAGAAGCGGCATTTTACGGACCGAAACTGGACGTCCAAGTGAAGACGGCTCTCGGAAAGGAAGAAACGTTATCCACTGTACAATTGGACTTCTTGCTTCCTGAAAAGCTGGACTTGACCTATATCGGAGAAGACGGGAAGCAGCATCGTCCAGTTGTGATTCACCGCGGCGTCGTATCAACGATGGAACGATTTGTCGCATTTTTAATTGAGGAATATAAAGGTGCATTCCCAACTTGGCTTGCGCCTGTACAGGTCGAGGTGATTCCTGTTTCGCCGGATGTCCACTTCGACTATGCCAAACAGGTCACCGATACATTGAAAGCGAACGGCTTCCGTGTTGAAATGGATAAGCGCGACGAGAAAATTGGCTATAAAATCCGGGAAGCACAAATGCAAAAAATCCCTTATATGATCGTTGTGGGCGATCAGGAAGTAAGCTCTGAAACAGTCAACATCAGAAAATACGGCGAGAAAAAAACAGAAACGCTTCCGCTCCGGCAATTTATCGAAGAACTGAAAGAAGTTGTAGAAAAATATCAGTAACCGCCGCTTGAATCAGCTACTAGCAATTACCCGGGAAATCATGGTAGTACAGAAATCGGACGATTGCAAGACAACCAATCATATCGCTGGCAGGTTTTAAGTGGCGGGAATAGCCTTTCCTTTACAGCTCCATTAGAAAAAAGGACGTTCGCCGCCTGTATGATAAGCGAAAATCACCGGGAGTGGGTTTGATCATTGTATGAGGATCATTCCTCCACATTCAGGAGAGCGGTTGTGGAGGTTTTGTCCGAGAGAAAAAATAAGGGCTGTTTCGCCAAATCAGATTTCACTGATTGCGGAACAGCCCTCTTAAAATGGCCGTGGACCGGCAAGCTCGTGCCCGTCAACGGCGAATTTGCCAACACGGTCACCAGCCGGCCGAGATCGAGTTCCGAGTTGGAAGTGTCCAATAGTCGTTTTTTCGGCTTTTGAACGATTTCAGTCAACAGTATTGCACATGACCAAGGGATCCATTTTACAGCTTTTGTCGATTTTTTGAGTCGTTGGTTTGGCTCGGTATTCGGGAATGTCAGAGCCTACTCCAGTTTAGCAGAGGTTTTTGCGTCTCCAACCTTATTTTCGATCTTCAAACTCTTTCTTCGTTCCGTTTTTTAATACATAATCGAGTTCAAACTTCGTATAATTGTCATCGATTTGAAATGTATCGAAAATTTGTTGCATCGCTTCCTCTTTCGTTGTGTTTTCATCCAGGTGGATGTCTTGCATTAATGTATAAAGCGTTTGAAAAGCCTCTTTTCCCTTTAATTTTTTATCATGGACGGAATCTTCCAATTCCGCACGATAGCTCGCACCGTTGTCATTTACTTCATATTCGAAGTCATATTGCATATCAGGCGCATAATCTATTTCCAGGCTGAACTTGGTAAAAGGGATTTCTTCCATCATTTTTTGTTCATCCATTGCTCTCACATTTCCGTCATCCGAATTATTGCCGCTTTCGTCTTCCCTTACAACGTCATCATTCGTATTAGCGGATTTATCGTTCGCAGACTGTGTTAATTGCTCCTTCGGATGGTTGTCAATGGAAGGATCATCAGAGCAGGCGGCCATTCCAAAAACGGATAAAGATGTTAAAAATACGTAAAACCACTTTTTCATATTGGCGATCTCCTCCAAAACGCATTTGTTATAAAAAGTTTTTCCCATTTCTTTGGAAATAAACATGATTGCGATAGAAACCTTGTAAGGAGATCAATTTTATCATTGTCATTTGCTATTTCAGGGCGTCATTGGGCTTATTCCTTTATCAAGGATTGGCCACGTTTTTTAATTGAAAAGGGCAGATACCCCATAAAGAATACCACCGAGATAAAAGGCAAGCCAGACGATTGGTCATCGTATAAAAAGGTAGCTCACTATAACCTATGATAGCAATGCCAATCATTTGACAGAAGATAAACATCGAAAACAATAAGCATGTTGGTGAAAAAATCCGGTCATTAATTCAGACGGTCAACCCCGCCAGCAAAAAATAACAGCCCATATAAAAGAGATCAATATGAAAAAAAGGCATCTTTTGATCATCCATACGCCTTCTTCGAAATACTGCTGTATGAAAAAAACAGCCAACAACCTGTAAAGATGAAAGGTAAAAATCGTATTCATGAATAAGGCGCATCGTGCAAGCGCCAGGAATGGAAAGCCGCAGCAACTGAATATCGAATGTACAAATGAATCAGCTTAAGCCTTGGGGAACCTCTTTTAAAAGCGTGAGATACCCATCCATCAAACGGGGACAAACTGGTCGGCCCACTGGCTCATCTGATAGGACACGCACAATCATATAGGAATGTTCTTCGTGCATTTGTACAACTTCTTTAGTCGCAATCACTTCATCTAACTCCGCAGGCGGAACGTACAATTCATATGTGCAATGCGCAGCTTTTTCTTTGAGTGTTTCCGGACTGCCTTCAAACAACACTTGTCCATCGCGAATAATGCCAATTTTTGTACACAGAAATTCAATATCTTCTACAATATGCGATGAAATAATAACAGTGTGACGCTGCCCCAACTGCTTTAACAGGTTGTGAAAGCGCACACGTTCTTCCCCAACAAGACCTGCGGTCGGTTCGTCAAAAAGCAGGATCGACGGCTTGCGAAGTAAAAGCTGTGCGATGCCGACACGCCGGCGCATTTCATCTGATAATTCCCGGATTTGCTTATATAAATGATCGGTTAAATGGACTTGCTCCGCAACCTCTTTAATTTGTTTGTGGTATGTGGCAGAGAGCTCGCTTCCTTGAAGGATGGCAATATGTTCAAGCACATCATACATCTTGAGCTCCGGGTAAATCATCAAGTCATGGGGCAAAAATCCAATACGATTTGTACGTTTCACATAAGTGGCTGTACTGATTAATTCCTCTCCAATGAACACGCTTCCAGATTGAAAACTTGCCAATCCCGCCAATATTTTCATTAACGTTGTTTTGCCGGCCCCATTTGGTCCCAATAGACCATACACACCTGAGAAAGAAAGGGACACATTCGATAATATGGGCTGTTTTTTAATGATCTTTGTCAGTCCTTGAACCTGAATCTCCAACGAGCTTCACCTCTTTCCTAAATCCAACGCCTGATTCCGTTTTCTCGTACCATTTTTTAGAAATTGCTGCTGGGGGCAAACATCCAATTGATAAAGTTCATTAGCTTCCGAATCGAAAATTCTACGATTGAACAAGAAGATGACAGAACCCCAAAAAGGAACACTGGTGTTGGAGACCGCTACCAGATGTAGAAAATTGATGCTTTTGCTGAGCATTGCCGATCTCAATAACAGTTTTCGTAATTCTGTAGCTATTCGCAGTTGTGATGAACTAAATCGAGCTTGAAAAATTAATAATTTACTTCTGTAAAATGTTTCACATAAAAAAGAGCGCGCTTCATGTCACGTAAGGAAGAAGAAATTCATACGCCATCCGTTTTTCTTATATTTTGTTTAAATTATGACATAGTTACTATTCGATTTCACCGTAATTCAAGTTGCGGATTTCCGTAACATATTTGCGCTCAATGGACGATCGAGCTTAAGCGAAATTCTGTTGATATTTGCTAGAAGAAAAGCAAATATATGAAAAAAGACTTACTTTCACATAGCAACCTTTTGCCTATTACGTCATATACCGCAATATGATTTGCGGATAACCGCAAGGAAGGTTGCGGCAAAATTCCGCTAAATGTATTAAAATATACATAATAGGAACAATTTACTAGCGGGGAGGAGGAAAGTTGACCAGTGTCGAAGACAGAATCGTACACTCAATAAACTGGATCGTAGATCAGGAAATTCAACAAGAAGATTTAAAAGAAACACTCAAAAAATATGTAGCTGCCCAATCTGCCAAAGGATTTCCTTTTGCAGAACTGACAATTTTACACTATCAAATGCTCAATGGATCGGAGCTGGGCGAAGTAATCCCTGTGGCAGCCGCGATTGAACTATTGGTGTTGTCTTTTGATATCTTGGATGATGTAGAGGATGGTGATGACGATTTAAAGCTTTGGATGCAGGAGCCCAGCGTGGCGTTAAATGCATCTACCGCAATGATTTTTTTATGCGTACATGTCATTAGAAAATCAAAATTGCAGAATAAAGAAAAAGCCGTATCTATCCTCTTGGATTACGCGCTACTTGCCATTAATGGGCAGCATATGGATCTTCTGGGCCATTGCCGCACAGAACAGGATTATCTTGAAATGACGTTAAAAAAATCGGGGGCATTGGTATCGCTCGCTTGTTTGTCCGGGGCCGTGTTGGTCCGTGATGATTATCCGCAAGAGATAAGACAATATCCCAAGTTCATAGGATTGATCGGTCAATTAAATAACGACCTCTCAGATTTAAAAACTTGGGAAGGAAAGAACGATTTATTAAATAGAAAAATGTCGCTTCCTATCATTTACTTATTACATCTTGATGGAAATGACGCGGACATAATTCGTGCTTATTATCAAGGCACGGTTGAAAAAGAGGAACTGCTGGGCAAGCGGGAGCAAATAAGCAAATTGATCATAGAGAGCGGAGCGCTCCATTATACTGAAATTATGAAAAAAGTGTATCAACAACAGGCGAAGAGTCTGCTGGACAAGCTGGATGTCGAACGCAAATATATTCATCAACTATCTGACTATATAATTTGATAGAAAGGGGAAATAACAATGATAGAAATGGTACAATACTTATTAAACAACCCGGATATTTTAGTCAAGGTGAAAGAGGGCAGTGCGAGTTTGATTGGCGTGAATGAAGAACAACTAACAGCAATCAAGGATGTTTTCTTTGGAGAAAGCATTGTCCCCAAAGCACGTTTTTGGAAATAAAATCCTTGCATGGAACAGCCCGGTTATCTAAGGTGATAAGAGTGAAGCGGTTTCAGAAATCCTATGTTATTTTCTCAATAATGGTATTTTTAAAGATGGCGCTGATTTTATATTTTGGTTTATTGATTCTTCAATATCCATTAATTGGTATAGACGTTGAGCATAAAAACGGAAAATGGGTCGTAGGGCAAGTGTATGATAAGGGGTGGGCTTCTAAAAATCAAATTGAAAAAGGCGATATTATTCAGGCGATTAATGGCATTGACCCTGGCGAGCATAAAACGGTTGCCAGGTTTAATTATGTGGAGAAGGCCAAGTCCATTACAATCGTTGATCAGCAAGCGAATACGAATACATATGCGATCTCTTATAAAGATGTAGACATTCAGTATTTCATGTATTTATTTCTGCCCCTTTTACTTTGCCTTGCGACATTCTTTTTGGGGCTGTATTTTTATTGCGCAAATAAAGAAGAAAGCTCGGCCATGATCCTCATATGCTTTCTCTTTTCATTGGGATTATGTTATTTAAGCGCTCCGGTATCCGCTAGGGCCGACTTGGTCGGAAGAATGACAGTAACAGTGACCTTTCCGGGTTCATTGGTGTTACTGATTCATTTTTTGAAAAGTTATTTTTCGAAACATCATCTCGAGTTTGTAAAAGATCGCATGATAAACATATTGTATATTGCTTACTTTCTAGTGCTCACGAGCCACTTCTTTTTTAATGGCGAGCCCCGTGCTTTCACGAGAATGGTTGAATTGGGTTTTTTCATTTTGTTAGTATGCTTGTTGCTTTTTCTTTTAGCAAGATTGTACTATAAGTATAAACATTCCGAAGGTAAAACGATCATCCAAATTCTTTTGACTGCCTTCGTGATTGCATTTAGTCCTTTTATCATTCTATATGCAATCCCTCACATTTTTTGGGGGAAAGGTTTTGTTTCCGCTGAATTGGCATCCATGTTTTTATTGGTTATCCCACTTGCTTTCGTTTATTTACAAAGAGCAAAAAAGCTGTTTGACATTGAATTTTTACTCGGCAGGCTCCAGTATTATGCGCTGCTTTCGTTTGCTTTGACTACTTTTGCAATCATTATTTTAATCACAGTTTTCGATATGAAGATCCTTTCCGGTTCCGCTTTCCTATTTTTTTTCTTGTTCTTTATTGTAGCGATTTTATTTTTGTACATTAAGGAATATATCGATTATCGTTTGAGACATCATTTATTTTGCCAAAAGAATCATGTTGAAGCAAACCTTCACAATTTTTTTCAAAAGGCGAAACACGAAACAAAAGTAAATGGGTTTATCGCAAGTTTGCTGAGAGAAATAAAAGAGGTATTAAGGGTAAAAGAAGTTCATTATATCAATATCCAGGAAAATAAAGATCTAAACAGATGGATTGTAAAGAATCAACAAGAATTCTCTTTCAGCGAAGAAATAGAACAAGTGAATTGGAGAAATTGCCACCCCGGTTCACTTATAGAAGTTCAGACGGGGTTTTGTGTTGTCATTGGCGAACATTATCATGTGAAAGAAATTATTTTCTGTGGTTTGAAAAAGTATAAGACCACTTTGAATATTCAAGAAAAAATTTGGCTGGAAAATATCGCCTATTTTTCGAGTGTTTTGCTTGAGAACTTCAAACTGATAGAAGGATTGTTTGAAGAAATCGAACATTACCATAAAACAAGACAAAATGAAAACGACTCCTATCCTTCGTGGCTGTCCAGGCTTTTATTTTCTTTATCGGAAAAAGAGCGAATGAATTTGTCGATCGATCTTCACGACACCATTTTGCAGGATCAATTGCAGCTCCTAAGGGACATTGAAGCAATCAAAACCAAAATGACAGATCCTTATCTCAAAGAAAGTATGTACCACGTGAAAGAAACAATTCTTGATAATATACATCTTATCCGAGAGACATGTAACGAATTAAGGCCACCGTTTCTTAGTGAATTAGGTCTAATTCAATCGATTCAAAATTTAATCGAGCGTGTCAAATTACGTTCCAACTTTCTCCTGCATGCGGATTTGGACCCTACGATTCAAAGGATGGTTCCAGAAGATGAGTTAACTGTTTATAGAGTGATTCAAGAACTTTTGAATAACGCCATGAAGCACTCGAAAGCTTCTGAAGTGAGTATTTCGTTGAAAAAAATCAACCGTGGCTTCATGTTGTCCTATATAGACAACGGGATCGGCATTCGTATGAGCGAACTAAATGATTCCTTCAAAACGATGGGAATATACGGGATCAAAGAGCGTGTGCGCTCCATGGGCGGCAAGATAAAGATCGAATCGGCGCAAAATCAAGGGCTAAAAGTTCAAATCTTATATAGACAGGGGGATAATGAGATTGATCAAAGTGTTAATTGTGGATGACCACCCTGCCATGGGAGAAGGAACCAGGGCCATTATTGAGTCAGAACAAGACATGGAGGCTGAAGTGTTAACAGAAAGTGATAAAATTACGGAAGTATTGAAAAAAGAAACATATGATGTGTACCTGATCGACTTATATATGCCGAAGATGAACGGAATTGAATTGACAAAAATGATTCTGGAATTCGATCCGGATGCAAATATTCTTATTTACACAGGATATGACGTCATCTCCCATTTTAATTTGCTTACGGATGCAGGCGCATCGGGATTTATCAGCAAAACCTCCACACGGGAACAATTATTGACCGCCATTAGATGTTCCTTGAGGGATGAGGCAGTCATTCCTATCCAATTATTAAAACAATTAAAAAGAGTGGAAGCGGCTCCATCAGTCAATAAAGGAAAACAACATTTGGGAAGTATCAGCTTATCCAGAAAAGAACAACAAATTTTAGAAGGTATATCTAAAGGCCATACGAACAGAGCGATTGCCCTAGAACTGTCTATGAGTCAAAGAAGTGTTGAATACCACTTAACCAAGATTTTTTCAAAACTTGGCGTTGGCTCAAGAACAGAAGCGCTGTTAAAAGCAGAAGAACTTGGACTATTATCACTATTCTCTGTGAAAAAATAGACGCAGGGAGGTTGTAGGGTACGGGACTAATCCAAGTGTCTTTTTTTTGATACTACCGAAATACTTTGCGGAAAACCGCAACATGATTTACGGTGAAAATTCCTGAAAGCTATGTGAAAATTAGGGAGGAGGCCTACAGCTTTAGTGGATCATTAAGGAGTAGAGAGGTTAACTGAAATGGTCAAAGTGACGCGGACATGGATGACGGCTAATGTGTGAATTTTAGTTTAGAAAACGATAATTCAAGTACAAAGTTTTCAATATATTCCTGATCAACACTTTGGAAAAATACATAAAAAAAAGCTTTAGAAAGTTGAAAAGCTAAAACAGTATAAAAACTTCCAGAAGCTCAATGGTAGTATAATTACCTAATCATGATGCAAAGCAGTTACAAAGGGCCATATGATCATAGGATCGAATGGAATGAGACTGTTAAATCACAAAAAACATCCTCCGGCTGTTGTGATGCAGGCGATGCCTGGCAAAGGTAAATATATTTGCTGATAAACTAAGTTCAGTACTTACGATAAAACAGTAAAAGCGTGCAAATAGAACCAAGTAGGTGCCGCTATTGAAAAAACACAAGGGCACAATACTATGGATAATTATCGGTATCAATGCTTGTTTTTTACCAATCAGATCGTGAAGATTTAGTTATCAACCAGTCAATTATACGAGTGCACTAGGGTTAGCTTAAAAGTATTCCACTGTATATATGCGCTATTCGCCTTACATCAAAAAAGTAAAAGCCTCTTGATGAGTGCGTTCATAGAGGGGAATGATTAATGTGATCAGCATGAAGTACATGGCATACTTTGTAGTTTCGTTGGTACTATAATTGCTGTTGTTCTGGTTACAAAGGAAAGCCCTATTATAACAGTGCTAGATTACGTTAATTATTCTCAATTATCCACATTAATTATGTTCATTATCGATAAACTACTCCAACACATAAGCTTGCTTTTTTGCGATGGACAGCATTAGGATCATAACTCAACATTTAAATCTATCATATTTTTTATCAATTCCTTAGTAAATTGGAATACACCAATTACTACTTCATTTACATCAAGAACGATTGCGGCAAACCGCAGGTTATTTTACGGTGTCATTAGAGAGGAAGTATGCAATAATCATAAGCAAGATTCAATCTGTATTTGTCGAAAAAGAGAGTTCCCTTATGAATAGGAATGGAGGGTTTTTGAAAGAGACGGGATTCTTTCAGTACCTTTTAGGCGGTATATTCGATGTTATAGACTAAGTGGAACTGGACCCTAATTTAAGTGTCAAATCCAAAGGAGTTCACTTTTTAAAAGTGACTGAATCTTAGGAAAATATCACCGGACCTGCAGAACCGTGAAGCAGAGGATGGCATAAGAAGGAAATCTAGTTAACATAAATGAGAACTTCGCGTCATCAAGTTTAAATGAGCTGCCCTGTTTCGACCTTAACGTACTATTGTGAAGGCCGGAGATTAGTCACTCCCTTTTACCCATTAAACAACTGCATTAAGGAGAATGCACATGATTTATAGATTTATACAAGATTGTTTAAAAAGTTTGATAAAGAAAAAGTTTACGTGGATGGCGTTCTTTTTCTATCTTCTAATTGCTGCGGGCAATATTTTGTTCATTCGCAGTGAAGAACCCGTTGGGAATCCTTATTTTACACAGACGTCCGCTTTTGAATACTTTGTTATGATTCAAGGTGGAGGGTCTGGTGTTTTAATGGTTTTCCTGCCTTTGCTGGTCACATTAGCAACAGGAGATTTTTTTATCAAAGAAAGGCGCTCCAGTCTATTATCTTATAGTTTGATGAGGACAAGTCTGCGGCAGTATATTCGCAGTAAAGTGCTATCGATTGGTTTCAGCAGTTTTTTATTTCTCTTTTTTTGCCAATTGCTCCTGTTTATCAGCTTGCTATTGATTTTTCCATTAACGAAGCCGAGTGTTGATAACATTAATTATGCAACGGATTTATTGGTACATAATCCATGGATATATTGTTTGCTCATTATCCTTAATAGTGCGCTTATGGCTTTTTTCTATAGCTGTTTGACGATAATCATTGGCATTATTTTTCAGAACCTTTATGTTTCGATCATGCTTCCGTATGTTTGTTTCATCGGACTATCAGAAATTTTCATGTCATTTCCGCTTTTCCTTGATGGAAAATTAGGAGCTTTTTTTTATGATTTTGCTCCAATGGCTATGGCTGGAGATTATATCACAAGCACATTTTACTGGGCTGTTATACCTTTATATTGGATCGCGCTGGGAGGGCTGAATTATCTATTCGTCATTTGGCTGTTTGAATGGAAATTTCAAAGAGAAAAGCTTTTGTTATGATAAAGTGAAACTTCATTCAGTAGGCGTTTTCTTCCATCTCCTACTGAATGTTAGTTGAACCAATCGGGCATTTAGGTGTCGTTTTCTCCCACTTAGAACCTTTTGTATTAACTCATGTCCTGAAGTGGGAGTCTTACGGCATCTTACATGCGGGATAAAAGGAGAAGATATGAATGACAGAAGAGAATAGAATTGTATTTCATCGCGTCGATAAAAGCATAGGCGAACAAACGATTCTACAAAATGTCACATTTGAAGTGCGTGCTGGAGAAGTTGTCGGTATTATAGGCGCGAATGGATCTGGAAAAACAACTATCCTTCGACTTGCAGCAGGCTTAAGTTACCCTTCAAAGGGAGAGATCCTTATAAACGGCAAATCTATCCAACCAGGATTAGTAGGGAATTTACCTGGCGGGATAGGGGTGCTTATTGAATCACCGACATTTTTAGAAAATGTAACCGGTTTTGACAACCTTTATTATTTATCAAAAATTAGGAATCAAATTGATAAGGAAGATATTTATCATGCGCTAAAACAAGTGGGCCTTGATCCAAATAATAAAAAGAAAGTGAAAGCTTACTCATTAGGGATGAAACAGCGCTTGGGGATAGCGCAAGCAATTATGGAGCGACCAGAAATTATTTTATTTGATGAGCCGACTAACGCGTTAGATAAAGAAGGAATATCGTTATTCGGAAACATTATTGACGAGTGTAAAAAAAGAGGTACAAGCTTTTTATTTGTCTCTCATAGTATGGAGGATATCCAAAATTATTGTGATCGTGTCTTTAAGATCGAAAATCAGACCGTTGTATTACAAGAAAACATGCGTTATTACACAGTAATGCTAAAAAAATTAGAAGATGTAGAGAAAGTGCTACAAATAAAAACAAATGCCCGTATTGGTGAAAGACTGGACGGAAACCCGGTGATTCGTATACCTTTTGAAACAGAAAAAGAGCTCCATTCATTTTTTGATGATTTGCAATTAGACTATCAACTATTAAAGGATAAAAAATCATCATGATGCCTTTTGAAATCGCCAAATATTTGAGGCATTGTTGGAAACGACTAGCCGTTGTCACAGGTATACTCATATTAAATGCTATTTTTAATAAGAAAAATGTCTATACTCTTTTAGAATTATTGGATTTAATCCCAGAAGGGGCAGTCCTAACCGTACAGGATTATATAGTCGGCCTTTTTAATTCAGCACAATTTGTGATGTTTTTTATATTTCCCGTTTTGTTTGCTGTGTTGATTGCAGATTTAATCACAGCCGATTTTGATGATGGCTTTATATATCTTATACTTTCCAGATTGGAAAGTCGTTTTCATTATCTTATCACGAAATGCGCCATTGTTTTTTTGATGGCCATTATCTTTACATGTTTAGTTGTCATTACCGCACTCTTTGTAGTGGCTGTTTTCCGTATTCCTTTTTCCGGAGAAACATACCATTATCTCTTTTTAGCAGACCAACGTGCTAGTTCCATCATGACATATGTCATGATCCTAACAACGTTTATACTTGGTCTAACTTTTATCGGAATGCTGACGCTTGTTATCTCTGTTTATACAAGAGGGGCTGGTATTGCGGTGGCTGTAATCATTTTGCTCGGCTTTATACATAATATTTTTTATGTACTCGGCAGTCCTTTTTTACTTTGGTTACCTTTTACACAATATGTTGTCGGTATGCATGCAAACTATGCCCCATTTGGGATCTCGGTCCCTTACTTTACAAACGCATTTTCCAGTGCGTATTTGATCATCGGGATTATTTTTTCTTTTGGACTAATGATGTGGAAAATACGATCCAGTGACATAAATAAAGTGAGGACCAGTAAATGAAAGCACTCGTATTCCTGCAATTAAGGTCGATATTTACGAAAAAAACAAGTATCATACTGTTGCTTTTTTTCATTATTCTTGCTTTCTTACAAGGGTTGCGGTTGCGTCAATATTTCTTAATCTATGAACTAGAAGGAAACGCATTAGACTTTTTGATGTTTACGGTTGGTGGTTGGCAAAGTCCGACATTATTTACATTTATCTTATCATGGCTACTTTTCATGTTCATTTTTCTTTATTTCTCCTTACTTTCATCAACCATTGTTGATCAGTTGTTTAACTACGTGTTGCCGCGATTGCAAAAACGAGTCATTATATGGGGAATTACGTGTATGATGCAAAGTATCTTAAGTGTTCTTCTTTTTCTCTTATTCGTTTTTCTACATCTGTTGATTGGTTGTTTGTTATTTGAAAACAATTGGAATTTCAGCACGTACAGTTTGCAGTTTTACCCGTATTGGGTGAATGCTTCTCTTTCTGTCAAAACGATGTTATTTCGGATAAGTGTGATATTTATTAGTGGATTATATGCCTTATTTATGATGCTGCAAATAATCTTACTTTTCCCGTTGAATAAAACTTATTTGTACATCAGTTTTGTTCTATTCGGTATAGGGACTAGCATCGCATATGTGTATACGACTATGCCGAGAATGTTTGCTCCATTCTTTTATGTCAGTACAATGTCTTTGCCAGCAGATCAGACAGCCTTTATTACGGCTTTTCTTAGTAATATGCTGATTGTTGTTTTTTGTGGGCTGATTGGCATTTTCTTGTGGAGAAAGCGAGAGGTGCTTTAATAAATGTTTAAAAATGACGACAAGTGAAAAGGAGGTTCTATTCAAGAAGGCATGACTGTCCTTATTAATCTGAATAAGGGGGATAATAATGAATGAGGTCTTAAAAATTAAAAACCTGCATAAAAAAATGAATTCAAAAATAATTATTGATAATGTATCTTTTAAAGTAAAAAAAGGAGAAATATTTGGACTTTTAGGCCCTAATGGTGCTGGAAAAACCACTAAAAGTTGGAACTGTTTAACGAAATCATCTGAAAGCAAATAAGCATTTGACCCCTCTAAAAAAGTTAGAGGTATGTATTCGGTTTTAATCTCTTATATTCTGTTACAATGCATACTAAATTGTGAAAACACTCCTCTAGGTAGAGTGCGACTGACGGAATGGAGACAATAGTTGGATGGTCAACTGATTTCAATACACGCACTCACATAGAATGCGACAAGCTACGCACTTGGCCGATAAATCATGGTTACAATTTCCATCCAGGCTCTCCCATAGGGAAAATCGAAAACAAGGATTGTAAAAGACAAAAAGCAGTCGTCACTATATCAAGCGATATGAAGTGCCATTTGGAATGGCATAATTTTTAACATGGACAATTATTATTTATAACAAATGTCATTTGACAAAACTTCTTGTATATGGTAAATTTACTAAGGTGAATCGAATACTCGTTTGTGTAAGAAGGAGCTGCCCGCTTCTCGCCTGATTGACGCAATTTGGCTGTTGACAGGTTACGAATTCATAATCTATTTTTCACATTTTACATGATAAGTGATAATAGCGCGGGTCCTCTGCATACCCGTGCTTTTTTGTTTTGGATGTTTTTAAAATAGGCGAACAAGCAAGTGAAGGAACGATCGAACAGCCCATTTTACCAAACAAAGTATTCTTAAAAAAACTTGGAGGTGGCTAACTATTAGCAAAGATATGTTTGTAAATGAGGGCATTCGTGCCCGTGAACTTCGTCTCATTGATCAAAATGGCAATCAGCTCGGAGTGAAATCCCGAAATGAAGCGCTTGATATTGCTGCCCGCGCTAACCTTGATCTCGTGCTTGTTGCACCGAATGCGAAACCGCCTGTAGCCAGAATTATGGACTATGGTAAGTATCGTTTTGAACAGCAAAAAAGAGAAAAAGAAGCACGCAAAAATCAAAAAGTGATCAATGTGAAGGAAGTTCGCCTCAGTCCCACAATTGATGAACATGATTTTAACACGAAACTCCGCAATGGAAGAAAGTTTCTTGAAAAAGGAGATAAAGTGAAGGCTTCCATTCGCTTCCGGGGACGGGCCATTACCCATAAGGAGATTGGCCAGAAAGTTTTGAACCGATTTGCCGAAGAATGCAACGATGTTGCTACGGTCGAGTCAAAACCGCGAATGGACGGCAGAAGCATGTTCTTGGTGTTAGCACCGAAAACGGAAAAGTAATTTTGAGGAGGAAATTGACATGCCAAAAATGAAAACACACCGCGGCGCGGCGAAGCGCTTTAAGAAAACAGCTTCAGGCCAATTGAAGCGTTCACATGCATACACAAGCCACTTGGCTGCAAATAAATCTACAAAACAAAAACGCAAATTGCGCAAATCAGCGCTCGTTTCAAAGGGTGACTTCCGTAGAATCCGTCACCTTCTTGACAATATTAAATAATTCATTGAGCAATTCATCATAGGAGGGAAATCAAATGCCACGTGTAAAAGGCGGAACAGTAACTCGCAGACGTCGCAAAAAAGTATTAAAATTAGCTAAAGGATATTACGGTTCTAAACATAGATTATTTAAAGTTGCCAATCAACAAGTCATGAAATCCTATATGTATGCGTATCGTGACCGCAGAAACAAAAAGCGCGATTTTCGCAAACTATGGATTACACGTATTAATGCCGCTGCCCGCATGAATGGTCTTTCATACAGCCGTTTAATGCATGGCTTGAAAGTAGCCGGCATCGAAGTAAACCGTAAAATGCTTGCAGACCTTGCTGTTTCTGACGAAAAAGCATTTGCTGAACTGGCAAACAAAGCAAAATCTGCATTGTAAACATGTAAATGAAAAACCATGCCATCATAATGGGATGGTTTTTTTTATTTGCGCCCGGCATGGGCTATAACTTGGTGGTGAAAGTCCACTACAGGCTTGGCAGTAGGAACTGTTAGCTAATGGCAAGGGTGTCCATGGGACGTGGAATCTGAAGGAAGCTCGAGGCAAACCTCTGGTCTGACGAACAGAAATCATATAAGAGGCAACGTACGAGGATAAGACTGCAAAAGAAGTTAAAGTCCGATAGCTACGACTGTCATACGGTGTATATATGGCAGATAGATGGAGGGAAAGAGTTCGCGCTTTAACTGAGGAGGTCACACTGATCTACGCCAAAATCTTATAGCGATGTAAGACTGGATAGTGAGGAGTCAGCAGAAGACGTAGTAGTGAAGAAGTCTAATGAAAGTTAGAAGGAGCGAAAGGCTGAGAACCATTTTATCGTTTTAGAAATCTTGATTGGAAGAGGAAAAAAGACCACTGGCATCATGCGTAAAAGTGGATACCAACTTCACGAGACAGAGATGAAATAACGAGCGTGTACGAAGAAAAACTACTCGACAAAATTCTGGAAAGAGAACACCTCAATCAAGCATTCAAGCAGGTGAAAAGGAATAAAGGTGCAGCCGGAGTGGATGGAATGACTGTAGAAGATCTAGTGGGATATAAGGTAAGAAACAAAGAGGAAATCATCTCACTTATAAAATTTTAGTGTTTTTAAAAAAAGATTGACAAGTAAGGAAACGTGATACAAAAGTAGTGATGGCACAATTCCGCTTGCTAAGCTTGCTAATATACTAAATGGGTTATCAATATTTAACATAGAAGTTGAGGTGGAAATTAAAATTAATAATACACCTACACTTAAGATGCCTCCTAAAGCATATCCAATAAGTTTCACAACATACGTTAAAAATAAATTGTGTATCTCTAGCTTTGCAGATTTATAATCTATAAAATAAGATAGGACGGTTCCATACACTAAATAAACAGGCAAGAAAAAAGTAAGATAAATACCGAATAGTTCTTCAAAAGAACTATAGGGAACGCCTATTTCTCGATTTTCTACTGGAGTATAACCTAATTGCGCGAAATACAATGAAATTAGTAATGCCGAAATTAAAGATGATATCACTTTTTCAAAAATGATTAACCCCTTATTCTCAACTTTACTATTTAAGATAATGAAATAACCAATAATAGAAATGATTACTAAAATAAATGGAGCCAAAAGATCCCCTCCACTCCAGAATAAATTTAAGCTCGGTTTAATACAACATATCATAACTTATTTAAAAACATATCCTGAAACACTCTTTTGTCTATAAAGAGAATTTCAAATATTAGGAAAGTAAAAGACATATAAACAAAAAAGAAGGAAGATATGTCGGCTTTCCTGATGAATCAGAGAGAAAAAGTGTGCTGGATCTCTTCGGCACTTGGCTGGCCATTGGCCCAAGCCAGAGCCAACGCTTCGTTTAACAGAGAAAAGTCACTTTTTTTCAGAAGCTTTCCCAATAACCGAAGAATAGCTTTCTGTTCCTCTTCTGTACAGTCGCGGAGAAACTTTGTCCACACTGGAGGGAATTGGTCGTACATATTTGAATACTTAATCGCTCTTGGCCGTTTGGCAAGCAGATCCAGATAAGGCTGGCACACTATGGATTTGCGCTTCATTCCATACAGCCTGGCGTGTTTGGCCATCACTTCATTTTATATGATGATAGATTCATGGCTGATATGCATACAAACCTTATGCCTCGCTAACCGGGGGGGAGGTGGAATAGTGCTTCTGATCAATAACGAATAAAGTGAAACTTCCCGCATGATCTCCATATTTTAAAACAATAATATCTTCGGCAAAGTTTTGTTTATAGTGTTCCTAAACTAATTGGTGTGCTGTTTAAAAACTTTGTAGTATAAGCCCTTTGTGCTGCGACTCCATCAAAAGTCCCATGAAACGCACCTGTAACAATAACGATTTTATCTTTCCCCGCTGTAGCACGTGCAGCTCGGATAGCTACCATCACCGCCTCGGATTTGTAGGCCTTCAATGCGGTCATCCATTTTCCCGACCTGGCTCCGGCTGTCAACAGGAATGAATAATATACGTTATAACGGAGGGAAATTGGTATACGGTCGTTTCGGAAGCTCGACAACCGACCTTAAAATGTAAGCTCGATCCGATTTATCCGTATGTGGCTAAACACGATTTAAGCCGTTGTTACTTCTTGGCCATCAGTCATAACCAAAACAACATGAAAATACAATTGTAGAGGAAAGCAGGTGATCACCTTGAATGAGCAATTATTTATAATGCTTTCACTCGTGAAGGATAGCGGAATGTTAGCCCCCGTGATCTTTATTTTTTTTCATGTTGTCAGGCAATTTATGTTTATTCCAGTTGCATTTGTTTGCATGGCTGGCGGTATGATGTTTGGAAGTTTGTTGGGAACGGCTTATTCATTGGCAGGATTGCTCGTACTTTCGGCCGTATTTTATTTTGGCATCGGCAAGCTTCACAGGACACGGTCCAAACTCATGTCCATCAAAACGAAATGGTTCGGTCCCTATACAAAAATGACGGTCGGCCAAATTGCGGTCCTCAGGCTCATTCCTTTTTTTCATTATCACTTGCTCAACCTTTGTCTATTGGAAAGGCGGCCTGATTTTCGCGGATTTATGAGGGGAGCAGTTGCAACGAATGTTCCGCTCGCTTTTTTCTACACTGTATTTGGAGAATTTATTACCAGCTTTTCACCGTTCATGGCCATAATGATTGTTATATCTTTATTCATTTTGGTTTATATTCTAAGGGAAAGGGTCAGTGTCATTAAATGGTCTGATTTTTTTGGCCACCATTCGGCATAAATTAGTCCGCTCTGTTTTTTTTCAGCAATTCTTTGATCGGGCTTTTCCAGTCAATTACTGCATTGGGATAGCGCAATTTGATTTCGTTTTCAATAAAAACAAAATCTTCATAACCCAATCCATGAAGTAAATCATTGTTATGTGGAAAAACAAAAATGGATACGACTTCAAATGACTTGTCAGTCGTCCCCAAATATTTTTCTCCCTCAAACATGACACCTTTATAAGTAATGAGAAAATTTTTTCTTATGTTGTCAGGGATATCATAAAAAAAGAATCGTTTCTGTTCATGGGCGCTTTCCAGCTTCCTCTTTGGATCAATAATAAACTTGATTGCTGTATAAAATAAGTAAATAATGAGTGCCAAAATAGCGATCCTAAACAGCAAAATCATGACGATTCCTCCCATTCAATATCAATACCCCCATATACGTACAAACAAGCGAAAAGGTTTCATTTCTGGTATAATTTTTTAAAAAAGAGGAGTGAGCCAAAAAATGACTTTTCAGGATTGGTTTACCATGCAGCGGGAGCTGGACCGTTATATAGAAACAAATCATGGTTTACAGAAAGAAGATGTAACAGACAAAAAAATATTGGCTTTACTAGTAGAAATCGGAGAATTGGCGAATGAAACAAGATGCTTTAAATTTTGGAGCAAAAAGCCGGCAGCGGAAAGGGAAAAGATCTTAGAGGAATTCGTCGATGGCATACATTTTATTTTATCGATCGGGCTGGATCTCGGGTTGGAGGAAAGGGAGTTCTCTATTATATCTCATGAAGGAAATGAAGATTTAGTCCGTGGATTCCTTGCGGTATTTGAACGTGTGAACGCTCTGCGCCAATCGAGGAGCGCGGAAGATTATGAACAGTTACTCCGCAGATACTTTGTTTTGGGACATTCACTCGGATTTTCGATGGATGAAGTGCAAGAAGCTTATAAAATGAAAAACAAGGTAAACTATAAACGGCAAGATGAAGGATATTAAGATCGCTTTTTTCGTTTCAGCCATTTAACTATAAGTTTCGATCAATGGAGGATGAAATAAAATGAAGCAATTAGATGAGACGCTGACAATGCTGAAAGAGTTAACGGATGCAAGAGGAATTGCCGGAAATGAACGGGAAGCGCGCGAAGTGATGGAAAAGTACATAGCCCCCTATTGTGATGAAATCAGCACTGATGGCCTTGGAAGCTTGATTGCCCAAAAAACGGGTGAAACAAATGGCCCGAAAATCATGATTGCCGGGCACTTGGATGAGATTGGCTTCATGGTAACGCAAATTGATGACAAAGGATTTTTGCGCTTTCAAACGGTTGGCGGCTGGTGGTCACAGGTGATGTTGGCACAGCGGGTAACGGTTGTGACGGCCAACGGTGACATAACGGGCGTGATCGGATCCAAGCCACCCCATATATTATCTCCTGAAGCGAGAAAAAAGCCGGTTGATATAAAAGATATGTTTATTGACATTGGCGCATCCAGCAAAGAAGAAGCAAAAGAGTGGGGAGTCCGTCCCGGAGACATGGTTGTGCCATCGTTTGAATTCACAGTAATGAAAAATGAAAAAATGCTGCTGGCGAAAGCATGGGATAACCGTATTGGCTGCGCTATTGCGATAGATGTCTTGAAAAACCTAAAAGATGAAAAGCATGGAAACGTCGTGTACGGAGTGGGCACTGTCCAGGAAGAAGTCGGTTTAAGAGGTGCTAAAACTGCGGCTAACCGCATTCAACCTGATATTGCCATCGCGGTGGATGTAGGGATTGCCGGAGATACACCCGGTGTATCGGAAAAAGAAGCCCAAGCAAAAATAGGTGAAGGTCCGCAAATTATTTTATACGATGCTTCCCTCGTATCTCATAAAGGGCTTCGGGATTTTGTCACAAAGACCGCTGACGAGCATGACATCCCTTACCAGTTTGATGCTATGCCCGGTGGCGGGACCGATGCCGGAGCTACGCATTTGACCGGAGAGGGTGTGCCATCTATAGCGATTACGATCGCAACCCGCTACATTCATACACATGGAGCCATTTTGCACCGTGATGATTATGAAAATACGGTGAAATTGATTACAGAGGTCGTTAAAAGATTGGATCGGGAGACGGCAAAGCACATCATTTATGGATGATGGAGCACGGAGAGAATCAGGTAGTGCTCGAAAACATTGGTTAAAGCAATAAAATTTGGGAATGTTCATTCGTGATTTATATTGCAGAGGAGAAACGATGGGAAGTATATGGGAATATGTCATTATTTTCTTATTGGCAGCTGTACCATGGATTGAAGTGGCTGCCGTCATACCGCTTGGCATCATCCGGGGTTTGTCGTCGACTTATGTTGTGATTGTGGCTTTTCTTGGTAATTTGTCGACAATCATCTTACTCGTATATTTATTTGATAAAATCAAGGATTTTTGGGTGAGAAAAAAAGGGGAGCAAAAAACATCCGGAAAGCGGCTGGTGAGAGCGAAGCGAATTTGGAATAAATATGGTTTGCCGGGCCTTAGTTTGCTTGGACCGATTTTCATTGGTATTCACATTGCGGCTTTCATTGGTCTAACCCTTGGAGCAACGAGAAATTGGACACTGCTGTGGATGACAAGCAGCTTGGCGTTATGGTCTATTGTTTTTGGTGTAGCCGCGCACTACGGCTTGTTAACATTCAAGATGCTTTTTTAAAGCAAAAAAGCGGCTTTTATGCCGCTTTTACTGTTTCAAGCCTTGTTCTAATGTTTCAAGCCTTGTTCTAATGTTTCGAGCATATTGCTTTTCTCTTGTTCATCAGCATGTTGCCAAATGACTTCAAAAAGAACTCCTAGCCCTGGAAGCAATTTTTCTTCTCCGCGCTGAATGGCATCAACGATCGTATCCCGCAATTGCGCCTGGTCATTATCTGATACGTTATGGATTACGGCTTTTCGAATATTTATATCCATCCTTTAGACTCCTTTTCAAATCTTTTTATTAGCTTTTCGCAAACGGTCAGAATTATGTACAATGATAAAGCGAAACTTTAATCAGAAGGGGGAAGGCGCTCGCGATGCGGCGTTATGAGTCTGCAACCCTTAAGCACCCATAACTCCTGTTAAGAGCTATCCTTATCTTAAAGCTCGCGCTTTTTTCAAGCCCTGACGATGCGTCAATTTCCGCTTTGCCGCTTCGCTTGCACTCGTATATTTTGCCTATCACCACTCCTTTGTTTGTGGTTGCCATCATTGAAAAAATGCCATGCCTGGTGCGTTGTTGTCGACCCGAAACAATCGGACTTTGAGTGGCGGTTGTCCCGAATAATCCCTTCGATACCCTTTAGATTATGTGGGGCTGACTATCCGTTATTGCGGGATATAACCAGAAAGGAAATACTTTGTCATGGACGTATTACAATCTGTAAAAAATCCGCGTGTCAAAGCGTGGAAAAAACTGAATACAAAAAAAGGGCGCGACCAAACCGGGACCTATTTGATCGAAGGAGCTCATCTTATAGAAGAAGCGCTAAAAACAGATGAGCTTATCGAGCTGATGATTGAACACAATCAGCCGATCCCGGAATATGTCAAAGAAGCCGATATTCCCATTACGTTCATTTCCCCGGAAATCTGCCATGTGATATCAGGGACGGAAACTCCGCAAGGTATGTTCGCTCTTTGTAAAAAAAAGTTGGTGAAGCCTGATCCAACTGTCAACAAACGTTTTTTGCTGCTGGATGGCGTGCAAGACCCGGGAAATATCGGAACCATGATCAGGACGGCGGATGCGGCGGGTGTTGAGGCTGTTATTTTTGGCGAAGGTACGGGGGATTTATATAATCCGAAAGTGATTCGTTCAGCCCAAGGCAGCCATTTTCACCTCCAAATTGCCTCGGGCAATGTACTGGAATGGATTCCGCCATTAAAAGCCCAAGGCATCCCTGTTTACGGTACAGCACTCCGCAACGCGGTCACTTACAAAGAGATACGCCCAGCGGAATCATTTGCATTGATCGTTGGCAATGAAGGTGCCGGTGTTTCGGAACGAATCCTTGACATAACCGATCAAAACATTTATATACCAATTTATGGAAAAAGCGAATCCTTGAACGTGGCAGTCGCTGCCGGTATCCTTATGTATCATTTAAGAACATGATTTGAATTTTTCAAAATGAACGGCTATAATGTGAATATCTATATGGAAAAACGATGACGGAGAAAAGTAACCGGAGGAAACTTACAGGGAGAAAGTGCCTTGACTGCAAGCATTTTCAGTGACAATCCAGGTGAAGTTCATCTCTCGAGTTGGCATCGGGACCGCTGTCTGGCAAACAACAGCGTAAAGATGACCCGGCACGGCCGTTATGACAATGAAGTGAACATGATAACATGTTTATAAGGGTGGTACCGCGACCATAGCCTCGTCCCTTGCTTGGGGGCGGGCTTTTTTTATTTGCAATAAAAGAAGGAGGAATTCATAAATGGAGGAAAAGTTAAAGAGCTTGGAGACGAAGGCGCTTGTGGAAATTAAAGATGCCGCTGATTTAAAAGAGTTAAATCAAGTTCGTGTTGCGTATCTGGGGAAAAAGGGGCCCATTACGGAAGTGTTACGGGGCATGGGCAAATTATCAGCGGAAGAGCGCCCAAAAATGGGGGCACTCGCCAATATGGTGAGAGAGACGATTGCCAAAGCGATTGAAAACAAACATGAGGAATTGGAACAAGAAGCTGTTCGCAAGAAGCTTGAATCGGAAACAATCGACATTACGCTTCCCGGCAGGCCGGTTAAAATGGGGAGCCGTCATCCGCTTACGAAAATTATCGAAGAGGTGGAAGACTTATTTATCGGCATGGGATATAAAGTAGCGGAAGGTCCCGAAGTGGAATTGGACTATTACAATTTTGAAGCAATGAATTTTCCAAAAGGACATCCAGCGCGTGATATGCAGGATTCCTTTTACATCTCAGAGGAAATCATGCTCCGCACTCACACATCGCCGGTACAGACCCGAACAATGGAGAAACACAAAGGAAAAGGGCCGGTCAAAATCATCTGTCCCGGAAAAGTATACCGTCGTGACGATGATGATGCGACACACTCCCATCAATTTATGCAAATCGAAGGGCTTGTCGTTGATGAAAATATCACGATGGGCGACTTAAAAGGAACGCTTGAAGTGTTTGCGAAAAAAATGTTCGGGGAAGATCGGGAAATTCGCTTGCGTCCAAGCTTTTTCCCGTTCACGGAACCATCCGTCGAGATGGATATTTCCTGTAAAATTTGCCAGGGCGACGGTTGCCGCGTTTGTAAACAAACGGGTTGGATAGAAATTTTGGGGGCGGGCATGGTTCATCCGAACGTGCTGGAAATGGCCGGTTTTGATTCGAAAAAATATACAGGATTCGCGTTTGGAATGGGGCCTGACCGAATCGCCATACTGAAATATGGAATTGATGACATTCGCCATTTCTATACAAATGATATTCGTTTTCTTAAACAATTCGCTGTCCAAGAATAGATCGGGAGGGTAAACACATGTTAGTTTCTTATAAATGGCTGCAAGAATACGTTGACTTGGGAAATATAACAGCCGCCGAACTGGCGGAAAAAATAACGAGAAGCGGAATTGAAGTAGACGGGGTAGAACAGCTCAGCAAAGGATTGAAAGGAATTGTCGTAGGGGAAGTCCTTGAATGCGAACAGCATCCCCAAGCGGATAAACTCAAAAAATGTCTCGTGGATATTGGAGAAGGCGAGCCTGTCCAAATCATCTGCGGCGCACCAAATGTCGCAAAAGGACAGAAGGTCATCGTTGCAAAAGTTGGGGCTGTTCTGCCAGGCAATTTTAAAATTAAAAAAGCGAAGCTCCGTGGAGAAGAGTCAAACGGCATGATTTGCTCCCTTCAGGAGCTTGGGATCGAAGGAAAGCTCGTTCCCAAAGAGTTCGCAGACGGTATTTACGCTTTCAAGGATGACGTCGAAGCCGGCACCGACGCGATACCACTGCTCAATTTGGATGATGAAGTACTTGAGCTTGATTTAACGCCAAACCGGGCAGATGCCCTCAGTATGCTGGGTATGGCATACGAAGCAGCGGCCATCCTTGACCAAGATGTCAACCTGCCGGATATTGAAATCGACGAAACAGACGAGAAAGCGGAAAGTATGATTTCCGTCAAAGTAGAAGCACCCGAGGATAATCCGTTGTATACAGCCAAAATCATTAAAAATGTGAAGATCGGACCGTCGCCGCTTTGGATGCAAATGCGTCTTATGGCAGCCGGTATCCGGCCACATAACAATGTTGTTGACATTACAAACTATATTTTACTTGAATATGGCCAGCCGCTGCACGCCTTTGATTATGACCTGTTCGGCTCCAAAGAAGTCGTTGTTCGTCGTGCCCGCGAAGGGGAGAAAATCGTTACATTGGATGACATTGAGCGGACATTGACTTCCGAACAGCTTGTCATCACAAACGGAAAAGTCCCAGTAGCACTTGCGGGTGTTATGGGGGGCGCCGACTCGGAAGTAAACGACGATACGACAACGATTTTACTAGAATCGGCTTATTTTTCAGGACAATCCATTCGCGATACCTCAAAGTATCACGGCCTTCGAAGTGAAGCAAGCCAGCGCTATGAAAAAGGTGTTGACCCGGAACGGGTGCGCCCCGCGGCCGAGCGGGCGGCGCAATTAATGGCCAAATATGCAGGCGGAGATGTGTTGACAGGGCTTGTCGAAGCGAATCATTTATCGATTGAGCCGGCGGTTGTGTCCATTACTTTAGAAAAAATCAATCGTGTACTTGGTACGGAAATTAGTATGGATGAAGTGAAGAAGATTTTTGAGCGTTTAAAATTCGGGGTTCAAATCGAAGGCAGCCTTATTACAGTCACAGTCCCAACACGACGCGGCGACATTTCGATTGAAGAAGATTTAATTGAAGAAGTGGCCCGGTTGTATGGCTATGATCGTTTGCCAAAAACATTGCCAAAAGGAGAGGCAACTCCCGGTGGGTTGACTAAAGCACAAAGAAACCGGAGAATGACAAGAGACTTCCTTGAAGGGGCAGGATTATTCCAAGCGATTACGTACTCGCTGACAAGTGAAGCCAAATCAGTGATGTTCTCTCTTGAACATAGGGAGCCGGTGAAGCTCTCTATGCCGATGAGTGAGGAGCGAAGCCGACTGCGATTAAGCCTGATTCCCCAATTACTGGAATCCTTGTCGTACAATATTGCCCGGAAAAATGAATCAGTTGCTCTTTACGAAATCGGCTCCGTTTTCTTAAACGAAGGAGAAGGGCGCCAACCAGAAGAAAGGGAACATATCGCTGGGGCCATGACAGGAATGTGGGTTGACCATCCATGGCAAGGGGAAGAAAAAATGGTTGACTTTTTCGTGGCAAAAGGGATTTTAGAAGGGTTATTCAAAAAGCTCGGCGTGGATCCCCACATCGAATGGAAGCCTGCACAAATTGAAGGCATGCATCCCGGTCGTACGGCGCAAATCTATTTAGCCGGCGAAGAAATTGGATTTGTCGGCCAGCTGCATCCACACTTGCAAAAAGAGTTCGATTTAAAAAATACGATTTTGTTCGAATTGATGGCTGAACCGCTGTTTCATTATGAGCATCCGGAATTACGATACAAGCCGATTCCTCGCTTTCCGGCGATTTCAAGGGACATCGCGCTTGTGGTTGACAAGGCCGTAGATGCCGGTACATTGGCATCTATTATCAAGGATGCGGGCGGGAAATGGCTCAAGGATATATATGTGTTTGATCTTTATGAAGGAGAGCATATGCCGGACGGCAAAAAGTCGATCGCATTCTCACTGACTTTTGCTGCTCCTGACAAAACGCTCACAGACGAAGAAGTGGCGGCAGCCCATTCTAAAGTAGTGGAGGCTGTCCAGAAAAAAGCGGGAGCGGAATTAAGAAGCTAATCACACATTCCGGGGCATAATCGCCCCGGAATTTTCTTTCGGGAAGCATTCCATCTAAAACACTCGCCTTGCACTTGGCAAAATTCAAATCGCCGGCGTTAAAAGTCAATCTATGGAATTCATATGGGAGAGCCTTCGATATAAAGTGGTTTAAAAGAGCCGGCACGCACTCCAATTTATCCCAGATTTTCATTAAAAACCCGATTATATCTATTGTTCACGGATTTGTCATCTAAAGGTTTCGGCACCGGAAAATACATGATAAGATAATAATAAAATGTGCTGCAGGCAAGTCGAGTAATGCGGGAGAGGAGGGACCAATTACTTGAACACGAATATTCTTTCAGGCTATTCCTGGTTAGAATTGTGGAGCCCCGTTACTTTTGTTGCTGTAGTTCTATTGTCATTTTTATATTATAAAAAGGTGGCCGGCTCTTCCCGGTATGTCGTGACCAAAAGGCAAGTCACATACTTTTTTATCGCCGCTTTTATCTTTTATATTGTAAAAGGCAGCCCGGTAAAAGTGATTGCCGACACATTTTTGTTTAGTGCCCACGTCTTTGAAATTATGGCGCTTCTATTTATTGTGTTGCCGCTTCTCATTTTAAGCATGCCGGCAGAGTGGGCTAGAAAGTATTTCTGGAATCATCGTTTAAAATTTGCGATTAAGTTGTTCGGTCATCCTTGGATGGCGGCGCTTTTATTTAACGGTGCCTTGACCGTTTATTTTGTTCCGAGGTTTTTCAACATCGTCCACGAAAGTTTGCTTCTTTCCATTATAAGTCAATTATTTTTAATGTTTATGGGTTTTTTAATGTGGTGGACGATTATTATGCCGCTTCCGGAAATAAGCAAGTTTTCTTACTTCACAAGAGTGGCGTATATCTTTTTAAACGCGGTTTTGCTCATGCCGATCGGAATTTATTTATTGATCATCATCCATCAGGTGCATTACCCGATTTATGAAGCGACCGCCACCCAGTTTATTCCATCGATAACGGCTGTGTATGACCAGCAGCTTGGCGGGGGACTGCTTAAAGCGATCCAACTCGCGAGTTATGGAATTGCTTTATTTTACCTCGTTAAAAATTGGAGCAGAAAAGAGGACGAACAAGAAGGACAAGTAGATGATGAAAATATTCGTGTTGTTCAAGGAGTCGTCATACACTTGCCTAAAAAATAAAAAGCTGTTTAACGGGCACATCAACCCGGAAACAGCTTTTTATATAAAGTATATATCTGAATTTTCCGTTATGAAAATTCGTTTATCTTAAACTGAAAACGGCGTTCATGTTCCGAAGGTTTTGAATAGGTTCGTTCAATCAACTGCACCTCCCCCTTCTTACTGACTGTAAGGACTGTCGAGCAGCGGGTTCCATAATGGGGACTGCGGATAAAGATAGATGAAAGCGTTTTTTCTAAATCCAACGGAACTCCGGTTTTAGGGAGTTCGTCCTCCAGTGCAGGTTCATCGTCACGGAGTATTTCAAACAATTTTTCATGATCTATTGTTTTCTCAGCTATTAATTTGAGCATAGATGCCTTCCCTTTTTCCACTTTAGGCCAAGGGGAATTCAACAAGTGGTTGCTCAGGCCGTAAACTCCTGGGCGCAGTGCTTTTGCTTTGTTTTCGATATTGGAATAGTACATCAGTGAGCTTTGATTTCCAACGAGCAGATTGAACCCGCGAAAGTTTTTCTTCTTGCTTTGGAGACCATCCAAGAAATGTTCCGGTTCTTCCGATCCCGATAAAAAATCTCGGACGATGTGTCCCCTGGACTGTTTGTTTGCCTGTTCTTCGTTTGGATCTCGATAATTTGTCAAAGCCGCAAATCGGCCGCTTAATGTTACGCCCATCCATGTACCCATTTGTTCCAAATCTCTTCCCGCAAGAATGTTGGGATCGTCTTTCCAAAAGTGGGCCGGAGCCGCTTTCCTGCTGTAAAATTCATCACGGTTTGCGGCGACAATCAGGTTGAAATCAGGGTGGGATTTGTAGGCGGCAAATATAATGCACATACATAATCTCCTTCGGTCGGCATTTTTCTTTTTCTGTATTTTAACATGAATCAGATTGATCAGCAGCAAGATCCCCACTTCGCCATCTGGGTAAAACAATAATGGGAAGAGGAGAGCAACAGCCAGTAACTGCCGATTGCCTTAACTAACAATAGCTGAAGCCTCCAGCCAGCAATCGCAATTGGCCAACGAACGATTAGCTGAAGTCCCCACAGTAACTTACGATTGGCTCAACTAACAGTCAGCGGCGTAAAAGCTCGCCGCAGCTAGAAGTTTCACCTTATCCGGCGTTAACTTGCAGTAAGACTTCTATTTAAACTGATTTGTAAAATAGCAAGGTTTTTCATTGAAATCAACTGCCAGTAATCGCCCGATTGGCTCAACTCACAGTCAGCGGCGTAAAAGCTCGCCGCGGCTAGAAGTTTCACTTTATCCATGGAGGGATCGGTTATGAAAAAGGTATGGTATGTATTGATGATATTGTTTGTTGTAGCCGCTTGCTCTAAAAAAGAGCAGGAGCAGAACGAAAGCGCCGAACGAAAAGAAGAAGCGCCGGCTTCCGGAAGGGTTGCTCCTGAAGTTATTGCCGATCATCTATCCGTACCGTGGTCGATTACAAAGAAAGGGAGCCAGTTTTATATAAGTGAAAGGAATGGCGCGATTGTTTCCGTAGATCCAGAAAGCGGGGAATATAGCCGGTTGCCTGTCATGACCACAAAGGATATATTTACCGGGGGAGAGGCGGGTTTCCTTGGACTGGAGCTTATCCCGAATACGGATTTGGAAGCATTCGCCTACCATACTTATGAAGAAAATGGAGACATTTTCAACAGGCTTATAAGGTTGAAAAAAGAGGCGGACGGTTGGATGGAAACGGATAGCATACTGGAGGGAATACCGGGGGCTCACATTCATGATGGCGGCAGGATAAAGATCGGGCCGGACGGAAAAGTGTTTATAACAACAGGAGACGCCTCCGCACCTGATTTAGCCCAAGATGTAAACAGCTTGGCCGGAAAAATATTAAGGGTTGAAATGGATGGAACGATCCCTTCTGATAATCCATTTCCAAACTCTCCCGTTTATTCGTATGGCCACCGCAACCCGCAAGGCATCACCTGGGATGATAATGGAAATATGTATGCTTCAGAGCATGGATCAAGCGCACATGATGAATTAAATCAAATCGAACCCGGAAAAAACTATGGCTGGCCTGTCATCCAGGGGGATGAGCAGCAAGCAGGAATGGAAACCCCGATGTTTCACACAGGCGAAAAGACGTGGGCGCCTGGAGGCATCGCCTATGCCAATGGCAGGCTTTACATTGCGGGGCTCCGGGGCCAGGCAGTCTTTCAATATGATTTATCAACCGGAAATGCCGATATTTTTCAAACGGGACAAGGGCGGACTAGAGATATATTCATAGAGAAAAATGATTTGTTTTTTATAACAAACAATACGGATGGCAGGGGAACACCTGCCGCAAATGATGATAAGCTTTTACACCTTGAATTGAACGGGGCGCCTGATTAATCGGCGCCCCTTTTCGCACTATGAAATCCCCGCTATTTTCTTCGCTTTTTCAGTATTGGCAAAATGCACTTTGGCAAATTCGGACAAAGCGCCCAAACCTTTATTCCTTATCAGCCTGGCGGCCGCAACATCCACGATGGAGCCGGCCCCTTTCGGAAGGGAAAAACCGGCTTTTTTGCTTAATTGCTCCATTGCTTGCAAAAAGGAGTACCTCGCCAAAATGGAAGCGGCGGCAACAGCAAGGTGGATACTTTCTGCTTTTGTACTGAAGTAGACATTTTCTTTTAAAATTGTTTCTTGCCCCTTTAAATGGCGGAAATATATTTGGGCTTCCGCAAACTGGTCAACCAAGATCGCTTCCGGCTTTTCCGGTGCTATTTTTTCCAAAACATGCAAGAGAGCCCGGTTGTGCAGGATGGCCGTCATTTTTCCTTGCGTCATTCCAGACGCCTGCGCCTCGTTGTATTTTTTGTTATTGAGCTTTAACGAGCTGTAGGGAATAAACGTGAGAAGATCTTTGGCGATGTCCGTAATTTGCTTGTCTGATAAGTGCTTGGAGTCTTTTACACCAAGTTCCTTTAAAAGAGGAATATGCTCTTTTTTTACATAGGCTGCCACGACAGCGAGCGGGCCGAAATAATCTCCTTTACCGACTTCATCCGATCCGATGACCGAAAGGTTGGTAATGTTTTCCGGAAGCGGAGTCCCGGAAGCTTTTCTCGGCTTTGTAGCCGTTGGCAGATCGTGTAGGTTCGCCCACTTTCCAGCTTCCCCTTCACGTCCAACACCTTGAAACATTACTTTTCCCGAACGGTAGGCCGTGATCGTGCATCCGCCTTTTTTTGCAGAAAAAACACTGCCTGGAGGAGAAGTGTCTTTTAAAAATGGACGGTAGTATTCTTTCATTTTATCTATTTCTGCTCGCTTTGCTTGAATAACAATATTTGCCATATCCATTGCTCCCTTACATGAAAGATCAGGAATAAACAAATTTAGACATCTATTCCCATCTATTTTTATTCGTGATATGATAAGAAAGTGGGATTTCTTTAGGAAATGGAGGCATCCGATTTGTCGGGAAATCAAAAAATCCGCACTCCTGTTACAATCTATGGCCAACATTATATCATTACGGGGACGGAAACGTCAGCACATGTAAAAAAAGTGGCCCGATTGGTGGATGAGAAGATGTATGAGATTCGCTCGGCGAATCCAAATCTCGATACAAGCAAACTAGCTGTACTAACGGCTGTCAATGCCGTTCATGATTATATTAAACTGCACGAGCGCTTCGAACATTTGGAAAAAGAGCTTGAACGCTTAAAGGAATGAGCTTTTCATGTTGAGTTTAGTATTATTGATTCTATTGGCCACCGGTTTTTTCGTTGGGTTGCGAAGAGGATTTATCTTGCAGCTTATTCACATGGTTGGCTTTATCATATCTTTTATCGTCGCATACATTTATTATGATGATTTGGCACCAAAATTGAAACTTTGGGTTCCTTACCCTGATTTTGATCATGGACAAACTATGAAAATACTATTGGATGGAGCGGGCGCTGATGAAGCATTTTATCGGGCCATTGCTTTTGTCATCCTTTTTATTGCTGTTCGTATTATCCTTGGGATCATTGGTTCGGCATTGGATTTTGTCGCCAGCTTTCCAATTTTAAAGACACTGAATGTCTGGGCTGGGGGCATACTGGGCTTTTTGGAAATCTATATTTTGCTGTTCATCCTTTTATATATTGGGGCCCTATTGCCGATTTCCAATATCCAGGATGCTCTCGATCAATCCATCCTCGCCAAATGGATCATCCATTACACCCCTTTCCTTTCCGGCGAGGTCAAGAATATGTGGTTTAACTACATTAAAAGCTAAGCTTCTCTTTGCGCAAAGAGAGGTTTTTCTTTTGTCTTGCTAATTTGCTACAATGATAGGCAGGAGAATGAGAACGGTTGGTGACATAAATATGGGAATCAACAAAAAAGATGTGATTCGTTTATTGGAAAAGATTGCAATATACATGGAGTTAAAAGGGGAAAATCCTTTTAAAACAGCTGCTTTTAGAAAAGCGGCTGCCTCGCTGGAAGCAGATGACCGGAGCCTTTCCGAGATAACAAATTTCACCGAAATTCCGGCGATTGGGAAAGGAACGGCCGCTGTTATCGAGGAATTTGTGGAAGATGGTGTTTCTTCCGTTCTTGAGCAACTTCAGGAAGAAGTTCCAAAAGGCTTGATTCCGCTGCTGCAAATTCCGGGGCTTGGCGGTAAAACGATCGCAAGGCTCTATAAGGAATTAAATGTCACAGACGTGGAGTCTTTACGAGAAGTATGCGCTGCCGGAAAGCTCAGGAAGCTGAAAGGCTTTGGGAAAAAAACAGAAGAAAACATTAAAAACGCTCTTGAACAAATGGGCAGACAGCCTGACCGCTTCCCGATTGCTTATATGCTTCCATTTACTGAGCAAATAGAGTCCTATTTAAAAGAAGTCAAAGAAATCAAGCAATTTTCCCGGGCCGGCAGTTTACGGCGCTTATCGGAAACAATCAAGGATTTGGACTTTGTCATAGCGACAGAGCATCCCAAGGCTGTAAAAGAACAATTGCTGAAATTGGATGGAGAAGCCGCTGTGAGCGGAGATACGAAAGTAACCTTGCACCTGCAAGCCGATTATACAATCTCTGTTGACTTCCGGATCGTTAAACCGAGCGAATTTGCCACGGCCCTACACCATTTTACAGGATCTGCCGAACATAATGTCCGGATGCGCCAAATTGCCAAAGAACGGGGCGAAAAAATTAGCGAGTACGGAGTGGAAAACACTGAAACGGGCAAAGTGGAGACGTTTCAGACAGAAAAAGACTTTTTCAAACATTTTCAGTTACCTTGGATTCCTCCTGAAATCAGGATGAATGGAAAAGAAATTGAACATTTTTCAGAAGCAAAACAGTTGATCGAATTAGCCGATATAAAAGGTGATCTTCATATGCATACGACTTGGTCGGATGGCGCCTATTCCCTTGAAGAAATGATCGAAGCATGCAGAAAAAAAGGGTATGAATATATGGCCATTACGGACCATTCCGAATTTTTGCGGGTTGCAGGCGGCCTTACGCCCGACCGGGTGAGAAAGCAAAATGAAGAAATCAAAGCCTTAAATGAAAAATATGACGATATTTTCATTTTATCTGGAATCGAGATGGATATATTGCCGGATGGAAGACTGGACTTTGAAGATGAGCTCCTTTCAGAGCTTGATATTGTCATTGCCTCTATCCATTCCAGTTTTTTTCAGCCCAAGTCCCAAATAATGAAACGCTTAACAAATGCCTTGCAAAACCCGCATGTCGATATCATTGCCCATCCGACAGGGCGCTTGATTGGAAGGCGTGACGGTTATGAGGTAGACATGGACATGCTGATCGAATTGGCCAAAGAAACGGATACGGTGCTTGAATTGAATGCCAATCCGGCAAGGCTTGATTTGGCGTACAGTCATCTCCAAAAAGCCCAGGAAGCCGGAGTGAAGATCGTCATCAACACGGATGCGCACAACATCAGTCATTTGGAATATATGGATGTCGGCGTATCATATGCGAAAAAAGGCTGGATCCGTCCGGGATCTGTTATAAACACATGGAAAAAAGACGAGCTGCTTGCCTTCTTAAAACGCGGCGATTAATAATGGGAGAGTGATGTTTTACCCCATGAACGAAAAGATATTAAAAACATTAGAATTTGATAAAATTCTTTCCCGAATGGAACCATTTGCTTCTTCAACGCTCGGGGCAGAACAAATCAGAACACTTAAACCTTCCACCTCATTTGAAGAAGTTTCCATGCTTTTGCAGGAAACTGATGAGGCTTCCACTGTTTTGCGACTTAGGGGCCATGCGCCATTAAGCGGTATCCATGATATCAGACCGCATCTTAAACGGGTGGCAATCGGAGGAGTTTTGAACTCGGCGGAACTTGTTCAAATAGCTGATATGATACGGGCAGGGCGGACGATAAAACGCTTTATTGAATCTTTGCTTGAAAATGAAGTGGAGATCCCCATACTGGAAGAAAAAGTGAATGACATCGTCACCATGAGTGAGCTTGAAAAAGAAATCCGAAATGCGATAGACGACGGGGGCGCCGTGCTCGATTCAGCAAGTGATGCGCTCAGAAATATCCGGCAGCAAATGCGGAGAAATGAAAGAAAAATCAAGGAAAAGCTCGATAGTTTCGTCCGCAGCCGAAATGCACAAAAAATGCTTTCAGACGCGATTATTACGATCAGAAATGAGCGGTACGTCATCCCGGTGAAGCAGGAATACCGTGCAAATTATCCTGGAATCGTCCATGATCAATCTTCTTCCGGACAAACCCTTTTTATCGAACCGCAGGCTGTCGTTGACTTAAACAATGAACTTCGCGAACTCGCATTAAGGGAAGACAGGGAAATTGAACGGATTTTGATGGAGATTTCAGCAAATGTGTCAGAGTTTGCCGATGATCTGCAACTTTTGGTGGATATCATGGAATCACTGGACTTTATTTTTGCAAAAGCACGATTTGCGAAAGACATACAAGCTACTCGCCCAAACATTAACAAAAAGGGCGTTATCCATCTATACCGTGCGAGACATCCGCTGATTCCCGCAGATGAAGTGGTTCCGAACGATATATCTCTTGGCCAGGAATATTCAACCATTGTCATTACTGGCCCAAACACCGGAGGAAAAACGATCACGTTGAAAACGGCCGGACTTTTAACGGTAATGGCGCAGGCCGGATTATTTCTTCCTGTATCAGAAGGCTCCGAAACAGCCGTTTTCCAACAGATTTATGCTGATATTGGAGACGAGCAGTCCATTGAGCAAAGCTTAAGTACTTTCTCTTCTCACATGGTCAATATCGTTGACATTTTGAAAAAAGCAGACGAAGAAAGTCTCGTTCTTTTTGATGAATTGGGTGCCGGTACGGATCCACAAGAAGGTTCCGCTCTTGCCATTTCGATCCTGGATGACGTTTATAAGCGCGGAGCGCGCGTTATTGCAACGACCCATTATCCGGAGCTAAAAGCTTATGCTTATAACCGGGAAGGGGTTGTGAATGCCAGCGTCGAGTTCGATGTTGAAACGCTGCGTCCGACATACAAACTGTTAATCGGTGTTCCCGGCAGAAGCAACGCCTTTGAAATATCGAAGAGGCTGGGGCTTTCGGATCGGATCATTGATTATGCAAAATCATTGATTAACGCCGAGAGCAACGAAGTGGAAAATATGATTGCTTCACTGGAAAAAAGCAGACACGAAGCAGAAAGAAAATATGAAGAAGCAATGGCTCATTTAAAGCAGGCGGAAAAGCTGCATAAGGATCTTGTACAGCAGATGTCCGAATTTCAGTCAAGAAAACAAGAGTTGTATGAAAAAGCGGAGCAAAAAGCTTCTGAAGTCATTGAGAAAGCAAAAGCTGAAGCGGAAGAAATCATAAAGGAACTCCGCCAAATGAGGCTGGCGAGTGGAGCAGGGGCTAAGGAACATGAGCTTATTGAGGCAAGAAGAAGGTTGGAAACGGCTGTTCCGCAAATGGGTGATGGGCAGGAAACAGTGAAGTCCAACCTAAAAGCACGCTCATTTAAGCCTGGTGATGAAGTAAAAATCGCCACCTTGAACCAGAAAGGCATATTGCTTGAAAAAACCGGTCAACACGAGTGGCAAGTTCAGGCAGGCATCATGAAAATAAAAGTGGCGGAAAAAGACATGGAATTCATTCAATCCGAGCCAAAGAAAGAGCCGAAGCCGCTCGCTTCCATTAAAGGAAAGGACTACCATGTCGGAGTAGAACTGGATATTCGCGGGGAGAGATATGAAGATGCCCTTCGGAAGGTCGAGAAATATTTGGATGACGCACTTTTAGCCAATTATCCCCGTGTATCGATCATCCATGGGAAAGGGACCGGGGCTCTTCGTACAGGAGTTTCCGAATTATTGAAACGTCATCGCGCTGTGAAACGTATTAGATTGGGAGAAGCGGGAGAAGGCGGTAGCGGTGTGACCATTGTTGAATTTAGATGAAGCCACACTCTTCCAAAACAAAAAAGGAGCGATGATCTTGGGCTCGTTTTGGGAAAACAATTATGTCCAAACGGCAGGTTACTATAGTGTTACGGTTCTTTGTATCGTGGTCTTCCTATTTATATTTGAGGTTGTAACGAAGTACAACAATTGGGAAGAGATCAAGAAAGGAAACGTGGCGGTGGCAATGGCTACCGGCGGGAAAATTTTTGGGATCGCCAATATTTTCAGACATTCCATTTTGCATCATGATGGATTGTTCGTCATGCTTGGCTGGGGAATGTTTGGCTTTTTACTGTTGTTGACGGGATATTTTATATTTGAATTTTTAACGCCGAAGTTTAAAATTGACGAAGAAATTGAACAGGGCAACCCCGCTGTTGGCTTGATTTCAATGGTCATATCGATCGGATTGTCATTCGTCATTGGTGCCGGCATATATTAAGGAGGAAACGGTGGAAAAACTGGCAAAAGTACTATTTGTCGTGTGTGCAATTTTCGTATTGGTAGGAGTTATATATTTAGTCCGTATGTAAAACCGCTTTTTACCGAAGCGGTTTTTTGCGTTTCTTTTATTCTATAAATAATGTAATTCGTTGTATGTAAGATTTTATTGTAATATAATAAGCATAAGTTTAAATTTTCTGTTTATGAAAAGGGGGACTATACTTGTATGAAACCATGGTTAGAGCATTACCCTGACGAAATTCCGAAAACGCTCACATATGAAGAGAAGCCGGTCCAGCAATATTTAACGGAAGCTGCACAACGTTATCCGGATAAAACGGCCATTCATTTTATGGGCAAGGAAATGTCATATAAAGAAGTGTATGAAAGTTCTCTCAAAATGGCCAATTACTTGAAAAGCCTTGGTGTGAAAAAAGGCGACCGTGTCGCAATCATGCTTCCCAACTGTCCGCAAGCGTTTATCAGCTATTATGGCATTTTATACACCGGAGCCATCGTCGTACAGACGAATCCGTTGTACACCGAACGGGAATTGGAATACCAAATGAAAGACTCAGGGGCCATCGTAATCATCGCTCTCGACTTGCTTTATCCCAGAGTCGCCAAAGTCAAAAAGGAAACGAATTTACAACATATTATTGTAACCGCTATCAAGGATTATCTGCCTTTCCCGAAGAATTTTATTTATCCTTTTATTCAAAAGAGGCAGACCGGAATGGTTGTGAATGTCCAACATGAAGGCAGCCAGCACCTTTTTCCAAAAGTTATGGCCCAGTCAACAGCAGAACCGGTCACAACGGATCTTGATTTTGAAAACGATCTGGCACTCCTTCAATATACGGGGGGAACAACTGGAAAACCGAAGGGGGTTATGCTCACCCACAAAAACTTGATTGCCAATGCGACAGCATGTGACGCATGGCTGTACAAGATGAAAAAAGGAGAAGAAAGCATTCTTGGCATCCTGCCATTCTTTCACGTATATGGAATGACGACAGTGCTTATTTTAGGCGTCATGCAAGGGTACAAGATCATTCTTCTGCCAAAGTTTGATGTCGAAACAACGTTGAAAACAATCCATAAACAAAAGCCAACGCTTTTTCCAGGGGCACCAACGATGTATATCGGGCTTTTAAACCATCCGGATATTAAAAAATACGATCTCTCTTCCATTGAATCATGTATTAGCGGCTCTGCACCGCTTCCAGTAGAGGTACAAGAAAGATTTGAGAAAATCACTGGTGGAAAGCTTGTAGAGGGATACGGCCTGACAGAAACATCCCCTGTAACCCATGCCAACTTCTTGTGGGCAAAAGACAGGGTAAAAGGAAGTATCGGAGTGCCTTGGCCCGATACAGATGCAGTAATCCTATGTATGGAAACGGGCAGCCCGCTGCCGCCGGGGGAAGTGGGGGAAATTGCTGTTAAGGGTCCCCAAGTCATGAAAGGCTATTGGAACATGCCCGAGGAAACGGAAAAAACATTTAAAGACGGTTGGTTATTAACCGGCGATCTCGGGTATATGGATGAAAAAGGTTATTTTTACGTCGTTGACCGGAAAAAAGATATGATTATTGCCGGTGGATTTAACATTTACCCGCGTGAGATCGAAGAGATACTGTACGAACATCCAGCGATTCAAGAAGTGGTAGTTGCCGGTGTTCCCGACCCTTACAGAGGTGAAACGGTGAAAGCCTATATCGTTTTCAGGGAAGGAATGACGTCGACAGAAAAGGAACTTGATGAATATGCCAGAAAGCATCTCGCCGCATACAAAGTACCAAGAATATATGAATTCCGGGATGAATTGCCCAAAACAGCCGTAGGAAAGGTCTTGCGCCGAGTATTAGTAGAGGAAGAGCAAAAAAATCAGGCGCAAGATGAAAAGCTTGGATAGATCGGACGGACGAATTTTTTATCACATATAAGAAAACTTCACAGCGATTTTCCCTTGGTTTGTTGGACAATGAAAAAGGCGTATTGCTGGAGCCGGCGGGCTCTTTTCTTCTGCACGGTATTGCTTGACAGATGAAAAATGAACCTTTAGGATAGAATGATGAATGAACAATCATTCATTTTATGGTGCGGAAAGGTGAAACATGTGAAAAGAAACAGACCGAAATATAAACAAATTATTGAGGCGGCTGTGGTAGTAATAGCCGAAAATGGTTACCATCAGGCCCAAATTTCTAAAATTGCCCGCCAGGCCGGAGTCGCTGATGGCACAATCTATCTTTACTTTAAAAACAAAGAGGATGTTCTCATATCCGTCTTTAGAGAGAAAATGGGCATGTTTGTACAAAAAATAAATGAAGTAACAGCAGGAAAAAAAACGGCAGCAGAGAAATTATTAGTAATGATTCAAAACCACTTTCGGATTTTATCCGAAGACCAATACTTGGCCATCGTGACCCAGCTTGAATTGCGGCAATCCAATAAGGCGCTCCGCTTTAAAATTAACGAAGTGCTAAAAGAATATTTAGAAGTGATCGACCATATATTGGTTTTCGGAAAAGAAAACGGGGAGTTGGCCGCCGACTTGGATATCCGGCTTGCAAGGCAAATGATCTTTGGCACGATGGATGAAACAGCCACAACGTGGGTTTTGAATGAACATAAGTATGATTTGGTTGCGCTTGCCCCGAAAGTACATGAATTAATCCTGTATGGGTGTAAATTAAAAAGCAGTGTATAAAGAAGGAGGACTACATAATGGAGTTCATCACTGTCACTAAAGAGGGGAATGCAGCGATCCTAAAGATTGAACGTCCGCCCGCGAACGCATTGTCTCGGCAAGTGATGCAGGAGCTTGCGAGCGTGTTCGAAGACCTTGAACATGATTCGGAAATAAGGGCAATTCTTTTGCATGGCGAAGGCCGTTTCTTTTCTGCCGGTGCCGATATTAAAGAATTCACAGCGGTTGAAAGTGGGGAAGCCTTTACTAGTCTCGCCCAAAACGGACAGGAAGTCTTGGAAAAGATTGAGAACTTTTCAAAACCGGTTATCGCTGCAATACATGGCGCTGCGCTTGGGGGTGGTCTAGAGCTCGCCATGGCATGTCATATCAGACTTGTAAGTGAAAACGCTAAACTTGGGCTCCCGGAACTGCAATTGGGGCTGATCCCCGGCTTTGCGGGAACACAGCGGTTGCCGCGCTATGTGGGAACTGCAAAGGCGGCTGAAATGTTATTTACAAGTACTCCGCTCACGGGGGATGAAGCAGTTAAATGGGGACTGGCCAATCATGCTTATCCGGAAGAGCAATTGCTGGAAAAGGCAAAAGAAATGGTACATCTAATCGCGCAAAAGAGTCCACTCTCTTTAAAGGCGGCCATCGAGTTGCTTTACCATGGCGGACGGTTTGAAGAAGGGCTGAAACTGGAAGCCAAGAGATTTGGCGAACTTTTTGATTCAAACGATGGAAAGGAAGGCATCTCGGCGTTTATTGAGAAAAGGGAGCCCAAATTTATAGGAGAATAGCAACTTTTGATTTTCAAAGACTGGGAGGGTCATAGAATGAACATTTTTGTACTGATGAAAAGAACATTTGATACGGAAGAGAAAATTACGATTTCTAACGGCCAGATTGATGAAGAAGGGGCCGAGTTTATCATCAACCCATACGACGAATATGCGATTGAAGAAGCAATCCGTGTCCGTGACGACCACGGCGGGGAAGTAACAGTCGTAACGGTTGGGGATGAGGAAGCCGAAAAGCAATTGCGCACCGCCCTTGCCATGGGAGCGGACAAAGCAGCTTTGATCAACATCGAAGATGACCTGGATGAATATGATCAAACGACTGTCGCGCACATTTTGGGCGAATATTTAAAAGACAAGGATCCCGACTTGATACTTGCCGGTAATGTCGCTATTGATGGTGGTTCCGGACAAGTTGGCCCCCGTGTTGCCGACATACTCGATATACCATATGTGACAACGATTACGAAACTCGAAATTGAAGGTGAAAACGTCAAAATTGTCCGTGATGTAGAAGGTGATTCTGAAACCATAGAAGCTTCGCTTCCTTTGCTCGTAACAGCCCAACAAGGACTGAATGATCCGCGTTATCCATCTTTGCCTGGAATCATGAAAGCCAAGAAAAAGCCGCTGGAGGAACTGGAACTGGATGATTTGGATCTCGATGAAGATGACGTAGCAGCCAAGACCAAAACGGTTGAAATATTCCTACCGCCGCAAAAAGAAGCAGGCCGCATTTTGGAGGGGGATATTTCCGACCAGGTGAAAGAATTGGCTGGCTTGCTTACCAAAGTGATTTAACTGATTTCGGATTCTTATATAGAGAAACAGGAGGTTATAGGTGATGGCAAAAAAGGTGTTGGTACTTGGTGAATTGCGTGAAGGCATATTGAGAAACGTATCGTTTGAAGCGATTGCCGCAGGGAAAAAAATAGCTGCAGGCGGAGAGGTAACGGCTGTACTGATCGGCAAATCGGTCAAAGATCAAGCAAATGAACTTTTTCAATACGGCGCAGACCGGGTCGTAGTGGTCGAAGATGATCAACTCGAACACTACACACCCGACGGATATTCCCAAGCATTCATGGCAGTGGTCAATCAAGAAGAGCCAGAGGGAATTGTTTTCGGCCATACGGCGCTGGGGAAAGATCTGTCTCCGAAAATAGCGAATAAAATGAGCGCCGGTTTAATATCTGATGTAACGGCGATTGAGGAAGTGAACGGTGAATTTACGTTTACCCGCCCGATTTATTCCGGAAAAGCGTTTGAAAAAGTGGTGAGCACCGAAGAACCGCTCATGATCACAATCCGCCCAAATAATATAGATAGTTTGGTAAAGGACGCTTCCAAAACCGGAAATGCGGAAACGATGACCGTTGAAATAAAAGACCTTCGCACAATTGTGAAAGAAGTTGTGACAAAAGCGAGCGAAGGCGTTGATTTGTCGGAAGCGAAGGTCATTGTTGCCGGTGGACGGGGAGTGAAAAGCGCGGAAGGCTTTGAACCGCTCAAGGAATTGGCGGATGTGCTCGGAGGTGCTGTTGGAGCTTCGCGTGGTGCATGCGACGCGGATTATTGCGATTATTCCCTGCAAATTGGACAAACAGGAAAAGTAGTAACGCCTGATTTATATATAGCTTGCGGTATTTCAGGAGCGATCCAGCATATGGCCGGAATGTCCAACTCAAAAGTGATTGTTGCCATTAACAAAGATCCCGAAGCCACCATTTTCAATGTGGCGGACTACGGCATAGTCGGCGACCTTTTCGAAGTCGTTCCTTTACTGACGGAAGAATTCAAGAAAATCAAGGTTGCCTCCTCTTAAACCCCGTGTGTAAATGCTTTTGTTTCGGGTATACTAAAGTGCAGGCAAATTGTTAGCGCGGATCACTGCCTGATGATATACTTGCGTTAGCTTCGGATAGTTTATTAGGAGGTAAAAAAATGGCTATAGTTAATGCAACTGACCAAAACTTTGCAGCGGAAACAGGGAGTGGAGTCGTTCTTGTCGACTTTTGGGCGCCATGGTGCGGACCATGTAAAATGATTGCTCCCGTTCTTGAAGAACTTGATGGCGAGTTGGGAGATAAAGCGAAAATCGTCAAAGTAAACGTTGATGAAAACCAGGAAACAGCCAGCCAATACGGCGTAATGAGTATTCCTACTCTCTTTGTCATGAAGGATGGAGAAGTAGTAGATAAAACAGTCGGCTTTCAGCCAAAAGAAGCATTGGCTGAGTTAGTCAACAAACATTTGTAAACCGAAGTGAAAATCCGAGCCGAAATTGCTCGGATTTTTTTCTGACCAAGGTCAAATGCAACTCAGGAAGCATGTGCTCCTGAAGCATGCTATCGCAAGTGTTTCAAGTTAGCTTACTCAGCATGCAAGCGCCCCTAAGGGCAGTAGCGTTTGCCTTGACAAAAATTTCAAGGTGGCACATTCAGTATGCGTATGCTCTTGCGGCGCAGCGAAAGCGGGGAAGACACTTGTTTCACATGGTTGCCGAATCTCAGGAAGCATGTGAAGGTCCTTTTACTTCGCGGAAAGAGCATAAAGGAAGCTTGTTTTTTTCGTATACGCGTGTCCCTAAATGAGGAAATCTTGTTTCACCTTATCGCGAAGCTGCATGAAGCTTAATCCGAACTTATCACATATGATATGAGCGTAGGGCAGTCGCTTGGCACCGGGAGGTAACTTGAATGAATAATGCCATCAAACATAAGCTGGAAATTTTGCCTGATCTTCCCGGCTGTTACTTAATGAAAGATAGGCATGGAACAATCATTTATGTTGGAAAAGCAAAAATATTAAAAAACCGGGTTCGTTCTTATTTTACAGGAGCCCATGACACAAAAACGCAACGCCTTGTATCTGAAATACAAGACTTTGAATATATCGTCACCTCATCTGATATTGAGGCACTCATTTTGGAAATGAACTTGATCAAAAAGCATTCGCCGAAATACAATGTTCTTTTAAAAGATGATAAAAGCTATCCATATATCAAACTGACGAATGAACGCCATCCGCGGCTGATCACGACTCGCAAAGTGAAAAAGGATAAAGGGAAATATTTTGGCCCTTATCCGAATGCTTATGCAGCCAATGAAACGAAAAAGTTGCTTGACCGCATATATCCCTTGCGGAAATGCCGGGCGCTTCCTGACCGGGTTTGCCTTTATTACCATATGGGGCAATGTTTGGCACCGTGTGTAAATGAAGTATCTCAGGAAACATACAAACAACTGACAAGTGAAATTACCCGCTTTTTAAACGGTGGTTATAAAGATGTAAAAAAAGAGTTGGAAAACAAAATGTACGAAGCCTCCAACAATCTTGAATTTGAACGGGCCAAAGAATATCGCGATCAAATATCCCATATTGAATCAACGATGGAAAAACAAACGATTATTTCTACTGATTTTACAGATCGGGATGTTTTTGGTTTTTGGATTGAAAAAGGCTGGATGTGTGTGCAGGTTTTTTTTATCAGACATGGCAAGCTAATAGAAAGAGATGTTTCCCTTTTTCCGGTATATGCCGAGGAAGAGGAAGAGTTTTTGACATTTCTCGGCCAGTTTTATTTACAGCCGCAGCATTTTAAACCGAAAGAAATTCTTCTTCCCCAAGTGGTAGACGAGGAGCTTGCGGAACAGCTTGTCGGGGCAAAAGTGTTAAAGCCAAAAAGGGGACTAAAAAAAGATTTGGTGGAATTGGCAGAAAAAAACGCCAAAATGGCCCTTCATGACAAATTTGCGCTTATTGAACGGGATGAAGAACGGACGATTGGCGCAGTGGAAAAACTGGGCAAGGCAATGGGCATTTATCCGCCATATCGTATAGAAGCATTTGACAACTCTCATATACATGGAACTGACCCGGTTTCTGCCCTCGTTGTCTTTACCGATGGAAGGCCTGATAAAAAAGAATACCGTAAATACAAAATCAAGACGGTTGAAGGGCCGGATGATTATGAATCAATGCGTGAAGTCGTTCGACGGAGATATACGAGGGTGTTAAAGGATCACCTGCCGTTGCCTGATTTGATCATAATAGACGGCGGCAAGGGGCAAATAGAGGCGGCCAAAGATATATTAATCAATGAACTGGGACTGGAGATTCCGGTTGCGGGGCTAGCCAAAGATGATAAGCACAGAACTTCTGAGCTTTTGTTCGGCGATCCCCTTGAAGTGGTGGAATTGGGAAGAAGCAGTCATGAATTTTATTTACTCCAACGGATTCAGGATGAAGTTCACCGATTTGCCATTACTTTTCATCGCCAGCTAAGAGGAAAAAGCGCATTTCAGTCCGCATTGGATGAAGTGCCGGGTATAGGGCCGGCCCGGAAAAAACTGCTTCTTCGCCACTTTGGCTCATTGAAAAAAATGAAAGAAGCGTCGCTGGAAGACTTTACGAATATCGGCATTCCGCAGCCTGTTGCCGAAAAGCTGAAAGAGAAATTTGAAGAGCAGAGTTGAATGTTTGATTATTGCATGCTATAATAATTCAAATTTAACAAACTGATAGAGGTGCGGTCCTTAAAGAGTAACCGTCTGGAGAAGTGTGGGCTTCGAAGAAGGATGGCGAAAGGGAAGGATCGCCGAAGTGAAAATAAGACCCATCATTATTTTTGCTGGTTCTGCATTGAATAAGTGCAGGATTGTCAGCATGAAGGTACATTCATGCTGGAGGGCTATCTCAGATTGTGCGTCGATATGATGTGGCATCGTGTATCACAAGCAATGAGAGCAGCTTCTCATTGCTTTTTTATTATGAGAAAGAAAGAAGGCATGTAAATGGGAACGGTAGTCATTAAATTTGGCGGCTCATCATTAAGTACCACGGACAAAATCAAGCAGGCGGCGAAGCGGATTATTAACATCAAGAAAAGTGGCAAGAACGTCGTCGCCGTAGTATCTGCGATGGGTAAAACAACTGACCAGCTCCTGGGACTGGCGGGGCAGATAACAGACAACCCGGCAAAGCGTGAAATGGACATGCTTTTGGCGACAGGTGAACAAGTATCCATCTCCTTGTTGACCATGGCGCTGACTGAAATGGGAGAGCAGGCTGTTTCCCTGACCGGCTGGCAGGCCGGAATTGTTACAGAAAAAGTCCACAGCAACGCAAGAATCGTTGACGTAAAAACCGACCATCTAGAAGAAATTCTTCAAGAAGGGAAGATTGCTGTTGCGGCGGGCTTCCAGGGGGTAACCGAAGATGGGGAAATCACAACACTTGGCAGAGGCGGCTCTGATACGACAGCAGTGGCACTTGCAGCGGCCCTTGGTGCTGAACGTTGTTCCATTTGCACGGATGTAACCGGCGTATTCACCTCTGATCCTCGCTACGTCCCGCAAGCAAGGAAGCTTTCATCCATTTCGTATGATGAAATGTTGGAATTGGCCAACTTGGGTGCTGGCGTATTGCATCCGCGGGCAGTTGAATTTGCGAAAAACCATAACGTCAGCCTGGAAGTCCGCTCGAGCGTGGAAGATGAAGAAGGAACTGTGATTGAGGAGGAAGTATCTATGGAAAAAAATCTCATTGTTCGCGGAGTTGCTTTTGAAGATCAAATTACGAGAATGACCGTTTTTGGTCTTTCAAATGAAATTACCGGATTGCCGGCTATTTTCTCTACTTTGGCGGCAAATCATATTGATGTTGATATCATTATTCAAAGTCAAATTGAAGGTGGAAAAACAAACTTGTCTTTTTCTATTAAAAATAAGGACCGTCAAGAAGCAGTCCAGGTTTTGGAACAAGAAAAGGATGCAATCGGATTTGAGCATATTGAGTGTGAGACGGGGCTTGCCAAAGTATCAATTGTGGGTTCCGGAATGGTCTCTAATCCGGGAGTGGCCGCAAAAATGTTCCAAGTGTTGGCTGATAAAAATATTCAAATCAAAATGGTCAGCACGTCTGAAATCAAAGTGTCTGCCGTCGTCGATTCAGATTGCATGACAGAAGCGGCTCAAAGCTTGCATGACGCTTTTGAACTAGGCGTCTTGCAATCGGCTGAAAAATAAAAGATACAGGAAAAGAAGCCTGCTTCTAAATAGAGCAGGCTACTCCTTCGTGCCCAAAGGGATGCATTTATTTCTGACGAATAGCGCAAATAAGGGATTCACGAACCTACCGGGTCGTTTTTATCCCATCTGACGGTGATGATCACCTTCATTTGTTTTTTGTCGATTTCTTCAAAGGCTTCCGCCAATGCTTGTTTCATCGACTGTACTTGTTCGGCAATAAAACCCGATTCCAGGCGGAAACAAGATTGGGAGTTGATTTGCAGCCGTCTTTTCACGATCCAGCCGCTTAATTCAAGCTTGTATTCATTTCTTTTTTCATGAACGATCTGCAAATGACCCCATCCGGCTTCGGCAAAAAACGACAAAGCTTCGTCGATTGATAACAGGGGAAACTTTCTGGCCAAGTTTTTACCCGCCAAATAAGAGATTTCGAATATGTCATCGCCAAGCAAGTCCGGAATGAGAACATCTCTGAGCAGTTCGTAGGCAAACATGGGCACTTCCTGTTGTTTGTTTTCCTTTTTAGTTAGAGATTCCACTATTCATACCCCTCTCTAATGCTAGTTTCTATTATAAACGATTTTTGAACAGCTTAGGGAAAATTCTGTAGGGCGTTGAATTTCGAATATTGGAATCCATTGCCTTGACGAGCCATGAACAGGGGAGTAGAATGTAATATGGTCACATAATTGTTACAAAGAATTGTGTTATTCGACATCCATAATTTGTACAAACGATTAAAGCACATGCAAAGTACTAAGGGAGGTTACATTGTGGCAGGAAAAAATGAGTTTTATTGGCGCAGGCTGCATTCATTGCTCGGGGTGATACCGGTAGGGGTCTTTTTGGTGCAGCACCTTTTCATTAACCATTTCGCTACTATGGGAGAAGAAGCATTTAACAGGGCGGCAGGTTTTGTCGGAAATCTTCCATTTGTCATTATTCTGGAATTTGTCGTTATCTATATACCGCTGTTGTTTCATGCTATTCTCGGGATCTACATTGCATTTACCGCAGACAATAATCCAGTCAGATTAAGCTTTTTCAGAAACTGGATGTTCACACTGCAAAGAATTTCGGGTATTATCCTATTACTTTTCATTTCCTGGCACGTATGGGAAACACGTATCCAAAAAGCTCTGGGTGCAGAAGTGAATTTTCAAATGATGGAGGACATTTTGTCCAATCCAATCATGCTCATCATTTATATCATTGGAATTCTTTCTGCGACTTTCCATTTGTCCAACGGACTGTGGTCTTTCCTTGTTCGGTGGGGCATTACCCAGTCACCACGTTCACAATATATTTCATCTTGGGTAATGGGAGTATTTTTTGTCATTCTTTCGGTCATTGGCATCCGCGCAGCGTTGGCCTTTGTACCAGGATTCTTTAGCTGAGTTTTTTGCACGGATTGCGGATAACCAATAGAACAAGTAGCTAAAAAGGAGTGTAAACCACACGATGAGCAAGGGTAAAATTATCGTCGTCGGCGGCGGATTGGCCGGCTTGATGGCAACTATAAAAATTGCAGAACAAGGACACCCCGTAGATCTATTTTCGCTAGTACCCGTAAAACGGTCACACTCGGTGTGTGCCCAGGGTGGAATTAACGGGGCTGTAAATACGAAAGGGGAAGGAGATTCCCCTTGGATCCATTTTGATGATACGGTTTACGGCGGAGACTTCCTGGCTAACCAGCCTCCTGTAAAAGCCATGTGTGAAGCAGCGCCAGGGATCATTAACTTGCTTGACCGGATGGGCGTTATGTTTAACAGAACGCCGGAAGGATTGCTTGATTTCCGGCGCTTTGGAGGAACACAGCACCATCGGACGGCATTTGCGGGGGCGACTACGGGGCAGCAGTTGTTATACGCCCTAGATGAACAAGTTCGCCGTCATGAAGTAGCTGGCCTTGTCAATAAATTTGAAGGTTGGGATTTCCTTGGCATCATTCAAGATGATTCCGGTGTCTGCCGTGGAGTTGTCGCGCAAAACTTGACAACAATGGAAATCCAATCATTCCCTGCCGATGCTGTTATCATGGCAACCGGAGGACCGGGAATCATTTTTGGAAAATCAACGAACTCTGTCATTAATACCGGCTCTGCAGCATCGATTGTATATCAGCAAGGTGCAGCCTATGCCAATGGAGAATTTATTCAAATCCATCCGACTGCCATCCCCGGTGATGACAAGCTTCGCTTAATGAGTGAATCTGCGCGTGGTGAAGGCGGCCGTGTTTGGACATATAAGGACGGAAAGCCTTGGTACTTCCTCGAGGAAAAATATCCGGCATACGGAAACCTTGTTCCGCGTGATATTGCCACACGGGAAATCTTCCATGTGTGTGTGGACTTAAAACTCGGTATTAACGGGGAAAACATGGTTTACTTGGATTTATCCCATAAAGACCCACATGAACTGGATGTGAAACTTGGCGGCATTATTGAAATTTATGAAAAATTCACGGGTGATGACCCGCGTAAAGTGCCAATGAAAATCTTCCCTGCAGTTCATTACTCGATGGGCGGCTTGTGGGTTGACTATGAACAACATACAAATATTAAAGGTTTATTCGCAGCCGGCGAATGCGACTATTCACAGCACGGAGCGAACCGTCTAGGAGCAAACTCATTGCTATCCGCCATTTTTGGAGGAATGGTCGCGGGCCCCGAAGCATTAAAATATGTGAATGGCCTTGATAAAACAGCCGAAGACCTATCTTCTACACTATTTGATTCAGCCGTTAAAAAGGAAGAAGAAAAATGGTCTGAAATTATGTCGCTTGACGGTACGGAAAACGCCTATGTCCTTCATAAAGAACTCGGCGAGTGGATGACAGACAACGTAACAGTTGTTCGTTATAATAAAAAACTACAAGAAACAGATGATAAAATTCTTGAATTAATGGAACGCTGGAAAAATATCAACATTAACGATACAACGAGCTGGAGCAACCAGGGGGCGGTCTTTACAAGACAGCTATGGAACATGATGCAGCTTGCCCGCGTAATTACAATCGGAGCTTTAAACCGAAACGAAAGCCGTGGAGCGCACTACAAGCCAGACTTCCCGGACCGTAACGATGAAGAATGGTTAAAAACAACAATGGCGATGTATAATCCGGGCAAAAACGGGCCTGAATTCAGTTACGAGGAAGTAGACGTATCGTTAATTAAACCTCGGAAACGCGACTATACCAAAAAGAAAGAGGAGAACAAGGGATGAGTGAAAACAAAACAGTTACCTTTATCATAACTCGTCAAGATCATCCTGACTCACCGCCATATACAGAAGAGTTTAAACTGCCATACAGGCCGAATATGAATGTTATCTCCGCTTTGATGGAAATTCGCCGAAATCCGGTTAACGCAAAAGGGGAAAAAACAACACCTGTTGCCTGGGACATGAACTGCCTTGAAGAAGTTTGCGGAGCATGCTCCATGAGAATCAACGGAAAGCCGCGTCAATCGTGTACGGCACTCGTTGACCAACTGGAACAACCCATCCGTTTGGAACCGATGGATACGTTCCCGGTAGTACGCGACCTGGTCATTGACCGCAGCCGAATGTTTGATGCGTTGAAACGAATCAAAGCATGGATTCCTATTGATGGCACATATGATCTTGGACCGGGACCGCGGATGCCGGAAAGAACACGTCAATGGGCATATGAACTTTCCAAATGCATGACTTGCGGCGTTTGTCTAGAAGCATGCCCGAACGTAAACAGCAAGTCCAATTTTATTGGTCCTGCTCTGCTTTCGCTCCCGCGCCTATACAATGCCCATCCAACCGGAGCAATGAATAAAGATGAACGTTTGGAAGCACTGATGGAAGACGGTGGAATCAGCGGTTGCGGAAACTCGCAAAACTGTGTGCAAGTTTGCCCTAAAGGCATTCCTTTGACGACTTCGATTGCCGCAATGAACCGTGCAACGAACATTCAAATGTTTAAAAACTTCTTCGGAAGCGACCATATGGTGGATTAAGGAAGAAGATCATTTTCAAAAACAGCAGTTTTCCCATGTGGAGCTGCTGTTTTTTTAAAAGGAGGATCATGATGTCCCGAATCAGTTATATTCATGACTTTAACGAATGGAAAAAAGAATTTTCATTTTACCAGGAAGTGAAGGTCCGTTTTTCGGAAACAGATATGTTCGGCCATTTGAACAACACAGTTCCATTTGTTTATTTTGAGCAGGCGCGGATTGCTTTTTTCAAAGAAAAAGGATTTATGCAGAACTGGGTAAAACAACAACACGAAACGATGCCGGTAGTCGCCGATCTGCAATGTGATTTCATGGCCCAGGTGTATTTCGACGAATTGTTAAAAGTATATGTGAAAGTAGGTGAGGTGGGAAAATCCTCTGTAGATCTTCATTACCTTGCGACACGTGAAGATGGCTCACCATGCTTTACGGGGAGAGGCGCCATGGTGCAAGTATCCAAAAAGACAGGAAAAAGCGTTCCATGGACAGATGAGATGAAGAATAAGTTGTTAAGCTCCTGAAAGGCGAAAATGGTTGCATGTCACGAATAGGACCTCGGATACATACTTTTTAATAAAGGAAGTTGACAATGAAGAGAATCGCCTTGTATGCGCTCCCGATCGGGATTATTGTTTATTTTCTGTCAATGTGGTGGCTCAATAAGCATTACACAGACATCGAACCGAATATCCGCGTATATCTTGCTATTGGAGCAGCCCTCTTATCCGCAATTATCTCCTTTTTCTTATTTAAAGGAGATGCAGGGGACATCCATCCCGGAAATCAACGTAAAAAAAAGTAATCGTAAGCCTATTTATCCTTTTCTTGCCTTCAACATGTCACTCACGATATTTAATTCACATATGATGTGGTGACAATTAAAATACCCATCCCCACGGTTTAAGCTGGCGAAGGCAAGGAGGGTTACAATAGTTGAAGGAGAACGATTTCACTCATAAACCGCTGCTCACGAAAAGAGAAAAAGAAGTTTTTGAGCTGTTAGTTCAGGATAAGACCACAAAGGAAATCGCAAGCGAACTGTTTATTAGTGAAAAAACGGTTCGGAATCATATATCCAATGCCATGCAAAAGCTCGGAGTCAAGGGGCGTTCTCAAGCTGTCGTTGAACTTTTGCGCATGGGGGAACTAAAGCTATAATAAGCAAAACCGGTTTCCGTAAGGGAACCGGTTTTGTTTTTGCGGCCAGCAAGGCGCGCCGATTCTTGACCACTTGTTTTTCATTAAAGGAGATTTGTTATGCGGTGATGATTCGTTCCAATTTCTGTTCGTTAGGTTGACGGTTAAGGTAAAGGTCTGATGAAGCATCTTTTGATATTGTTTTCGAGCCCATAGTGGGCTTGTGTTTCTGTAACATTCCCGGCAAGAATCCATTTCTGAGAAAATCCATCATCAAAACCATCATTGTCAAGGGTTATTCTTAATACCCTATAGCTCTTTTCCCATCTCTCATACATAATGGCATGATTGGCTTTCCAACTGTTCTCCGGATAAAAACGTCTGCCTCCACACAGATCGTTCTTTGGGAAGATCAGCATCTTCTTTTCATCTTCAGCAGCCTGACTTGGCCATTTCTTTTCCCGTTTTCTTTTTGAGTGGTCCGTTGCTGTTCCACGATTGATCAATACTTTATTGACTTTAACCAAAGTATTTGCGTTGATGGCAGGGCATTGATAAGAACGATAGAAATATTGCTGCAAAATGAGTGGAAACAACCTCAGCTATATTGACAACCCCTTTTTTCGCACGAATGAATTAGGGGATTTCCCCTATAGGATTCTCTCCCATCTTTGATTAAGGTTAGAGTAGAAAGTTCATAGAATATAAGAAAGAAGGCTAACGCATGAGAAACTCTTTTAAAGTTGTTATTGTCGGAGCCGGCACAGCTGGAATATCTGTCGCAGCGCGTTTACTTCGCAAGTCACATCATTTAGCTAATGAAGTAGCTATTATAGATCCCGCACAAAAACATTATTATCAACCACTATGGACCCTTGTTGGAGGTGGAGCGGCGAAAAAAGAAGATTCAGAACGTGATATGGAAAGCCTTATACCAGAAGGAGCTTTTTGGATTCAACAAACTGTCGACACTTTTGATCCGGATCATAACAAGGTTATTTTAAAAGATCAAACAGCAGTTACCTATGACTTTTTAGTAGTCGCAGCAGGAATCGAAATCGACTGGGGTTCCATTAAAGGGTTAAAAGAGTCACTCGGTACAAAAAACGTCTGCAGTAACTATTCATTTGAACATGTGCAGTATACGTGGGAAACAATTCGTCATTTCACATCAGGAACAGCTTTATTCACACATCCAAATTCCCCAGTGAAATGCGGAGGTGCTCCACAAAAAATCATGTACCTGGCTGAAGATTTTTTCCGAAAAAAAGGGATACGGCAAAATGTGAACATTGTATTCGGTTCAGCAAACCCGGCAATTTTTGATGTGGTAAAATATCGCAATGCCCTTAAAAAAGTAGTGGAACGTAAAGAGATCAATGCGCGGTTCCGCCGCGACCTCAAGGAGATCAAAGCGGAAGAGAAAGTGGCAATATTTGAGAATCTTGAAACGGGAAGCATCGAAGAAGTTCGGTATGACATGATACATGCCGTCCCCCATATGAAAGCTCCAACATTTATTGCCAACAGTCCCTTGGCAGATGAAAACGGCTGGGTGGATGTGGATATGTATACGTTACAGCATAAAAAATATGACAATGTATTCGGCTTGGGTGATAACGCCAACTTGCCAACATCAAAAACAGGCGCCGCCATCCGAAAACAGGCACCAGTCGTTGCCGAAAATATTGTTGCGAGCATGCGTAACCAGCAAATGAACCACCATTACGACGGATACTCTTCCTGCCCGATCGTCACTGGCTACAACAAATTGATCTTGGCGGAGTTTGACTATACAAAGGAACCAGCGGAATCTATGCCGTTTAACCAAGGCGTTGAACGGGCCAGCATGTATATGATGAAGAAAGACTTACTTCCAATCATGTACTGGAACGGCATGCTAAAAGGAACAATGTAGAGGAGCGCGGATATGATGGAAATGAATCCGATACAACAGCAACTACAGCAGCCAGAAACACAGAAAGCCATTGTCAACTTACTCGTCAATTTACCAACATATCAAAAGAACATGGAAACTTTGGGAGAATGGATCGACTTTGGAAAAGCCGTTTTACAAGATAAACAATCACTCAATCAATATGACGAGCTGATCCGCAGCTACAATCTTGATTTGGAAACAGTAGAAGCACTCATCAGTCTTCTTGAGAAATTGCCGCGTTTAAATGAACTCATTGAAAAACTCGATAACTTCCTGGAATTTGGCGAAGCCATTTTACATGACGAAGCCTCTTTGGAATATGCGGCAGCCAGCTTGAAATCATATGCTGATCCCGTTGTTGAAAAAGGCAGACAGGGGCTGCGCATTGTGAAGGATATTCAGCAGAAGGCGCAAGCCGACTCTGAACCTATCAAACTAATCACTATCCTGAAATGGTTAAAAGAGCCGTCAGTACAACAAGGACTGAAATATGTACAAGCTACGCTGACCACTTTGAATAAAACAATATAAAAGGGGAGATTCAGAATGTTATTACGGTATTTTTATGATGAAAAACTGGCACACGCATCTTATATGGTCGGATGTCAGCAAAAAGGGGAAGCAGTCATTATTGACCCTATGCGAAATATCGAACCTTACATCCAGGTCGCTGAAAAAGAAAACATGACAATTGTTGGCGCGCTTGAAACACATATTCATGCTGACTTTGTAGCAGGATCACGCGAATTGGCCGATAGATTCGGTGCAAAACTATATCTATCCGACGAAGGGGATGAAAACTGGAAATATCAAAACCTTGACGGAATATCGCATCAATTGCTCAAAGACGGCGACAAATTCGAATTGGGACGTTTAACATTTGAAGTGATGCACACACCCGGCCATACACCGGAATCCATTTCATTCCTGTTGACTGACGTAGCAGCCGCGGATAAACCAATCGGTATTTTCACCGGCGATTTCGTATTCGCGGGCGATATCGGCCGCCCCGATTTACTGGAAAAAGCGGCAGGTATTCAAGGAACGGCAGATGCTGGAGCGAAAGCAATGTTCAAATCCGTCGAGCGCTTCAAAAAGTTACCCGATTACCTGCAAGTGTGGCCAGCACATGGGGCGGGCAGCGCATGCGGTAAAGCATTGGGAGCCATTCCATCCTCTACTGTCGGGTATGAAAAACAATTCAACTGGGCCATGAAATATGACAACGAAGATGAATTCGTCAAAGCATTGCTGGAAGGTCAACCTGAGCCCCCCTATTATTTTGCTGTGATGAAACATGTCAATAAAGTAGGAATCGGTCTGATCAAAGATTTGCCACCAGTCCAAACGATCACATCCATTGATGAGGTAGAGCGCCTGGTCGCAAAAGGAAGCCAAGTAATTGATACACGGGATGCAGCAAGCTTTGCAAGGGGACATATAAAAGGGACTATGAATATTCCCTTCAATAACTCATTCACCAATTGGATGGGGTGGATTGTCGACTATGAAAAACCATTATACCTGCTCGCAGACCCAGCTCAACTTGATGAAATGTTGATTGCCCTCCGTTCCATCGGCATCGACAAAGTGGCAGCATATGCGGATGCAACAGATATGATACAGCAAGCTCAAGAGCTAGATTCTTATGAAAACGTAACTCCTTTAAAAGCAAAAGAGCTCATGGAGCAAGAGGATGTGGCAGTGCTTGATGTGCGTAATTTAACAGAATATCAAGAAGGCCATATCGAAGGAGCTCAGCATATCATGGTCGGAACACTGAAAAATCGCTTGGACGAAGTGCCTGCGGATAAAAAATTGATTGTCCAGTGCCAATCTGGAGGCCGCTCCGCCATTGCCGCCAGTATTTTAAAAGCGAATGGCTATCATAACCTTGTCAATATGGCTGGCGGTTATGGCCAATGGACCAAAGATGTAAAAAATTAATCCATTTTACTCAAGAGTGCTCTTGTTCATAAGGGCACTCTTTTTGGGGATGATTGCGTGTCATTTCGTTTCTTATTTTCTTTGTCCCGGTTTGGGCCACCTATACAAAAAGAAGAAAAAACGGGTGACGTTTAAAATGAACAAATCTTAGATGCGTGTGACTGCTATTCAGGCGGTTGCTGTCTCAAACAGGGAATTCCTATTCTTACAGCTATTAGCCCCACTGAAAAAAACAGCCGTACAATAACAACTTGAAAGTAACTGCTTCATCCGCTGGCTGCAAAAACATGGCTTTTCAATCAACAACTTTATTAAAATAGATACAACAAAGGAGTTGTAGCTAAAGGAGGCCCAATCATGAATCCAGACATGGAAAACAAATATCTTCGGAGAATATATGAGCACATGTTGGAAGGCATCATTGTCATGAAGGAAAGCAGGGAAATTGTCATGATTAACCCTGCCGCTGTAAGAATGACAGGTTGGAAAGTCGGCGGGTATGTCGATTATTGCTCTTATTGCAAAACCCGCGAATTGAAAGAGGGCGAACCCACATGCTACTTGATAGCAAATAAAGAGGTGCCGACATTCTTATCGGAGATGCCGACCTATCATGGAAAAACCATTGATGTGGAAATGAGTACCGCTGCTATATATATGAATGAAGATACCGGAGAGACTGAATATCTGCTCGTTTTACGGAATCATGAACTGCATAAACGGGCAAGGGAAGCGGCCATCAATAAAAAAATGATCCGCGCACTAATCGAAGCAAAGGAAGAAGAGCATAAAAGGCTGGCCCACGAACTGCATGACGGTGTTGGCCAATCGTTGTTTTCCGTGTCTGTCGCCTTACAAGCCATTGAATCATTTGTGCATGATAACAAACAACTGAATGAATATATTGTCGAAGTGCGAAAAGAGTTACAGAAAGTGATGGACGACATTAATTCATACTCGCATCGCCTGCGTCCCCATAGCCTTGATCAACTTGGCTTAGAGCCAACGATCCGCCATTTGATCGAATTGATCCATAAACAGGTCCCGGGGATTGATATTGAACTAACCACGGAAGGGATTGATCGTAGCGACCCAGCCGTAGAAATCAACCTGTATCGTATTACACAGGAAGCTTTGCATAATGTGATCAAATATGCGAAAGCAACGAAAGTAGATATTAATCTTTTGCGTGATAAAACCCATATATATTTAACCATCAAAGATAATGGCATCGGCTTTGCTCGTGATAAAATCCAAAATGAAGGACTCGGCTTAAAGCATATGGAAGAACGGGTTGATCAGCTGGGAGGCACGTGCAAAATCCTGTCGGAAATCGGGCGGGGAACGTCCATTGATATTGTTATTCCAAGATGGAGGCCTGAAATATGATTAAAGTGTTACTGGTGGATGACCATGTGTTAATTCGAAAAGGTATTGGACTGTTATTAACAAAGTATCAAGATATCGAAGTGGTAGGAGAAGCCTCTGATGGTGCCGAGGCGATTCAACTCGCGGAACAATTGCGGCCGAATGTTATTTTAATGGATATTTCGATTCCCAAAGGCATTGACGGTTTTACTTCCACCATCGAAATTAAAAAACACCAGCCGGATATCAAAGTCATCATGTTAACGATGCATAACGAGCTCGCCTACATCCGCCAGGCCATTGAAGTGGGAGCGGACGGATATATTTTAAAAAACAGCCAGGGGGGCGAAATGTATCAGGCGATTCAAGCTGTCTATACGGGCAGGAATTTTTATGAAGTAGGCTTACCTGAAGAACAGATTGAAAAGCTGTATAAACAAAAGGGGAAGAAGAAAGCGGATATCCTTTCGACTCGGGAACAAGAAATTTTACGCTTGACCGTTCTTGGTTATTCCAACATTCAAATTGCCGATCAACTGTTCATCAGTACAAAAACAGTAGAAAATCATAAGTCCAATATAATGCAAAAGCTTAATGTCAAAACAAAGGCTGAATTGATTCAGTACGGAATTGCCAATGACTACATCAAGTAGTGATTGGCTTGTACCTGTAAAAGATGATCACGCTTCAAGGAAGATCCCGAATGCCGGCATGCATTTGGGTTTTTTCGTTTTTGCTAGTTGATCTTCCTTCAATGGAATTTCTGTCACAACCTTGTCAAACTGATTTTACTTATGGTGGAATCCCCCTATACTTTTTTCTTTTCTCTTTTTTTATACTGAGTTTAAAGATAAGTGAATAAAGAAAGAAGGTGTTAAAAATAGATTGGACATTTTTTATCATCATATTTCTCATCGGTTTTGTCGGATCGTTCGTTTCCGGACTTGTCGGGGTTGGCGGGTCAATCATTAAATATCCGATGCTTCTCTATATCCCGCCCCTTCTCGGAATGGCCACATTCACTGCCCATGAAGTATCGGGGATCAGCGCGATTCAAGTTTTTTTCGCATCTATTGCGGGTGTTTGGGCCTATAGGAAAGGCGGCTTCTTAAAAAAAGATTTAATTATTTATATGGGGTCTGCCATCTTGATCGGGAGTCTGATCGGCAGCTTGGGCTCAGGTGCCTTGTCAGAGAATACTGTAAATATTGTATATGGTACACTTGCCGTCATTGCGGCGGTCATGATGTTTATTCCCAAGAAAAAAGTGGATGATAAGCCGATGCATGAGGTGACTTTTAACAAACCATTAGCAATGGGGTTGGCGTTGATTGTCGGTATTGGTTCAGGAATTGTTGGTGCTGCCGGAGGTTTCCTATTGGTGCCGATTATGTTGACCGTTCTTCATATTCCTACACGTATGACGATAGCTTCAAGCTTGGCCGTCACATTCATTTCTTCCATCGGCGGAACGGTAGGAAAAATAGCCACGGGCCAAATTGAATATAAATCGGCGGCCATCATGATCATCGCAAGTATCATAGCGGCTCCGCTTGGCGCAAAAGTAAGCGGCAAATTGAACACAAAGGTATTGCAACTCATTTTGGCTGTTTTGATTTTGGCGACAGCTATCAAGACTTGGACTGATATTTTATAGATTTTTTTGATTACGATTTAATCAGCAAATCAAGACAGGGGTGACGCAATGCTTTACAAAAAACATGAAAAGGTATTGATGGGACTTGTATTTGGCGTAGCAGCCATTATGCTTCTATCCATGCTTGGACGAATTCTCGGAAGTTGATGAAAGGGTGAATGTTTCATGTTTAATGGAGATTCTTTATTTTACAGCAGATTATTAACCGAACTTACCCTCTCCTTCCATATTATTTACGCCACAATTGGAGTCGGTGTCCCGCTGATGATCATGATTGCACAGTGGGTCGGCATCAAGAAAAACGATGAGCATTATATTTTACTTGCAAGAAGGTGGGCTCGCGGTTTTGTGATAACCGTTGCCGTCGGAGTTGTGACCGGAACAGCAATCGGCTTACAGCTCTCCCTTTTGTGGCCCAACTTTATGGAATTGGCGGGGAATGTCATCGCTCTGCCGCTGTTCATGGAAACTTTTGCTTTCTTTTTCGAAGCCATTTTCCTGGGAATTTATTTGTACACATGGGATCGGTTCGAAGACCAGCGCAAGCATCTCTTGCTCCTGATCCCAGTGGCGGCGGGGGCGGCTTTTTCCGCCGTTTTTATCACAATTGTGAACGCATTTATGAATGCCCCGCAAGGTTTCGATGTTGTCAATGGTGAGCTTGTGAATATCAACCCGATCTTAGCCATGTTTAATCCGGCCATGCCTACAAAAGTGGCACACGTTGTGTCAAGCGCGTTTATGACATCCGCTTTTATTTTGGCAGCCATCGCCGGTTTCAGATTGTTAAAAGGTTCAGACCATATTTATCACAAAAAAGCTCTTTATTTGACAATGAAGTTAGGATTGATTTTCTCTATCGCAACGGCAATCATCGGTGACTTTTCAGGAAAATACCTGGCTGATTATCAGCCAGAAAAACTGGCGGCTGCCGAGTGGCACTTTGAAACATCTAAAGACGCACCATTAATTTTGTTCGGGAAATTGGAAAATGGAGAAGTTAAATATGCCATTGAAATTCCCAAAGCGTTAAGTATTTTAGCATACACCGATCCTTCGGCTGAAGTTATCGGATTGGATCAAATCAAAGAGGAAGAAATTCCGCCTCTTTATATCCACTACTTATTCGATATCATGGTTTCCATCGGTGTATGGATGACGCTGTTATCCTTTGTCTACTGGTTGGGAATGAAAAGAAGCTGGTCCTTTATAAACAGCAAGTGGTACCACTGGCTTATCGTTCTCGGCGGTCCCTTATCAATCGTGGCTATCGAGACGGGCTGGTGGCTGGCTGAAGTAGGAAGACAGCCTTGGATTCTCTACGGCCTTATGAAAACTTCCGATGCTGCAACAACAAGCGGTCACGTTGACATGATGCTCATCCTTTTTGCTGGGTTATATCTCATTCTTGCCATAGGCAGTGCCATCGTTTTAAGCAGAATGTTCCGAAGAAACCCCGTAGAACGTGAGCTTGAAGAACGGAGAGCGGAAAAAGGCGGTGCAGTTCAATGAATCTGGAAATCTTAGGCATTATGGTGTTATGGACTTTTTTATTCGGCTACGTCATTGTGGCTTCGATTGATTTTGGGGCAGGTTTCTTTAACGCATATAGCTTATTTAACGGCAAGCAGCATATATTGACGAATATTATTCAGCGCTATCTCTCGCCTGTCTGGGAAGTGACGAACGTGTTCCTCGTATTCTTTTTTGTCGGCATCGTCGGTTTCTTCCCCAAAACGGCTTTTTACTACGGAACCATACTACTTGTCCCTGTCAGTATCGCCATTTTATTATTGGCAATCAGAGGGTCATACTATGCTTTTGAAACGTATGGAGCGAGAGGGCATAAAGGATATTCGTTCATGTACGGATTGTCAGGACTGTTCCTTCCTGCCTCTTTGTCGATTGTGCTGACCATTTCAGAAGGCGGATTTGTTTCGATCGTGGATGGAAAGCCCGTGCTGGACTACTGGGAGTTGTTTACCAGTCCCCTTACATGGAGCATTGTGGTATTGAGCATTGTGGCCGTACTTTATATTTCCGCCGTTTTTCTGACTTGGTATGCCCATAAAGCGCATGATCAAGATGCAACGGAGTTGATGCGCAACTATGCGCTCATCTGGTCAATGCCATTGATTATCACCGCTTCCGGGATCATTGTCGAAATCCGGGCCCATAATCCGGAACACTTTGGGAACTTGCTCAATCTCTGGTGGATGTTCGCTTTATCATTCCTTTTATTCTTGGGGACGGTTTGGCTCATCTGGAAAAGGAAGCATTACGGAAGAGCTTTCGGCTTATTGGCGGGTCAATTTGCCCTTGCTTTTTTTGCATATGGCTTTTCACATTACCCTTACTTGCTTTACCCGCATTTAACGATCTATGATGGCTTTACAAATAAAACGATGGCAATATCGCTGGTTGTCGCCTTTATTGCCGGACTGGGATTATTGATCCCCTCTCTTTATTTACTGTTGAGATTATTTCTTTTCAACAAAGATTACGTCACCGGACAACACATTCATACAAACAAAAGGAGATATTCCTGATGCAGAATTTCTTTATCTTCTACGCACCTTTTCTTACCTTGGCTGCAGCAGTCGGTGTTGCGTTTTGGGCAGCTTTAAAAGATGTACATTTAACAAAATAACAAATGTAGACGTGTCCTAAAGTAATAGTAGTGTCCTTATAACAGGTTGCCAAAATCGGTGAAAAATGACCATTTCCTAATCGGGCTGGGTATTGTGTTCCTTCTATTTTGTAAAACAGGAAATGAAACGTGGGAGCAAGTTCGCTTTGACCCAACAGAAAATGTAGCTAAAAATGATAATAGATCCTTTTGAAGAGTGAAATAATGTGCCTTTTTTACTCAAATAACTTTTAAAAACCACTTCTGAAATCAGAAGGTATTCCTTACCGAGTTGGACGAGACTTTTTTCAACGAGATAAAGGGATATTGAAATGAGCGTAATTTCTTTATTGTGATAGGGAAATTACGCTTTTTACATAATCAACCCTATTTAAAAAGTGTACAATTTAATTCTGAAACACGAATGTCATTCGGTTATGTACAAGTCTTCCGTAACAACAAAATAATCGGTCGGAGCATCCATTTTGCCTTCAAAAATCCCCTTTAATATTACCCCCGTTTTTTAAAATGAAGTGGCAAAAAGTGAGTGAAATCATTACATAGCGACATGCGATGGCTGGCGTTCTGGGATAGGAGCTGCGAAGGTTGGCCAGAGTGTACTTCCTGCTGAACCTCTTGAAAAATGAATGAACTTTGTTAAAAATCTATTTGCCAAACTGGCAAAAAAGAAGTTGATTGTATGTAGGGCCGTCCACGTGTCCCACCTGCATAGGGTTTCATGAGGTGATTTTACGGTGAGCAAGAAAAAGAGAAAATCTCCTTTGTATATTGGTAAAGAGTATTATGGTGATATTCCAATTGAGGAAGCTTTTAATACAGCGTTAGCACCGTGTTTTAACCTCGATAACTCAACAGAAGCTAAAGAAAAAACAAGCTCATAATGTTAAGACTTTTTCTTTTTTTTAAAGGACAAGCCTCCTATGTATATGTTTTTGTTGACATTTATTGTTTTGATAAGATGAAGTCCATGGTTGCAAAACTGCTATAAGATCGGTCACGATTAAGAAAAAGTGGATGGGCTCATTCACGGGGCGGTTCAACATAAAAAAGGAAGGGTATTGATTTTTCTACCAATAGTAAACAAAAAAATTTTAAGGCTATTTCAATAAAAAAACCATGCTATTTCCCGGCTATCCTTTGCCATGAGGAAGTCTTATCATGAATATCAAAAGGAAAGAAATATTGGAGAATTCGATCGGATGCTTGATGGATATGACCGTTAGTCTTGTATAATATAATTTATAAAATCTGTTCGGGAGGGATTGTTTTGGATTTATCCAAAGAATATGTTGAGGATTTGTTGGTGAGAATGTCGCATCACTCAAGCGCAATTGAAAACAATACAATTAGCTTGCCAGAAACCGTATCAATCATATTGCATAATACCGTGCCCAATAAAGTTTCTCTTAGAGAGTTGTACGAAATTGATAATCATCGTCACGCGATGGAGTATTTGCTTTCACCGGAAACTCTAAAAAAAGATTTTACTTTCGACATCTTGTTTGAGACACATGCAATACTAATGGATCGGCTGCATCATGAAAGAGGTAAGTTTAAAACAGAGGAAAACTTTATGAAAGGTGCGGATTTTGATGCCGCACACCCCAAAGAGACTCCTATGTTAATGAAGCAATGGATTGATAATGTAAACTTTCGACTGAACACCTCTCATTCAGATAAAGACGTAATCGATTTAGTGTGTGAAAGTCATATTGAGTTTGAACGGATACATCCATTTGCTGATGGAAATGGACGGACAGGGCGATTGATTATGAATTACCTCTTACTGAAAAAGGATATTGCTCCCCTCATTATTGAAAAGAAGGATAAGGAAAGGTATATCTATTTTATAGCAAACCAAGATGGTAAAAGCTTTTCTGATTTTGCGGAAGAAAAAATAAAAAAAGAACAAAAACGAATTAAATCTTTTGCGCCTTCAAAAGTAAATAAGAAAAATAAGCATTCAGAATTTGAAAGCTAATACAATGTCCCATGCAACATTTTTTTGCGTGGGGCTATTTTTTTGTAGGGCGTTTTTTATGGAAGCTCCTCTGTTTCATAAAAAAAGTGAATAGATCAGCATTGAAAATTTCTATTTTACGTGTTTGTTTTATTTCACTATAATCAGAATGAAATCGTTACCAAAGTTAAAGGGGGAAGGATTTTGAGGAAAAAGTTCTCATTTTTAGGGATATTCATTGCACTTTCATTTATTCTTGCTGCCTGTAGTGAAAGCAGTCAAGGAACCACAAATGGAGATTGGAAACCAGAAAAGTCAATAGAAATTGTAGCACCATCTGGAGCAGGCGGGGGGTGGGATACAACTGCCCGAATGGCCGCAAAAGTCTTAGATGAAGAGGGAATTATTGATCAAGATATTGGTGTTGTGAATAAAACCGGTGGAGGCGGAGCAGTAGGCTGGGCATATGTGGCCAACTTCAAAGGTGACCCCTATCATCTGTTCGTCGCTTCTCCACCTATTATCGATGTGCCTTTAAATGGACAGTCTGAATATGATCATACCGACTTTACACCAATTGCGAATATCATTGCAGACTATGGTGCATTTGTAGTTAAAGCTGACGCAAAGTGGAATACATTACCTGAATTATTTGAAGATATGAAGAAGGACCCTTCCAGCATTACGGTCAACGGTTCTTCTTCACCAGGAAGTATGGATCATTTACAGTTTATCCGTTTTGCTAAAGCTTATGGTGTGGATATTACAAAAATCAAATACGTATCTGAACAAGATGGCGGTGAATTAGCTGCTTTGCTAAACGGAAGTGTCGATGTGTTCTCAACCGGAGTGGCTGAAACAGTTGAACAAGTTCGTGCAGGTAATGTGAAAGTGCTTGCCATTACTGCTGAAGAGAGACTCGAAGGGGAAATTTTCTCTGATTTCCCAACAGCCAAGGAACAAGGAATTGATGAAACTTTTGTTAATTGGAGAGGATTTTTTGGACCGCCTAAAATGGATGAGAATGCCAAGAAATTTTACGAAAATGCCTTCAAACAGTTACATGAAAGTGAAGCTTGGAATGATATTCGTGCCCAGTTCGGTTGGAACGAAATGTTCATGGGCAGTGAGGAGTTCGAGAAATTCTTAGAGGAGCAAAGAGAAGAGGTAAAAGAGCTTTTAGACGAACTGGGACTCACAAAATAGAAACAGCCATATTCTATCAAATAAGAGGGATGGGTAATACATTCCTCTTATTTGAATGAAAGGAGAAAGGTCAATTGCTACGATCAAAAAATAAGCTGGCAGCAAGTGTTTTATTTTTAATATCTGTTTTTTATCTATTTTTTGCTTTTCGCTTGCCAGCGTATGACTTAGTCCCTGTTGATTCAGATGCTGTTCCCTATGTACTGGGTGTTTTATTATTGATTTTGTCTATTGTTTTATTTTTTGAAAAGGATCAGGGGAACGAAGATCAAGAAAGCGCCATTAAGTTAGACAAAAATGCTTTGAAAATGCTGGGTGTCATTTCTTTATTTTTCATTCTTTATGCCATCCTATTTGAAGTACTTGGGTTTATGATTTCATCCATGCTTTTCATCTTCATTTCGACTTTTGTTTTGGGATACAAAAGGCATATTGTGAATATGATCGTTTCAATTATGACGCCTGTAGTATTTTACTATATTTTTGAATTACTACAAATCTCACTGCCAAAGGGAATTTTACCGCTTTAGTCTACCATAAGGAGGAAGAGAATGGACATTTTAAATGGTGTAATGCAAGGGCTTCAAGTGGCATTTAGTGTTGAAGGAATCTTGCTTGTTTTTATAGGTGTCCTAATAGGTACCCTAATCGGGATGATTCCTGGACTTGGACCGATTACAGCAATAGGCGTTATGATTCCTATATCATATGGAATGGATATAAATTTAGCGCTCATTATGATGGCGGGGGTTTACTATGGAGCTATTTTTGGCGGTTCCACTTCATCAATATTGTTAAATGCGCCTGGTGTAGAGGGAACCATTTCGACTGCCTTTGATGGGTATCCTATGGCGCAAAAGGGGCATGCAGGAAAAGCATTGGCAATTGCCGCCATCTGTTCTTTTGTCGGCGGTACCGTAGGAGTTGTTTTATTAATGACATTTGCACCGGCATTGGCTTCTGTTGCTGTTGCCTTTGGGCCGGCTGAATACTTTGCGTTGATGCTTTTAGCGCTGACGGCTATCACAAGTTTATCAGATGGATCTATGTCAAAGGCTTTGATTTCCGGAGTATTAGGGTTTATGGTTGCAACAGTGGGGATTGATGGACAAACTGGTACACCAAGGTTTACTTTCGGCAATATCAATTTATTAAATGGAATTGAATTTTTGGTTATTGGTCTCGGTTTATTTGCCATTGCAGAAGTTGCGGTTTTGATCATTAACCGTCATAAAGCCCAAGCAAAAATGCATAAAATAGGGTCCTTACGATTAACGAAAGAAGATTTTAAAGAAATGAGAGGACCTATGGCCAGACAATCGTTAATCGGTTTTCTGATTGGCGTATTACCGGGTGCTGGTGCCACAATTGCATCATTTATTGGATATACATCCGAGAAAAAGCTTTCCAAAAAGCCGGAGGAATTTGGAAAGGGGGCTGTAGCCGGATTAGCCGGACCCGAAACTGCCAATAATGCTGCGACTAGCGGCGCTTTTGTACCTCTTTTAAGTCTTGGGATTCCAGGTTCTGGTACTACGGCTGTCATGTTAGGGGCATTCCTTGTCATGGGAATTCAGCCTGGTCCCTTATTAATGACGGATCATCCTACATTATTTTGGGCCATTATTATTAGTATGTATATAGGTAATATATTTTTATTAATCTTAAATTTACCATTAATTCCATATATATCAAAGATATTGATGATACCACGCCCAATGTTAATTTCACTCGTTATTTTTTTCTGTGTCATTGGCATTTACACATTAAGCTTTAACGTATTTGATTTATACTTGCTCTTATTCTTTGGCGTCATTGGCTTTTTGATCAAATTGGTCAGAATTCCGGCAGCACCATTTATTTTGGCGTTTATTTTAGGAGATATGATGGAACAATCTCTCAGAAAGGCATTAACGATTTCCAATGGCAGCTTATCCATTTTTATTGAAAAACCGATTGCCGTGTCGCTTTTAATCGTATCTGTCCTGTCTTTGATGATTCCGCCGCTATTTAAATATATTAAGAAAAAGAACACGAGTGAGCAGCCGATGGATATGTAAGACTATGGATAGAGTCATTAAAAACAGAAACAGGTCTGTTTTGCTGGAGGAAGATGATGAAAAAAATTGCATTTATTACGTTAGGTGGTACGATTTCTGCAAAAGGAACGAATAGACTCGACTTAAAAGATTATAAGTCAGGTTTAATAGATGGGACATTTTTTGTAGAAAATATTCCTGAACTGAAAGAATTAGCCAAAATAAAAGTAATACCCTTTGATAATGTGAGCAGTACTCAAATTAACAGCCAGCATTGGATTCAATTAAAATATGATATTGAATATTATTTAAACGAAAAGGATTTTGACGGGGCTGTCATTTCTCATGGAACGAATACATTGGAAGAAACCGCTTATTTTCTCCATTTAACTGTATATAGTTCCAAACCAATTGTACTGGTAGGTTCTCAGCGTCCTTATACTGCTATCAGCTCCGATGCCCAATTGAATTTATTGAATGCTTTTAGGGTAGCCATCCATCCAGATTCATACGGGAAAGGTGTATTAGTCGCATTCAATAATAAGATTCATAGCCCGAGGGAAGTAACGAAAGTGGATACATACGATGTGGATGGGTTCCAATCGGGGACGATGGGATGTTTAGGGTATATCGATGCAGCCCATGAGATTGTTTATTACCGCGAGCCAGTTAGGAAACATACGATAGATTCCCAGTTTTCACAAATCAAAATAACCGATCTGCCAAATGTTGAGATTGTCTACTCCTATGCTGGCGCTACTGGAAATTTAATTAACCATATTGTCCAAAGTGAACATTATCAAGGAATCATAATGGCGGGTACAGGCGCGGGGCGATTTTCAAAAAGTGAAGAAGAAGCTCTCCTAAATGCTGTGGAAAAAGGAATTAATGTGGTACGGAGCAGCAGGGTTGGGAATGGCCGAGTAGTTTGTATCGAACCCTATGACCAGCTCAATGCCATTAGCGGAGATAATTTAAATCCTCAAAAGGCACGCATTTTACTTTCATTAGCACTGTTGCTTGATCGTGATAGAAACTCCATTCAAGAAATATTTCATCAATATTGAGGTTGTGGATGATATGAAAGAGCTGGGACGCAACTAAATCAGCTAAACCATAAAGTGAAACTTCATTCAGTAGGGCTTCTACTGAATGTTAGTTGAACCAATCGGGCATTTAGGTGCCGTTATCTCCCACTTAGACATTTTGTATTTACTCAAGATTTACGGCACCTTACATGCGGGATAAATTGTCCTAGTGTTATAATACGCAAGCATTTAGCGTAGTCAACATATGTAGACTCCTGCGGGAATAGCTCGAGCTAAAGATCCCGAGGGAAGCGACCTTTGCTTTCCGAGGAAGCTGAAGAGACCTGCGGAAAGCGAAATTTTTTTGACGTAGCGATGATAGGGATTTTTTTACACAAATAAACCGAACAATTATAAATGAATTGTTCGGTTTTAGCTATTTCGTATTTGCTTATGTTCCAGCCTCTTTCTTACGATTAGTCAAGTGTATTTCATCAATTTCTTTTGTTGTGATGATTAGTTTTATAAATGGTTATGATCATGTAATTTCGCGTAAGAAGAGTGGTTTTTGAGAAACTTAAAAAACTCTTGAACGGCAGGGAAATTCAATGTTTTATGCCTGCAATATGCCCATGTATCACGTTTGACTAACTGCTTATCATGGCCATATAAATTTTGAATAGATAATTCGTGCTCATTCATGAGGCAAATGCCGGGCAATATTGTATATCCAAGTCCCACACGAGCCATTTCCTTTGCTGTTTCCAGGCTATCTACACTCATAGAAATAATGCTGGGTTTTTTAAAAATATCTTTCCACCATTCATCTACCATCCCCTTCAAATAGCTGTCCATTTCGTATTGAATTCTCAGTAATGTAGGTAAAGCATTCATTTCAATAGGTGCCTTCGACACAATGCTGATTGGCTCTGAAACTAATAAATGCTGTTTCTCCTCCCAAAAATACTCCCCTCTTAAAATGGCGATATGAACATCCCCGGATAAAAACAATTTATATATATTCGAACTTAATCCTGTAATGATATGAAAGTTAACCTCTGGATAAATGGATTGAAATTCTTTTAGTATGGTAGGCAATATGTATTGTCCAAAAGTTGATGCTACACCTAGCTTAACCGTACCACGAACACTTTGTTCCATTAATTGTATTTCATCTAGAGTCAATTCTATGTTTCTTAAGTTTTTCTTTGCTAATTCAATAATCAATTCTCCCTCTGGAGTAGGGAAAAGACCAGACCGATCACGAATAAAAATCTTTGTATTGAAATATTCTTCAATCTGTCGAAGTCTATAGGTTAAATTGGGTTGCGAGATAAACAACTTTTCAGCAGCCTTTGTCATATTTCTTGCTTGATCAAGCATGATTAAAATAGCGTAATCTTTTTTGTACACTGGAAGTAATCTCCTTTATTTTAAGTACATGAAAATAAAGGTCCGTTGCTGTTTACTCATATGGTCTATCGTAAATACTCGGTATTGAACCATTTTTCAAACTTTCGTGTATTCAATGACTATTATAACATGTATCATAAATGATTTTTCAAAAGCATTAGGTTCAAGAAAGGCGGGAAAAAGTGTGGCCAAGCTGGAAGGAATTAAGCAAAGGTGTGTTGGAAAAAAAGTCCGCCCGAAAGCATGATAAACGTTAGGCTCTGGAACTGCACTTTTTTTCTTTCTACCGAAGAGCGTTTGTAATTTCAAAGACACTTGTATATCCGGCGCCGGGGAGGATTGTCACTGTTTTACAGACAACGTGATATTCCATTGCCAGTCATTTTCCACACTTTTTTCCATAACTAACTTTTATTTTGCAAATACAGTTTATTCGACCTATACCCAAAGAAAAAAAACAGGATGATTGCCAATGGAAAAAATACCCAACTATATCCCCGCATTAGCGCAAATGGTGTTTCAAATAGAAAGGAAGACCAAAAAGATATCCCGGTCTTATCCCATAAACCAGGTGTAAAATAGAACTCTTGTGGATTCGTTAACGCCTTGAAATCAATGATATCTATCAAATAAAATACTACTAACAGCGGTAAATAGCTGATTGCCAATTCAAAAAACATATTGGCCAATCTTTTATATCTGGCAGCTTTTGAATGATTATCAAAAAAAATCTCATCTCCAACAGTATCGTCCATTTTTTTAAAGTATTGAACCCCTGAGCTTTTCGTGCCGGCAAGATGTTTCCAGCCACCGTCCTCAAACATCGTACAATAATCGATGAAATCCTCCTTTTTCTTAAACATTCTGAAGTCAATTTTTATCGTTGCTTTTTCAGGCTCTCCCTTTCGAAAGTGATATCCGAAGAACTTATTTTGTAAATGATAACCCTCATTGGCCATCTGCTCTAACCATTGTTCCTCTTTTTCAAAGTCGATAAAAAATTTCAGTTTATACATCTTCTGTCCCTCCATTACCTGACATTGCCGTAGGCAGCAATTTTTCAGTTACTTGTACAATATGCTTCATTCGTTCACAATCCAGTCGCAATACTTCTTTGCCCTTCTCGGTGATGACATATGTTTTTCGCCGTTTATCCGTACTTTTTACTGCTGTAATGAGTTGCTGTTTTAGCAAGTTTTCAATTGCTCCATACATCGTACCCGCAGCTATCTTTACAGTCTGATTGCTTAGCTCTTCGACCTTCTGCATCATAATATAACCATGAGCGGGCTCAAGTAAGGATAATAAAATATAATAGGTCGTTTCAGTCAATGGCAAATATTTATGTAACTCCATATCATTCACGCTCCACAAATTTTTCAACATATACAGTTTAACTATATAGTTTAACTGTATACAACCTAACTGTATAAGTCAATCAAAACTTGAGCCCATTTCCAAAAGAATGGATCTTATGCTGGCATGCCTAATCATTTTACATTCAAAATTCGTTTAAATATAAAAATAATTCAATTTATTTTTAAAAATATACTGTATATATTTTTAAAGCATGTTACATTCGAAATGTGGCAAACAAATACAGGAGAAAGGAAGAAAACAGTGATGCACTATAAAGTAGAAACACTTCCAAACTATCGCCTAGCTTATGTACGAAGGGTTGGTCCATATGGACCTGCCAATGTCGATGTCATGGAGAAGTTAAAAAAATGGGCCAGGGAGAGAAATCTTCTTGAATCGGCAATCCTATTTGCCATTCCACGAGATAATCCTGAGACAACACCGCCTGAAAACTGCAGATTCGATGCTTGTATTGTGATTTCAAAAGATGATCAAATGGATGGTTCCATTTATGAAGGTGAACTCTCTGGGGGAACATACCTCATTTACAAAGTGAGACATACCGCAGAAGATATTCAAAAAGGATATGCTGATATTTTTTCATCCTTACAAAGCACCGGCTATCAAATTGATCATAAACCTATCTTGGAAAAATACACTGGCGATATGAAGAGCAATCCATATTGCGAAATATGCGTACCTGTAAAATCGTAATTTAATTCATTTTCGCGGTTTTAGAAGCGGAGAAGCGTACGGCAATCAAATTGGAACAATATATACTGTATCAATAAGTGCATTCTTGAAACAGGCTGTGTATAAAAAAGTGAAGTATCAAGAACGGAGTGACATTCCTAGAGTCTTTTGATTTCTCCCTGGAAGTTTAAAACGGATGATTTAGCTCTTGAAAATGATACGCCATCCTTGACGCAAATGAAAAGTCTGTTATTTATTGATGAGGCTGTTTACGCTAGTTACAGTAGTAGAACTATCATATCTTTTAAATGATGAAACAGCATATCGCAGTCGATCGGCTATCAAATAAAAAAGGAATGGGAGTGGGGAAGGTATGACTCCTGCGCATCTATCGAATGTTAAAGTGGCCAAAAATGAAGAAAGATTCACGCCTGGCAAAGCGTCAACGGGTGCTCTGTCCAAATGGTTGGAAACTGAAAAACAGCGTCTGCGGGTAGTAAAGTACCCATCTGGTTATCAAGCCGATCACGTTTGCTATGATGGGCACGCGTTTTATGTCGTAAGTGGCACTATCAAGATCGAAATGGGCGCAGATCTTACTGAGCGGGAAGCGGGAGATGCCTTTATTATTCCCGATGAAGTGCCGCATCGAGTGGTGAATCCTTTTGATGACGACGCTGAGGTTGTTGTTGCAGATCAAGGGTGATCCGTGCTGAAATGGCAGGAGTATGAAAATGAAATTGTGAAGAATACAAGATTGAAGCAAGACAGTTAGAAGTGTTAAAGAAGCGCTCGGACAACTGGAGTATGATCACCAAGCCTTTAGAAAATGATGGGAGGAATTCGTATTTTTAAATAGAAAAATGTGGGTATTATCCGTTTTTTGCAAGCAAATAAATTCCGCGCAAAAGCTTGAAGCTAGAGTCAGCATTCAAGCCGACACTGAATTTTTGGCAAGACTAACCCTATTCTCGTAATAGGTGATTTCGTTCGAACAATCCGCAGCAAGACGGATTTTGCTGGGGATTGTTGTTTTTTTGAACCTGCCTAGTAGGCTACAAGCTGACGTCGGCACGGATGAACCAATTGAACGATTTTTTATATTTGCTATTCATCTTATTTATGCTATAATGATCCCTATTACTACAAGTGTAGTTAATTCATAAAAACTACATTTGTAGTAATTAAGCTTAAGGAGAAGAAGGGGAGCGTGTGAATAGTCGAGTCAGAAGAAAAAAAGATAACAATAAAATTGTTTCTATCATACTATTAATCTTCTTAGTGGTGGGCGGGGGCTTTGGTCTGTTCTTCTTCATTCATAAAAATGATAACAGCCAAGCACGAGAAGCAGCAGATGCTTTCATTCAGATTTTAGAGAACAAAGAATATAAAAAAATGGAGGATGTGCTTGAAAAACAATCATACACTTCGTTAGGCTATACTTCCCAAGAAGTGATAGATAAATATGACCACATCTTCAACGGAATTCATATTCATAACATACAAGCATCCAAAATCTCATTTAAAAAAATAAATAATAGTGAACATGAGCTTTCCTATCAATTAAGGTTTACAACTCCACTAGGTACTTTGAAAAATGTAAAATACCAAACAAAAATCATAAAAACGGATGGTCAATATTTGGTAAAATGGGCTCCTTCCTTGATTTTTCCGGGAATGGAAGGAAAAGATAAGGTGGCGTTCCATGATTGGCAAGCAGAACGCGGAGAAATAACAGATCATCTAGGAAACGGATTGGCGGTAAACGAAGCTTATAAAGAGGCTGGAAAATGTGAGTCGGCAACTCGATATTCCTATAGAAGAGATACATCGAAAACTACATCAAAAATGGGTAAAAGATGACTTGTTTGTTCCTCTTAAAGTATTAGAATCCAATAAAACGGAAAATATCCCGGGCATTTCTTATCGAAATATAATACTGCGATATTATCCTTTAAAGGAAGCCGCGGCCCATTTAACCGGTTATATAGGTAAAGTAACAAAGGAAGATTTGGAGGAAAATCCACATGTGGCAGAAGGGGACATGATTGGCAAAGCGGGATTGGAAAGAGCGTTTGACCGGGAATTGCGCGGCAAAGGTGGAGGAGAAATTGTTATTGTCAATGAAGATGGTCAAAGGAAGAAAGAAATTCAAAAGCGGGAAAAAATAGATGGGAAAAATATTCAGCTAACGATTGATACGTATATTCAAACGGAGGCATTTAAACAATTGAAAGGAAAGCCCGGTGCTACCGTTGTCATGAGCCCGAATGATGGAAAACTGTATGCTCTCGTTAGCTCTCCTTCATTTGATCCAAACAAAATGGTTCAAGGAATAACTCGGGAGGAATATGATCAATACGCGAATGATGAAGATAAGCCGTTTATTTCAAGATTTGCTAAACGATATGCACCCGGCTCCACTTTTAAAACCATCACCGCCAGTATTGGCCTTGACGCCAAAATAACATATCCAAGTAAGCTCAGAAAAATAAATGGATTAAGCTGGAAAAAAAATGAAACGTGGGGAGGGTATTCGGTTACTCGGGTTTCTAATGTGCGTGATGTCGATATGAGAAAAGCGCTCATTTACTCGGATAATATTTACTTTGCCCAAGAAGCCTTGGAAATGGGGGAAAAAACTTTTAGAAATGGGTTGGATCAGTTTATCTTCGGCGAGGAATTAAATTTGCCGATCGCCATGAACCCCGCGCAAATTTCCAATCATTCGGCATTTGATTCAGAAATTCTGCTGGCAGATACGGCATACGGACAAGGGGAATTATTGGTCTCGCCGATTCAACAAGCCGCTATGTATTCTGTTTTTCAAAACGAAGGAAAAATTGTTTACCCGACATTATTGAATGATAAAGCCGGGCCAAAGTCAAAATCAGCCATTACTCCTTCAACAGCCAATGAAATGAAAAAACTTTTGCAAGAAGTAGTCAATCATCCAAATGGCACCGCTCATCTTCTGTACAACCATCAGCAGCAATAGGCTGCCAAAACCGGTACAGCGGAATTAAAAATGCAGCAAGGGGAAAAAGGGGATGAAAATAGCTTTTTGCTTGGCTTTGATGCGGGGCATGATCAATTTCTTCTTCTTTCCTTTGTAGAACATTATACCGCGGGCAGTTCCGCAACCCAGTTGAATAAAACATTTATAGCGGAGTTATATAAATATTTTCAAATGCGGGAAGGGATGCGGACTCCATCATAGCGAGTAAAGGACTCGTTAGCTCTTTAAGAAATCAGCACTGCCTGCTATAATAAATACTACAAATGTAAAAGCAGGAGGCCGCGATGAAGGAGATTCCGCAAATATCAGAAGCAGAATTTGAAGTGATGAAAATAGTATGGAAATATGAACCGATCTCCACCCCCGAAGTAGTAGAGAAAGTTTCAAAAAAAATTGATTGGAAGCCGAATACGATTCAAACTATGCTTTCACGCCTCGTGAAGAAGAAGGCTTTGCAAACGAAAAAACAGGGGAGAGTATTTGTTTACACATCTCTAATCGAAGAACATGAATATGTGGAACAAAAAAGTAAAAAATTTCTTAAACAATTTTTCGGCGGTACGTTGAATACAATGGTCTTAAATTTTATTGAAAATGATCAGCTTTCAAAGGAAGAGATTTCGGACCTGAAGAAAATATTATCTGAGAGGGATACGAAAGAAGGGGAAAAATGATGGATATTTTTATACTCCGTTTTCTATTAAGTACGATTCTCGTATCTCTTCTTATTTTAATAATTCTCTTCACGAAAAAAATATTCGCCAAACATATGTCCAAACAAACACATTATAAAGTTTGGTATTTTCTATTTACTCCCCTTCTTATTTCCTTTTTTCCTTGGGATTTTTTCCGCCTACATGAAATATCCCAATATATGAAAAGCCTGATGTTCACTAATAGGAACACGCCATTGAATCATGAACAGATAAGTGGAGTGGAAGTTTCACAAGCACCCAACACAAATGTCCTGCATGATTTCTCCGTGTCTGTAAATAAGGCAACGCCGGATTTCTTCTATCATACCTTTATGGCTGTTTGGATCACTGGAATGGTTATTTTCGTTGTGATGGCGATTTACGCAAACTATCAAATCCGGCAATTAAAAAAGTCGGCTGCTCCTATTCAAAATGAAAAAGTAAATGAATTGTTAGAAGTGTGCAAAGAGATGGTCGGAGTGAAAAGAAAAATAAAGTTGCAAGAAACAGCGCTTATTGCCTCTCCTAGCACGCTTGGACTGATACAGCCTTATATTCTTTTACCAAAGACGACACTGGAAACATTCTCATTAAACGATTTAAAATATGTTTTTTTACACGAATTAACCCATCAAAAAAATAAAGATGTGCTTATTAATTACGTCATGTTGTTATTAAACATTATGTACTGGTTTAATCCATTCGTATGGCATGCCTTAAAAGTCATGAGGATGGATCGAGAATTGGCTTGTGATGCCGCTGTTTTAAATCGCTTGGATGAGAGCGGATATATCGAATATGGACAGACGATCATTCATTTTGCAGACAAACAACAAAGCCGCGCCTTTGGACAGTACGCCTCCGGGATGGGCGGAACAAAAACACAAATCAAACAAAGAATCAAGAGCATTGCGAATTACGCTGGGGATTCTCAATTATTGAAATGGAAAAGCAAAGCAATCTGTGCGGCTCTCGGGATTTTTATGCTCTGTCTGACACCGCTCACCTGGGTGATCGCCAGTTCAGACGACGTATATCAATTTAATGAGAAAAATGTAATATATGAAGATTTAAGTTCTTATTTTCATGGATATAACGGGAGTTTTGTTTTATATGATCCCTTTAAAAATCAATATCAAATTTATAACCGCAAGATGAGTGAACAGAGGGTTTCTCCCAACAGCACGTATAAAATATATTCTGCATTATTTGCTTTGGAAACAAATGTCATAACCCCTCATCACAATGAACAACTTTGGGATGGAACAGTTTATCCCTATAAAGAATGGAATACGAATCAAAGCTTATCAACTGCATTGGGCAGCTCTGTCAATTGGTATTTTCAACATTTAGATCAAAAAGCAGGGAAAAAACAACTACAATCTTATTTTCATCACATAAACTACGGGAACGAAGACCTGTCCGGGAATCTAGAGCGTTACTGGATAGAATCTTCATTAAAAATATCACCAATTGAACAAGTACAAATATTATATGGATTAGATGAAAATACATTTGGCTTTAAAGAGGAAAACGTTCGTGCAGTAAAAAACGCAATCCTTATTGATGAGCAAAAACATCGTCAATTATTTGGAAAAACAGGCACTGGTTCGATCAATGGGAACAATGTCAATGGTTGGTTTATCGGCTTTGTAAAAAAGAATGATCGTAGCTTTTATTTTGCTGTCAATATCCAAAATAAAAAAGGACATGCAAACGGGAGCAAGGCGGCGGATATCGCCCGGCAAATACTGCGTGATAAACGAATATACGAATAAAAAAACCCAAAAAGGATAACTTCATCCTTTTTGGGCATTTTCTCCACTTAATACTACAATTGTAGTATTTATTCCTGTAAAAGGAGCTTTTTATAATGGAACAAAAAAAGAGAAATGTAACCACATTACGAATCAATTTCCTGCTTTTTATCATTTTCCTGCTTTTTTCTGCTCTTATTTTGCGGTTAGGTTACCTTCAAGTTGTACACGGTGAACAATTTTATAAAGAGGCTGATAAATCGCATTTGGTCGTTGTAAAAAAAGCTGTGCCAAGGGGATCTATTTATGATCGGAAGCATCGTCTATTAGTCGGAAATAAGGGGAAGAAAGCCATTACGTATTTTCGAAATAATGATAGTACGCCAAAAGCGATGGTAAAATTAGCGGAAGAACTAACGAAATTTATTTCCATAGATACGACTGGGCTTAAAAAACATGATTTACAAGAATACTTTGTCGCCAAATATCCGGATAAAATCAATCATCGGCTTACTGGAATGGAGCAGCGTTTAAAAGCAGGAGATTTATATAAAGCGCAAATAAAAAAAGTGACTGACGACGACCTGGCTTCCTTAAACGAAACAGAAAAAAGTGTTGCCAGTATATATAAAAAAATGAACAGCATTTCCGCATTTGAAACTGTAACTATTAAAAATAATCATGTGACGGATGAAGAAGCGGCCAAGGTAAGCGAACATATGCAAGAGTTACCGGGCATCGACGTTACAATGGATTGGGAACGTGAATATCAGGAAGGCACCGTGTTAAAAAGTGTATTCGGTTCGGTAACATCCGAGAAAACAGGTTTGCCTAGTGATGAAAAAGAATTACTGCTGGCTAAAGGCTACGCCTTAAATGACCGGGTTGGCAAAAGCTACTTGGAAAAAGGATATGAAGATGTGCTGAAAGGCACTAAGGAACAATATGAATTAACAATCAACAACGGAAAAGTGGAAAAATCTGTTCTTAAAACAGAGGGGAAAAAAGGAGATAATCTCGTATTAACGATCGATATTGACTTTCAAAAAGAACTGGATGAAATTGCAATCAACGCGTTGCTTCAACGGAAAGGCAAATTGGCAGATCGGCTTTATATTAGTGCCATTAATCCGCAAAATGGGGAAATTCTCGGCATGACCGGAAAAAGGATTAACATGGCTACAGGAAAAATAGAAGATGATACATTAAGTGTTTTTAATACTCAATATACGATGGGATCCAGCATAAAAGCGGCTACTGTTCTTGCGGGTTATATGGATAAAGTGATTTCATTGGATGACAATACACTCATTGATAAACCACTTAAATTTGCGGAGACAAAATCAAAAAGTTCTTGGTTTAACCGCCGGGGAAGTATGCCATTAAATGACATCACCGCGTTAGAAGTATCTTCGAACTCCTATATGATGCAATTGGCTATGCGGATGGGCGGAAAATATGACTACATGCCTGAGGAAAGCTTGAAAATGGATAGTAAAGCGGCTTTTCATAAACTCAGATATTATTTTTCGCAATTTGGCCTCGGTGTTCCAACCGGACTGGATATTCCGGGGGAGACGCATGGTTTAAAAGGAGTAGAAACAAATCCTGGTCTCGCTCTTGATCTTTCTTTCGGGCAATTTGATACGTATACAACTCTGCAATTAAATCAGTATATATCGACGATTGCGAACGGGGGAGACCGGATCGCTCCAAGAATTGTAAAGGAAGTTAGAGGCAATCATGAGAAAGGTGAACCAGGTGAACTAAAAAAAGCTTTTACTCCAAAAGTCATCAACCATGTAAATATCGAAAAAAAATATATTGATAGGATTCAATCGGGCTTATATCATGTTGTATACGGCAGCAATCCATATGGAACAGGAAAGAAACTTTCCGATTTGCCATATAAAGTCTCTGGTAAGACCGGAACTGCCCAAGCTTTTTATAGTGGGCCCATTCAATCGGCAAATATGACGGCTGTCTGGAATTTGACTTTCGTAGGCTATGCCCCGTCGGATAATCCGGAAATTGCGATCGCTGTTGCTTTGCCTTTTATGGATACAGATAAACAAGATGCGATCCTGGATATCCCCAAAAAAGTATTTGCTGCTTATTTTTCGCTTAACACATGATGATTAAGTCGTTTCATTTTGTCCTAAATACAAACTCTCTAAAAAGAGTAAAGTCCATCAGAAAGGCTCGATTGACTCGTAAATGCAGACGAAACTGTGTAAGTGGGAGGTGTACGCTCCCGCTTCACAGTTTCGTTTCGGTTTATGACAAATTAAATCTTAAAAAACCGCTATTTTAAAGACAATAGAAAATCGCCAGAAAAAGCTGCCAATCAATAAGGAAGGAAGCTGACTTGCCAGCTGCCGCTTTTAAACAATGAAATTCAATTCATTGTAGTAATGATTGATGGATTATTTACTATGAACCCCTTTTTTGTCGACAGCAATAAGCCGCTTGATGATTTCATTTGTAACCTCTTTTGTGCTATGTTTCCCACCAAGGTCTGGCGTTAAGATGCCATCGTTTGTGACGCTTTCAATAACAGTCAATAATGTATTTCCCAAATCTTCTTCTCCAAAATGATCTAACATCATTTTAGCCGTCCAAATTTGGCCAATTGGGTTGGCAATCCCTTTTCCGACAATATCCGGAGCCGATCCGTGAACAGGCTCAAACATGGAAGGATATTTTCCGTTGACATTAATATTCGCTGATGGGGCAATTCCAATGTTGCCCATAATCGCCGCCCCCAAGTCTGATAAGATATCTCCGAATAAATTGCTTGCCACAATGACATCAAATCTTTCAGGCCGGGTGACAAAGAACGCCGATAAAGCATCGATATGTTGGGAATCAGTGCTAATTTCCGGATATTCTTTGGCAATCTCTTTAAAAATTTTGTCCCAGAAAGGCATCGAGTATGTAATGCCATTTGATTTTGTCGCGCTTGTTACATGCTTTTTCCGTTTAGCCGCTAATTCAAAAGCATAACGCATGACTCTTTCCGTTCCTTTTCTTGAAAAGACCGCATTTTGAATGGCCAATTCATCTTCACCGTTGTAGATATTTCCCCCAATAGCGCTATATTCTCCTTCACTATTCTCTCTAACAACGACTATATCAAAATCCTTAGGGTTTATAAACGGGGATCTCACACCACTCATCACTTTTGCGGGACGAATATTAATCACTTGATCAAATTCACGACGAATTTTAATGAGTAATCCCCATAAAGAAATATGGTCGGGAACAAGATTACTATCTCCCACAGCTCCCAAGAATATACTATCGAAATCTTGTAATCTCTCCATGCCATCATCAGGCATCATTTTGTTATGTTCGAGATAATACTCACAGCTCCAAGGAAAGCTGGTAAAATCAAATGTTAATCCTCCATGAATATCTGATACCGTGTTCAAAACATCGATTGCTGCGGGAACAACTTCTTTACCAATTCCGTCTCCTGGTATAGCGGCGATTTTTAACGTTTTCAATTTCAATCTCCTCGCTTTCATATATAATTGTCGTGCAACAGGTCGACAGTATCCGGTCGACCAGATCATAATTTGATTATACGAGACGAAAAAACGTAAAGCAAGCTCGTTTTTTTAAAAAACTTCTTGTGTGAGTGCGCGTATTTTTACAAAAATGGAAAGAGGCCACCACTCTATGTAAGTGTGTGGATTGAAATATTTTCAATGAGCGGCAAAAGGGGAAGTGCCGCATGTCGCGCTCTATGGGGAGTATATAAAAAGCCATGATCTACTCATCATGGCTCAGTTGTTTCGGTTGTATGAAGAACGCCAATCAAATGGGATAAATCTAATTTCAAATGTTCAACCATTTCTTTGGAAGCTTGTTCCGCATTTCTTTTCTTCATTTGTGAAAATATGTCCCAATGTTGGCTCAGGATTTGATCTGCTCGACCTTCTCCCTGGAAGTTTAAGATACGGAAAAAGTACATAAGTGATTTTAAATCATTGAGTTGCTTTTGCAATCGGCGGTTATTCGTATACTGGACAATTAAATTGTGAAATTGTTCATTTAATGTAATAATCGTATTCGCTTCTTCTGAATGAAGGATTGCCTGCTCCGTTTGTTTTAGAGTACTCTCAATGTCAGCCAACTCCGTATCCGTTGAAATGGTAGTCGTTAACCCGACCGCGAAGGACTCGAGCGCCATACGGCAAAAGTATATTTCCTCAACATCCTTTATGGTTGGCTCGTAGACGATTACTCTGGACTTTTCGTCAACTGTAACAAGCCCTTCTGTTTCTAAAATACGAATGGCTTCTCGAACTGGACTTTTACTGACATTAAATTCTTTAGCCAATTGCGTCTCGATAATACGTTCTCCCGGTTTGAACTTACCTTCAAAGATCATTTTCTTTATGGAGTGATAAAACTGTTCATAATACGGTGTCGGTTTCTCAATCTTAAAATCACTCATATTCTCACCTTTTTCTATACTTTCTACATTTATATAAAAAAGCAGCCAATTTCATTGGCGATGAACATGTTTCTTGAACAATATTTTCTTCCATGTCTTAATCCTTTGTTTTCTTCAGCATACATAAAGTTTGCTCAATTGTCCTCTTTAAGGATAAAAAGAAAGGGGGCTGAAGTCAATGTATGTTCACGAAAATGAGGCTAAACCATCTTCCCTTTAGACTGGTACTTAACGCCGCTTTGCCAGATGCCATGAAGGGGAAAGCCGGATGCAAAAGGACTTGGTGTATACGAAGGGGATTATTTTAAAAAAGGGTGGTTACTGTCGACGAAAATGAATAAAAAAGGGGGGTTTCTTTGTCTGCATTATTGTATGGAGAAGATTATACTACAGCCATTATACTCTATTTACATCCGGAAAAAGTTCAGCCTTTTGAGGAAAATGCCTATGCAAACTATTTATTGTTGTAGGAAAAAGAGATTCAGTGAAAAGGAAATATGCTTATTCAAAACAATGTTCCATCAAGGACTTGGGAACTTGCCCAAAGCTATATTGAAAACTAGTCCAAAAAGTTGGAAAAGTGATCGTTGACCGATCAAGAATTCCCTTGAAATCAAATAAGCGGATGGGGCAGCTGACAAAAATGATCCATTCCTTCCACATATTATTTCCCTAAAATGAGGAAAATCAGTTGGCTAAAACGGAAAAAATATATTAACATATACATAATGATCATGTTCTTACATACATGCTTTTTTGGTAGATCGTTTTGATTTTTCGGTGAAAGATACGATAGATTCATATTTTGAATGTAGACCGTCTATATTCCCGATTACATATAAGGGTTGTGAAGAAAGGAGATCCCAAAAATGAAGCTATGGCTCAGAAGAATGTTCGTCTTTTTTGTAGCCATCATGACCTTTGGATTGTATATCCCGTCAGCTCAACCGGATTCGAAAGTAAATGATGAGAAAAATATCCTTTCTTCAAGTAAAATCGTTGAGGAAAATGATGAAGGCTCCGACTCTCCAACTGAAGATGGAGATTGTGTCCATTATCCCGAAGAAAAGGAAAGCAAAACGGCTTTACTGGCCAAACAGGCAAGAGAACAAGCGATAGCGAAATTGGGACCAAGAATTTTGGAGCAGGTGGAAGATGACTTCATGGAGGTCATTTTACCGACAATGGAAGAAGTTTTGACCACCCTGCTTGTCGAGGCGGGATCGCAAGAAGTTCCCTATTTCATGATTACTGATCAACCCGCCGATGGATACGGAGAAAAAATATTTCATGTATATGATGTGCGAAATGATATGGATATTGCCAGATTTCATGTCAGGCGTGATAAGAGGCCGTTAGAAGGATACTGGTTTAATTTCCATTATCATTTGAGTAAAGATCATTTTGAAAAGCATCATGAAATTGGGGAGATTTACTGGTCTAAAGATGACCCGCCAAAATGGATGGCATGATGATTGTTCATAACAGTGTTTGCGATCTTTTTTCGTTTTGACTTCATGCAAAAACACCTTCGAAATTGTGTATGTTATTTCTGCGTACCTGTTCGAAGGTGTTTTTTGTTGTTAGGTTAATCCATGATCGTGTTCAGCCTTGTTAGTAATGATTTTTCATCACAATCTTATAAATGAACGGTTATTCCCGGCCCAAACGGAATTCCGAGGTAGGCAAATAACAATAGTAAAAGAATCCATGTTCCCAAGAAAAACAGACTATATGGCAACATGAGGGAAATCAATGTGCCAATTCCGGCTTTCTTATCGTAGTCTCTCATAAAGGAAAGCACGATCATCATATAGGGGTTCATGGGTGTAATGACATTTGTCGACGAATCCGCAATTCGGTATGCCGCTTGCACAAAAGCGGGGTGATAATCAAGAAAATAAAACATTTTAACAAATATGGGCGCTTCCAAAGCCCATTGCGCAGAGCCGCTAAAGACAAACAAGTTTAAGATCGCTGTTAATAAAACAAAACCGATAATGACCAATATGCCTGTTAAACCGATGGACTGTAAAAAATTTGCTCCGCTTACCGCAATCCATAAACCTACATTAGACCAATCAAAGTAAGCGATAAACTGGGAAGCTGCAAATATGAGCACGATAAAGCCGGACATGTCTTTCATGGCATCTCCCATATATTTTCCAATATCTTGTGTCGATGTGATTGTTTTCAATGTGAGGCCATACGTAACACCGAGAATGATAAAAAAAACGATAATAAGGGGAATAATGCCATCTAAAAACAATGAAGGGACAATTCCACCACGTTCATTTGTTAATGGAGAATGAGGAATAAGCAGGACAATGATTATAAAAGCAATATAGGCTCCCCCCGCAATCGCGGCATTTTTTAACCCTTTCATTTCTAATGCCGTAGCCTTTTCAAATTGTTTCCCGACAGATCCTTCGTATTTTCCAAGTCGGGGCTCAACTATTTTTTCTGTAACTAAGGCCCCGACAACAGATAAGATGACAACAGAAGTTACCATGAAGTACCAGTTATCTGCCGGTGTAACAACGATATCTGACCCGAGGGATTGCATTACTTCTGTAGTAATACCGGATAAGAGTCCATCTGTTCCCGTAATCATAAAGTTTGCTGTAAAGCCGGAACCGACGCCGGCAAAGCCCGCAGCTAATCCCGCCAATGGATGTCGTCCAATGTTATAAAACACCATCGCGGCCAGGGGAGGAATAATCACAAAGGCTGCATCAGAAGCGATATTTCCTATAATTCCGGTAAAAACAACCGCGTATGTCACAAGTGATTTTGGCGCTTTTACAATGGTGCTTTTAATCGCGGTTTCCAATAAACCTACTTTATCGGCTAATCCAATCCCAAGCATCATCGCTAATACAAGACCTAAAGGTTTAAAGCTGACAAAGTTATCCAGCATCGAGGTCAAGATGAATTCCAATCCTTCTGTTGACATTAAGCTTTTGACGAAAATCTTTTCTTCTTCTCCCGGCTGGATAAATGAAACGTTAAAAAGAGAAACAAGCCAGGAGAAGATTATCACGATGATTGCAAGATACATAAACAACATAAAGGGGTCGGGCAATTTATTCCCAACTCGTTCAATTCCATTTAAGAAACCTGTCAGTTTTGACCTTTTTACGGAGTTATTTTCTAAAGCCATATCATTTACCCTCTCTTTACTTTTTATCTTATAAAGCGCTTACATATAATCGGTGTGAATGAATTGTTTTTCACTTTGGGAAAGGCCATCAATTACTAAGAGGATGTTCTTTCCGCAAGCACAATCCGAATAAACGTTTCCAATGCCACGGGCAGCAATTCTTCTTGAAAATCAAATCGTGGATGATGGTGAGGGTAGTGTAAATGAGTGCCAAACAACATATAAGTTGCTTTACCACCATTTTTTTGAACCTGATCCACCATATAGCTTGCATCTTCTGAACCCATCACAGTTATTTCCGGAATGATGTTTTTAATATAGACACCATTTGCGCAACATGCTGAAATATGAGAGATCAACTCCTCACTGCAAACTATTTCATTGGTGCTGCCCACTTCTTCAATATGTGAGTGAACATCGTGCATGGAAGCCGCGCTCTCAATGATGCGTTTTGCCTCCTCAAACATATACTGATTTACTTTTCGTGTGATTCCTCTCGTTTCGACTTCCATCTTGCTGTTATCGGCAATAATATTTCGCCCATTTCCAGCCATTAATTTTCCGACATTGATACGTGTGATTCCCTCACTATGACGAGGGATTGCATATAAATTAGAAACAGCTGTAGCGGCAGCCAATAAAGCGTTTTTCCCTAATTCCGGTTGCATTCCCGCGTGGGAAGATTCTCCTTGGAACGTGACATTCAATTTGGTTGAAGCTAAAAACCCTTCTGTAGTTGCGGCCACTTCTCCCACTGCCAGAGGTTGAATGCCAATATGTCCGGCGTAAAAATAATCAACATCATCAAGCCACCCTTTATCAACAATTGCTTTCGCACCGCGCCCACCTTCTTCGGCAGGCTGGAAAATAAGCGTATAGCGTCCCTTTAGTTCATTTATATATTTAGCAATAAAGGCGGCCAACCCTAAGCCAATCGTCATATGGCCGTCATGGCCACAAGCATGCATGACATTCTGAAACGCAGATGCAAAATGGTGTTGAGAAGGAAAATGAGATGACTCTTTACATTCATCAATTGGCAATGCATCGATGTCGAATCGAAAGGAAAGATGGTTTCCTGTTTTACCTGTATCGATCGTTGCTATAACACCTGTAAATCCACCCCGCATGTGATGTAACCAAGACTCTTCGACGCCCCACTCTTGGGCAATCGTCTCTTGTTCTATTAACTTCTTGTTCTCGGGAACACCTAATCGTGATTCGTCTTGCATTACATCCTTTCCAAGGTAGATTGTATATCCAAGTCTCTGTAATTCTTTTCCAATTTTATACGTTGTGATATATTCCATAAATCCAAGCTCAGGTTCTCGATGGAATGAGCGCCGCCATTTTACTAGTTGCGGCGATATATCGTCAATAAAAGCAGCTATCATTATTTTCATCCTTTTTTAATTCATGTAATGTGTCGATGGCAATTTGGGTTAATAAGGCGCTTCCAAGCGGCAAAGCTTGTTCATTTAACTTAAAAAGAGGGTCATGCAGCGGTTTTTGTGCTGTTGGATCATCTAGTTGAGTTCCTAACCATATAAGTGCTCCCGGATATCGGTTTAAAAACCGACTGAAATCTTCGGCTGTTAATGCTGGCTTTACTTCTGGCGCCGCATCTGGTCCCATTATTTTTCGTGCCGATTTACGTGCCAAGCTCGCCCATTTGGGCGTATTAACGGTAGGTGGATATCCATCTTGGTACTCAATTTCTACCCTTGCTTCATACATCTCGGCAACTTGATTGGTAATGATAAAAAAGCGTTCTTTGATTCGATTTTTAATAGATTGCTTATACGTTCGAATCGATCCTTCAAGTATTACTTTGTCCGCGATCACATTTGGCGCGTAGCCACCTTCTATTTTGGCGATGGTAATAACAGAAGCCTCCATTGGATCAACATTTCGACTAACAATAGATTGCAAGTTTGTAATTAAATAGGCCGCGGTCACGATGGCGTCACTCGTCTCATGAGGCATACTCGCATGTCCCCCGTTGCCATGGATCGTAATATGAAAACGATCACTCGCACCCATCATTTCCCGATTTCGAATGCCTACTTTTCCAACGGGAAGTTCGGGCCAGACATGTTGTCCGTAAATGACATCAGGTGTATATGTCGCAAAAACGCCATCCTCCAACATGGCTTGTGCGCCCCCAATCGGCGCATCTTCTTCCGCTGGTTGAAACACGAGCAAAATCGTTCCGTGAATATGTTCCTTCAAGTTATTCAGCACATAACCGGCTCCAAGTAACATGGCTGTATGCGCATCATGGCCGCAAGCATGCATGATACCATGATGTTTAGAGGCAAAAGAACAGCTATTTTGCTCCACAATCGGGAGAGCGTCCATATCAGCTCGTAAAGCGACTGTTTTTCCTGGGTAATGACCATGAATAATGCCTAAAATTCCTGTTTTCGCGAAACCGTTTTCAAAAGGAATATCGTATTTTTGCAGCGTTTCCATGATTAGTTGTGAAGTGTTCCATTCATTATTACTCAGTTCCGGATATTGATGCAGATGCCTTCTGATCTCAATGATGTCATTTTCCACCTGTAGTATATGTGTCTGAATATTGATGTCCATGGTTAACCTTCCTTTTTCATGATAATGGAATACTTCCATATCTATTCCGTAAATGGTCATTTTACGTGGGATCAGCGTTATAGTTTATGAGTATGTTTATACCAAGAATAAGATGAATCATTTCTGTTGGGGGGAGGATGAAGGCTTGCTCAAATCTGGTATATTAGCACTGTCCCGCGCCGCGATCCATTTCGAGATAGATTACTGTTTACCCTTATAAAGCTCAACAAAGGAATGACATTCTCCTTGAGGCTTTGCTGTCCTAAGAGGGGGGACTCCCAACCTGACAGCATTTTTTCCTCTCAACAACTTTGGCAACCTCTAAGCCCGCCAAAATCACCCAACAGCCACATACATGACAATGGCTGGTCAAAGCATGTCCCATCTTATACTGATCTTATGCAGTTTTTCGACGACTGGCAGGCGCCCTTGTAGTTCATTATTTCTTTGCGCTGCTTATATTAAGGATATTTCCTTATATATTCCTTAATATAAATAAACGATGTTTTATTGTCAATAGTAAAAAAATTTAAATAGAAATGGAGAGGAAAGGAAAGATAGGGTTTTTTCTATGGTATAATAACGGTGTTTGTAGGAGATCTGTATATAAAGTAATCTGTAAAAATGAACGGACGACCATTATCGAAGGAGAACATCAATGAAAAATCGAATAGGAATTGTCGGACCACAAGATTCCGTTGATCTTATATTGGAGGTTGCACAAGAATTTCATGATCGAATCACGCAAGTCCCGTTTGTTTATACACATTCGGAAGAGGCAAAAGACATTGTATTGGATCATAAAGATAAAATTGATGTGTGGTTTTTCTCGGGACAAGCTCCTTATGCGATAGCGGAGCCATATATCAAATCAAAAAGCGGTTTTTACCCATCTTTAACGGGGTTTAGTTTAACCAAAGTGTTGCTTGATATATCCTATCGTGATCAAAAAAGCTTAGATCGTTTGAGTTTTGACACAATACCTGCCAGCGAAGTAATGGAAACTTTTTCCGAACTGCATTTGCAAACGAAATCGTTGGAACTTTTTCCTTATAGCGGTTATAAGCCCAGTGAGGAATTATTTCAATATCACTACGATCTTTATAAACAAAATAAAGTGGATTGTTGTATCACGGGCATTCACTCTGTATATAAGAAGTTAAATGAATTGGGCGTACCTTCTTATCGGCTCATTCCGACTAAAATGGATATTAGGGATAAAATGTTGATTGCGACACAGCGAAGTGAAATTATGCAATTTCAAAGTTCCCAAATTTCTATCTTGATCCTGCAAATACATGAGATGAGCCATTTGATTAGTAAAAGCAATGTGTCCTTTGATGCGCATCGTTTAAGTTTAAAGTTGCAAGAAATCGTGATTGAATTTGCCGAAAAAATACAAGGATCTTTTATCCAACAAGGGATTGAAAAGTTTATTATTTTTTCTACAAGAGGCACGCTGGAAGACCAATCCAATCAATCCATATTTGATTTATTAGAAAAGATAAAGCTCATTACGAATCTCCCGGCCAATCTGGGGATCGGCTATGGCATTACCGTTGTAGATGCGGAGCAAAATGCCTATCTGGCATTGAACCATGCAAATCAATATGATAAAAACACGATCATGTTAGTAGATGAAAAGGGAGTGGTGAACGGGCCACTTTTCGATAAAAACAGTATTTCATTCACACGGCGTATTCATGATTCGGAAGTCGTAGATAAGTTACAGCTTGCAGGTGTAAATGTGAGTACCTACACGAAAGTACTAGCGGTTCAAGAAAAATTAAGAAACGGTTCCTTAAGCGCCCATGAACTTGCTAAATGGTTAGGAATGACACAACGAAATGCCAGAAGAATTTTAAGTGACTTGGAAAAGCACGGATTGGCTCAGATTGTGGGGGAAGAGGTCCCCGGTACACGTGGAAGACCTCGAAGAATCTTCAAAGTGGGGAAGGTAGAAGACACCCCATGAAGCTTCCCAATATAACTTGGTTCCGCTTTTTGGCTGCCGCCAAATTTCCGGATCATTGGAAGTAGTTTAGTTGGTTGCCAGTCAAGAAGGGGGAGGGCAGCTTAGTTCGAAAAGGTAACAAAAAAAGAGCACTGTAATGACTCATAAAGAAGAAAATAGGCTCCGCCTTCCCATCGTCACGAGTTCTTAATGCGGGAAATAAAGTGGCGAGCTTACTACATAAAGCTTTGAAAGATTGTCTTTCCTCATTCTGCGGAATCAATAAAGCATCATGTTCCGAATAGTAATAGGTAAGGAGAAGTTTAATATGAGCATTAACATCATAACTGTAATCGGATTCATCGGCTTATTGTTATTTATTATATATGATCTTTTTAGAAAAAAATTGAAAAACCTATTAAAGAGAACGATCCTGTTCAGCTTTATTTTCTATTTCATTGTAGTAGCCACTGTTACAACGGGATATATTCACATCCCTCCTCTTGAAAGGGGAGTTGTCAATATACAGCTTTTTCCGTTTTATTTTATTTGGGATTTGAGCGGTTATGGCCCAAACAGTTGGTTCTTTTGGAATGCGGTAAAACTCTCCTTTTTTAATCTTATCATGCTGTTCCCATTGGGTGTGTATTTACCGTTCATTTTTAACATCCAGAGTATAAAAAAAGCAACGCTTATCGTGTTTTTTACAAGTTTATTGATAGAGACTTGCCAACTTGTTCTTGTATACTTTGGCTTTTTATCAGGACGGACGTTTAATGTAGATGATTTACTATTAAATACATTGGGTGGTACTTTAGGTTTTATCTGTTTTAAAAAAATCGCTGAACTGATTCTTGGGAAAAAAAGCAAGACCAAACATATAAGCAGCTTTCCACAATAAAAATCAAGGAGGAAAAAATGAAAGAATTTCCGTTCGAACGTCCAACTATTTATTATGATGAACCTTCTGATGTAGGCTTTGAGCGGCATGTGGCAGTTGTAGATAAACAAGAGACTTTCATTCATTAGAGATGCCTTTTACTGAATCGCTTGGGCGAGTTTATCAACATATGAATTTCCTCCATGAAAATCTTGATGAGAACACCCCGTATTCCCCCGTCATGTTATACCATGTTTGAAAGAGGGGATACCTCATATGACTAAAAAAGGGGCATTTCCTACTGAGAATGAAATCGGATGGTGGGTTGAATCAGAAACTAGTTGTTCCTTCAAGCCTCCCTTAGCCCAATTAAAATATCATTCCAGGCTGAATCCTTTTTGGATTCGGTCTTTTTTGGCTTTCCTGCCATTTTTTATTTCAAACAGTAATCAAAAACATTCCAAAATGAGGGCTTTCGTTCTCGTTCCTCCAGTGGTCATACGGAGAAAAATGGGAGTGGCATTTAGACGACATTGGGAAAGAATAGAGTATTTACCGCGGCTTTTAAGTAGGTGTTTTAAGGATACGCTCGGCACTCGGCTTACATATGATAATTTGCAGGGCTTCATGATTAAATTACTGGAATGGCCATTAAACAAAAAGTGAGGGATTTTCGTTGGAATGGCTCAGCTCTTTTTTTATCATCAATCTGATCGGATTAAGTGCCAATTTAGATAATACGGGAGTTGGCATTGCATATGGGCTTAAACATTTTAGAATACCTTCTTGGTTCAATGCCATCATTAATGTCATTGGTTTCTTTAACACACTGATTGGTGTTTTTTTAGCATCTATCATTTCGCAGGTTATTTCTCCTACAGCAACTGGACTTGTTTCTTTTTGTGTGTTTTTTTCTATCGGATTTTTGACAATTTATAATCGTTATTCTGGCTTACTTTATGGAAAAAATAAACCGATGGTAAAAATTCATCAGCCTACATTGCGGCAGGCTATTATCCTCGGTTTTGCTTTGTCGGTCACCAATATTGCTGCCGGATTTGGAGCGGCGGTTGCATATGAATTACTTATTTGGCCTTTGATCATTAGTATTACTTGTTGGGGATATATTTGCATTTGGATTGGAAATGTGATAGGAAATACTGTTTTCTTAAAAATGTTTGGCCAATACTCTTCCCTTGTTGCCGGGCTCATTTTTATGGCAATAGGTCTTAATCAACTTTTTCAATAATGCCCACGCAAACTCCAAGAATAAAATGTTAATGAGATTTTACGTATTAGGCATTTGTATTGCTTTTATCAATATAATGGAATGATAACGATTCTTACTGAGATGCTCTTTTGAAAAAACAAATGGGATTAGGAAAGAGAAAACCAAAAGAAAAGGTGATTTCATAAGAGATGTTAAGTCTTGTTTCAATAATCCTATTCTTTGTAGCAACAAATCTTGATGACCTCTTGTTTTTAATAACCTGGTTTTCACAAGCAAAAACAACAGAAGAAAAATGGTATATCGTAGCAGGGCAATACATTGGTTTTATTCTCCTTCTATCCATTAGTTTTATCGGGGCTTTTGGAACTTTGCAACTTTCCGAGGAGTGGGTAGGTTTATTTGGGTTCATTCCGATCTATCTCGGAATGAAATCACTCATGTCTTTATATCAGTCGCGAAAGAAAAAAAGCCGCCCTGTTATGTGGCTGTTCAAAACCGCAGTCATAACCTTTGCAAATGGCGCCGATAATATGGGAGTCTATATTCCGCTGTTTGCAACTTATAACCTTGAGAAGATTATGTTGATATTAGTGATTTTTTTAGTCCTAGTAGCGATTTGGTGTTATTTGGGACTTGTATTAGTTCAACAACCTTTATTTGCCCGGGCACTCGAACGCTACGGTCATTTTATCGTTCCTTTTGTTTTAATAGGCTTAGGCGTCTTTATTATGGTAAAACAAGGCACATTTCATTACTTTTTGTAAAGACGGCTTCTAAATGATTCAAAACAACATATAGAAAAAAGATGTGAAGGATATTTGTTGAAAGGAAATCTTTTTTTCGCGGTAAAAGTGGTTGGAGCCCGGAATAGTGTCAAAAGTCAATGTACCTTCCCAAAGCATCTTGCATAGGATGATGTATATATTTGTGAAGGGAATGAGCAAATTGTACCAAACTTCTTATATGTATCCATACCCTTATTATGCATATGACTATGCAAGACACCCGGTATATTGGACTGCTCCATATTCAAATCAACTTGATTCCTCGCACTCATCAATTCCCACTGACAGATTGAAAAGAAAGGACTATGGAAGTCAACCATTTGTGGTGAATATCGAGAAGGCCGTAAAGCAAAATCGCACGTTTCGGACAGCCTTGTGGACAGGGAAGCATTTACAGGTCACATTGATGAGTATCAAACCGGGAGAGGATATCGGCTTGGAAATTCATCCACATCTTGATCAATTCTTAAGAATTGAACAGGGGCAAGGAATTGTTCAAATGGGTAATACGAAAGAAAATTTATACTTTAGGAAAAGAGTTTATGAAGACTATGCAATTATGGTGCCTGCCGGTACATGGCATAACGTAACCAACACTGGAAATATACCATTGAAATTATACTCCATTTATGCACCGCCACAACATCCATTCGGTACTGTTCACAAAACGAAAGCCGATGCGATGGCCGCTGAAAGAAATCAATTTTATTAAAGGTGGGGGCGTAAAGAGTTGATGATGTTTCATCAGCTCTTATTTTCATTTTGTTGACGTGGGTTAACGAGGAGTTGCCCCCGGAATAAAGTTGTTGATTCTACCGTTACGCTAGACAAATGTATTCCATTATAATAAAGAAATACCGTTGGGAATAAATGACATTGACAGCGAAAATGACAGAAGAAATCATTTACTGCGAATTTCTTCTATTGGCATTCACCGTCACGTTTTTATGGCCGATGGCATTCACCGTCACGTTATTTTCAGAATGGCCGATTTGATTTTCCATACATATCAAGTTGTGTCTCGTATCATTGAGACAACCTTTTTTGGCTTTGTATATGATTGCCATCACCTTGGACTTCATTATCTCGCTGACCCGTCTTCACGCTGTGGTTGATTACGGCGGAAAGTTGTGTGATGTGAGGAATAAGGGGAAGTAAATCAGTTGCATCCCAAAATAGCCTTGTTTTGTTATGATCTTAGTAAGACAGCAATAAATATACAGCAAGGAGTAATGTGATGGAACTTGTGTGTAAATTCTTTTTTATAAGACTTTCGTACATTGTACATGATGAATCTTCCAGATATAATGGCGGGAGGACATATTTCCATAAAAAGGAGCAGTATAATGGATGAAAATATAAAGAAATTAGTCCGAAGAGTTGAAACCTTGGAAGAGGAAGTAAGTACTTTAAAGCGAAAAATTGCGAAAATGGAGCCCCTGTCAACTGCCGACATCAGGAAAGCGGAAGTAAAGGAATCACCACAAAAAACAACGGTTGAGCAAACAGGAGAACGAATGACGGCTGAGCCGGAAAGCAAGCAAACAGCTGCGCAGACAATGGCCGAGTTGGAAGACAAGCAAATAGTTGCGCAGACAACAGCCGAGTTGGAAAGCAAGCAAACAGTTGCGCAGACAACAGCTGAGTTGGAAAGCAAGCAAACAGCTCAACCTGTTCAAATGAAACAGGAGCCGAAAAAAGAAGTAGACTTTGAAAAAATATTGGGAATTTGGCTGCCGCGCGTTTTCATGTTCATTCTATTACTGGGCGTTTTATGGGGATTGAAAGTCGGCATGGACAACGGCTGGATTACCTATTCAGTCAGAATTGTTATGGGATATGCAAGCACCATACTTCTTTACTATTTAGGAATGCGCTATGTAAAAGGCGAGAAAAAATTGTTCGGGGTGACGTTGCTGGGCGGAGTTATTGCTTTGGGGATTTTAACGACATTTGCCGCACACTATTTATACGATTATTTTCATTATATGTTGGCGTTTATGATTGGGATCTTCTACATTGCGCTTGGATTATTTTTGTCTAAAAAAACAAAGTCCGAAACGCTTACCATTTTCTCTGCCATCGCCGGATTTTTACTGCCATTTTTATTAGAAGGTCAAGGAGCAACAGCTCTTCAATTTTGTTTATATATCTTATTGCTTTTCTTATCATTATTTTATGTTTCATTAAGTGAGAAACACAAAATCACTTTTTATGTAACCTTTGTCTTGTTCCATGTAACGTTAATGATTTATGCCAACTTTGCAGGAACGTATGGCAGTGAATATATTATTGTAGCCACCGTCCTCATTCAGCATATATCCTTATTGACTTTTTATATAAGAGGACTTATTTCAAGACAAGTATTTACAGAAGTATTAATTTATACAAACTTTGTATTTGCGATAAGCTGGATTAAATTGCTCATCCAGCCCCAAGAAGTGGTTGTTTACGGGTTGTTTGCATTATTATACATCGTTTTAACAGCATATGTGTTTTCCGAAAAAGATCGTTCGTTACAAGGCGTGCTATCAGCCGTAGCGGTATTTGCAACGAGTGTGTTTATCTTGTCATTTCAACTTGAACATATTCAAGTGAAATTAATGTTATTGCTTATTAACGGCGCGATCGGATTATGGGTCGGCCTCTATTATGCTACGAAACGGACGATTGTCACGAGTTCGATCATATACGGGATTACAGCCTGGACGGTTATCTTAACTGTATATATGGAGCGGTTTGTTTCATATGATCATCTCGTTTGGCTCCTGTTGTTAATAACGATGGGGTGGATCTATCATTCTATTTATCGCTTTGGGCCGAACAAATTTCATTTACAAGTCCAAAAGATTGATATGAGTCTGATGATCGGGCAAATCATCAGCCTGCTTTATATTTTTCACTTAACCCAAATTTGGCTGGCTCAGACTTACCTGCCATATGAAACAGAAAGCCATATTCAAGCGCTCATCTTTATGGCCGCCTTGCTTTTCATGTATTTTGCATATAAATGGAAACATGGGGTTTATGTGACGTATGCGGCCGTGATCGAATATTTGGTGTTGGGGCTTGTCATTGTTTCTCTGCCATTAACCGATGATTTTCTGAATCAATGGTTTTTATTTCATTTATTTGTGGAAATCGGATATGTCTTTTTGTTAACATGCCTTTTTGTGATCATTTTCAAAGGAAAACTTCCTAATAAGGAAGGAATGAAAGCAAAAGCTTCTGCGTATTTTATTGCGCTGCAAGTTACTTGTTTTATCTTCTTAAATAAATGGTATTTCGCCATTACAAATGTGTACGATTGGGATAGAGAATATGTCTTTTTAGTTCATACATTTTTACTCTTTTTATTCGCGTTTCTCTCCATTAGTTTGGGACGGAAATGGAATTGGAAAGCTGTAAAAATCATCGGGAGCTTGCTCATTGGCTTTTGTTTATTGAAATTGTTTTTCATTGACTTGATCAATATTTCCATCATTATTCGGGCTATCCTCTTTATTATCGTTGGGGTTGTTGGACTGTTGTATTCAAGGACATTATTGAAAGATTAGTTCATGAAAAGAAGGGAGCCAGAGCGGTCATTTTGTAAAAGTGAGCCGCTTGGGCGGCTCCCCTACAATGGAGTAGAGACACGAAACCTTGGCGTCAAACGGAAAAAAATAGCGGAACGTCAACTCATTCATGGGCCGTCTGTATCCTTTCTTGATTTGTTTCCAGACTTCAAGGAAACAGAACAAAAAGCGAACTGATCACAAGTTTGAAAAATAAAGCGGGGCTGGGGACATAAGCAAATACGAAATAGCGGGACAAACCCTGTAAAATGAAACAAACCGCATGAAATCAAGTTTAAAACCTTGATTTCACGCGGTTTTATTCTCACGATTTTTACAAATATGCATCAGATTTCAACTTGTGTCCCAGCCTCCAGTTGTTGAGAAACCCTTGAAAACTGAATCACGGGCAAATCCATTGGGGAGTTGCTCGCTTCTTTGTTCATTTACTCTGTCCTTATGGGCTTACTATCCACTTTCTCTAGAAGCGGTAGTTTGTTCTTAAAGTCGTCACAGTGTATTCAAGCACCCTATTGTTTTATTTTGGGATAGGCTATACGATTGATGCAAACAGCTCCCATATTTCGGGTATGTAAGCGAGTATGGCTGTAGGAGTGAAAAAAGTTGGAAAATGTCACTGTATTACTTGCATTTAGTGCAGGTTTTTTAGCGTTTATTTCTCCATGTTGTTTGCCGCTGTATCCGTCTTTTATTTCATACATAACCGGGGTCTCTGTAAATGAGTTAAAAGAACAAAAAGAAACTTTCTTCAGCAAAAAAGTATTGCTTCATACGCTGTTCTTTTCTTTAGGTTTTTCGGTTGTTTATTATATCCTGGGGTTTTCTGTTAGCAAGCTCGGAGCGTTTTTTTCTGCCTATCAAAGCTATATTAAAATGTTTGGCGGCATTTTCTTAGTGGCAATGGGCCTGTTTTTAATGGGCGTTATTAAACCGGCATTCATGTTCAAAGAAGTTCGGCTTCATTATCGAAAAAAATCTTCTAGCTATTTCAGTTCTTTTTTAGTTGGTTTCGTATTTGCCGCTGGATGGACACCTTGCATAGGGCCTATTTTCGGGGCGATTATATATGCAAGCGTTTTAAATCCCGGACAAACATTTGCCAATATTACGGCTTATTCATTGGGCTTTTGCATTCCCTTTATTTTGATGGCGCTTTTTATTAGTAAGACTAAGTTCATCTTAAAGTATTCTTCCGCTTTAATGAAATTTGGCGGTTTTGTTATTGTCATTTTGGGTCTCATGCTTTATTTTGATAAAATGCTGTATCTAAATATATGGGCTTCCACTTTACAATATTTTATTGAAAGTTTATTTTTCGATTAACCATTCCTATTTTGAGGAGTCTTTTTCTTTCAGTGAAAATAGATCGCGGTTGTTAACTCCCTGCTTTAGTCTGCTACATGACAATGTCTTGTTTTAATTGTTAAATTTGATTGGTCAATCAAATTTCATCTTAATCAAGCAAATAATAGGGTGTTTATGGGTCAATATAATAATCTCCCGCACGGATTTCAACGTATAAGCATTGTTTTATGTGCGGTTATTTTGCCATCAGGCTTTTTGCGATGCCTATACCATGGCATGGAGAGGGTGGGGCGTCTGTTTTGAGTAATTTTAAATTGAAGCCTTTGTTAACCCTAGGGTTCATTTTTATCTTTCTGACAACTCTTCGTCTTTTATGGGTGGCGTATCACTATCCTCCAAAGCAACCTTTGGCGCATGATGGTGTTTTGGATTTGCAAGACTATGATTTAAGTAATGATCAGACCATTACGCTGAACGGGGAGTGGGCTTTTATTCCAAATACTTTCATTTCTCCCGACCTGACAAACGGCAATGTAAGCAATATGGAAAAAACTTTATTGCCGGTACCATTTGAGGGGGAAAAGAACGTAACTTATCAATTTGGAACATATCGGTTACGGATTTTACTTGACGGAAATCAGGGAGATGTGCGTACATTTGGGATTCGGTTACCATCAGCAAAAACGGCTTCTGCATTGTTTATCAATGGACGGTTAAAAGCACGCTCTGGAACAGTGGCTGATAATCCTCACGAACATAAAGGGGAAGATATACCGTCCACAGTTTTTTTTAGCACTGATCAACAAGAGATTGATATTATTTTGCATATTTCTAACTTCGATACTCCTGAAAGTACAACGATCAATAAAACGATCACATTCGGTATGGCCGAGGCGATTATCAAGGAAGAGAGTTTCATAAAAAATTTGATCACGATGATTGTCGTTGTCCTTATTCTTCATAGTATATATTCACTACTCATTTATTTTTTTATTTATCGACATAAAATGTTGCTTTTTTTTACAGTCGGTTTCCTTTTTCCGGCGATAGATGAGGTCTTGATTTACGATAAAGGTATGCTCTCATGGCTTCACCTTGATTATGATTGGTCCATGAAGCTGGGGAACTTGATTTATTTGGGCTCTTCATTTTTCTTTGTGCAATTAATGAGGATGTTATTGGAAAAGCACCGAAATGACCAATGTTTTCGTTGGTTTACGATATTATACGGTCTTTGCGCACTAACCATTATCGCGCTTCCCACAGAATATTTAGTACCGGCAAATGCCCTCTTCTTTATCGTTTATTTCTTGTCATTTATCACGATTCTTTTTTTGGCTCTGAAAGAATATTTTCATCATCACAAAGAATCTTTTTTTCTTGCCTTCGTTACTTTGAGTACGACCTCCGGAATTATTTGGGGACTGATCAAAGTCTTGGCCAAGATGGAAATACCATTTTACCCCTTTGATTATATATTCGCCTTTCTCGGATTTGCTATCTTTTGGTTTAAACAATATCATAAGAAAAACAAGCAAGCGGCAGAACTTGTCCATGAGTTACAAAAGGCGGATACATTGAAAGATGAATTTTTAAAGAATAGTTCTAAAAAGTTGCGGACACCTTTGAATGAAATGATCATTATGGCACAAACGATATATGATGGGAAAAGGACCGAATTTGCAAAACAAGACAAGGATGATCTTAAATACCTGATCAATATGGGAAGAAGCATGTCCTTTATGCTCGCCGATCTTCTTGATTATACACGGCTCAAGGAGCGGACAATCCAGATAAACCCACAAAGTACGAATATCCATGGATCTGTCTCGGGGGTGTTCGACATGTTAAGGTTTATTTCAGAAGGAAAGCAGGTTCAAATGATATCAACGATTCCGTCTTCTTTTCCAAACGTATATGTTGACGAAAATAGACTGATTCAAATATTGTTTAACCTTTTGCATAATGCCATTAAGTATACACATGCAGGAAAAATAGTCATTGATGCCGATGTGCGTGATAATATGGCGGTGATTCATGTTCAGGACTCCGGGCAGGGAATGGATGAGGAAACACAGAAGCGAATATTGGCTCCCTATGAACAAGGAGAACCATATGATACTGGGTTGGGCCTAGGTCTGAATGTTTGTAAGCAGTTAATCGAATTGCATGGGGGCACTTTACAAGTGGAATCTGTATTAAGGAAGGGATCAGATTTCTTCTTTACATTGCCACTGGCCAAAAAAGAAAATGTCGCGAATATGGCAATACAGAGTATGGATATAAATGAATCGGCGGCTGCGGTTGATGGTAGTATGCGCAAGCGGCAAAATCATATGGCTGACAGCAAAAAGCATTATATTCTTGTGGTAGATGATGATCCGGTCACTTTGAAAGTCATCAGTAATCTTTTCCCGGCTAACAAATATGATGTCTTAACTGTCATAAGCGGTAAAGAAGCACTGGACATGTTAGATAAAGTTGAATGGGATTTAATCATTATCGATGCCATCATGCCCCATATTTCCGGCTATGAATTGACGAGGTTGATTCGGGAGAAATATTCCGCACTGGAACTCCCGATCCTTTTATTACCTGCCAGAAATGATCCTGAAGATGTGTATACTGCTTTCTCTTTAGGGGCGAATGATTATGTGACAAAGCCCATTCATTCTCTCGAACTGAAATCTCGCGTACGTGCCCTTATTGATTTTAAAGACTCAGCCAATGAGCGTCTTTATATGGAAGCCGCGTGGCTGCAGGCTCAAATTCAACCTCATTTTCTCTTTAACACTTTAAATACAATCGCATCGCTAAGTGAAATTGATTCAGAAAGAATGATTAACCTACTTAATACATTTGGAGAATACTTGCGCGGAAGCTTTAATGCGGAAAATTTGAAGCGGCTCGTTCCTTTGAATCATGAACTTGAACTGGTTCGTTCTTATCTGTATATCCAAAAGGAGAGATTTGGAGATCGCTTGCAAATAAAATGGGAAGTGGATGAAAACGAGGTTTTCGAAGTTCCACCCCTTTCGATTCAACCGCTTGTGGAGAATGCTGTCCGTCATGGCGTTATGAAAAGAATACGCGGAGGAACCGTTGAGATACGAATTGAAAATCATCCTACATTTACAACAATTGCCGTTGCGGATGATGGTGTGGGCATCAGCAAAGAATTAATGAGCCGAATACTGAATGAGAAAACCAAGATTGGAAGCGGCATTGGGTTGATCAACACAAACAGACGACTAAAACGAATATACGGACACGGATTAGAGATTACCAGCTCGGTGAATCATGGAACAGAAGTGAAGTTTAACGTCCCTAAATTAGAATAGTGGGGATGTAGACAATATGATCATACGTCTTGCATGAAAATCATTCTAGGGCTACCATTTTTTGGAATATGCATAGCTGTATGAGGGTCAATATTGAAATGAAAATGGGTCATACAGTTGACGAAAACAAAACACTCATCCTATTAGGTGTCATGAACTTGATCTGATCATCAAATATGTAACAGGCAATTTTTCATTTTCTTGAAGCTTACAGAATATATCCTTTGGCGCTTAATATGGTCGTGCTGGTTGTCAGCGGATTTCGTTTTTCTCGAATTTTTGAGCCATTTCCGGTTTGTTCCCCGGTATTCCGATTTTGCTTAAAACGGGTTTAACATTTTGTGAACAGACTATAGTTATACGAAGAAACAGTCTCCTCATAACAAGCAAGCGCTCATTATCGAATATAATATTATACGCTGAAAGAAACTACATATGTCTATCATTTTTACACAACAACGTTCTGTTTGATTGACAAGCGCCTCGATGATCAATCCATTAGCATCATAACTCAAGATGCAGGGATGCGGAAAATATCTTGGATTTGGGCAATGAACGCGCAGAGAACGAGTTTTCTTTGCGCTTTTTTTCGGGTTACATCTTGTTAAGTCTATGGACATCATCACCATCTGGATGTTAGATATAAGATAAATATTCGTGCTATTTATCTATTAAAATGAAGATGGTAACGCTACTGAACTTATTATCTTATGGGGCGGAAGCCTTAAAACCATAAGTCTTCTGTATAAGAAGGGTTCCCGTGGAGATTTTGGGCCGCTAGATGCGGCAATGAAAAATCTACCGGGGGAAGCAGAAATATTGATGGGCTGCCTATAAATGTTGTTTCATTACATCTAGTGCCGCCAATGACATTTGGAAAAGGAGTTGGTCTTTTATATTTTTAGGATCTAGTTGAGTTAATTCCTGAATCATTTTTAAACGATACCTGACAGTATTCTTATGGATGTATAATGCATCCGCGGTACTATCAAAATTCGCGTTGTGAGCTAAAAATGTTTTTAAAGTTTCTAATAGATCACTGTTTTTTTCTTTATCATATTTGATTATGTTTACCAAACAATCTTCAACGAGTTTTTTTGCTTCATCACTCGGATTATGGGAAAAAAGGAACCGCTCAACATTTAATTCGGAAAAGGTACGGACATACAGCTGATTCACTTTCTTTTGATTAAAATCTTCAGGTATGTTGGCATAGGCTACTTTTAAAGCCAACAAGGCTTCATTATAACTCGCTGCTAAATTTTCAATAGGATGTAATCTTCCAATTCCACCATAAAAAGAGGTTGAATTTATTTTTTTGACTAATTTGTTTAAATGATGAATAAGATCTTGTTGATATTTCTTTGGAATGAGTAATGTAAAAAAATTATGTTTATCAAAGCCTATAAGTGATCCTGGCGATAACCATTTTAACTCATAGTCGATCATTTCTAGAATAGTTTCTTTCTTTTGCCATGTGGCCAGGTTTTTAGACTTGTTGGATACATATTTTTCTTTCACATCAAAATCCAACAATACTACATGATAGTGACTTTCGAGATTCCATTTGACCTCTTCTGCCCGTCTGGATAATACTTCGTGTGATTCAAATCCTTCAGATAACAACATGTTTAAAAAATCATTTCTAAAACGTTGAAAAACTAAAGATACGCTTCTCATGCGTTCTATTTCTAATGCTAATATAACAGCGGTTTGCTCTAGAGCTGCTTTTTGCCATGTGTGAAGATGAGTATGTACTCCCCATAGGAATACGCCCCCTTCTAATTGATCTGAATTGTATACCCACCTGACAGTAAATTTGTTTCCTTGCCAATTCAATCTCTGGATTGGCCGCTCCTGTACACAAGACAACGCCGATATCATACTTTCAATTTCATCCGCCGAAAAAAAGCTGTGATGTACGTCAATTTTTTGATGAGCGTTTCTAACGTAGATGGTAACCGGTTTGTTTAAAATCTTATTGAGTAATTGGGCAAGATCCTGTAAGTCACCTTGCATCTTTAGATGGTGATGGAACATCTCGTAAACAGTGTGATTCATTTCTAATTCATTTTGATGTTGTTTATTGATTTGGGTAACAATGGGCATAATAATCTCTGACCAAGAGACATTATGCGGTAAAGAAATAACCGGAAAGTTATTGTCGTTGGAATAAGAAAGGGCCTCTTTTGGAAAGGACGGGATGTAACGCCCCAGCTTTATTCCTAAACCCGAGCATTCTTTCTCAATAAGCGCATGTAGTAACTTCATGATTCCCGCTTCCCAATGCATATTACTTGTAAAAGGATATCCTGTTGTGATGATGAAATCCCCTTTCGAACACCACTTATAACCATCGGGTGCATCAATGATGGTAGCATGAAGTACTCTATTGTTTAACCCCTTTTTTCCGGCAAGAATTTCTGAATCTTTTAGTACATCTAATTGGTTAACATCATTAATATTCATCACTCACCACTCCTCTCCGAATATGTCAAATTCAAATACCATTTCGGCCTTAGTTTTATAGATTACTAATATCGGGTTAATTTTGAAATATTTAGAATAGGCCTTTGACTCAATTCCCTTTATTTGTTCGTATATACAAAGTAGTTCACTATTCTTTGTGCTTATTTCCAAATGTTACTATGCTAATATTGTATAACAGTTAGAAACAATAGAAACGTTTAAAATGAAAAAGTTTTTTAAATACAGGAGATGTATTTCACAAAATAATGATAGGCGGTTGATCTGATGGTAAATCAAGAAAGGGCTATCAAATTTTTGCAAAAGCTAATCAAAATAAAAAGTGTCAACCCTCCTGGAAACGAGCTTGGGGTTGCCAAGGCAATCGTTGAGCATGCCGCAAAAGCAGATTTGCAAACTGAAATTAAAGCGCTTTCTTCAAGTCGGGCAAATGTGATTGTTCGTTTAAAGGGGAATGGTTCAAAACATCGTTCTTTACTATTTAGTGGACATCTTGACACTGTGCCTGTAGGAGAAACTGAATGGAAGCATTCACCGTTTTCCGGCAGTCTCATAAATGGAAAAATCTTTGGGCGAGGCTCTTGTGATATGAAAAGTGGTGTTGCCGCGTTAATAGAAGCAATGATTACTTTGAAGGAAACAAGGACAAGTCTGGATCATGATGTGGTTTTTGTCGGGACTGCGGGTGAGGAGGTCGATTGTATAGGTGCTTCAATGATGGTTAATGATGAAGCACTTAAAAATGCTGGGGCCATGGTTATAGCAGAGCCTAGTAATGGAAAGGTTTTCACGGCTCATAAAGGGGCTTTATGGATTGAAATTAAATTATTTGGTAAAACAGCCCACGGTTCCATGCCCCATGAAGGTATAAATGCTATTGTTCATATGAGTGAACTGATAGAAAGACTGAAACATTTTTCTTTTTCATACGAAAAAGAACATAAGTTATTAGGAAAGCCGACACTCACTATCAGTACTGTCAATGGGGGAATAAAGACAAACTTAGTGCCAGATCAATGTAAAGTGACGATTGATATACGAACAATCCCTGAAATAAAGCATGGCAACATCATAAAAGACATCAAGGAAATCCTGAAAGATCTTGAAATGAAAATTGCCCACTTCAAAGCTGAGTTAAAGATCATAAATGATTTGCCGGCGCTGGAAAACGAAAGGGATAGCGATTTTGTTTCATTAGCTTTGGAACTTAATAAAGAATTGAACAAAATAGAAGCAGAAGAAAAAGGCGCAAATTATTATACGGATGCATCAGTCTTTTTTCCCGCTTTAAAAATCCCGACGATTATCTATGGACCGGGTGATGAGAAGCTGGCACATCAATCTGATGAATATGTCGAGGTAAAAAAATATATAAGGGCTATCCAATACTATGCGGAAATAGCTAAAAGGTTTTAAATGAAAGGAGGTGGTTACTGAGACCGTTCGATCATCCATTTTACATACAATTACGCAATCTCTTTTAACAAGACCACCACATGATAGGGAGGAATTCACATGAGTGCCAACAAATTGACAGAGTTCATGGCTAAAACAAAATTGATAACTGGCTCGGGTTGTGTAAAACAACTCAAAGATGAAGTGAACAACAGAGAATACAATACGATGTTAATTGTCACCGACAAAGGAATAAGAAACTCTGGAATTCTTGAAAAAATTGAAACTATATTACAATCTACCTCTATAGAAACGCTGATCTATGATGAGGTTAAACCAAACCCCACAGTAACAGCTACTAATGAGGCATATATATTATTTAAAGATAAAGGGATTAAAAGTATTTTAGCTGTGGGCGGCGGAAGTGTGATAGATAGCGCAAAGGCGCTTGCCGTATTATTTGCAAATGGCGGTTCCATTGCCGATTATTTTGGCTTTGATATATATGGCAATGACCCCATCCCTCTATTTGCTATTCCCACTACAGTAGGGACTGGAAGTGAAGGGGGGCATGCAGCCGTTATAACGGAAGATCATGTAGAGCTAAAAACAAAAAAGCTTGTTTTTGGGGAAACGTTGTTTCCCAAGGTGGCGTTTTTAGATGGCGAGCTATTACAAGGTATGCCTGGTTCACTTGTGGCATCAACAGGGATGGATGCTTTAACACACGCAATAGAAGGTTATGTGTCAAGAAATGGATCAGTCATTACAGATGCGCTTAATCTTCATGCGGTACGGGTGATTGGAGCGTCCATTCTCGAAGCGGTTGGCAATACGGAAAATGTAGAGGCAATGAATAAAATGGTTCAAGCTAGTTGTTCAACAGGAATAGGCATGGCAAATGGCGGTCTCGGTTTGGTTCATGGGATCTCACATGCCATTGGTGCGCAGTATGACGCTCCACATGGAATTGTAAATGCCATTCTTCTTCCATATGTTTTAGAGTTTAACTGGATTGCCGATCCTTATAAATTTGCGCAAATTGGTGAGGCTTTACGTGTTAATACATGGGGAATGACGGTTGAAGATGCCGCGAAAGCAGCTGTGGAAAAGGTAAAAGAATTGACACGGGAAGTGGGGATTCCTGACAAGTTAAGCGCAATTGGGGTAGATAAACAGAATATAGATGTGTTAACGGATATTGCCTGTAAAGATGAGCTTTATATGATACCTAATCCACGCAAAGCGACTCGTCAGGATATATATAACATTTTAGAATCGGCAATTTAATTCTTATCTAAAAAAGGAGGTTTTAAAGTGACACAAACAATACAAATTTCAAATAAAGTGGCGGCGTTTTTAAAGGGCACGAAAAAATTGTTTATAAATGGGGAGTTTGTAGAATCAAGCTCCGGTAAAACTTTTGAAACGTATAATCCGGCAAATGGCGAAGTCCTGGCATATGTCAGTGAAGCACAAGCTGAAGATGTCGATAAAGCAGTCACTGCCGCTAAAAGAGCGTTTGAAGAAGGGCCTTGGTCCAGAATGAGCGCAGCGGATCGTGGCAGGCTCATGTATAAACTTGCTGAATTAATAGAAAAAAATAAACAAGAATTAGCGGAAATCGATACGCTCGATAACGGAAAGCCCATCAATGAAGTATTAGGCAATGATATTCCCAATGCAGTTGGCCAATTTCAATATTTTGCTGGATGGGCGACAAAAATAGTCGGACAAACAATTCCGGTTTCTGGAAATTATTTCAACTACACCCGACATGAACCTGTTGGTGTCGTCGGTCAGATTATCCCATGGAATTTCCCGCTCATGATGGCTGCTTGGAAAATAGCCCCGGCATTGGCTACGGGTTGTACGGTTGTTTTAAAGCCAGCCGAACAAACGCCACTTTCCGCTCTTTATCTAGCCCAATTGGCCGCTGAAGCCGGTTTTCCGGAAGGGGTCATCAATATGGTTCCTGGTTTCGGTGAGGTAGCGGGAGATGCATTGGTCAAACATCCTGATGTAGACAAAATTGCCTTTACAGGCTCCACCAGCGTCGGAAAGGCCATCATGAGAGAAGCGGCAAATACAATGAAGCGGGTAACACTTGAACTCGGTGGAAAGTCTCCCAATATTATTTTGCCAGATGCCGATTTGTCAAAAGCGGCTCCCGGCGTTTTCTCGGGTATCATGGCGAACCAAGGTGAAGTGTGTAGTGCCGGGTCTAGGGTTTATATTCAGAAGAAAGTGTATGATCATGTATTATCCGATTTAATCAATTATGCTGAAAACGTGAAACAAGGCAGTGGATTATCGACCGATACTGATATGGGGCCGCTCGTTTCGAAAAAGCAGCAAAACCGTGTTGTTGATTATATCAATAAAGGCAATGAAGAAGGAGCAAAAATGCTTTGCGGCGGCGGGCATACTGAAAAGGGGTATTTTGTAGAGCCCACTATTTTCACGAATGTTGATGAAGAAATGTCCATTGCGAGAGAAGAGATTTTTGGACCGGTGGTCGTTGCAATGCCGTATGAAAGTCTAGATGAAATCATTGAACGTGCCAACAATTCCAATTTCGGTTTGGCCGCGGGGTTATGGACGGAAAACCTAAAGAATGCGCATTATGTTGCCAATCGGCTAAAAGCAGGGTCCGTATGGGTTAATTGTTACAATGTAACGGATCCCGCCTCGCCATTTGGCGGGTATAAAGAATCCGGATTTGGACGGGAAATGGGCTCCTATGCGTTACAAAATTACACAGAGGTCAAAAGCGTTTGGATCAATTTGGATTGATCTGTTCAAATAAGGAGGAGTCTAGGACAAAACCAAATACGAAATAGCAAAGGGGCCGGGATACAAGGTTCGTAAAATCTTGAATATAAAGCCGCGTGAAATCAAGGTTTTTAAACTTGATTCATGCAATTTATTTCATTTTTACAGGGTTTTGTCCCGGCCTTAAATGTGTTAAAAAAATCCCTATTATTGCTACGTCAACCTATTTCGCTTTCCGCAGGTCTCTTCAGCTTCCTCGGAAAACAAAGGTCGCTTTCCTGCGGGATCTTCAGCTCGAGCTATTCCCGCAGGAGTCTCCTTATTTTGACTACGCTAAAAGCTTGCGTATGATACACTGGGACAATTTCCCAGCATGTAAGGTGCCGTAAGACTCCTACTTCAAGACCTGAGTTGACACAAAAGGTCTAAGTGTGAGAAAACGGCACCTAAATGCCCGATCGGTTCAACTAACATTCAGTAGGTATAAATGTCAACGATGATATGTACACTTTTGACTGTTTTAATATGTACAATTTTGATAAAAGACAATGGCTACAGGAACCCTAACTATATACA